>DATAXJ010000008.1:0-52095 GCA_036266795.1 Steroidobacteraceae bacterium | reverse complement strand
GAGATCGAACGGCTGTTCCGCCGACTCAAGGGCTTCCGGCGCATCTTCAGTCGCTTCGATAAACTCGATCTCGTATTCATCGCTTTTATCTACTTCGCGCTCCTCATCGAGGCTGTGCGAGAGTGTTAACAGGCCCTAGTGGGTATCTTCGAGGTTTTTCTCCAGATGCTTTCGTGGCTGCCAATAGCGGGGCGCCATCGAGAGCCTTCGCTTGATCTGCAGGGGCAAGATCCTCTCTATGCGGCCCAGCCGATATCCAATGATCTTGGCAAGGGTGTGAGCAAATGATCGGGGAATCTGCAACGGGGCGTGCACCGACAGATAACACAATTCAGACTTCACGAAATTCAGTCCCTCACCTCGATAGGAACCGAACTTCTCCTGCAACCAAGGAGTACGTGCGTGAAAGACGCCCGTGTCGAAATATCGCCTCAAAACTTCAGCTGTGGTGTAAGCGTGGGAATGATAGGCGCGCGCCTCCGCGCAGTAAAAATTGCTGTACCCCGCCAGAACAGCTCTGGCAGCAAATTCAGCGTCCTCCCCCAAGATCAGTTCCCGAGAGAACCCACCAAGCTCAAGCAATATCTCCCTTCGATAGGCGGCAAAGGAGTTCGAGCAAAAAAAAGATTTTGCTCCGAGCATGGTCATTGCCGCCCTTTCCTTTCGCTGACTCTTGTCTCCGTAGCTGAACAATCGAGCATGTGCTTCCATCGGCATCGCATGCACGTGCGGCAATTGCCGCCCGTACGCTACAGCGATGGACGGATCACGGAAACAAGCGATAAGAGATCCCAAGGCGTCCCTATCGGCCAGGATAGCGTCTTGCGTAAGGAACACGACAAGGTCGCAACCAGCAACCAACTCGACGGCAAGCTGTCTCGTTCCTCCGTGATTGAATTCGGATTTGCAGATTTCCTTAACCTCAAATCCAAATTTCCTCGCTAAGGTAACGGTCTCATCCGTCGATCCCGAATCAATAACCACTTTGCGATGCGGCACCGCCGCCTGATCCGTGATAGCCGAAAGTGCCGCCATCCACCTAGACCCGGCGTTCAAGGTCGGAATAATGATTGCAAACCGGCCCGGTGAAGCATCCTCCACAGCAATCTCTCCTTCCTTGCAATCTATTCTATAGGCTTCTTTATGGTAGCGATCGCGACGAAAGTTGACAGCTGCATATGGCCACAGGGGCGTTATCGAGGCATCAGATTTTTCTCCGCGTTAATCGCTTGGGCGCCGAGCGCTCGAGAGGTTCTCTTTGCCAATCCGTAGAATGAACGTCGCTGTATCTGAAACACTGCACAAGCGGACTGCATGAGACAAGGATTTTCACAACTTAAATAGTAACTTATTGGCGTACTTTAAAGTATAAAATAGCCTGCCAAGAGAGGGCGGCCCAGATCGTCTGATCGGACGAGATCGATCAGACGCCGGGGCAAATCGACATATATGCATCGCTCGGGAGCACTGTGGGGGACGATACTGGACGACGGATTGAACGCGTTGCAGCCACCCTGCTTATCAACACCGCCATCGACTCATGAGGCGTTGACGACATCGCGATGACGGCCGTGCAACGGGCCTCGCGGCAATGCGCTCACTACTGGAAGCAATTGGCGATTGCATGGCAAGCTACCAAGAGCGCACTCCCCGTCCGGCTCGGCAGGGTCCCTGCGCGTTGCGTGACCGATTGATGCAGCCAGCCCACACACCGGATTTCCGACCGACAGCATGAGCGTCACCGAAACGATAAAGCGCAAGATTTTGAGTTCCCTGCGCCGCGTATTTACGCCACAGGCTCAACTGGACAACATCGCTTTTCTTGTCGGCGAAACAGCGGCCCGGCAGGTGCAAACTCTGGAAAGTCTACGCGATCTCTGCGAGACGGAATTCCGTGTATCGTCGCAATGGGGAGAGGACGGGATTATTGAGTGGCTGGTACACCAGCTAGAAGATATCCCAGAGACCTTCATCGAGTTCGGCGTCGAGGATTATCGTGAGTCAAACACGCGCTTCCTGCTGCAGCATCGCAATTGGCGCGGGCTCGTCATTGACGGCAGCCAGGACCACGTCGATTTCATCCGCCGGGACCGAATCAGCTGGCGTCACGACCTGACAGCGATCGCGTCGTTCATAACACGCGACAACATCAATTCGATCATCTGCGACGCAGGCTTTGACGGCGAAATCGGCATCCTCAGCGTCGACATCGATGGTGTCGACTACTGGGTTTGGGAAGCGATCGACTGTATCAGCCCCCAGATCATCATCGTGGAATATAACTCTGCTTTCGGGGACCTCCGCCCACTCACTGTTCCCTACACGCCGGATTTCATGCGCTCCCGGGCACACCACAGCAATCTCTATTACGGACTATCCATTCGCGCCGCTCGACAGCTCGCAGCGAAGCGCGGCTATATGCTGGTCGGTACGAACAGAATGGGCAGCAACGCTTTCTTCGTCCGCAACGACAGAGCGGATGAGATATTGAGGCGGATCGAGGCTCCTCAGGATCGTCCATCCCGGTTCCGAGAGAGCCGCGCAACGAATGGCAAACTGACATTTACAGCGCCAGGCAAGCGCACGGCCGTCGTGGCCAACCTTCCCGTTGTTGATGTCTCCACCAATTCGCAGGTGCGCCTCGGAGAAGCCGGAGACCTGTTTTCCCCTCGCTGGCAAGCATTGCTTGCCGGACAATTGGCAAGGTCCTGACGGCGGGACTTGACGCCTCCCTGCTCAAGGTCGAAGGAGACACTTGCAAGATGAAGGTTCTAGTAACCGGCGGCTGTGGATTTATTGGTTCGGCGGTCGTCAATCACCTGCTTGCCAAAAACCATGACGTGCACATCGTCGACAATATGAGTCGCGGCCGAAACCATTGGGTAAATGTACGACACGGGCCGTCACTGTATTGCCAGGATATCCTGGATTTAGCGGGGACCCAGGGAATTTTTGAATCCGTTCGCCCTGAGGCGGTTATTCACCTCGCCGCCCATCACTACATACCCTATTGCGAGCAGCATCCATTTGAAGCTTACGAGCTCAATGTGAGCGCTACACTCAACATTGTGGAGATTTGCCGTCGCTGGGGCGTCGGCAACTTCTTTTTCGCATCTACCGGCGACGTATATCCGCCTACATTCGCGCCGCATCGCGAAGTAGACATGGTCGCACCGATCTACGTGTACGGCCACACGAAATATCTCGCCGAGCAGATTTGCATTCGCTATTTTTCCACGCACCGAGCCGGTGATGCGGCGGTGATCGGCCGCATCTTCAACGCGGCCGGCCCACGAGAAACCAACCCGCATTTGATTCCAGAGGTTGTACGGCAGATTGCCGAGGGCAAGGAAGTGATCGAAGTTGGCAATCTATGGCCGAAACGCGATTTCGTGGATGTTGACGGCATCGCAGAAGCCATCGTTGAGCTGACCCTGGGTGCCCAGGGCGTCGAAATCGTGAATATCGGTTCCGGTTACGTGCAGGAGATTGGCAGCGTGCTTGAGCTGCTTGGACGCAATTCGGGGGCAGCCGTGACTTTCATGTCCGTACCAGAGCGACAGCGCCCGAACGATCGGCCCTATTTGTGTCCCGACGTGACCAGGCTCAAACGACTCATCGGCCATGCCGCACGTGCTTTCGATGGAGATACCGTACGTCGAATCTTCGCCGAACAGAAGACGGCGCGGTCCCTCGTGGGCTGAGGAGTCACATACGACGATTGAGGTTCGTTCCCGCGGCTTGTTCGCTTAAGCATTTTTTCGCCGCATCGAACGCTGGCGTTGCTGGCGCTTGGAACTCGACAGTAGTTGTTACAACCGTATTTCCACCCGAGCCGCCTGCTAGACTCGCTGCGGCTCGTTGAGGCTAACAGAGTCAGTGGTAACACCTTGAAGCGAATCGCCTTTATTCTACAAGCCAACCAGAATGACTGGCTCGGCGGCCTCAGCTACTTGCGCAATCTTCTCCGGGCGATACTGTCCAATCCAGAGCGTCATGTTGAGCCAGTGCTGGTAGCACATTCTGTTCTGGCAAGTACTTTCCTCTCCGGCTTCCCTCCGGTCGAGGTGATCCGTACGCCGATGGCCAGCCGCAGGCATCCTGCACGCTTGCTCGGCGAAGCATCCTGTCGCCTCATAGATCGTGATGTAACCATGGAGTGGCTTTTACGGAAACATCGCATCGATGCCCTGTCCCACTCGTTGACGGTTGGTGCACGCAGTGCCGTAGCTTCCATCGGTTGGATTCCTGATTTCCAACATGTCCGCATGCCCCAGTTTTTTTCGCGGAGCGAACGGGTAGCGCGCGACAGGCACTACCTCCGCCTCGCCGAGGGTAGCCGTTGCATCATCCTCAGCAGTAACGACGTGCGGAGCGATTTTGTCTCATTTGCACCTCACGCCGCCGACAAGGCGTGTGTACTCCACTTTGTCTCCTATTTCGAGAGTACTGGCGCCACGATGTCATGCGAGCAACTGCGCAGTCGTTTCGGAATCGACCGCCCTTTCTTTCATCTTCCCAACCAATTTTGGGCGCATAAAAATCACGCCGTCGTCGTCGAGGCTCTCGGAATTCTGAAGAAACGAGGCATCGACGCATTGGTGCTGGCAACCGGCAGACCGGCGGATTACAGGAACCCTGAGCACTTCGGACGACTGATGGCCCGAGTCAAGGTTCTCGGGGTCGAGGACAACTTCCGAGTGCTTGGCGTGGTGACGCTTCCGGAACTTCAGTCGCTGATGCTTAATGCGATCGCCTTGATCAATCCCTCGTATTTCGAGGGATGGAGCACAACGGTTGAGGAATCGAAATCCCTCGGTTTACCAATCATCCTCTCCGACATTTCCGTCCACGTTGAGCAGGCGCCCCCGCTTGGCCACTATTTCAAGGCCGATTCGCCCGAAGAGTTGGCGGAGGCGATATTGGCAACGCTGCGCACCCACGATCCCGCCGAGGCGGCGAAGGCCCGGCAGCAGGCTGCATTGGAGCTTCCCGAGCGCGTTCGACGGTTTGGTAAGGCATACGATGAAATCGCAAATAAGGCGATTGATCATGAACCCGTCTGACGCTTCGGATCGCGTGCTAGTCATAGAAGCTGGTGGGTCGCCGCGTCAATACGCGCGCGAAGCCTGGCGTTACCGCGATCTGTTGTTCATCCTTTCGTGGCGGGATATCAAAGTTCGCTTTAAACAGACGGCCATTGGGGCTTCATGGGCCCTGTTGCGCCCCCTACTCACTCTCATCATCTTGACACTCGTCTTCAGCAGGATAGCGCGTCTGCCATCGGTAGGAACGGCACCCTATGCACTGCTGGTGCTGAGCGGTCTGCTGCCCTGGCAGTTCTTTGCCGCGGGCCTCTCCGATGCGGCCAACAGCGTCGTAGAGAACGAGAAGATCGTCACCAAGATTTACTTCCCTCGCCTGGTGATCCCGGTGAGCGCATTGGCCGTATGCGTAGTCGACTTCGCAATCTCGCTGCTCATACTCGCCGGCATTTTCGCCTTCTATCGATACCTCCCGGACTGGCACCTGCTCGCGCTACCGGTGGTACTCGCCTTCGCAGTACTGGTATCCCTTGGACCCGGCTTGATGTTGGCGGCCCTGAACGTCAAGTATCGTGATTTCCGCTACGTTGTACCCTTCCTGGTCCAGGTGGGCATCTACGCGTCACCCGTCGCGTACAGTACCAGCCTGGTACCGGAGCGTTGGCGCACTTTTTACTATCTCAATCCGATGGCTGGCCTCATCGATACCTTTCGCTGGACCGTTCTGGGCCATGGGTTCACTCCATGGTGGCCGGGCGTTGGGTTGTCTCTCGGCGTGGCGTTGGCGCTGCTCATCTCCGGGCTGCTTTATTTTCGGGCCACCGAGCGATCTTTCGCAGACAATATCTGAACTATGGCGTTTGCAATCAAGATGGAAGGTCTGGGCAAGCGTTACCGGCTGGCGCACAAGCATAAGGCGCGCTACCGGTCACTTCGCGATTCCATCGTGGAAGGCGCCCTGGACATCGGGTACGCGACGAAACGACTGCTGACTCGAAAAATCCCGTCAACGCGCCCCGCGGATGAGGATTTCTGGGCGTTGAAGGACGTCGACCTGCAGATCGAGCAAGGCGAGCGGCTGGCGATCATTGGGAGAAACGGGGCAGGCAAGTCGACGATGCTCAAACTGTTGAGCCGCGTCGTGGAACCTACCAGCGGGCGCGCCGCACTGCGGGGGCGTCTGGCAAGCTTGCTCGAAGTGGGGACGGGCTTTCATCCCGAACTGACTGGGCGCGAAAACATTTACCTGAACGGCGCCATTCTAGGCATGGGACGACAGGAGATCGATCGGAAATTTGATGAAATTGTCTCCTTCGCGGACGTGGAAAAATTTTTGGACACTCCGGTCAAGCGCTTCTCCAGCGGCATGTACACGCGTCTCGCGTTCTCAGTGGCTGCGCATCTTGAAACTGATATTCTAATTGTCGATGAGGTGCTGGCTGTCGGCGACGCGGCTTTCCAGCGCAAATGTCTCGGCAAGATGGGCGACATCAGCGAGCAAGGGCGTACGCTGCTATTCGTAAGCCATAACATGGCCGCGGTGCAAACGCTCTGCAATCGCGCCGTACTTCTCTCGGGCGGCAAGATTGTGGCTACGGGAGATACCCACCATATCATCGAAGCCTATACAAAGAGCTGGCGGCAGAACATCGATCTGGGCGAACGGCGTGACCGAAGTGGCACTCGGCGCGCCAGATTGCAGTCGATCGCTCTTGAAGACAGCAACGGCGACCGCAGCCTGCGTGTAGGGTCAATGCAAGCATTCGAGTTCGTCGTCACTGTGTCAGCGGAGCCCGACGCGATTGGCAAGAAAGCCGATCTCATTCTTATTGTCTGCGACAGGCGTGACAACCGCATGGTCCCGCTGTACACAGAGTGGACTCAGAGCGACTTCCGCATCACCGCTGAACAGCAGACCTTCCGCTGCCGTGTTGCCGCTGGTCTCCCCCTGGTCGCCGATACCTACTGGCTGACCGCGGCGGTTCTCATCGGCGGCGTGAACGCGGATAAACTCGAGCGCGCCCTGGAATTCGAAGTCACTCCTTCGCAAGATTTCGCGGCGGGGCTGGTATTGAATCCAGCCTATGGCCAGGTGCTTGTTGAACATGTCTGGGAGCAGGCACGTGCTTGACGAAATGACTCGGACGAAGAACTCAGCCGCCTCCGACCAATGGAATCGTACTGCGATATCTTTCATGGATCTGCGGCAAGCCCATTTCGAATACGAACCCTTCCCAATCGGGCTGGTTCGCAATGTCTTTGAACCCACCCTGTATGAGCGTTTCGTTGACAGCTTTCCGCCGGTAAAAATCTTTCGCTTCATGCAGTTGCATGGCGACAAGTGGTCATTGTCGGAGCTGAATAACTCTCGCCAATACCACAAATTTTTGCATGCCAACACGGACTGGCGTTATCTCTATGAACAGGTCAAGAGCCCAGCGTTCATCGCGCAAGTGCTCGATGAATTAGCCCGACATAAGATCGCGCTCGGCTTGACTGCGGCAACTCGCAGCAACGGTCCACAGCGGCTATTGAATAAGCTGTTGGGGCGCAGATCCAGCGGCCTGAAAGCGCGCTTTGAGTTCTCCATGATGAGTGCCGCAGGCGGTCACATACTTCCTCACACCGATTCGCCGCAGAAACTAATCACACTCGTGATGAGCATTGTCCGTCCCGGCGAGTGGAATCAGACCTGGGGTGGGGGAACCGATCGAATGCGCCCGCTGGATCCGAGTGACAACTTCAACTTCCTGAATCGTTATCTGCGCTTCGACCAGACTGAGACGATTGGAACGATACCGTATGAGCCAAACCAGTGCGCCATTTTCATTAAGACATTTAACTCCCTCCACGGAGTACAACCGATGCGCGGACCAGCCGCAGCCATGCGACGGACGCTGACAGTCAATATCGAGGCCGTCTGATGCTGCATGCTCCCCATGGAATTTCCTGGCCGCAATATCTACGCCTAAAGGCGCTCGGACCTTTTCGCAGGACCTGCAAGGTTCGCAATCAGCGCATTAGTATCGGCGCGCGATCGGCGCTTGAACTGTGGCGTTGCCGTACCTACGAATCCAAGGAACCAGAAACGCTCGACTGGATTGACGGCTTCACGAGTGGCGACGTGCTATTCGACGTCGGCGCCAATATTGGTCTGTACTCCCTATACGCCGGCAAGCGCGGCGTACGGGTCTACAGCTTCGAGCCCGAGGGGCAGAATTATGCCGGCCTCGCGACCAATTGCCTGCTCAACGGCCTCACCAATGTGACTCCTTATTGCCTGGCGATCGCCGAGCGCGAGCACTTCGATCTCCTGTACGTTACCAGCACCAATCCCGGCGATTCGCAGCACAATTTGGGGGAGAAGAATCCCATGTATCGCCGAGAGTGCAGTGGCACGCAGGGAATATTTGCGTCGACGCTCGATGCGTTGTGTTTCCAGCATGGCTTCCCCATCCCCCAACACATAAAAATCGATGTCGATGGCCTTGAAGACCGAATTTTGCAAGGCGCGCAAAAAGTTCTGGCCCACCCTGTGTTCCGCTCATTGCTGTTGGAGATTTCCGGACATGACGGTGTCGAGCCTCCAGCCAATGCCTGGCTCGCGGCCCTCGGTTTGCGCCCCATATCGATGCATGCGCGCGAGTACCGTGATGGCTCTCTCTGGGCCCGCAACCAAATATTCGTTCGGGATTCGCCGTGAGTCCCCTGGATCCAACACTCGCCCTATTATCCCCGCGCTTTGATCGGTATGCCGGACCAGCAATCCGACTCAGCCCGGAGCAGCGCGCGCTAACTGCCACAGTCTCCGGCAAGCTCACCGACGGAAGCTATCGAATGCTCGCCGATCCTTGCCCTTGCGGAAGCGCAGGGGCTGATATCCTCCTGTCCCACATTGATCGTTACGGGCTGCCATTAGACACGGTGTTGTGCTCCGTCTGCGGCACGCTGCGCATCGATCCGTACTTGGATGATGCAAGTCTGGCTGATTTCTACACGCACCACTACCAGCAGATGTATGCGCGTTCCACGGACCAGCTTGCCTACTTTGCCAAGCAGCAGGCCTACGGCGAGCGCATTCTGGACTCCGTAAAGCACTGCCTGCCGCCCGGGTCCTTCGTGTTCGAGATTGGTTGTGGAGCAGGTGGCGCACTCGACGTGCTGCGCACTGCGGGCTACCGGGTCAGCGGCTGCGACTACAGTCGCGAGCTGATCGACTTTGGCTGCAGCCGCGGTCTACCCCTACACTGGGGAGCACCGGTCGAAACGCTCCAACACCTGCCCTCACCTTCGCTCGTGTACATGCACCACGTATTCGAACACGTACGTGAACCATTGAGCCTGCTGCTCGACTTGCGCAAGCTACTGGCGTCCGATGGAAAAGTACTCATCATCGTTCCAGATGTAAGCCGTATAAGTGGGTTTCCATTTCCGGCCGGCGATCTGCGTCTATTCGTCCATATTGCCCACCGCTTCAATTTTTCGCTGCAGGGGCTGCGCTTGCTGGCAGCGCGCGCCAACCTCATGGTCGACCGCCTGCAGCAATGCGTCGCGTACACCAGCCCGGAAATTTGGGCACTCCTGTCAGGGAAATCCTGCGCAGCAAGCTTGACAAAAGACCCCCATGCTGGCGCTCATATGCTCGCTTATTTGCGTCGAACCGAGCGACTGCGGGCCTTGCAGTTGACCCGCGGACAGATCGTCAGTCTGCCAGCGCGTGTCCGCGGCAGACTGTCGCGGATCTGGGGGCGCATGCGTAATTCGCCGAAGGCGAGCCTACCGAATACTCCCCTGGTATGACCGCCGCCTCAACAATTCCCATCACGATTTTTATCAGCTCCGGCGAAGCCAGTCGCATTGAGTGCAAGGTGCTGATGTACTCGCTAAGGCGCAATTCGAAACGGGATCTCGACATTCGAGTGTTCAATGGCACGCACAACACCGTTGAGCGCGACGGCCATCCCCCAGAGCCGGCACCCTTATCACTCAAAGTCAAGTATCAGAACGTTACCGAGTTCAGCAACTACCGCTTTCTCGTCCCGCAACTGTGCGGCAACGTGGGGCGCGCGATCTCGATGGATTCCGACACGATTGCCGTGGGAGACATCGGTGAGCTCTTCGATGCCGAGATGGACGGTTGTGATCTTCTGGCCAAACCTGCCGCCTATGGCAACAAGACCGACGAACAGTGGGGACTTAGCGTTGTGTTGTTCGATTGTGCACGCAGCCATTTCGCAGTCGACCAATATTTCGACGAGATCTCTGCCGGTTTGTACGACTATAGCGATCTGCACCAGATGCGCCCGCGCTTCCTGACGCATCATCCGCTCAAGATCGGACGGATCGACCCACGCTGGAATGAATTCGATCACTGTTACAGCGATACGCGGCTGATCCACTACACGAATCTGTACACCCAGCCATGGAAGTTCCGCAGCCATCCTTATGGCGATCTGTGGTTCAGGTATTTCGACGAAGCGAGAAAGGCTGGATACATCACCGATCGCGATATCGAACTCGCGCTCGTCCGGGCATATGCGCGCAGAGATTTGCTCGAAGGGAACAGGTGGACACCGCTCTCGTATCTGCGTCGGATGGCTCTCGACTTCAGATCTGAGTTCCGCTGCATACTCGCAAAGATTTTGCCTAATCGGTGAGCACGGGCAATGGATCGCTTAATTGTCTGCCAGGGAACAGCGCAGTTGGTGACGGCTGTAGCCGCACTTCATAGACATCAGGCAACGCTCGGGCCTGACGGCGGCCGCGGACGGCCACGCGATCACTTGCTCATCTGCGGGCTGGCGGTTGCGGAGTCTCAGACCCAGGCATTCACCCGGGTCATTGAGCAGATGGCCGCGCTGCTGCACCCGTTTTCGACGATCAGTCGTCTCGACGACTCCGATTTGGCGCATGTCCTAAGGAAGGCGCGGCGAGCGTCCTCGTCCGCTGAAATAGCCGCCCTGCTGCGTCAGGCGACCGGGATAGGCAACGTGGACGAAGTGTTTGCCGTCCGGGACTGGCAGGCCTGCAATATTTTGGCATTTAATGCTTTTCCTGAGGCGATACATATCTGTTACGGCGATAGTGTAGGGGTGTATTTGCCGCGCGGGTTCATGGCCGGAAGGCCCGCGGTTCGATCGCGGATTACCGGTGTACTGCGTCGATTTTTGTCGTCGCGCTCTGCTCTGTTTTTAACACCGCGAGTGGATACCAGCTACCTGCTGCTGCCCGGCGCCTTCGGGATGCCCCCGGGTGGTCAAGTCATCCGCACGGAGGCTGCGCCGCTCCGGGATCTATTTACCCACCTTGGGCCGCTGCTCGACGGAGTCGCCTTGGATCATTTGCGAGCACGAAGTATGGGCCGTCCCGTGTGGGTTTTGATGGGTAGCAACTTTTCGGAACAAGGCATGATGACGCCGCAGGCCGAATTGGCTGCGTACCGGGATTGGATTGCAGCCCTGGACCCGGATCCAGGAGCGGTGTTGCTGATAAAGTCCCACCCACGGGATAGGACGGGCAAGCGCGAGCACCTGGAAGAGCAGATGCGAGGCCTATTCAGTGAGATCTTGTCGGCTGATTCAGTCGGCAGCGCCTATCTACCAGTGGAAGCGCTACTTATAAACCTCATGCCCATCGCGGCTGATCTGCGGACCTTGACCGTCAGTACTGCCTGTCTGGCGACGACTTTCGTCGTCGGCAGTAGAACCGAAATCGGGTTCGGCGACCAGTTGGTAGCGAAGTACGTCGTCGCGAACCGACGCCGGGAACGATGCCAGCACGAATCGGACTTACGACGTCTTTGCGCCGCGTGAGTTTGATTGCAACGAGGACTCGAGATGAAGACCATCGTGAAAGATCTACTTCCCCCTCTGCTGTTGCGATGGATCAAAAGCGCTCGCAAGTCTCTGGCGCGCAAATCAGCTGCGGTTGGACATACTTCCGCCCAGGACCTGGGACTCTATTGGGACCCAAAGATGGCAGCCGCGCTGGAGGTCTGGGGGGAAGGTAATGCCTGGAACGAGATCCAGCTGTTGATGACAAACGCCAGCGGCACCGCCCTCGATGTCGCATGCGGCACCGGCAAGGTGATGGCCATACTGGAAGGCATCAAGACGCTGGAGGTTCATGGGTGCGACATCTCCGATTTCCTGCTTGCAAAAGCCACGGAGCGTGGCCTTCTCAAGGAACGCCTAACCTGTTGCGATGCAACCGCATTACCGTATCCCGCCAAGTCCTTCGATTACGCCTATTCGATCGGCTCTCTCGAGCACTTTACCGAGGAAGGCATTCACGGCGTCCTGCAGCAATGCAGGAGGACAGTCAAAACACGCAGCTTCCACATGATCCCCGTTTCGCGTTCGCAGAAGGACGAGGGCTGGATCACTCCCTGGCAGAGCTACTTCAATAATTCAACCGATTGGTGGGTAGCCAAGTGCAAGACCACCTTCTGCAAGGTCACTGTGCTCGACTCTGCCTGGCAGGACGATATTTCTCTGGGCAAATGGCTCGTCTGCGAAGACTGACTATATCTCAAGTACGAAATCTGTTTGCGCGTGCCTCGTGGATCACGGCGGGCATCCTTAGCATCAGCTTGCCTAAAAACAACAGAGTCTGCAGGACGGGATGGCGCTCTGTCAGCAACTGTATCTGCCACGTCTCGGCGAGAACCTGTGCCTTTCGCCTGCCCGTCATCCCCCGCCGGGAAAAATCTCCGGCGATGAAGTCGGCCTGCAGGAATCGAACGTCTCTGGCCCGGACCATAGTCTTCAGAAGCAGTCCGTCAGCCAGCAGTGGAAATCGGGAGGAATACTCGCCGAATCTATGATGCAGCGCTGTCCGAATCGCCATGCCAACGCTGTGAGATCCTCGAAACACTGCAGGATGCCCCAACCACCCTCGTCCTGGTTTGAATCCTCCTCGACGCTGTCCTTCAATGCTCACGTCCGCGAGAATCACGTCGGCACCGCTGGACTGCGCGAGCGTCACGTAGTTTGCAAGGGCGTCAGGAGCGAGCCGGTCGTCCGCGCCGACGACCACATACAGAGGTGCCCGAATGCGCCGCAAACCCTTGTTCAGGGCATCGTAGAATCCGAAATCTGGATCTGAGGACCACTTCACCCAGTCAAACTGCCGCGCAAAAACATCGAGGAGCGCGACCGAGCCGTCCGTCGATGCACCGTCGACCACGACCCATTCAAAGTTTTGTAGAGACTGCACCTTGAGTGTCTCGAACAAGGCGGGCAAAGTGGCTGCCGCATTCCAAGTCGCCGTTACGACGGCAATGCTAGGCATCGATTGGCTCAATCGGGGTACTGCCTTGATTCAGAAATATCCAGCCAGGGAATAGATTGAAACCGCAAGATTCAGGATCAGCAGCAGCGAGGCCGCATACTGCCCCGCAAATTGCGACGCATAAGGACGAAATCGCTCACCCCTGACGCACAGGGCAAGGAATGGAAAAACGAAGGTACTCATTCGAGCGAACACCGGCGAAACGACTGCGACGAGCGCAACGCTCATCAGGGACATCACGATCACAACCCCTGCCGATCTTCGCTGCGCGCGTTCAGCCTTAGGTGTAGCGGGCAGCAACACCATCCAGAAAGAGAACGCGAGGTAGGCAGCGAATTTGGCCACGTTCCTGAATAACGAAATCCGATCGGACCCCAATCCCTGAACGAACTCTTGTACCGCGTAGCTGGCAACCTGGAATTCCACTCTGGTGACTATCTCTTGCTTCAGACTTCCGGGCACGATCAGCAGGATGGCCGCGCTGGACATGGCAAAGATCAGCAGCGGCGTGAACGACCTGACACCGTAGAAAACCAACATGACCACTACGCCCGCCATCAATGCAGTCTTGTGGAACATGACCGCGAGTAGAATCGACAGCATCGCGCTGCCGGTCTTGCCTCGATACAGCAGGTAATACGCCAGCAGAATCAATGATGCCGCCAAGTACTGACGGACGAACCCGAGTTCCCCGACGCTCAGACAAAAAACAATGAAGAACGCCAGCAACCGGTTGAACAGCAGACGGTTGAAGACATGGAGCTTTATCAGATGCGACACCAACACGCAGGCGAACACAAATGCACCGTAGGGAGCACCGAGCATTGCGAAAAGCCAGGCAAGCGTGCTGAAACCCGGTTCCCACCAGTTGAATTGGGGTCCTCCGGCCGCCAGCTGTCCCAAATAGTACTGACGATAGCTGAGAGTATCTGTACCGAGATCTACGGCTCCCGCAACGATTGCGGCCACGAAAGCCAGACACACTGCCAACAGCAGATCGACTTTGGCGTCGAATACTTCCCAGGCACGCAGCGCAGCGAGGGCGGCCAGCGCAGTCGCCACCAGTATGTAGGGAACTACGAATGCGATCGACCCCATCGCCAGCTTAGCGCCGCTTCAGGGCGGCCCGCTCCAGGCCAGTTCCACCAGCGTCGCGAATATCCCCAGCATCAAGCCAGCGAGTATACCAATCACCACGAGCAGCCAAGGCGGCAGGTTGGAGGGGAGTTCGGGTGCGGTCGCAGGATCAATGACTCTGAACGCGTACTCGTCGGAGCCTCGAGCAACCATGATCTGTTTGAGTTCGTCCTCCAGCAAGCCGAAGATAGCCTGCCTCACTTCCACGACACTTGTCCGAGCTGCTTGCTCATTCAAATAAGCGAGATGCCGTTCCGACCGTGCTATCGCCTTGTCGCGCAGATACTGGTTGGTCAGCGCGACCAGACCGTTAGCCCACTGTGCTGCGATTTTCGGATCCTTCCACTTCACTGTCAGCGTGACAAGCCCGGTTACCGTATCGCGCGTGACCGAATAAACATCCTTGTGGAAGAACTGATCCGCCTCCCATATCGTCGGGACATCTCTCGCGTCAGATACTTTCCAGCGCTTCGTCTGGGCATCCCAACGATCCGCGTAGAGCACCGGAAGCAGGTTGTTGCTTTCGATGAAATTGCGAGTAAGCGCCTCGGACTGCAGAACCGCGAGCGATTCTGCCGACCTGTCATTGCCGCCCGCACCCAGCCCCGCCGCGGCAATCAAACCGCTAACGCTACCTCTCAGGGAATCATCACCGGAACCGTTGGCCAAGTCCGGAGCCGGCATCAACACGACTGCGGCTTTGTAATTCCTGGGCAGCAGCACGGCAGCCGCCACTGCAAGCGCGACGAAGAATACGACCATTGCGGCAATCAGGAGGCGCCGGCGCAGCATCTGCGCCACCAAGTCGCGCAGATTCATCCTTTCCTCTCCCGTTGACATTTGACGCCCTAGTGACATCTAGCAACCATTAATAGACGATGCCAGCCACCGCTTAACATCTCGCGCCTATCCAATGCCCGCGCGCTGGTGGTCTGTCCAAAGTGATTGTCGCGTTCGTTAGGGTGATGGCGTTTGTCGTCACGACATTTCCATCCCCTCGAACTGCGTAGATCCCGGCGGCGGCCAGCCTGATCGGTCACGCCGCGACTTTGAACGATATAGGCTCAAGCTCCTCGTTCACTAGAACACCGCGTTCGCCTCGGCTGCCGCAATCGCAATGTTGTACAGAATCGTGGTCACCGACTGCCACAGCGTAAGCGGCGGCAACTTTTGCGTATTGAGCGGCACGACGATCGCGTCGCCAGGCCGGATCCGGATATTGTCCCCGTCCTGAAACCAATCGCGATTGCCGGTGGCCACGCTGCCATCTGCGCGCACGACGTAAGTATGCCTACGGTCCGCCTGGCGCGTAACCCCACCGCTCTGATTTATATAGTCGTCCCGCGTCATGCCCGGATGGTATAGATGCGATGTTGCATCCTGAACCTCGCCGAGAACCATGATCTCCTGCCGCAGCCTGGGCACGATCAATTCGTCGCCATCACGTAGAATGACATCGTCGCTCGACCCCGGCTTCGCGCGTATAGCAGCCTGGAGGTTGATCACAAGACGGCCGACCGCCTTTGTCGATTGCAGTTGGGTTAGCAGTGTCTGCCCGATGCCGATCGCCGCCTGGGCACCTCCCAATCCTGCCCGAGCGCCCATGAGGGCCGTCTCGGCAATACTAATCCGCATACTCTGCGAGTAGCGATCCAGCTGCTCCTGCTCCTGACGCTTGAGCTCCACACGGGTAAAGACTGCGCCTTCCGGAAAAGCCAGGTTAGTGAGGCCACCGGCGCGCTCGATCACAGAACGCATCGTCTCGCCCTGTTTGATGGCATACGTACCTGGGAAACGCACTTCCCCCAGCAGCGTCACCTGAGCCTGCTCCGTCCATCCGGATACCTCTTTGACCGACAGGCGGTCGAATGGCTGCAGCACGACATCTGCCGTGGCATCTCCACTGCGCACAGCATTCAGATCGATTGCCAGAATCTGCGTGCGACGCTGATCACCGTTCACGATCGTATAGCGCGACAACTCGGCACGGCCGCTGTAAGCCGAAGATTCCAGACCACCGCCCGCACGGATAAGATCACTTACGTGCATGCCCGGCTCTAGCGGGTAATCGCCGGGCACCTTCACCCGTCCGTCGATGTGGACGATCGGCGTTGGCTGCGATTGGTTGGCCTGCAACCGCAGATCCTCCAGCAACGATTGAATGACATACTGGCGGCTATTCTCCAGGTCGAAGACCGTGATGATATCTCGCGGCATCAGCGGCACGTCCGCGGCAGAACCAGGCGCGGCCAGCGCTGCATTCAGATCTGCCGAGAGCACGGAGATCCGACGGTCCGGCGGCAATTCGCGGCGGATCAGCAGATAGTGTTGATCGGCATTCGGCTTCAAGTCGTCGACGGACGATACGACCTGGGTCAGTCGCAATCCAGAGTGCCAGGCGAAATTGCGTGGCTGATACACATAGCCCTGCAGGGTAACGCCTGAATCGATCTGCGGCCCTAGTCGCGGCACCTGAAGCGTGTCGCCATTGTGCAGCACCATCAGGGCTGCCGAGGGTGCCGTCGGGTTCACGTCAATCACGACTCGCTGTTGTTGCGGATCGATGCGGACCAAGGCGGCACTGTCGCGGTTTGCAAGCGGAGTCAGCCCTCCACCCATCGCCAGCAGTTCAGATACGCTCTGGTCGCCCTTGAGCTCATAGATTGCCGGTCTGAGCACTTCGCCATCCAGCGAGACTGTCGGTCCCACCGGCGGAATGAACACAATGTCGCCAGGCTGCAGTTTGATGTCCCCCGAACTGTCACCTCGCATCAGCAGATCGTATAGGTCGAGTGTGCGCACGACCTTCCCCTGGCGCTTGACCTCGATATCGCGCAGCGAACCGGTCGTCTCCACGCCGCCGGCAGCGAACAATGCAGTCGTGACTGTCGCCAGACCGCTGACTGTATACGCCCCAGGATACTGGGCGGCACCGAGCACAAACACACTGATCGTGCGCGTCTCGCCCATCGATACGTCGGCGCGCTGGCCGATGAGCTGACGCGCCACACGCCCCTCGATATCGGCCTTGACCTCGCTGTAGCGTTTTCCGCCGACCTGAATCGGCCCTAACTGAGGAAAGCCGATCCGACCATCACGGCCGACGATGAGTGGTACCGTGAGATTCTGACTGCCGTACAGCTGAACCTGCAGAATGTCGCCCGGTCCGATGATGTAGTCAGCCGGTACAGGAACATTGAGCTCGGACGAGAAAGCCGGCTCCGAATTGTCAAACAAGTCGTAGCCGAACGGCTTGAGCGCCTCCTGTCCTATCTTATCCAGAGGCAGCCGCGTCAAACGCACCAGCAAGTGCTCGAATGCAGGTTCCGCGGCAACGCGACGGGTTGCAAGAGCCTCCGTCAGGCCCGCGAGCGCGATCGTCGGAATACCAGGCAGCAAAAGCTCGCCGTTGCTGTCCAGCCGGTAGGGATTATGGTTGCGAATCAATTCAGCCAGATCCTGCAGCCTCTGCCGCTCTCCAGCTTCGAGAACCTCGGGGGTCGGCTGTGGCCCTTCCTGCGTGGCCTGCGGAAATGCGCCATTCTGCGAAATCAGCTGGGCAAGTTGCGACGCATTCAGTGGCACACCATTAGTATCCGTACCCTGAGTGTTACTCTGATTCGGGGTTTGGGAGTTGTTGGCAGACGTGTTGGGGGATGTGTTGGGCGATGTGTCTTGTGGCGGTGCCGCCGGTAAGCTGACATCGACCAACACACTGTCCCCGGCTTTGAGTACGGGTGGGGCGCCCGGCACCTCGCCGTTCTCACTCTGAAGATCTCTCTGGCGTCTTTGTTGCTGCAACTGTTGCTGCTGCAGCAAGGCCTGCTGCGAAGCGTTCAAGGTATTTATCCCCGACAGGGAACTCCCGCCCAATAGCGAGCCGAGTCCACCGGCATTGCCTGTAGCCCCCCCGCCGCTGAGCTGCTGCAGGATCGCCTGCTGCTGCTCTGGGCTCATGCCATTGAATAGCTGCAGCTCCTGACTGATATTGGGTTGCTGCGCCAGGGTTGCCGGAGAAGTAATCAGGAGTACGAGCGCAATTACGGCAATCGCGAAACCAAACACAGAGAGGTATTGTCGTCGCGCTCGGATGCCGCTCACGCTGGGTGTTCCACGCCTGTCAAAGCCGCGCATTGTACTGATACCCCAAGTGCTTGCAGAGTTAAGTTTTAGCCAAGCTAGAGGATGAGCCGCTTGCATTCGCTCATCGCCACCTCACGCTCCGCTACCAATCTTCGCCACCCCGCCATCACCTGCTCCGGCGTTAGACCCAGCAGAGATGGCCCCTGGTCCGTACCTCCCGTTAGATGAATCGCCGGTGCGGCGCCTGCGCGCGCTGCATATATGCGCTGCGCGTCCGGACTGTGATAGAGGACGAGAACCGGGCAGCCGACTGCAGCGGCCACATGCGCCGAGCCGGTGTCGACCGAGATCAGACCGAAGGCGCGCTCGGCCAGCGCCAGCAGCTGCGTCACCGACGACTCGCCGGCCATGTTGTGGGCATCGGCGATTTGGGCCAGCGCGAGAATTTCTCCATTCAGCGCCGCCTCCCGCGTCACTCCCAGCAGCAGCAGGGCGTGTTCGGGGTGCTGTGAGCGCAGCGTTCGCAGCACGGCGGCCCAGCGATCCTCCGGCCAGTATTTGGTATTGCTGCGACGCCGCGGCGAGCCGCGACGCATCGTGCGCTTGTTCCCCGCTTGAACGAGGATCAGCGGCCGACCGGCGAGAGCGTGTCGGGCCAGGAGTCCGTCCAGCTCTGCCCTGCCTTGGGCGGGCACCCGTAGCCTCGGCACCGCGTCGGCCGCGTCCCGTGCAGCGGAGTCGCTTGCGGATGCGCCGGGTGCCGCCTCGCCGGCGGGCGCCGGCCCCAGCAGCGCGAAGCGCCGCCACCGTTCGCAGAACGGCTCGCCACGGATATGCGGTAGTTCCTCCACGGTCAGCAGCTGCTCCGGCCGCCAGCCGGCACGCTGCAGCAGCCAGCGCACTTTGTCCGCCTTGAGAGCATCGAACAGCCAGGTCGGTCCGGCTCCCCGCTTTTTGAGCTGCCTCAACAAGCGCCACTGATCCGGGTCGAGCCAGAACGGCTGGCGACGGCTGCGCAGCAGATAGATCTCCCCGACGCCGGGTTGCCCGGCGAGCAACGGCCGCGTCCAGGCACCCGAGGCCAGGACGTCCACCGGCAGGCCGAAGCGCCGATGCAACAGCCGAATCGCTACCGTCATCAGCACCATGTCGCCCAGCGCACCAAACCTCACCACCATCGGCCGCGTCATGGCAGCAGCCGCAGCCACTTCGAGGCCGGCACGGGCTGCATCGGTCGGCGCTGAATCAATGGACTGAAACCGGTTCGAGACGGCGCACCGCCTCCCCGACGCGAGCCGCAAATCCGGCTTTATTCGCCAGAAACCATTTCCGAGCCTCCGCTCCTATCGACTCCAGCTCCAAGGCGGGAAGGGCCAGGGCGTGCCCAACGGCAGCCTCCAGCGCCGCGTCATCGAATAGCGAAAGACGCACGAGGTTGTGGACGGCCCCGGCCCGGGTCGCAACGTTCAGACCTCGCCCAGGGCCGATCAGCTCATTCATCGGCGCCGCATCGCACGTCACCGTCAAGGCGCCCACGCTCATGGCTTCCGCTATGTAGTGACCCCAACCCTCCGCCTCCGATGTGCACACATGAAAGCGGTGGGCATTCTGCATCTCCCGCAGTGCCTCATCGAGCAGATATTCGCCGCGAAGATCGACATTGCGTGGCACGTCGCCTCCCGGCGACATCGCTCCGGGCACGCTCACATCCTGTACCAGCGTCAAGATGGGCCACTCCGGATGGCGCCGCCACAGTGCCAGCAGCCGCGCCGTGCCCTTCAATGGGCTGCGGCCTGCGACATGCAGAAACTGATTCAGGCGGCCCACCCCCGATTGGGCCCGATCCTCGCTGTCGAATCCGATCAGCGATGTCGTACATCCTCGCTCGCGGAACAGCTGCTCGGCGAACGCCGTTTTGGCCCAAACGCGATCGAACGCGGGCAGATAACGGACATCGCGAGGATCGAACCACTCAGGATTGGGTACCACGACGTTATAGCGTGCCTCACCGATAAATTGGGGCCAGATGTGTTCGAGCATGACGTTAACATCGAACGGCAGTGGCCGCGCACCAGCACCACCGCGGCGACGACGCAGAAGCTGCGCGCTTACACGCCACTGCACCAGGGTAGACCGTCGGCGCCTGCGATCCGGCCTGCCGCAGGCGCGCACCGTTACTTCGCAGCCACAGGCGCGCAGCGCCGAGCTCAGCAGTGAAAGGTCCCGCGAGATCCCGCCACCATTGGCCTCACCTATCAATTGCAGGCGCATCGCGTCAGGCCGGCAGGTCGATGTCAACCCGCACGGCCGCCAGCCGCGAGGCGAGCGGACCGGCCTGCGACTCGCCGCGTCCCAGCTGCCGCTCGACAATCGCGGCGACGAGGCGCTTCCAGCCATCAAATGCCTGCTCGACGGAGATGTCAGCGGCCTGTTGAGACTCCTCGCGAGCCTTGAGTGCGATCACTGGACTGGGCTGGGCACCCGGAGCTGCGCCTGACGGCACGCACTCCGGCGGCCTGTACTCCCAGGGATGCGCCCTGGCGTAGAAGATCATGACGGGACAACCCAAGGCCGCCGCGGTATGGCTTGGACCGGTATCGAGCGAGATCATCGCGAAGGCACGCTCCTGTAGCGCAAACAGGCGGCGCAGCGGCAGATCCTCGGCGGCTGTTTCCACCTCGACCGCCAGCTGTGCGCGCAGCGCGGCGACCAGATCGGCCTCGCCAGGGGATCCCGTCAGTAGCAGCCGCATGCCCGGTGTGTGGGCCTGCACGCGGCGACAGAGCTCGGTCCAGTTCGCGGCCGGCCACGATTTCCCGTCCGTCGGTGGACTGCGTGTACAGGGGCGTAGCAGAATCAATTTTTCGGCGACCAGACCGCGGCCGCGCAGCCAGTCGTCTAAATCTTCCCGATCGCGCAGGCGCACGTGCACCGTCGGGGAATAGCAGGTGGTACCGGAAGATCCCTCCGGAATCAGCGCCCCTCGATACGCAGACGGCGTGCGCCGCCCCAGCGCCACATAGCGCACGTAGCGGTTCAGGGCCGCATCCTCGGGAAAATCAGCAGAGTACAAGCAGCGCTCGGGCGCCACGCCGCCGCGTTCCAGTAGCTCCGCGACCTTTTCCCGCCGCGCGTCACAGACATAGATCGGCCCGGCATCCCCGTGTCGCAGGTAATCCACGAATTTCCACTGCCGCGGCGTCAGCCAATAGTGTTTTTTCCAGCCGCCCATGCGTACCAGGCCGCCCAGATGCGGATGCTCGCCCTCGAACAGCGCCTCGGGCACCCCCGCGTGGCTGCAGGCGAGATAGGGCGCCTTGCCATAGCGCTCATGCAGGCAGGCCATCAGCGGCGTCACCATGACCATATCGCCGATTCCCCCAGCCTGGATGACCACCGGCCGCAGACGACCCTGTTGTTTTAATGGCGGCGGCATATGGGAAGCGACGATTATTCGCGAGCCCATCCGAGCGTTCAAGCTGATCCGGGCCCGCGCGGGCTGCTCGGACAAGGGCTTGTGGCTTATCATTCACGGCGTATGTCCGCACAGCCCGCAGACTCCCCCTCACACGCCCTGGCGGCATTTCTGCGCCGGGAGACCGACGAGCATCGCGAGGCCTTCGAGGCGTTGCTGCCCCAGCTCGCCGGCCCGTTCGGCGAGGTGCTTTCGCTCTGGGAACGCGCGGTGCGTGGCGGCGGCAAGCTGCTGTTCTTCGGCAACGGCGGCAGCGCGGCCGATGCACAGCACCTGGCGGCCGAGCTGGTGATCCGTTATCAGGCCGATCGACCCGCGATCGCAGCGATTGCCCTCAATACCGACACCTCGGCGCTCACAGCAGGCGCCAATGACATGGGCTTCGAGCGCATCTTCGCCCGCCAGATCGAAGCACTGGGGCGTCCGGGCGACGTCGCGGTGGGCATCAGCACCTCCGGGCGCAGCCCCAACGTGCTCGCGGCCCTCGCGGTGGCGCGCGCTCGCGGGCTGAGAACGATCGCGCTGACGGGAGCCACTGCCCGGTCCGCGGCAGGCACAGCGGCAGACGCTGCGGCTCCCGAGCTCCTCGCCCTCTGCGACGCCCTGCTGGTCGTACCGTCGCGCACCACCGCGCGTATCCAGGAAATGCACATCATGCTTGGCCACATGCTCTGCAAGGCGCTCGAGCAGCGCCTGGGCATGATGCCCGCCTAGGGCCCATGAGCACGTTGGACCTCTGGGACCTGCTCGATTCCTTCCACCGCACGCGCGTGCTGGTGGTCGGCGATCTCATGGTGGACCGCTTCATCTACGGCACGGTCGAGCGCATCTCGCCCGAAGCCCCGGTGCCGGTCATGACGATCAGTCGCACGGCGGCCATGCCCGGCGGGGCGGCAAATGTCGCTCGCAATGTCGCCACCCTCGGAGCGCAGGCGGTGTTGCTGGGCGTCGTTGGGGCGGACGCAGCCGCCGAGGAGCTGCGAGCCCAGCTCGCAGCCCTGCCTACGATCCGCCCCGAGCTCATCGTCGATGGGTCACGCCCGACGACGCTGAAGACACGCCACATCGCCGATCGGCAGCAGATCCTGCGTACTGATGTGGAGGAGCGTGGGCCGCTCTCGGGCGCCATCGCCGCGGCCTTGCTGGAGCGTTTTCAGGCGGCACTGGCGAACACCGACGTCGTAGTGCTGTCCGACTATGCCAAGGGCGTGCTGTCCGATGAAGTCGCCGCCGGCGTGATTGCCGCGGCGCGCAGCGCCGGGCGGCCCGTACTGGTCGATCCCAAGAGCCGCACCTTCGCCAAGTATCGCGGCGCCGCCGTGCTGACACCCAACCGCCATGAGCTCGAAGCGGCCTGCGGGCAGACCTGCGGCAGCGACGAGGCGGTAGTTGCCGGGGCCTGTGGGATCCTGGCGGACGGCATCTGCGACACCCTGGTCGTCACGCGCGGCGCCGATGGCATGTCGATCATTCCCGCGCAGGGCGCCCCGCAGCACATGCGTACGACGGCGCGCGAGGTCTTCGACGTATCGGGTGCGGGCGATACGGCCGTGGCGGTCATGGCACTGGGGCTGGCGCGTGGCGCCGCACTGCACGACGCCGTGCGCCTCGCCAACGTCGCCGCCGCGATCGTGGTGGGCAAGCGCGGCACGGCCACGGTGACGACCGGCGAGATCATCGCCCACCTCGAGCAGCTCGGCCTGGGATCCTTCGAGGGCGAAAGTACCCGCGGAGCGGACGGCCACGCGAGCCCCAAGCATTTCACGCTCGAGTCAGTCGGCCAGCTGGTGTCCCGCTGGCGGGAGCATGGCCTCAAAATCGCCTTCACCAACGGCTGCTTCGATCTGCTGCACCCCGGACACGTCAGTCTGCTCGAGCAGGCCCGCGCCAGCGCCGATCGACTCGTGGTCGGCCTGAACTCGGACCTGTCAGTGCGCCGGCTCAAGGGGCCGGGCCGACCCGTACAGAGCGAGGCGGCGCGGGCAACGGTGCTTGCCTCGCTGAAGTCCGTCGATGCGGTAGTCATCTTCCCGCAGGACACCCCACTCGAGCTGATCGGTGCCCTCGCGCCCGATGTGCTCATCAAGGGCGCCGATTACCGCGTGGACACCGTTGTGGGCTCTGACCTGGTGTTGCAGCGCGGGGGCAAAGTGCTGCTCATAGATCTGGTCCCCGCCCACAGCACCACCAGCACCATCGAACGCATGACGGCGGCGCTGCAGCGCTGACGCCGCTATGGTGAGTGCTCAGAGCGTCGAGCGCGTCGTGCTGATGGATCGCGACGGCACCCTCGTCGTCGATCGTGACTATCTCGCCGACCCCGCGGGGCTGGAGTTCCTCCCCGGTGCCGTCGAGGCGCTGCGGCGGCTGCACGAGCGTGGCTACCGGATCGTGATCATCAGCAATCAGTCGGGGGTGGGACGCGGGCTCTTCTCGCTCGAGCGCTTGCGTGAGATCAATGCGCGTCTCGCTCAGATGGTGCGCGAGGCCGGCGCGGCGCTCGCGGGCATCTACTGCTGCCCGCACCGCCCGGATGAAAACTGCGTGTGCCGCAAGCCCAACGTCGAGCTGGTCCGTCAGGCCGCGCAGGAACTGCACTTCGATCCCGCCGCCGCCGTGATGATTGGCGATCGAGATAGCGATATCGAGCTCGGTCGGCGGCTCGGCGCCACCACGATCCGGTTGGTGCCCGGACCCGCCTCACCGGGCACGCCTTTCTCGAGCGCTTCCGGCGCGCCCTCGGATCACGTGGCCGCGGACCTGCTCGAGGCTGCGCGCATCATCGAAGCTATGGAGCGAAGACCTCCTGTAGCGTGACCAGCACCGTAGACAGGGTCTTGGGCGTAACCGACCCGACGCGCTTGATCAAACGAATCTTGTCTACCGCCCTGATCTGGTCCAGGACGATGAGGCCCTTGGTGCCGGCGTGCGTCACAGAGATTCGGAATGGGGCCGCAAAGCCGTGGCTCGTCATGGGTGCCACGATGACCGTGCGCAGATACTGATTGAGCTCCGGCGGCGAAACGATGACACAGGGCCTGGATTTCTTTATTTCGTTACCGAGCGTGGGGTCCAGGACGACAAGCCAGATCTCGCCGCGCTTCACCAGTCGAGCTCCACGTCCGCCGCATTGGCAAACTCCTCCAAAAACAGTTCGTCTTCACCGCGCTCGGCAAGCGCCTGCGCCGCCTCGGCCCAGCCCGAGCGGGCACTCTTGCGTGGCCTGCGCAATACGATTGATCCACGCTCGACGGTCATCTCGGCTTGTCCGGACAGCCCCGCCTGCGCCAGGACCGGCTTTGGAATGACGACGCCGATTGAATTTCCGATACGGCGCAAATTCACTGGCAACGCTTTCATGGTATCCACAATGTTATTACATGGGCCTCGCACGATCAAGGAGATGCAGGCGTGACAGCGCTGGAAATGTGAAGATAGGCGATAATCGCGACCTATCCCCCGATACACACGAGCCTTCTCAACCAGCATGTACCTCGTCACCGGCAGCGCCGGCTTCATCGGCTCGAATCTGGTCGCGCGCCTGGCCGCGCGTGGCGAAGCTGTGGCGGTCTGCGACTGGCTGGGGCAGGACGAGCGCTGGCGCAATCTCGCGCACCATGAGCTCGCCGCCCTGGTGGCGCCCGAGGCGCTGATGCAATGGCTCGCCCGCCCACCCGCGCCGCTGCAGGGGGTGCTGCACATGGGCGCCATCAGCACCACGACCGAGCGCGACGTCGAGCGCCTGGCGCAATTGAACATCCGTGCGACCCTGGAGCTGCTGCAGTGGTGCACCGAGCATCAAGTGCGCTTCATCTACGCCTCTTCGGCCGCGACTTATGGCGATGGCAGCGCAGGTTTCGACGACGACGGGCGCTGCGAGGCACTGGCCATGCTGCGCCCGCTCAATGCCTACGGGTGGAGCAAGCATGTCGTGGACCGCCGCGTTGCGCGCCTCGCGCGCGAAGGCAGCCCACTGCCTCCACAGTGCGTGGGGCTCAAGTTCTTCAACGTCTACGGCCCGAATGAATATCACAAGGGCAGCATGCAGAGCGTCATCGCCCGCAACTTCGCGCGCGCCAGCGCCGGCGAGGCTCTGCAGCTGTTTCGCAGCTATCGCAGCGACTACGCCGACGGCGGCCAGCTGCGCGACTTCATCTACGTGCGCGACTGCATCGACGTCATGGAGTGGCTGCTGGATCAGCCGCGGGTCAGCGGGCTCTTCAATGTCGGCACCGGGCAGGCGCGCAGCTGGCTCGATCTGGCCGGGGCGCTGTTTGCGGCCTGCGAGCAGCCGCGCAATGTGCAATTCATCGACATGCCCGAGACGCTGCAGAGCCGCTACCAATACTTCACCGAGGCGCGCATGCAGCGCCTGCGGGAGGCCGGCTATCGCCGGCCGTTTACGAGTCTCGAGGCGGGCGTAGCGGACTACGTGAGCCGCTATCTATGCTCCGCCGACCCCTACCTCTGAAGGAGACCCTCATGAATGCAGCGTCCATCCCCAATGCACCGGGCGAGCTCAAGCTCACCCCGACTCTGCAGGAGGTCGTAAAAACAGCCTTCGAACGCGGTCGCCCGATCAGTGTTGCCTACACAGATGCTCAGGGCCACCCGCAGCTGTCGTTTCGCGGCAGCCTGCAGCCCTACAGCGACACGGCGCTGGCCATCTGGGTCCGCAATCCCGAGAGTGGCATTTTGAAGGCTGTCCGCGCCGGCCACGAGCACATCGCGGCGCTCTACGGCGACCCCAGTGGGCAACGTGCGTTTCTGACCTTTCGCGGCCGCGGCCGTATCGACGACTCGGAAGCCGTGCGACGCCGGGTCTACGACAGTGCGCCAGCCGGGGAGCGTGACCGAGATCGCGAGCAGAAGGGTGTACCGCTGATCATCGAGCTCGACAGCGTCGAGGGCCTGTTTCAAGGCGAGTTCCTACGGATGCGTCGCTGAGCTGGAGCTTGCGGCTGCGCTTTTCAGCCAGGCACTCCAGCGCGCCGCGCCTCACCCCGTCGCGCGTCCCGCCGTGCCATCCAGCAGTTCGCGCATGCGCGCCGCGACCGTCTCGGCGCTCAGGTCGGCCGCCCGCAGCACCGCGTTGCCGGCACGCAGCGGCGCATACTGCGAGGGCTCGGTGGTACGAAATAGACCGAGCACCGGCGCCCCGGCCGCCTCGGCCAGGTGCATGACGCCGCCATCGGCGACCACCAGCAGCGAGGTCGCGGCCAGGGTCGCGCCCAGCAGGCGCAGATCCGGCGTATGGACGCCCGGAATCTCCGCGGCCAGTCGTGGTCGGCCATCCTCGGGGATGATCTCCACGAACTGAATGTGCGAGCCGCTAAAGCAACCGATGAGTTGCCGCCACCAGGAGAGCGGGTAGAGCTTGTCCCCGGTGGCATTCGCAAACAGCCCGACCTTCGGTCGCGCATGCCATTCGGTCGAGCCCACCGCTGACGCGCTGCCCAGCGTCGCGGCCAGCCGCTGCGCGCCGTGACGACGCTCCTCCTCGCTCAGGCGCAGGTCCATCGGCCGCGGCGCCAGCTCGGGGCCATTGCTCTCACCAAGATAGGCCGTGCGCAGCAACCAGATGGGCGCCTGCGTGAAGTGCGCCGGTGCGCCGCGCGGATCGGCTGCGTGCGTGAGCACGCGGTCCCGGCGCGCCTCCCCCCACACGAAGCCCACGCGCTCGCGCGCCTGCACGTAGCCCAGCAGGAAGCGTCCCATACGCGAGCGCACGATTGGATCGATAGCCAGATCGAAGGAACTCTGGCGCAGCTCCCGCAAGGTACGCAGTAGTTTACCGGCCTCACGCGGCCGAACCGGCGGCAGGTACTGTGTCGCGCAAACGCGCTCATAGGCACGAAACAATCCGGGCGCCGCGCCAGAGCCGCTGACCACCGTGATCTGCGCGTGCGCGAAGCGCTCCTGCAGCTCCTGCACCAGCGGCATGAGCAGCAGCGTATTGCCCAATCGATGATTGGGACGCAGGACCACGATGCTGTGGACGGCGAGACTCATCCGCCGCCGTGCCTGAAGCGCTGCACCCAGCCGAGCGCGCCGCGCAGCGAGCTGCTCTGCCCACTGGCCTCGCCGGGGTGCTCGACAAAGGGGATGAAGCGCTCGCAGAGTTTCTTGCCGAGCTCGACTCCCCACTGGTCGAACGCGTTATTACCCCACACGACGCTCTCAACAAACACCCTGTGCTCGTACAGCGCGATCAGCCGCCCGAGCGTGCGTGGATCGAGTTGCTCGAACATCCACAGCGATAACGGCCGGCTGCCCTCGTGGATCTTGTGCGGAATGAGCGCCTGGATGCGCGCCTCCGGGAGTTTCTGCTGCGCGAGCTCGGCGCGAACCTGCGCCGCGTCCTGGCCGAGCGCGAAAGCCTCGGCCTGCGCCAGGCAGCTGGCGATGGCCAGATTCTGCTGCGGCTGGTTATCGCAGGAGGAATTGATCGGCAGCAGCAGATCGAGCGCCGCGCGCTGCGTGCCCTGGTGCAGCAGCTGAAAAAACGAATGCTGCGCATTGTCGCCCGGCTCGCCCCAGATCACTGCGCAGGTGGGCAGGGTCGTCGGACTGCCGTCGAGCTTCACGTGCTTGCCATTGCTTTCCATCTCGAGCTGCTGCAGATAGGCCGGCAGACGAGCGAGGCGCGAGTCGTACGGCAGCACTGCCAGCGTCGGCAGCTCCAGCAGATCGATGTTCCAGACGGACAGCAGACCCGCCAGCGCCGGCAGATTCTGGCGCCATGGCGCGGTGCGAAAATGCTCGTCGAGCTCATGGCCCCCGGCGAGGAAGGCCTCGAAGTGCGTGCGGCCGATCGCGATCGCCAGCGACACCCCGATCGCAGACCAGATCGAGTAGCGTCCGCCAACCCAGTCCCACATCGGGAAGCGGTACTCGGGGTGCACTCCGAATGCATCCATGGCCGCGGTGTTCACCGACACTGCCGCGAAGTGCTGCGGCAGCGCCGCCTGCCCGAGCCGCGCGAGCACCCAGGCGCGCGCCGTGCGCGCATTGGTAAGCGTCTCGAGAGTGGTGAAGGTCTTCGAGCACACGATGAACAGCGTGCGCGCCGCAGTGGCGGTCTCGAGCAGGTCCGAAAGCTCGCAGCCATCGATATTGGAGACGAATGCCACACGTGGTGCACCGCCGGTGTACTGTCGCAGTGCTTGCACCGCCATTGCCGGCCCCAGATCCGACCCACCGATGCCGATGCTGATGACCAGCTCGAAGGGCTCGCCGGAGCTCGAACGGATCGAGCCGCCGCGCACCGCCTCCGCAAAGCGCAACATCCGCTCGCGCTCGTTCACCACCAGCGTACTGATGTCCTGCCCGCCGACGCGCAGCGGCGCCTCGTCCGAGCGGCGCAGCGCCGTATGCAGCACCGCGCGTCCCTCGGTGCTGTTGATCGGCTCGCCGGCGAACATCGCCGCGATGCGCGCACGCAGCTGCAGCTGTTCAGCCAGCTCGGTGAGCGCATCGATGACGCGCTCGTCCACGCGTTGGCGCGAGTAATCCAGCACCAGCCCCGCTCCCTGAGCGCTGCAATGCTCGAAGCGCTGCGCATCGCGCGCGAATAGCTCGCGGGTCGGGGTTGACAGCAGCTGGCGGGCCAGTGCTGTCAGCGTAGGCCAGGCGGCGCAGTCGGTGCCGGAACGCTGCGGGTCAGTCATGGGCGCCTCCAGGGGTGAGGCCCCGATTGTACCAATGCGCCGGCAGACGCCGTGCGCCGCGCTCAGGCTCGTCAGCTCTGGGCCGCCGTCAGGCCTGTGCGGGCATCGCGAGCCACAGACAGCGACCCCCGCTGGCCTTCTGCAGTACCTTCAGCAGCTCGGTGTGAGCCGCCAACTCCTCGGCACTGGCCACGACGACCCGTAGTGCCTCGCCGGAGCGGGTCAGCAGCAGGCGGGGCAGCTCGGCGCCGTCGATGCCGTCGATCTGTGCCTCGCTTCTCGCCTCCTGCTCGAGTGCCAACAGGCTCTGCCCGCCGGTCATGGCGAGGTAGACATCGGCCAGCAGCTGCGCGTCGAGCAGTGCCCCGTGCAGATCGCGATGTGCGTTATCGATGCCGTAGCGCTTGCACAGTGCGTCCAGATTGTTGCGCTGGCCCGGATGGCGTTCGCGTGCCAGCGTCAAGGTATCCAGCACGCGGCAGAACGTTCGCACGCTGGCCGGTCGAGCCGCCGGCTCATCGACCTGCTCGGCCAGCCGCGCCAGCCGTCCCAGCTCCATGTCGATAAAAGACACGTCGAACTCGGCGTTGTGAATGATCAGCTCCGCATCGCGCACAAATTCCAGCAGCTCGGCGGCGATCTCGGCAAAGCGCGGCGAGCTGTCGAGTCGCTCGCGCGTCAGGCCATGCACGGCGATCGCGCCAGCATCCACTTCGCGCTCGGGATTCAGGTAGCGATGAAAATGCCGGCCGGTGTGGCGCCGATTGACGAGCTCGACACAGCCAATTTCGATGATGCGATGGCCCTCGGCAAGGGTGAGTCCGGTGGTTTCCGTATCCAGGACGATCTGTCGCATGCGTCGGGGCAGCTCGCAGCTCAGGGAGCAGGCAGGCGCGAGTCTACCGCAAGCATGGCATCGATCGCCGCGTTGGCGAGCGCATCACAGCGCTCGTTGCCGACAACGCCCGAATGCCCGCGCACCCAATGCCATTCGATGCGATGGCGCGCGGCCTCGACATCCAGCAGCTCCCACAGGTCGCGGTTCTTGACGGGCTTGCGATCCGCGGTCGTCCAGCCCCGCGCCTTCCACTGCGGCAACCACGTGAGCACGCCATTGCGCACGTACTGCGAGTCGGTATAGAGCCGCACATCCACCGGTCGCTTGAGCGCCTGCAGCGCGCTGATCACGGCCTGCAGCTCCATGCGGTTGTTGGTGGTGTGGCTCTCGGCGCCCGAGATCTCCTTCTCCTGCCCGCGTACGCTCAGCACCGCCGCCCAGCCTCCCGGACCCGGATTGCCGCGACAGGCGCCGTCCGTGTAGATCTCGACAGGGTCCGGCATCGTGTCCGTCAAATGCGCGGCCCGACGAGCCCACCCACGCCGATGACCGTGCGCCACTCGCGCAGGCGTGGCCGGATCGGAGTGAGCGTGTAGACGCGTTTGCGCGCCTTGATCACATAGGCGCCGGCAGGAAACGGGTAGAACCAACCGCGACGCAGGATGCTCGGAATGGCCGACTCGATGCCCCCGCGCGGCGTGCGCGGCAGGCGATAGAGATAAGGCCGCACGCTGACAACCTCATAGCTGAGCAGTCGCAACCAGTCCCGGACCCGCACTCCTGAGAGCGTACGGCGCAGCCCCGGCGGAAATCCGGACCGTGAGGCGGCGGAGGCGAGCCCCCAGAAGCTGCCCGGTCGAAACCCCAGCACGATGAGCTGGCCCTCGGCAGCCAGTATCCGGTCGGCCTCACGCAGCACCGCGTAGGGATCGGGAGCCAGTTCCAGCGTGTGTGGCAGCAGCACCGCGTCCACCGAGCCACTGACGATCGGCAGGTGGGCAAGACTCGCCACCAGGTCCCCACCGGCGGGGGCCTGGGCGTCAGCGACTACGCTCTGGCGCCAGATGCGTGCATGGGCCAGCAGCTCCCGGCCCACACCCCACGTGCCGAGCTGCACCAGCTCGAGCCCGAAGACGTCGTCAAAGGTATCCGCCAGCAGCCTTGCCTCGGCCTGGATCAGCGCCGTACCCAGACGGCCGGCCTGCCATTGATGAAGAACCGAGAGCAAGTCCGTCATGTTATGTACCGAATGTGACGGGTTCGTTCCAAAGCGCTGGCAATCGTGTGACCTTCAGGGTTAAATTTCTGCCGCCGGTCCCGGAAGTTGCATAGTGGACACTGGCAACCGTCCGCTGCTAACCGTACCACGTCACAAAACCCGCTGCGGGGTGCAAGTTGCGTCGAGCGATATCGATCCCACTGCCGCCTGCGGCGGTCCTACTGACCCTCGCAGGGGCTGTTCTGGCCCTGCTGGGCGGCTGCGCGCACCGACCGACGGGCCCTGATCTCGCCCCGCCGGTCCAGGTCTCCCGCACCTCTGCGCTTCCTGACAAGGCTCCGATCGGCACACCTGCCGGCCCGACGAACTCGCCCAGCTCACCAGCCGCGGACTCGAGCCAGGCGGACGCGACCGCGGCACCGGCGGCCGACGGCTCGACGGGCAGCTCCGCGGTCGCCGACGGGGCGAGCATTGATGCGCTCAATGGGCCGGCCGCCGATGGCCCCTCGCCCGACAGCGTCGTCACGGCCAAGCCCGCCGACCTCTTCGATCGCATCCGCGGTGGCTTCATGCTGCAGGATGTCGATCAGCCTGCGATCGACAGCCAGGTCAACTGGTTTGCCAATCATCCGGATTTCCTGCAGCGTACCTGGAGCCGCGCTTCACTCTGGCTCTACTACATCGTGGGTCAGCTCGAGCAGCGCAATATGCCGCGCGAGCTGGCGCTGCTGCCGGTCATCGAGAGCGCCTTTGAGCCGTACGCTTATTCGCGCGCCAGGGCCGCAGGACTGTGGCAATTCATCTCCGATACCGGACGCCGCTTCGGCCTCAAGCAGGACTACTGGTACGACGGTCGGCGTGACCCGATCGAGGCCACACGCGCAGCGCTCGACTACCTGCAGGCCCTGCACGATGAGTTCAACGGCGACTGGCTGCTCGCCATCGCCGCCTACAACTGCGGGGAGCTCACCGTCATGCGTGCCGTGGAACGCAACGAGCGCCGCGGTCTGCCAACCGATTTCTGGCACCTGAAACTGCCGACCGAGACTCGCGGCTACGTGCCCGAGCTGCTGGCGATGCGCCGCATCGTCGCGACGCCAGCCCGCTACGGCCTGAGCCTGGAGGGCCTGCCTGACGAGCCCTACTTCGTGCAGGTCGATACCGGGGGACAGATCGCACTGAAGGTCGTCGCGCAGATTGCCAACGTCAGCGTGGATGACATCTACGAGCTGAACCCGGCGTTCCAACGCTGGGCGACCGACCCCACCCCGCCGTTCCGCCTGTTGGTGCCGGCGGATGCCGCCGAAGGCCTGCAGCAGACCCTCGCGCAGCTGACTCCCGACCAGCGCATGGATGTGGACCACTACACCGTGCGCCGCCACGACACCGTGGCGAGCATCGCGCGCCACTACGGCACGACCCCGGAGGTCATCCGCGAGCTCAACGACCTGTCCGCGAGCGACCGTCCCGTCATCGATACGCAGCTGCGAGTGCCTTCGCGCAACATCCAGCTGCCCGAGAAGGTGGCGCGTGCGGCCCTGTTGGCCGACTCGCCTGCGCGCTACCGCCGCGGCCACGGCCGACCGCGCATTCACATCGTGCACCGAGGCGATACCCTCTATAGCCTCGCGCAGCGGCTGGGTACCGACGTCAATACGCTCGCCCAGCTCAACGGCATGAGTCCCGATGACCACCTGCACGCCGGCCAGCGACTGCGCGTGAATGCGCGCTACAGCAGCAGCACGGCTGGCAGCGGACGTCCGACCGCCAGATCGCATGCACGTGCCAGTCACGCCTCCGGCCTGGTGGCGAGCACCGGCGCCAGCAGTGGCGCGACGGGCCGGCGCATGAGCTACGTGGTACGGCGGGGCGATACGCTCTATGGCATCGCGCGGCTGCTGCAGGTCACCGTCAATGACCTGCTGGCCTGGAATGGACTCGGCGGCAGTGCTCACAACCTGCATCCCGGCCAGGTCCTGGTCGCGTTCGTCAAGTCGCGCAGCTGATCGGTCGGGCCGAGTCCTGCGTGGGTATTCTTTCGGGCAAGCGCGCGCTGATCGTCGGGGTCGCCACCGAGCGCTCGATCGCCTGGGGCATCGCCCAGGCGATGCATGCGCAAGGCGCTACGCTCGCGATCTCCTATGCGAATGACAAGTTCCGCGAGCGCGTAGAGCCGCTCGCGGCGCAACTGGGCGTGCCGCTCACCCTGCCGCTCGATGTGCAGCTCGACGCACAGATCGATGCCGCGTTCGAGCGGCTGAAACGCGAATGGGAACAACTCGACGTCCTGGTGCATGCCGTGGCCTTTGCGCCGCGCGAGGCGCTGTCGGGCAGCTACACCGCCAGCACCACGCGCGCAGCCTTCCGCGAGGCTCACGAGGTCTCCAGCTACAGCTTCACGGCGCTGGCGCGTGGCGCCCTGCCACTGATGAGCGGGCGACCGGGGGCGCTGCTGACCCTTTCCTACCTCGGCGCGGTGCGCTCGATGCCGAGCTACAACGTCATGGGGCTGGCGAAAGCGAGCCTGGAGTCCAGCGTACGCTTCCTCGCCGGGGATCTGGGTCCGCAGGGAATCCGCGTCAATGCGATCTCCGCCGGCCCCATCAAAACGCTCGCTGCGGCCGGTGTCGGCGGTTTTCGCAAAATGCTCGCGACGGTGGCGCAGGTCGCGCCGCTGCGGCGCAATGTCAGCCTCGAGGATGTTGGCAACGCCGCCGCCTTCCTGTGCTCGGACATGGCCGCCGGCATCACCGGCGAGGTGCTGTACGTGGATAACGGTTTCAGCACCGTGGGCATGAGTTTCCCCGAGGGCGGCGGCGAGTAGCACAACCGCGGGCCTGCGGTAGGCAGCGGACGACACAGCACAGCGGCGCTGACTGCGTCTGCAGCGCCGCGCGCCGTCCTAGGCTCCCGCTTCGTGAGCGACAGCACGCACTCCCCTTGGCGCAGCATGCCGCGGCATGTGGCGCATACCGCGCTGATCGTGGTGGCCATCCTGCTGGCGCTGCTGCTGTTCCTCGGGCTGTTCCAATGGGGTTTCATGGCAGGCCCGGCGGCGCGTATCGCCAGCCGCGTGATGCATCGTCAGGTGCAGATCGGGCGATTCTCCGCGCATCTGCTGCGCTGGACGCCGACGCTCACGATCACGGACCTGCGCGTGGCGAATACGCCCTGGGCGCAGGGCCCCTACCTGGCGCGCGTCGGCAGCATCACCGTGGGGATCGAGCCCTGGCAGCTGCTGCGCGCGCGCCTGGTGCTCTCGGAGCTGCAGATCCAGGATCCGCAGCTCGATCTGCAGCGCGACGCACAGCGGCGCGAGAACTGGCAGTTCAATGCCGCGGCACACACGCCGCAGCCCAAGAAACCGGCCAAGCCGCTGCGCCTGCCGGCGGTCAAGCTGTTCAGCATGCGCGGCGGCTCGATCAACATTTCGGATGCAATCCGCAAGCTGACTTTTCAGGGTGGAGTGGTCGCCAACGAGCGCGCCGCGCATCCGCAGCTCGAGCCACTCGCCGTGCAGGGTCACGGCACGCTCAACGGCAAGCCCTTTCAGCTCACTTTCAAGGGCAGTGCGTTATTCAACCTGCAGCTCGATCAGCCCTACCACTTCAATGCGAGCGTGGTCACCGGTCCCTTGAGCGTCGCGGCGCAGGGGCAGGTCGATAAGCCATTCGACTTCGCGCACTTCGGCGCGGCGCTGGACATTCGCGGTCAGAATCTCGCCGGCCTTTACTACCTGACCGGCCTTGCCCTGCCCTTCACGCCGCCCTTTCACATCACCGGCCAGCTGCGCAACGACGCAGAGCATTTCTCGCTCAAGCAGTTGCAGGCCACGGTGGGCAACAGCGATCTGTCCGGCGACATCGCGGTGGATGCCACCGCGGCGACCCCGCGCCTGACCGCCAATCTCGTCTCGCATTCTTTTGATCTGGCGGACCTCGCCCCCTCGGTGGGCGCCGGGGTCGCCAATCAGTCCACCCAGGCGGACCTGTCGGCCCCGAGTGCCAACAAGACCGCCCAGGGTCTGCTGCCCAAGTATCAGTTCCAGTTCGATCGCCTGCGCGAGATGGATGCCCGGGTGCGACTGCACGCCGACAGCATCAAGACCTCGAAGATTCCCCTCAAGGCGCTCGATCTGGGCGTCAATATCAATGACGCCCAGCTGTCGCTCGATCCGCTGCAGTTGACGCTGCCACAAGGCCAGCTGAGCGGCGTGGTGCGCATCGATACGCGCCACAACCCGGCCGTCACGGCGCTGGACCTGCGACTGCGCGATGTGCGGCTCGCGCAGTTTCACCCCGCCAAGGCGGCGCAGTCGCCGATCGAAGGGCAGCTCGAAAGTCGCCTGCAACTCAAGGGCGACGGCAACTCAGTACAGGATATATTCGGTCACTCGAATGGGGTGTTTACGGCGGTCATTCCCCAAGGAGCCGTACGGGAGGCGTTCGCGCAGTTCACCGGCATCAACGTGGCGCGCGGCCTGGGGCTGCTGGTCAGCGGTAGCCAGAAGCAGACGACCATCCACTGCGCGATTGCAGCCTTCGCAGTCCATCAGGGCGTGGCCCAGGTGCAGCAATTCGTGCTCAGCACTGATGCGGTGCGGGTCGATGGCAGCGGCAGCATCAACCTCGATACGGAAAAGCTCGATCTGACGCTGAGAGGGCATCCGAAAAAGCTGGCGCTATTTCACCTCTATGCGCCCATCGTCATCGACGGGACCTTCACGAAACCCTCGTTCGGTGTAAAGCCCGGCGGCCTGCTTGCACAGGCGGGTGTCGCCGCGGCGCTCGGCGTGATCGCCACGCCCGCGGCCGCAGTCCTGGCGTTCGTCGATCCGGGCCTCACTAAGGACGCCGACTGTTTCGCGCTGCTGTCCAATCCGGAAGCGAAATCTGCTGAGCGCCCGGGTACCCCGCACGCGTCCCCTGAGGCCCCGGCGCCCAAGGCGAGTCCGCTGCCGAAGAAGATACCGACCCAGCCGGCCACACACTGAGGCGCCCACACTTCGCGGGCGCGCCAGTCTGCGCAGCGCCTACTGGAAAACGTCGGGATTGCGCTCGATGTGCGCGCGCCGCTGCAGGTCGAGCACATACGCGGACAACTCGCCGTCGCTGTCGCGCCGCATGTAGCTGTCTACCAGCTGTTCGTCGTTCTTGGAATTGACGCCCGGTTGCCCGGGCTTGACGTCTGAGATTGCGAGCAGCGCCGCGCCGCCATCGTCGAGCGTGAGCGCCTGATATACGGGCTTCGTCTTCGTGCCCGGTTTTGGCGCGGCGAAGGCTGCATCGCGCACCTGTGCGGGCACCTGGGGATCACTGCGCCCGATGTAGGCAGCGGGCATGGCCGTCACGTCCAGGGTCCTGGCGACCGCATCGAAGCTGTCACCCTGCTGCAGGCGCTTGACTGCGGCGTCGGCCGCCGCGAGCGCCGCCGCCGAACTCTGCGCCTTGGTCATGGCCGCGATGATCTCCTGCCGCACGCTCGCAATGGGCTGCGGTGCGGGTGGATGATGCGCGAGCACTTTGAAGATCACCACACGATCGTCGCCAAGGGCAAGCGGACCGACGATGCGAGCGCCGGTGATGGCATCATCGCTGAACACCGCGGTCAACAGCTCGGGCTGATTGCCCAGCGGGGCGCCCCCGCCGGTGGCCGTGAACTGCTTGTTTTCCCCGGCCTCCATGCCGAACTGGTGCGCGACGGCGGTGACATCCGTGGCGCCGTTGTCGAGCGCCTGCTGCAGCTTGTCCTGTTTATCGCCGAACAGGGCGCTGGCCTGCTCTTTGCGGTATTGCTGCTCCACCTGCGCGCGCACCGTGTCGAGCGGAGGCACCTGCGCCGGCCGGATCGCGTCCAACCGGATGATGTGATACCCGTACTGCGTCTTGACCGGCGTTGGATAGAGGCCCGGTTGCTGCATCCCAAATAGCGCATTGGCAAAAGCCGGCACATAGATGCCGCGCTCGGCCCAACCGAGGTCCCCGCCCTGCGCCGCCGAGCCCGGGTCGGCGGAATACTTCTTGGCGAGAGCGCCGAAGTCCTTACCGGCCTTCAGCTGCGCGAGAACATCTTTCGCTTTGGCCAGCGCCGCCGCCTCGCTCTTGGGATCCTTGGGGTCGGCGACGGTAATCAGAATGTGGTGCGCATGGCGCATCTCAGTCTGGCTGTACGAGCTCTTGTGCTGATCGTAGTAGGCCTGCAGGTCCGCCTGGCTGACCGGCACCTGCGCCTCGACGGCGGCCATGGTCAGCTGCGCGTACTGCAGATCCACCGAATCAGGGCTGAGATAGTCACTCTGGTGCGCGTGGTACCACGCCGCAATGCTGGCGTCGTCGACCTTGACTGCGCTGGTGTAATGACTGGCAGGCAGCAGCGCATAGCGCACCTCGCGCTGCTCGTTCTCCAGCGCGTAGATGCGTGCCAGCTCGGTCTGCGTCAGAAAGTCCGACAGCTCAATGCCCTGCGTCAGCTGTTCGATACGCAGCGCCTGCCGGCGATCGGCCTCGTAGCTCTCGGGCGTCATGCCCGCCTGCAGCAGCGCCGCGCGCGCTGCACGCGCATCGAACTTGCCGTTGATCTGGAAAGCGGCCTCGCTCTGATAGGCTTGCTCGACATCCTGATCGCTGGTGCGGTAGCCCGCCTGGTCGGAGCGCTGCTGCAACAATGTCTGGCGGATGTACTGGTCGAGGAGCTGCTGCTGCAGGGCGGACTTCTGCGCGTCGCTGAGTGGCGCTCCATGCAGCGCCTGCACGTACTGCGCCTGCTGCTGTTGCCAGGCGTTCTGCAACGTATCGGTGCTGATGGTATCCCCGTTGACCTTCAGCCCATAGTTGCTGGGTCCGAAGCTGATGTCGACCACGCCGTAGGCGCCCCACACCACGAAGAACAGCGCGATGGCTCCCAACAACGTGCCCGCCAGCCAGCGGTGCGACTTCAGTTTATCGGCGATAGATTGCAGCATGGGCGTAGATGGCGGAGCGGACGGGACTCGAACCCGCGACCCCCGGCGTGACAGGCCGGTATTCTAACCAGCTGAACTACCGCTCCGTGACAGGCTCGCAGGCACCGGACTCGGCATCCTGAGGGGTCCCGCGGGGGACACGAGGTCAAGTCTCATTCGATCAGTCAGCTCAACAACTAAAGCGGAAGTATATCGGCTCGCCGATGCTGCCGCCAGCCATTGGGTATCGTGCGCCGGGAGGGGCGCCGGGGCGCCTTACGGTCCCTGCACGTCGCGCAGCGCGACCGGTCCATGGCCAAGCGCTCGAGCCACCTGCGGTGCCGAATATAGTGCCAGGCGCGCCGCGTCGCGCAGCGTCAGCCCCTGTGAACGCGCGTAATCGTCCAGTGCTGCGATGACCTCGCAGGACACCGTCAGTCTGAGCTGTGCTGTACGGTTCTTGATTCGCTTCATCGCTTGCTCCTCCCGCAGTCCCTCTGGCTGCAGACCCACAATGGGGCCGTTAGTTTCCCGTATCCAGGCTGAACGGCACATGCACGCATCAGGCCATGTTCGACTGATATGAGTGTGTCGCCGTTCAGCTACAGCCTCGGCGATGAATCAGCGTCTCGCGCGCCCCGAAACGCAGCTGCCGGCGTCGAGGACGCCGGCAGCGAGAAAGCCGCACGCGCGATGGGATGGGTAGCGCTGCCGTCAGCTCACGGGCAGCGTCTGGGCACTATCAGGCACTATCGTAACGCCTCCCCAGCCTCGTTACTCGCGAAGCGCCCTTCGGTGTCCGAGAACAGCAGCTCCACCCGGCGATTCTGCTGGCGCCCCGCGGAAGTGGAGTTACTGGCCAAGGGCATGGAGGCGCCCCGACCGATGACCACGTAGCGCGAGGAATCCACACCGTCGCTTTCCAGCGCATTGGCCACTGCCTGCGCGCGCCGCTGGGAGAGCGCATCGTTCAAAGGATCCGAGCCGCGATTGTCGGTGAATCCCTCGACGCGCAGCTTGACCATGGGATGCTCGTGCAGAAAGGCGGCGACGCTATTGATCGCCGGCATCGCACCGGGTTCGAGCGTATCGCGGCCGGTTGCGAACAGCAGCGAGCTGCTCAGCGTGAGCACCATGCCCTGCGAGGTCTGCCGGGCCTGCAGGCTCTCGAGCTCATGGCGAGCCTGCTGCTCCTGCTCGCGTGCCTGGTCGGCCTGGATCTGCGCCTGCCGCGCCTGAGCCTGCGCGGCCTCTGTCTGGGCCTGCGCCTGCTGGATCTGCTGCCGCGCCTGCGCTTGCACCTGCTGCGACTGTTCAGCCGACTGCTGCTGGGCCTGCTGGGCGGCCTGTTCGGCTTGCTGGGCCTGCTGACGCGCCTGATCGACCTGCGTTTGAGCGTCTGCGAGCTTCTCCTGCTGCTGCTGTTGGGCCTGCTGCTGTTGAACCTGCTGCAGTTCTGCTTCGGCCTGCTGCGCACGTTGCTCAGCCGCGGCAGCGCGCTGCTGCGCGAGCTCGGCGCGCCGACGCTGATAATCCATCAGCATGCGCTCGCGCTCGGCCGTCGCGCTGCCAATTTGGTTGCGCGCCTGCAGCTCATCGACCATCGCCTGGCCGGTCTCGGCTTCGCGGCTGGCGAGGTACGACCAATACACCACGGCATCGGCGTTGTGGTGCGCCGCAGCCTCATCGGCATTGGCCAAGTCCAGGCGCGCCTGCTGCAGCGGCATACCGGCGGCTTCGTTGGCAAGTGGCTCGGCCTCGAGCCGGTGGACTTGATCTTGCGCCCGCGTATAGGCGTTGCGCTCTGGGACGGACATGCTGGCGCACGCTGCCAATGCCAACAGACCCGGTAGTAACACCGCAGCGCGGGCCCCGCGCATGCCTCGAGTGAGCTCACCGTTCGATAACATGATTACTGTCCTCCCTGCGGAGCCAACGACGGTGTCGCCGGCACTTCCTGGGGCGCAGCGTCGGCCTGCGCACCGGCGCCATCTCCCAGTTGATTGGTTTGCTGGCGCAGCGCAGTGAGGCTGTCATTGACCTGCCCGAGCGACTCCTGCGCCTTGCGCGCGCGCGTGCGGGCGATTGACAGCTCGGCATCCGCGGAGGCTTCCTGAGCGAACTGCCCCGCCAGTACCGGGTTGCTCTGAGCGTTGGAATCGGCCTGCTGCAGCTTGTCCTGCGCGGCGGCCAGATCGACGCTGTCGTACCGCGGGGCATCGCTGGTCTGCGCCTGCGCGACCAAGGTGTGTGCGCGGGTCAGATCGGCGACCGGCGCCGGTGGATGGCTGGCGCAGCCCGCCAGGGCGCCGATCAATATCAGCGCCGCAGGGGCTGCAGCCGCGAGTCTTTGTGTAGGCATTGGGCATTCCCTCCAGCGAATCGAGGTGGGAATGCTCTCGCGCAGGCCGCGCAGCGGCTGTCGGCTTTTGCCCCGCACGCCACGCGCGGAGACGGCAGCGCTGGTCGGAGGGCACCGATGACATGCCGATACCGCCGCCTGCGCACCGGCCAATCTCCGACGCGGCCTGCACCGCTGACTGACGCGCAGCATAGCGTTCGGCGCAGCTACTGCCTCCTGCTCGCGTCGATCATTGGCCGACGATCAAGCGGCTGCATTGCATTGGTGGGTGCTACAGGACTCGAACCTGTGACATTCGCCGTGTAAAGGCGACGCTCTACCAGCTGAGCTAAGCACCCTTTGCCATCCGGAGCCCGGCGAGACTGCCAGGCTCCGTCCAATCGCGCGCGTCCATCGCCTCGCGAACGCGCGCGACCTCGGTGCCTCAGTGCGCCTGCACCTTGCTGCCGTTGCGACGACGGCGTGTCGCCGGCTTCGCGGCAGCGGCCGGCACCGGTACGGGCTCGGTCACAGCCTCGGGCAATGGCACGGGCTGACGCGTCAGCGCCAATTGCAGTACCTCATCGATCCAACGTACCGGGCGGATATCGAGCTTGCCCTTGATGTTGTCGGGAATCTCGACCAGGTCCTTCTGATTCTCATCAGGGATGATCACCACCTGGATGCCGCCACGCTGCGCCGCCAGGAGCTTTTCCTTCAGCCCCCCGATCGGCAGCACCTCCCCGCGCAGTGTGATCTCCCCGGTCATGGCTACGTCCGACCTCACCGCAATGCGCGTGAGCGCCGAGACCAGCGCCGTGCACATGCCGATACCGGCCGAGGGACCGTCCTTGGGGGTGGCGCCCTCGGGCATGTGAATGTGCACGTCGTGCTTCTGGTAGAAATCACTCTCCAGACCCAGCACCGCGGCGCGGCTGCGCACCACGGACATCGCCGCCTGGATCGACTCCTGCATGACCTCGCCGAGCTGGCCGGTGTGCAGCAGCTTGCCCTTGCCCGGCACCACCGCGGCCTCGATCGTCAGCAGCTCCCCGCCCACCTCGGTCCACGCAAGGCCGGTGACCTGGCCGATGCGATCCATCTCCTCGGCCTTGCCGAAGCGGAAGCGGCGCACACCGAGAAACTTGTCGAGATTGCGCGGTGTGACCGCGACGCTCTGAGGCGCCTTCGCCTCCTGCTTGCCTGCCTTGTCGAGCAGCAGCTGCTTGACGGACTTGCGCGAGATCTTGGCGATCTCGCGCTCGAGGTTGCGCACCCCGGCCTCACGCGTGTAGTGGCGCACGATATCCAGCAGTGCCGGATCGGAGATCTTCAGCTCGCTGTCCTTCAGACCGTTCTGCTTGATCTGCTTGGGCACGAGGTAGCGGCGGCCGATGTTGAGCTTCTCATCCTCGGTGTAGCCGGGCAGACGGATTACTTCCATGCGATCCAGCAGCGGCGCGGGGATGTTCAGCGAATTCGCCGTGCAGACGAACATCACCTCGGAGAGGTCGAAGTCGACCTCGAGGTAATGGTCATTGAAGGCAGTGTTCTGTTCGGGATCCAGTACCTCCAGCAGCGCCGAGGACGGATCGCCGCGGAAGTCCATCGCCATCTTGTCGACCTCATCCAGCAGGAACAGCGGGTTGTGGACACCCGCACGCGACATGTTCTGGATGATCTTGCCTGGCATCGAGCCGATGTAGGTGCGTCGGTGACCGCGGATCTCCGCCTCATCGCGCACTCCACCGAGCGACATGCGGATGAACTTGCGGTTGGTGGCGCGCGCCATGCTCTGGCCGAGCGAAGTCTTGCCCACGCCGGGCGGACCCACCAGGCACAGGATCGGCCCCTTGATCTTCTCCACCCGCTGCAGCACGGCGAGATACTCGACGATGCGGTCCTTGACCTTCTCGAGCCCATAGTGGTCCTCGTCCAGGACCGTCTGCGCGTTGGCGATGTTCTTGTGCAGCCGCGTGCGTTTCTTCCAGGGCACCTTCACGAGCCAGTCGACGTAGTTACGCACCACGGTGGCTTCCGCCGACATCGGCGACATCATCTTGAGCTTGTTGATCTCGGCGGTGGCTTTCTCACGGGCTTCCTTGGGCATGCCCGCCTTGGCCACCTTCTGTTCGAGCTCGGCGATCTCGGAGGTGCCATCCTCCATCTCGCCGAGCTCCTTCTGGATCGCCTTCATCTGCTCGTTGAGGTAGTACTCGCGCTGGCTCTTCTCCATCTGCGCCTTGACGCGCCCGCGGATGCGCTTCTCGATCTGCAGCACGTCCATCTCGCCCTCGATGGCGACCAGGATGTGCTCCAGGCGCTTGCGTACGTCGAGAATCTCCAGCACCTTCTGCTTCTCGGCGAGCTTCAGCGACATGTGCGCAGCCACGGTATCGGCCAGCCGTCCGGGCTGTTCGATGCCCGCCAGCGCAGTCAGCACCTCGGGTGGCACTTTCTTATTGAGCTTGACGTACTGCTCGAACTGCGAGACCACAGATCGCACCAGCACGTCGATCTCGCGCTCATCGTACTGATCGGTGTCGGTCTCGACCTTGACCGACGCAGAATAGAAATCTCCGGCCTGCAATTGCTCGATGCGCGCGCGCTCCATGCCCTCCACCAGCACCTTCACCGTGCCGTCGGGCAGCTTGAGCATCTGCAGGATGCTCGCGACGGTGCCGAAGTGGTGCAGGTCCTCGAGCTTCGGGTCGTCGATGTCGGCCTGCTTCTGCGCCACCAGCATGATGCGCTTGTCCACGCGCATGGCGGCGTCCAGCGCGTGGATCGACTTCTCGCGACCCACGAACAGGGGGATCACCATGTGCGGATAAACGACGACATCGCGCAGCGGCAGCACCGGGATGGCACTGGGAGCAGCGGCAGTGACGACGGCTTCGGGCGCGGTGGTTTCTTCACTCACGGGTGGTGCGTCTCTCTGAGGTTGACGGGAAAATACCTCATGGATCGAGTGTGCCTCCGATTGACAAAAAAGCAAATGAGATTCGGCACGCTACTGACTTGAGGTTGGGGACGTGGCCGCCCCTTTGCAAGTGCCAGCACTGCACCGGCCACAGCGCCGCTTGTCGCGAGAAAGCTGCGGCGGGGCTGCCGTCAGCGCACCCGCCCGCCACTCGCGCCACTGCGCGAGCACTCGCCTGGATCGCTAGCCGTGCAGCGAGCCACCGACACGGCGCGGCTCTTCCACCGCCGCGACGCGCCCCTCGTCGGAGCGGTAGACGATGTAGGGCTTGGTGGAGCCCTCGATGACACCCTCGTCCACGACGACCTTGGTCACATTGCGCAGCGACGGCAGATCGTACATGGTGTCGAGCAGCACGTTTTCCAGGATCGTGCGCAGTCCGCGCGCGCCGGTCTTGCGCTGCATCGCCTTGCGCGACACCGCCTTCAACGCCTCGTCGCGAAACTCGAGCTCCGACCCTTCCATCTCGAAGAGCTTGCGGTACTGCTTGGTCAGCGCATTCTTCGGCTCCGTGAGGATCGCCATGAGCGCCGCCTCGTCCAGCTCATCGAGCGTCGCGACCACCGGCAGGCGGCCGACGAACTCGGGAATCAGTCCGAACTTGATCAGGTCCTCGGGTTCCACATCGTGGAACACATCCTGACCGTGGGGTTTGGCGTCGCCGCCGCGTACCTCGGAAGTGAAGCCGATGCCACTCTTCTGCGTGCGGTTGAGAATGATCTTCTCCAGGCCCGCGAAGGCACCGCCGCAGATGAACAGGATGTTCGAGGTGTCCACCTGCAAAAATTCCTGCTGCGGATGCTTGCGGCCGCCCTGCGGCGGTACCGAGGCGATCGTACCCTCGATGAGCTTCAGCAGCGCCTGCTGCACGCCTTCGCCCGAAACGTCGCGGGTGATGGACGGGTTGTCGGACTTGCGTGAGATCTTGTCGATCTCGTCGATGTAGACGATACCCGTCTGGGCTTTCTCCACATCGTAGTCGCACTTCTGCAGCAGCTTCTGAATGATGTTCTCGACGTCCTCACCCACGTAGCCCGCCTCGGTGAGCGTCGTGGCATCGGCGATCGTGAACGGCACGTTGAGCAACCGCGCGAGCGTCTCGGCCAGCAGTGTCTTGCCGCAGCCAGTCGGGCCGATCAGCAGGATGTTGCTCTTGGCGAGCTCGACTTCGTCCTTCTGTCGGGCGCCACCGCGGGTCTGCAGACGCTTGTAATGGTTGTACACCGCGACCGACAGCACCTTCTTGGCCCGGTCCTGGCCGATGACGTACTCATCGAGCACCTTGCGGATCTCATGCGGCTTGGGCAGCTTGTCGCGCGCGCGATCGGCGCGGTCCTCAAGCTCCTCGCGGATGATGTCGTTGCAGAGCTCGACACACTCATCGCAGACAAACACCGATGGGCCGGCGATGAGTTTCCGGACCTCATGCTGGCTCTTACCGCAGAATGAACAGTAGAGCAGCTTGCCGTCATCGGAACGCCCGCGGGAATCATCGCTCATCGACAGACACCTCGACCGGTTGGACCGGCCTAAAGGCTCGTGGTTCGGCCTTCACGGTAACTATATAGCACGCCGCCGACCGTGCGCGCAAAGACCTGCGTTTCCCGCAAGACCTTGTAATTGCGCGTTTTTATGCGCCAGCCGCGACGCAATTCCGGGGCGTAGCGACTTCGGTGTGCATCAGCGCACACCAGCTGCGAATAACGCGGGGTCAGCGGCTGGGACCGGGCACCGGCATCATCTCGCCGCGCTTCTCGAGCATGCGGTCGATGAGGCCGTAGCCGATGGCATCGGCACCGTCCATAAAGTTGTCGCGGTCGGTGTCGGTCTTGATCTTGTCGACACTCTGGCCCGTGTGTTTGGCCAGGATTCGATTGAGCCGATCACGCGTGAACAGCATCTCCTTGGCGTGCACCTCCACGTCGGCGGCCTGCCCCTGAAACCCGCCCAGCGGCTGATGGATCATGATGCGCGAGTGCGGCAGCGCGTAGCGTTTGCCCTTGGTGCCGCCGGCCAGCAGCACGGCGCCCATACTGGCGGCCTGTCCGATGCAGATCGTGGAGACGTCCGGCTTGATGAACTGCATGGTGTCGTAGATCGCCAGCCCCGAGGTCACCACCCCGCCGGGGGAATTGATGTAGAGCGCGATGTCCTTGTCCGGATTTTCCGACTCCAGGAACAGCAGCTGTGCCACCACGACGTTGGCCATGAAGTCATCGACCTGGCCGACGACGAACACCAGCCGCTCCTTGAGCAGGCGGGAGTAGATGTCGTAGGAGCGCTCACCGCGCGAGGTCTGCTCCACGACGATGGGGACCAGATTCAGCGCTCGCTCGTGCATGGCTCGCTCGTTCATAACATTACTCCGACTTACCAAAGCCCGTGATTTCTTGAAAGCTCGAGGGCCGTTCTGTGATTTTTACCTGTCCAAGCATCCAATCGACTGCCTGCTCTTCGAGTGTCGCCGACTCCAGGGAGCGCATCGCCTCGTGGCTACCCAGATACTGACGGCGCACCTCCTGTGGATCGCGCGCCTGGGCAGCCAGCGCATCCAGACGCTGTTCCAGACGCGTACGGTCGACCTTCAGTTCCTGTGCGCGAATAATCTCCCCTAGCAGCAATCCGAGCGCCACGCGGCGGCGGGCATTGGGCTCGAACTGCTCCTTGGGCGGTAGATCCTTCGGATCGGCGCGTTCGCCGAGCCGCTGCATCAACTGGCGCCCCAGCTGCTGGACCTGCTCCTCGACCAGGGCGCGCGGCACCTCCAGCGGATTGTCGCGGTGTAACGCCTCGAACAACTGATCGCGCATCCGCACGCGCACGGCGTCGGCCAGCTCCCGCTCCATGTTCGCGCGCACTTCGGTGCGCAGCTTCGCGAAACCACCTTCGTTCACACCGAATTCACGCGCGAACTCGTCGTCCAGCGCTGGCAGGCTGCGCTCCTCGATGCGCGTGACGGTCAGATCGAATTCGGCCTCTTTGCCGGCCACCTCGGCGCTGCCGTAATCGTCCGGAAAGCGTGTCTTAACAGTCCGCGACTCCCCGACGCTCATGCCAATGAGTGCCTGGTCGAGCTCCGGCAGAATCTGCTTGGCGCCCAGCTGGACCGCCAGCCCCTTGCCGGTGCCACCGGCAAATTCGGCACCGGCGATGCGCCCGACGTGGTCGATCGTGACCCGGTCGCCCTCGCGTGCTGGACGAGTGACTTCGCTGAAACGCGGCCTCTGCTCGCGCATGCGCTCGAGCAGGGCATCCACATCCGCATCCTGCACACTCGCCACTGGGCGCTCGAGTGACAGATTCTCCAACGGCTTGACCGCGATCTCAGGCAGCACCTCGAACACCGCCGCATAGCGCAGCTCGCTGCCCGGCTCCACCTGAATCGGCTCGATACGCGGCCCGGCCACGGGACGCAGATTCTGCTGGTTGACTGCCTCGTGGAAGGTGCTCTGCATGAGCGCGGAGACGGCCTCGGCGTGTACCTGTGAGCCGAACTGCTGCTTGACCACTGCGTACGGTACCTTGCCAGGCCGGAAGCCCTTGAGGCGGGCCGTGCGCGCCAGATGCTTGAGCCGCTGATCGACCTCTCCGGCCACGCGCTCACCAGGCACTGCCACTTCCAGTCGCCGTTCCAGGCCCGCTGTCGTCGTTACCGATACTTGCATCCACTCAATCCTGTTGATCGTCCTGTTGATGGCACCGCGGGGTTCGAGCCCCTGGTGCGAAAGGAGAGACTCGAACTCTCACGGGTTACCCCACTGGCTCCTAAGGCCAGCGCGTCTACCATTCCGCCACTTTCGCTCGTCGCTGGGCACTCCCGGAAGGATTCACCATTATAGCCAGATCGGACAGCTCCGACGGTCGATAGCGCGCCGCAGCAATGACAGCGCCGCTTGACCCTGGGGTACCATGGCAGCGTCGTCAGCACGAGCACACGAGCATGAGCACGCCAGAGCGAGCGGAAGCTGCCGCGAAAGCCCCCGGCGGCTTTTGGAGGGCGAGTGGCCTCGCGCTGTCGGGCTTGCTGGTAATACTTATTATGGGCTGCGCGAGCGCACCTCCAGAGGACAGTGCCCCCGCCCCCTCGCAGGGCATTGCGCCTCCTGCCGCCGCCTCCAGCGCGTCCGGCGCGGACGCCAATGATGCGACGCTGACTCCGGCCGAACGCCAGGCACGCGCCAGGCAGGCCGCAGTGCAGGCGGATCAGGACGCCCAGCAGGCGCTGCAGCAGCAGTGCAGCGATCTGCGCGCCCAAATCCGCGAGCAGCAGCTCGATGAGCAACAGGCCCCCAACACCAGCGTCAGCGAACAGATCGTGCAGGCCAAGGAGGCGCACGCTGACCAGCACATCCAGGATCTGCAGGACCGCTATAACTCACTGGATTGCCCGACTGTGGCCGGGCCTCCCTCGCATACTCCGCTGGTACCGGTGTCCCCCGCCTCCAATGGGCTGAGCCCACCAGGCGCCCAAGGAGTGCCCAGCGTGCCCTAGTCGAACGGCCTCGCCGTACTATGATCTGCCCTGCCCGCCCATGCCGCGGCTGGGCAGGACAACCATGGGCCTGCAGGCATGAATCGAGCCGCTCTCACACTTTCTTCTTCCGCGCGCTCGTGGCTGCGCATCCACGATTATCGGTTTGGTCTGCCGATCGCAGGCCTGTACTTCCTCGCATACGTGTTGGTCGATGCGCTGAGTTATGTGCAGCCCGTGCTCAGGCTGGACATCTGCCCGTGGAATCCTGAGACGGCGCTCACGCTCGCGTTCCTGCTCGCGGTAGGGCCTCGCGGCCTGCCGTTGACCGCGCTGGCCGCTTTCACCGCCGAGGGGCTTGTCCACGGCATGCCAGCCCCCTGGTGGGCGCTGCTGGTGGCATCTGTGTGGATTGCCTGCGGCTACACAGCCCTGGCGCTGATCATGCGTCGCTGGGGCCTGCCGCATCCCATCGAGTCACCGGCACAGGCGATGAGGCTGGCCGGGGCCGTCATGCTGACCAGCTTCGCGGTCGCAGTCGGTTATGTGACGTTGGTGACCCTCGGCGGCGCATTGCCGCGCTCCCTTGCGATCGGCGCCATCGCACGCTACTGGGTCGGCGACGTCATCGGCATCCTCACGCTCGTGCCGCTGTTGATGTACGCGGATCGATGGCGCAGCGGACTTAGGGCCCTGCGGCGCGGCCTGCCCATCGCGGCTTTGCAGCTGGGAGTGGTGGCGCTGACGATGTGGCTGATCTTCGGGCTGAACCAGAGCGATCAGGTCCGATTCTTCTATCTGCTGTTCGTCCCGGTCATCTGGATCACGCTCCGATGGGGCGTCCCCGGAGCGATTTTGAGCGCGCTGGCCATCCAGATCGGCGTGATCATCGCCGTGCAACACGATATGCATGCTCCGGAGCTGGTCGACCTGCAATTTCTGTTGCTCACATTGAGCCTCACGGCGCTGCTGCTCGGCGCGGTCGTCACCCAAAGAGCCGACGCACTGCAACGCGTGGCAACCAGCGAGGCGGAGCAACGGGCGCTGCTCGCCACCGCCCCCGACGCGGTGCTGACAGTGAGTTCGCGCGGCTGGCTCTGCTCGGCGAATCCCGAAGCGCAGCGGTTGTTCGGTATCGATCCGCTCATAGGGCGCGAGCGTGCGCTGCAGGACCTGTTGCCAAGCTTCGAGCTGCTGTCCGCACACGGTCGAGCCGCTATCGATGGGCGGCGCATTGACGGCAGCGGCTTTCCCGCGGAGATCGCCTGGGCACGCCTGGAGGCACCTGCCACGGCAGAGTACCTCGTCATCGTGCGCGATGTGACCGAGCGACGACGCGCCGAGGTGCAGTTGCGCGAGCGCGAACGGGCGCTGTCCGATGCCATGCGCTTCGCAGTGGCCGGTGAGCTCGCCTCGGCGCTGGCCCACGAGCTCAATCAGCCCATCACGGCGCTGGTCTCGTATCTGCAGGCTTGTGGAATTCTTGCCGCACCGCTGGCAGCACAGGACACACGCCTGGCGCTCACTCTGGGTAAGGCGACGCACGAAGCGCACCGCGCCGCGGAGGTACTGCGCCGGCTGCGCGACTTCTACCGCAATGGAGCGATCAAACGTGAGCCGGTGCAACTGAGCGCGTTGTGCCGCGCAATCGTGACTGCGTTCCACGAGCGCTTACAGTGCAACGCCATCACGCTGGCGGTAAAACTGCCGGCTGTGCTGCCAAGCCTGCAGAGCGATGTCACCCAGCTGGAGATCATCCTGCACAACCTGCTGGCCAACGCCATCGATGCAGTCTGCCAGCAGCCTGTCGATCGCCGGCGCATCGAGCTGTCCGTGGACAGCTCGACGACCGCAGTGATGGTTCGGGTACGGGACGCGGGGCCCGGCATCGCGGCGGAGGTCGCGCACAAGCTCTTCGAGCCGTTTGTGACCACCAAGATGGATGGCATGGGCCTCGGCCTGGCGATCAGCCGCTCATTGCTGCGGGCACAGGGCGGTGATCTTCTCTATGAACCGGACGCCTCGGACGCAGGCGCCTGCTTTATCGTCCACCTGCCACTCGATCCCAAAGCGCAGGCGCGCAAGGTCGCGCGGATTATGTCATGCGGAGAAGCGACGTGAACGATCCAACGGTTTTCGTTGTCGATGACGATGCAGCCATCCGCGATGCGTTGAGTCTGCTGATCTCACTGAAGGGTCTGCGCTCCGCCGTATTCGCCACCGCCGAGGATTTTTTGAATACCTACTGCGCCGATTGGCGCGGTTGCCTGCTCACCGACCTGCAAATGCCGGGAATGCAGGGGCTGGAGCTGCAGCGCACGCTGGCGGAGCGTGCCATTGCGCTGCCCGTCGTGATACTCACGGCGCATGGCGACGTTGCGACCACCCGGGAGGCGTTGAAGAACGGCGCGCTCGATTTTCTCGAGAAGCCCGTGGACGACGACGTTCTGGTCGATGTGCTGCGCAATGCCATCCACGTCGACGAGAAGCGCCACCGTGCGGCCGACGAGCATATGCAGGCGCTGGAGCGATTCGCCAGACTGACCCCGCGCGAGCAGGCCGTGTTGCAGCTGCTGGCCGATGGACTACAACATCGCGATATTGCCGAGCGCCTGAAGATCAGCCCCCGCACGGTCGAGGTGTATAAGTCCCGGATGATGGAAAAGCTGCAGCTGCGCACGCTTGCGGATGTGGTGCGCTTCGGCAGCGGCGCTCCGCACAGCACGAATTAGCGCGTACGGGCTGCCCCGAATTGTCGTCGCTTTCCGCGATGGCGGAAGATGCGTCCGGCGATGAATACGTGATGCGATGACGGCGCGTTAATAGCCGCCTCAAGGCGTTTTAATGTTCCGTTCCGACTGCTCCGACATGGCGGACCTGAATCGCTTCAACTCGGCGAGAAGTCGGCCTCGAAGGCCGCGCAGCTGACAGGATGTTTGCCGCTCCCGCCGCCGCTCTTGCAGGCACTCGGGTGATGGCAACAAACGAAACCGAACTCTGTAATGCTCAGCTTGAAAAGCTGCGCTGTCTGATCGAGGCGGAGTCCGGTGACGGACTCAAATTACTCAGGAGCCTCACCAACAATCCGATCTGCTCGATATTTCTGGATGGCAATGTCCGCTGCATCACTGTCGCCTGGAAGCGCTATGCCACGAGCACGCAGTTTCGCTACATCCACGAAAGTCTGATTCCGCTGCTCAGCAAGTACCAAGTGAGCAAGATCCTCTACGAGGACACGGCGCTGCCCACCATCCACCAGGATGACCAGCGCTGGATCATCGACGACTGGATGCCACGTGCGGCAGGCGCCGGTCTGGGTGCGGTGGCGAGCAAACGCCCTGTCGCCTACTTCGCCCGAATCGCGGTGGAGAATATTCGGGCCGCGGTATCCGCCAGAGTCACCATGCGCTGCTTTGATGAGCTCGAGGCCGCGCGGCATTGGCTGGAAACCCTGGTAACGGCCTAGGGAAGCTCTGCACAGGTTGGTCTGACTGAACGATACTGTGTGTAGGCAGTAGCGGTCAGATATCGAGGATCTGGATGAAGCAGACCACCTTTGCATCAGCGGCGTACGAGCGGAAGGGCAAAGTGACGCGCCGTG
>DATAXJ010000053.1:0-4202 GCA_036266795.1 Steroidobacteraceae bacterium | reverse complement strand
CCCATACGGCTTGTCCGGTATGTGGAACACGGGCGACATCGTCACCCGTGCTGTGATCGTCCTGCTGCTCATTCTGTCGCTGGTGTCCTGGTACACCATCCTGATCAAGCTGTGGGATCAACGCCGACTGAAGCAGTCGGCCCGTGCTGCTGAAAAGCAGTTCTGGTCTGCCCCGTCCGTCAAGGACGGTGTGGAGCGCCTGAAGAAGGGTGATGCTTTCCGCACCATCGCCGAGGACGGCCTGCGTGCCGTATCGCACCATGAGGGACGCCTCACGGACCGCATCGACATGCACGAGTGGGTCACCATGTCGCTGCAGCGCTCGGTCGATCAGGTGAACAGCAACATGTCGAAGGGCCTCGGCTCTCTCGCCACCATCGGCTCCACCGCTCCATTCGTCGGCCTCTTCGGCACGGTGTGGGGCGTCATGAACGCCCTCATCGCGATCGGTCTGGCCGGCCAGGCGAGCATCGACAAGGTGGCAGGCCCGGTCGGCGGCGCGCTCATCATGACGGCGCTGGGCCTCTTCGCCGCGGTACCCGCGGTGTGGGGCTACAACTGGCTGCTCGGCCGCAACAAGATGCTGCAGGATGCGGTCCGCAACTTCGCGGGCGACCTGCACGCGTACCTGGTCAGCGGCGCGCGCGTGGCCGTGGGCCCTGATGTCACTGCCGGCGCCCGTCCGGCTACGGCTGCTCCCGCCGCCGCGATCCGCAAGTGAGATGACGAGCCGAAATCACGAGAGTGCTGCATTGCCGGCTCCGCGCGTCGCGCGGAGCCGGCATCCGCTTAGGAGCTTTTCAAGATGTCGATGAGTGTTCAAGGCTCCGGCGAGGAGCAAGGCGTGATGGCGAACATCAACACGACGCCGCTCGTGGACGTCATGCTGGTGCTGCTCATCATCTTTCTAATTACCATCCCTGTGATCACCAAGACGGTGCCGGTCAAGCTGCCGAATGCCAACAACATTCCGACGCAGACCAAGCCGGAGGACATCACTATCGCGGTGGACTCGGCGGGCAACATCTACTGGAACGAGAAGCAGATCGCGAACGATAGCCAGTTTCTCACCATGATCGAGCAGCAGGCGGTGAGGGTCCCGCAGCCGGAGATCCACATCCGCGGCGACCAGCAGGCCGCCTACAAGTTCATCGGTCACGTCCTTTACGAGCTGTCGCGCGGCGGGATGGTCAAAGTGGCCTTCATCACCGAGCCCGATCTTTCGCACGGCGCGCCCACGACGCACTGAGGAGTCCTGAAGCATGGCCATGTCAGTTGGGGGCTCGAGCTCGGGTCCCATGTGTGATGTCAACACGACGCCGCTCATCGACGTCCTGCTGGTGTTGATCGTCACGCTCATCATCACGCTGCCCGTGATGACACACGCGGTGAAGCTGGATCTGCCGCAGAATCAGAATCAGCAACCGCCGCCGACACCGCCCGAGGTGATCGACCTCGAGGTCGATTTCGACGGTACGGTGGTATGGAACGGCACGCCGGTCACCATGCAGCAGCTCGATGGCTATTTCGCCACCGAGTCGGTGAAGGACCCGCAGCCTGAAATCCACCTGAACCCGGACGGCATGGCCAAGTATGACGTGGTCGCCAAGGTGCTCGCCTCCGCGCAGCGCAACCGGATGACCAAGATCGGGTTCGTCAACACTTCCGAATTCGCCCAATAGCGGCACGAGATCAAATCACCCCATGCGAGACGATGTCATGAAGGTCAAAGGTAATCTGGTTGCGGCGATCGCCATTGTCGCCGCGGTGGCGTGCGGCGCGGGTCTCGCCGGAATTACCCCGGCCCAGGCGGCCACCAAGTCGACCACACCCACGGTCAGCCGCGAAGTGGGCAAGCCCCTCAAGGCGGCGCAGGACGCTCTGAAGAAGGGCGATTACACCGGTGCGCTGCAGCAGCTCGACACGGCCGAGGCGCTGCCAAAGAAGACCGGGTACGAGGAGTACCTCATCAACGAGATGAAGGGCTATGCGTACGTGCGCACCAAGCAGTATCCGCTGGCGGCGAAAGCGTTCGAAGCGGAGCTGTCGAGCGGGTTCACCCCCCCCGACCAGGTGAAGACGCTCACCAATGCGCTGGCGCAGCTGAGCTACCAGAGCAAGAACTACGACAAGGCCATCGAGTACGGCCAGCAGGCGATCGACAAGGGCTTTGCCGATGCGCAGATGCCGACCCTGGTGGCGCAGGCCTATTACCTGAAGAGCGACTGGAAGGGCGTGGTGCGCTTCGAGAAGTCGCAGATCGCCTCCCAGGAGAAGAACGGCGGGGCGCCGAGCAACGCGTCGCTGCAGCTGCTCCTCAGCGGCTGCCTGAAGCAGAACCCGGGCGGGGACGACCCCTGCTCCGATGGTGCGCTGCAGGAGCTGGTGATCTATCACCCCAAGCCCGAGTACTGGCAGCAGCTTCTCTATGGGATGTTCAAGACGGTCAAGAGCGACCGCAACCTCCTGCAGACCTATCGTCTCGCTGACGAGGTCGGCGTGCTGAAGCGCCCGGAGGATTACACCGACTTCGCGCAGCTTGCGATCGAGGCCGGCTCCCCCGGTGAGGCGGAGCAGGTGATCCAGAAGGGCATGCAGGCGAGCATCTTCCCCGATGCCCGTACCAAGGGTAAGGCGGCGCGGCTCCTCGCCGACGCTAAAAAGGAGTCGCAGCGGGATCAGAAGACGCTCGACAGGTCGGCCCAGCAGGCCGCATTGGCCAGCACCGGCAATCAGGATGTCGGCCTCGGCCTGGCGTATTTCGGCTATCAGCAATACGACAAGGCGGTCGGCGCGCTGAAGCAGGGGATCGCCAAGGGTGGCTTGAAGGATGTGGACTCGGCCCACCTGCTGCTCGGTATCGCGCAGTACAAGGCGGGCAACAAGACCGACGCGCTGCAGTCCTTCAAGGCCGTCAAAGGGGATCCGACGCTGCAGCGTATTGCGACCCTGTGGAGCCTGCGCGCACGTCAGGCTTGAGTTTAACCGGCGGCAGGAGAGAGTTATGGCAATCAAGGCGGGCGACCGCATTCCTTCGGGCACCCTGAAGGTGATGACCAAGGACGGACCGAAGGACGTCTCGAGCGATGACCTCTTCAAGGGCAAGAAGGTCGTGCTGTTCTCGGTGCCAGGGGCGTTCACGCCTACCTGTGATGCCAAGCACCTGCCGGGCTTCGTACAGCTCGCCGATCAGATCCGTGCCAAGGGCATCGACACGATCGCCTGCATGGCCGTCAACGACGTGTTCGTGATGAACGCGTGGGGCAAGGCCTCGAGCGCCGGCGACAAAGTCATGATGCTGGCGGATGGCAATGGTGATTACGCCAAAGCGCTGGGACTGGAGCTCGATGCCCGCAAGTTCGGCATGGGCACGCGCGGCCAGCGGTTCGCGCTGGTGGTCGACAATGGCACGGTGAAGAGCGTGAACATCGAAGAAGCGGGCCAGTTCAAGGTTTCCGCCGCCGAGCACGTCCTCGGCCAGCTTGCCTGATCGCAGCCAGCAAGCGTTTACACAGCGGAACTTTTAGCCCTAACGGGACCCTACCGATAAGGAAGCGCTCATCTCGAGCGCGGCAGATCGGACCGGGAGGGCGGCGGTTGTGAATCTCTCGCGACCGTTCGTCAGCCGGCCGGTCGCGACCACGCTGCTCTCGTGCGGGCTGCTGCTCGCCGGAGTGTTCGCCTACTTCCTGCTGCCTGTCGCTCCCCTGCCGGAGGTCGATTTTCCGGCCATCGTGGTCCACGCGGAGCTTCCGGGCGCGAGCCCCGAGACCGTGGCGACCAGCGTGTCGACGCCGCTCGAACGTCACTTGAGCGCGATTGCGGGCGTCCAGGAAATGACCTCGCAGAGCTCCGTCGGCAGCTCACAGATCGTCCTCCTCTTCGATCTCGATCGCAACATTCGCGGCGCCGCGAGTGATGTCGAGGCCGCCATCCAGGCCGCGCGCCAGGACCTGCCCGCTTCGCTGCGCAGCAATCCGACCTATCAGACTTTCAATCCCGCCGATGCGGCGATTCTGATCATCGCGCTCAGCTCGAAGACCTTGTCCACGGGCACGATCTACGATGCCGCCTCCACGGTCATCCAGCAAAGGCTGTCCGAGCTCGAAGGCGTTGGACAGGTGCAGATTGCCGGGGCCTCGCTGCCGGCCGTTCGTATCGAGCTCAATCCGCTCGCGCTCTTCAAATACGGCATCGGGCTC
>DATAXJ010000044.1:0-77245 GCA_036266795.1 Steroidobacteraceae bacterium | reverse complement strand
TGTTCACTTCCGTCCCAGATCTCAAGAGAAAGCTCATGCGCTACATCCGCTCATACAACAGGGCGCCTCGGGCCGTGAAGTGGAAATACGCCGATCCGTCGCGACACATCAGTGCACAATCAGTTGGTACAGGCCACTAGGCCGCCTGCGCCCTGACCCAGCGCACGATCTCCGCCGCCCCCAGCGCGCCGGAGTGCCGCGCGACCTCCCGACCGCTGCGAAACAGCGCGAGGGTGGGAATGCTGCGGATGGCGTATTCACCTGCCAGCACGCTCTCAGCATCGGTATCGATCTTGGCGGCCCTCACATAGGGCTCGAGCTCACGGGCGGCCTGGGCGAATTGCGGCGCCATCATCTGACATGGCGCGCACCAGCTCGCCCAAAAGTCCACCACGAGGGGCAGGCCGCTGGCGGACAGGTGTCGGCGGAACCGCGCCGTCGTCAGCTCGGTCGGGCTGCCCACAAACAGTGGCTCATGACAATGACCGCAGCGTGGCGCCTCCGCGAGGCGTTCCTGTGGCAGACGATTGGCCGAGTCACAATGCGGACAGACCACGTGCAAAGATGCCGTCATGCCATCACCATGGGGCTGCCCGTCGGCACCTTCAAGGCGATGCGGCACGAGGAGGACGCGATGAGCAAACCGGCGCCCGGGGGCGAGACGATCAAGCTGTCGAATGGAGCCGGTCTGTCCGCGCAGCTCAACGCCAACCGCTCTCTACGGCGCTTCGAGTGCGGCAACGTATCGTTGCTGCTATTTCCCGGCAACCAGATGGAAGCAGGAGTCACCAACCTTTATCTGCGTCGTCACGGTGATCCGTTGCAATGGACCAGTCTGCTCGGCCCGCGCGCTGACAGCGGCGTAAGCGGTGCCACCCGCTCGGATACTGCGCCCAACCCGACGCGGTGGCGCGCCAGCGGTGGGTGGCTGGGCCTGCGCTACGTGCTGGAGCTGCGCCTGGCGGCGAGCGAGGCGGCCTGGTTCTGGGTGCTGACGCTCTGCAATGACACGGGGACGGCGCAGACGCTGGACCTGACCTATGTGCAGGACCTTGCCTTGACCTCCTATGGGGCGGCCCGCAACAACGAGTACTACTGCAGCCAGTACATCGATCACACGCCACTGCTGCACGGCTCACGCGGCTACCTGGTCGGTTCGCGCCAAAATCAGGCCGTTGAGGGGCGCTATCCCTGGACTCTGATCGGATCGCTGCGTAGAGCCGGCACTTATGCGACCGACGCGCTGCAGTTCCATGGGCTCAGCGCCCGCGCCGCAGGCCTGGAGAATATTCCGCCCGGATTGCAGGCCGAACTGCCTTCTCGCCGGCTGCAGCATGAGCACTCGGCGGTGATACTACGCGGGGAGCCGCTGCACCTGCAGGCCGGTGAGAGTGCGAGCTGCGGCTTCTTCGGCCTATTCCTGCCTGACCATCGCGAGGCGAGCTCCGATGCGGATCTGGCGCGCTTACCGGCGATTCTGGCGCTGCCGGAGGCTGCCTTGGGCGAGACCGCTGGCGTCCAGCCTGACGTGTCGGCCGGGATACCGGGTTCCCTGTTTACCGAGGCTGCACCCCTCGAGACGCTCGATCCGACGGACAGCGAGCTGCAGCAGCACTGCCCGGGCCCCTGGCGCCACGTCGAGCGCGATGCGCAGGGCAGGGTGCTGTCGTTCTTCCACGGCGCGGATCATCACGCGGTCGTGCGCGCCAAGGAGCTGCAGGTGTTGCGGCCCCATGGGCAGCTGCTGCGCACGGGACGCCACCAGACGCCTGCGGAGAGCGCCCTGACGTCTACCGTGTGGATGGGCGGTGTGTTCCATTCGATGGTGGCGCAGGGTCACGTCAACATCAACCGCTTCCTGTCCACCGTGCGCAGCTACCTCGGGCTGTTCCGCTCGCAGGGGCAACGTGTCTTCGTGCAGTTGGAAGGACGCTGGCAACTGCTGCACCTGCCCTCCGTGTTCGACATGACGGCGCAAAGCTGTCGCTGGCTGTATCGGCACCCTCACGGGCTCATCGAGGTGCGAGCATCGGCGCATAGCGATCCACACGCGCTGAAGCTCGCCGTGCGAGTCCTCGAAGGTCCTGCCAGTCGCTTCCTGATCTCTCACCATGTGGCTTTCAGCGCCGACGACGGCGCGGCAGGCGGCGCGATTCCATGGCAGCAGCAGGGACAGGCAATCCGCGTATTTCCGCCCGAGGGCAGCGAGCTCGCAGATCGCTTTCCCGGTGGCTGCTTCTGTCTGACCATGGGCGCTGGCGCGCAACTGGAGCGCGTGGGGGGCGACGAGCTGCTGTATGCGGATGGTCTCTCGCGCGATCAATCCTACCTCTGCCTGCTCAGCGCGCCGGAGCGGCAGCTCGAGCTGCAGCTGTGTGGCGAGCTGGTGCGCGAGGAAACGCAGTCGCCCATCTATGCAGCTTCGGTGGAGGAGCTCACCCCGCAGGTTCCGATCGAGCTGGCTGCGCGTCCCGGCGCGGCGGCGCCCGCCAGCAATCAGAGTGGGCGGCTTGCTAAGGCACAGGCGGCCGCGCGCCTCGGGGAAATCCTGCCGTGGTTCGCCCAGAATGCCTGGGTGCACTTCCTGTCCCCACGGGGGCTCGAACAGTTTTCCGGGGGTGGCTGGGGCACGCGCGATGTCTGTCAGGGGCCCGTGGAGCTGCTGCTGGGGCTCGGACGCACCGAGCCGATCCGCGACATCCTGCTGCGCGTGATGCGCGCTCAGAATCCCGATGGCGACTGGCCGCAGTGGTTCATGATGTTCGAACGCGAGCGCCTGATCCGCGCCGGTGACTCGCACGGGGACATCGTGCTGTGGCCGCTGGTGGTGGTCGCTCAGTACCTCATGGCATCCGGCGATGCCGCCGTGCTCGATGAGGCCGTGCCGTTCTTTGATGCGCGCGGGCCTGAGGCGGCAGAGAGCGCCAGCGTCTGGCAGCATGTCGAGCGCGCCCTGACGCTGGTGCGGCGGCGCGCCGTGCCCGGCTCGCAGCTGGCTGCCTATGGACACGGGGATTGGAATGACTCGCTGCAACCGGCCGACCCGCGGCTGCGCGAGCACATGTGCAGCGCCTGGACGGTCACGCTGCAGGTGCAGGCGCTGCGCGCGCTGGCGGCCGCGCTGCGCCACGTGGGCCGCGATGCGGCGCGCGCTGCGCAACTGGCAACCCAGGCCGAGGCCGTGCACGCCGATTTTCAACGCCTGCTGATCGCGGACGGCGTATTGACCGGCTATGCGATCTTCGAGACGGACGGCAAGCCGCGCTACCTCTTGCATCCGCGTGATCAGCTCACGGGCGTGCACTACAGCGCGCTCGGCATGATTCACGCGATCCTCGAGGATCTGTTCACGCCGGCGCAGGCTCGCGAGCATCTGCGTCTGCTCGAGGAGCGGCTGAGCGGGCCGGACGGAGTACGGCTCTTCGACCTTCCGCTTCCCTATCACGGTGGCCCGCAGCGTATCTTTCAGCGTGCCGAGAGCGCGACCTTCTTCGGTCGCGAGATCGGACTCATGTACACGCATGCGCACCTGCGCTATGCACAGGCGCTGGCTCACCTCGGCGAGGCCGATCGCTTTCTGCATGCGCTGTCGCAGGCAGTCCCCATCGAGGTTCAATCGGTCATCGCGAGCGCCGACCGGCGCCAGGCCAATTGCTACTTTTCCAGCTCCGACGCCGCCTTTGCCGATCGTTATGAGGCACGGGCCGACTACCACCGCGTGCGAGACGGGGACATCGCGCTGGATGGTGGTTGGCGCGTGTATTCGAGCGGTGCCGGCATCGTCGTCGGTCTGATCCTGCGGCGTTTTCTGGGTTGGGAAGTGCGCCGCGACGCGTTGCGTCTCGACCCGGTCATTCCCGGCGCGCTCGATGGCTTGCGCACGACGCTGCCGCTGTGGGGCAGCTCCCTGCAGGTGCGCTACCGGATCGGCGCGGCGGGCTGCGGCGTGCAGACGTTGAAGCTCAATGGTCAGGCGCTGCGCTTCGAACGCGAAACCCATGCGCACCGTCCTGGAGCGGCGCTGGCCGCGCGCGAGCCACTGCAGGCCCTGCTGCGCGCGGGGGCGAACGAGTTGGAGATCGCCTTGGGCTAGTCTCTGCGCATCGTCGCGACGGCGTCAGGCCGTCATGATGGCCGTGATCGTGGTGCGATAGAGCACCTGCTTGTAGGCCTCCATCATCCCGTCGATCGGCACCACTGTCGTGGCGAGCGACTTCGCATCGTACTGACCGCTGTCGAGCAGCTGTACGAAGCGTGGGATGTCGCGCAGCGGGTTCATGCCGCCAGCCTGGCCCGCATGGTGCGAGCGTCCGCCGAGCGAGAATGTGCCCACGTTGAGGCTGATATTGCCCACCGGCAAACTGTTGGTGACGATCTGGCCCCCGGGTGCCACCATGTAGTAAGCCTGCTCCATGGGTAGCAGGCCGGTGGGATCGGGGCCGTCCTCGACCATCGGCTTGGCGCGATTGCCACCGGCAGCCTCGACCACGAAGTCGGCGCCGGCACCGCTCATGCCGTACTTGCCGTTGCCCCAGCGATTATCGTAATTGCCGACCGTGAGCTCGCGCACACGCTGCACCAGCTGCATGCCCTCGGCGTTGGGATCGAGCGTATGCGTGGCACCGACCTTCATGGCAAGCTCGCGGCGTACGCGCACCGGATCGATGCCGATGATCATCGAGGCACCCGCGATACGTGCCCCCTGCACGGCGCTGAGGCCCAGGGGTCCCAGGCCCACGACGGCGACGGAAGAGCCGGGCGCGACAGTCGCGAGCGTCTGCGACACGGTAGAACCCAGTCCCGCGACGCTGGTGCAGCTGCATACCATGCTCAGCTCATGCGCGGGGGCGTTGGTGGCCGTCGGTACCACCCATTCCTCGAAGCTGACCATCATTTCGGCCAGCCCGCCGATGTGCGAGTTCGAATACACCGGCGTGCCATCCGAACGCGTCGCCCACGCCACCAGATCATCGGGCCCCTGGGTGAAGAGAAACTGACACATGTCCGCGCGACCCCGCAGGCACTGATAGCAGGAGCCGCACTGCGGAGTGCCGGACACACAGACGCGATCGCCAACCCTGACGCGGCGCACTTCTGGTCCCACGGCCTCGACGATGCCCACGCCGCCGTGACCCTGGATGATGGGCATCTTCTGCAGCGCCTCGAACGTTGCAGGGGCAGGTGGCACGTGCAGCAGATGCTGCACGTCGGGTGCGCCGAACTCGCCACGCGGCAGGCCCAGCACGTCGCTGCTGACCGTGTAACACAGGCTCGCGGCCTGCGTGCGCACTGCGACCATGCGGCCCGTGACCGGCAGCATCGTCAGCGTTTCCAGGCGAGTGCGCCCCTCGCCCTCGCCCTGGGAGACCCAGGCGCGGAACTTGCGTCCCGCGATGCCGGCGCCAGATTTCGCGTCCGGATTGGTTGTCGCCCCAGCGCGCGATGCGGCCAGCAGCGTGCCCGTGGCGGCAATTCCAGCAGTCAGGACGTCTCTGCGAGAGACTTTCGAATCGGATTGCGACATGGCTCCAACCCCCGAGCAACGCCGTCGTCGTTGTTTTGAATCCCGCGATCACCCTAGCAGAAACACGCCTGCTTTGGCATCCCCCAACGCATGCTGCATGATCGGTGCATGAATGCTGCAGAACAGGATTTCGACGTCGCGGTCATCGGGGCGGGAGCCGCCGGCCTGTGTGCGGCGGCCGAGCTGTGCGCCGCGGGCCGCTCGGTGCTGCTGCTGGAGGCGCGCGAGCGCATCGGCGGGCGTGTCGAGACAAGGCACCAGGCAGGCTTCGCCCTGCCGATCGAACTCGGCGCGGAGTTCATCCATGGCGATGCCCCGGTCACGCGCCAGCTGCTGGGCCGCGCGGGCCTCCTGGCAGTGGACACGTCGGGCCGCCGGGCCGGTCGGCGCCGCGATGGTCAGCCTGTGCAGGGTGGTGAGTTCGAGCAGGCCCGGCGCCTGCTGCAGCAGGCGGAAAAGCTGTCCGAAGACCAATCCGTCGAACAGTTTCTCTGCGCTCAGCCGCCTTCGCCGGCCCAGCAACCGCTCGCCGGCTTCGTACGCATGATGGTCGAAGGGTTCGATGCCGCCGACCCGCAGCGCGCCAGCGTTCAGGCGATCGCTGCCGAGTGGGGCGGAGATAGCCTGCAGGGACAGGCGCGACCGCTGGGCGGCTATGGCGCCTTGCTGGGCGCACTGGCGCTGCAGCTGGATCCCGCGCGCTCGCGGCTGATGCTCGGTGCCGCGGTGCAGGCCGTGGAGTGGGGCGGCGCGACCGTGCGCATCCTCGTGCTGGGCGGCCAGGGTGAATTCAGCGTGCGCGCGGCCAGCGCCGTCATCGCCCTACCGGTCAGCATTCTGCAACTGCCAGCGGGTGTCGCCGGCGCAGTGCGTTTCGATCCGCCGCTGCACGAGAAGCGCGCGGCACTGGAGCGTCTTGCGGTGGGCCCGGTCATCAAGCTGGTGCTGCAGTTTCGGCGCCCTTTCTGGGAGCAGTGGCAGGACGGCGCGTTCACCGACGCCGGCTTCCTGCACGTACCCGACGCCGACTTTCCGACTTTGTGGACTTCGTTGCCGTTTCGCGCGCCGCTGCTCACGGCCTGGGTCGGCGGTCCGCGGGCGCAGCGTCTGCAGGCGAAGAGCCGCGGTGAGCTGATCGAGCTCGCGCTCGCCTCCGCGCAACAGGCGCTGGATTTCCCCGGTCCACTGCAGGCGGAGCTGGTCGCGGCGCATCTGCACGACTGGAGCGCCGACCCGTATGCACGCGGTGCCTACTCGTATATCGGGGTAGACGGCCGCGAGGCGCCCCGACTGCTTGCCCAGCCGCTCGCCGAGCGGCTGTTCTTTGCCGGCGAGGCCGCCGATCCGGACTCCAGTGGCACGGTTGAGGCCGCGCTGCAGAGTGGACGGCGCGCAGCGCGCGCGCTGCTGGGAGGAGCCGAATGAGTAATGAGCGCGACGCGGGCCGCCAGACGGATAAGAGCGTTCCGGGCCAGGCCGGCTCGGGGCAGGATGCGGCGGGCGGAATCGATGAGCCCACAGGCGCGGGACTGGTGCTGCAGCTGCGCATCATGGCGCGCGCGCTGCTCGGCTCTCCGGTGCGCACTGTGCTGTTCGTACTGTGGGGCGTACTGGTGGTGGTGATCGGTGCGACAGCTTATGGGCAGATCCGCCTCAACCGCTGGAACCAGCCTTTCTATGATGCGCTCGCGCATCATCAGTTCCGCGAGTTCCTGGTGCAGCTGGGGGTATTCGGTGTGATCGCCGGCTCGCTGCTGATCCTGAACGTTGCACAGCAGTGGCTCTCGCAGATGCTCAGCCTGAAGCTGCGCGAGGGGCTGGTGGACGATCTGGTGGACAATTGGCTCGCGCCGCGCCGTGCCTTTCGCCTCGCGAGCGCCGGTCCGATCGGCGTCAATCCCGATCAGCGCATGCACGAGGATGCGCGCCACCTGACCGAGTTATCGGCGTCGCTGGCCGTGGGGCTGGTGCAGGCAGCGATCCTGGTGGCGGTGTTCATCCGCGTGCTGTGGGGACTGTCGAGCGATTTCGCGTTTTCCTTCCACGGCCACAAGCTGGCGGTGCCCGGCTACATGGTCTGGGCAGCGATCATCTATGCCGGTTCGGCGTCGCTGTTGAGCTACTGGGTGGGGCACGGGCTGGTTCGGCGCAATGCCCAGCGCTACGCGCGCGAGGCGGATCTGCGCTTCTCGCTGGTGCGGGTCAACGAGCATATCGACGCCATTGCGCTTGCCGGAGGGGAGGCGGACGAGAAGCGTCGTATCCAGCGCGATCTGGGAGCCGTGCTGGCCGCGACGCGCCGGCTGGTGACCGGGCTGACCAATCTCACCTGGGTGACGGCCGGTTATGGGTGGTTCACGCTGGTGGCGCCGATCATCGCCGCCTCACCGCTGTACTTCACGGGGTCGCTGAGCTTCGGAGGGCTCATGATGGCGGCCGGCGCTTTCACACAGGTGCAGTCGTCGTTACGCTGGTTCGTGGATAACTTCAGCACTATCGCCGACTGGCGCGCGACGCTACTACGTGTGGCGAATTTCCGCCGCGCGGTGCTGCAGACCGATACGCTGCATTCGGTGGAACAGCGCATCGACTTCTCCGAGGGAACGGTAGACCGGTTGTTGCTGGAGGAGCTGGAGATCGCTTCGCCCAGCGGCTGCACCCACTTCGAGGACTCGAGCGTGGAGATACGCAGCGGCGAGCGGGTGCTGATCGCCGGGGAATCCGGCGCGGGCAAGACGCTGCTGTTCCGCACGCTCGCCGGGCTGTGGCTGTGGGGGAGCGGTCGCATCGTACGTCCGCGCGGCGAGAAGATGCTCTACATTCCGCGCAATCCCTACCTGCCGCCCGCGACGCTGCGCGAGCTACTGGTCGCACCCGGTGACAGCGCCAAGTTCGATGTTGATGTGCTGACACAGGCGCTCACGCACGCCGGTCTGGAACGTCTGGCGCCGGAACTCGACACATCGACGCGCTGGGATACGCGCCTTTCCGAGGATGAACAGCGCAGTCTCGCCGTGGCGAGAGTGCTGGTGCACGCACCGCGCTGGCTGATTATCGACGAGTTGCTGGACTCGCTCGGGCAGGCCGCCTATGACAAGCTGATGCACACACTGGTTACGCTGCTGCCGCACACCGCGATCCTCTACATCGGCAGGCGCGAACAGGACGGTGAGCACTTTACGCGGGTGCTGCGCCTCGTCAGCGATCCGGAGGCGCGGCGTCTGCAGCGGCAGCCCCATGCGGTTGCAGCCTGAGGCCGGCGGCGGTTGCCTAAGACGCAGACGATGCATTACTTTTACAGGATGCACGTCACACGCTATCAGCAAGCTCCGAGCTACGAGGCTCCCGGGCATTCCAAAGTCGCCTCGCTGCGCCTGCAGGGACAGGAGGTCTCACCGAGCCGCAATTGCTGGGTCGGATTGTCGCACTACCTGCCGCAGGGAGCCGCCGAAAGCGCCAGCTCCAATGCCGAGAAGATCTACGTGGTGCTCAGCGGGGAGATCACCGTGATCACTGATTCGGCCGAGGCGACGCTCGCGCCGCTGGATTCGTGCTACATCGCGGCCGGCGAGCGACGCACGGTGATCAACCGTACCAATGCGCCTGCCACCATGCTGGTGATCATGGGTTACCTGCCCACTGGCAGCTGATCCGCGTTTCGTTCGCAGCACGACCCACATAGCTTCGCTGCGCATGACCTTCGACTACACCGCAATCCTGGTGATCGTCATGTTGCTGAGCGGCGCGCTGGCATTGGCCAGCGTCGGCCTGGCACGTCGTGCCGGGCCCGGCGGCGTGGCAGTGGCACAGCCGCAGAATCCGCTGCTCGATATTGCGCGCTTCCTGTTTCCGCTGGTGCTCGTGGTCCTGCTGATCCGCTCGTTCGTATTCGAGCCGTTCCGTATTCCCTCCGCCTCGATGATGCCCGGCCTCGTCAACGGCGATTTCATTCTGGTCAACAAATACGCCTATGGATTGCGCCTGCCGCTGCTGCACACGCGTTTCATGCAGATCGGCAAGCCACGGCGCGGTGATGTCGTGGTGTTCCGTATGCCGAGCGACCCGGGCGTGCATTTGATCAAGCGACTTGTGGGGTTACCTGGCGATCACGTGCAGGTACGTGACAATCGGGTCTATATTAATGGCACGTTGATGCCGCAGCGCCGCGATGGCGACTATCCCGGCAATTTCGGCTTTCACGGCGCGCCGCTGGCGCAGGAGCACTTTGGCAGCTCGAGTCACGAGCTGATGTTCGCGGTCGATCGCTTGGCGAAGGACTTCGAGGGGACGGTGCCGCCTGGGAATTACTTCTTCATGGGTGACAATCGCAACGACAGCGAGGACAGCCGTTTCGCAGCCGTGGGTTACGTGCCGGCGCGCAACCTCGTCGGTCCCGCACGGCTCATCTGGCTCAACTGGGCCCTGCCCGGGTGGCCGGATGTCAGGCGCATCGGCGTGCGCATCCGGTAGGCCGGAGGTATGAATCCGATGCGAGTGACCTATCTGCTGGCAGCGCTGGTGGCGTTGACGGCCATCAGTCCGGCGGTCTGGGCACTGGATGCCGATCAAGTGCGCGGCGGGTGGGAAACTGCGGCGGATGCCGGCGCACACGTGCTGGAATTCAGTATCCGCGGCACGCAAGTCACGGGCATCTACTGCACGGTGTGTGACGATGCCACGACGCTGGCGCTGGTGGAGGGCACGCTCCGGGACCGGCAGCTCTCTTTCCAGATCGAGCATGTACGCGATGACGGCAGCGTTGCGGCGCGCGATCGGGTCAGCGCGCGGATCGAGGGCGATCATCTGGTGGTGGATGGCACGGCCGCAGGCGCGGGCGGGCACGCATTTCATTGGATCATGCGCAAGGATCAGCGCGGTCCTGCCCCGTTCGGCGGCGTGAAGGTGGCCGAGGCGCTGCCACAGCCCGGCGCACCGGCCGTCAACGTCGCCGCGTACGGTGCGCATGGGCAGGCGCTGCCGGCGCGCGGACTGCAGCTCGCCGGTGCAACACCCTGGGCGCAGCCGGGACCCTGGGAGCCGCTGAGCGCGGCGAAGCTCGCCGGTGTCTGGCTGACGGGCACCGGCCCGGGCAAGCAGTACTTCATCATCCGTCGCGCCGGCGAGCGGCTATTCGGTCTGGTCTGCGGTCCCTGCGACAACGCCTACGACATGGCTGCGCTGACCCACTTCTCGATCGAAGGCGATACGCTGCGCTTCGACATCGCGCACGAAGACAATGGCATCGGCTCACTGCCCTTCTACAACCAGATCACGGCTCGCCTCACCCGCAATGAGCTGCGCCTGATCAGCATCGTTCCGGACAACCAGCCCCCGAATGCACGCCGTGGCGGCGGCGTCTCGTTGCTCGGACCATTGCCGTACGCCGCGACGGCGAGCGGCGCCGGAGGCTGAGGTCGGACGTCGGGCGATCTGCCCCGATGCGCTCGCGGCGTCCCACCGCGGCGCCGTGTTTAGCGCTGCACCAGATCGACCAGCACGCCGGCGGGGTCGCGGAACAGAATAGCGGCGCCGCCACCGGGCAGGGCTATCGGCTGACCGCCGGCGGAGAGCACGCGCACTCCCGCCGCGCGTACCGCGCGCAGTGCCGCCTGCATATTGACCACGCGCAGCGACAGGGCGGGGGTGCCCGGGTCCTGGGGCCGTCCACTGTAGGTGTGACGTACCACGTGCCGGAAGGCGACGAATCGCACAGCGCGCAACTGCGGCCCAGTGGCCGGGGCTCGCGCTGTCGCCTGCGTCACGGCCCACTGCGCATTGCGCTCATTGAGCAGCAGCCCCCAGGGGCCCAAACTTCCGAACGCGCTCGGGCGCAGCGTGACACCGAACAGTTGCTGGTAGAAGCGCACCATCGTGGCGGGTGCTGCCACAGTAAAGCTCATCTGCAGCGATGTTTCGGGCTGCACCGCTTGCGTGATCGCTACGAAGAAGCCATCCGGGTCGAGCAGCACGATGCCCCGGCTCCCGTCTGGCAGCCCGATCGGCGCGCCGCCGCGCGTCACGACCGGCGTGTGGGCACGCGCGGCCGCCGCCAGTACGCGCGACAGATCCGTCACACCCAGCTCGAGTATTGCCGCACCCGGGTCGATGCTGTGTGGATGTAGGACACGGCGGCGAACCGCCGAGAACTCGACCAACTGCAGCGAGGGGCCGCTGCCGTCACGCAGCGTGGCGCTGCGCACACGTGCGCCGGGTATCGCGGTGAGATTGGGCAGCAGTGCATTGGGACCGCTCGCATCGGCCTGCACCGGCAGGCCCAGTACATCGCGGTAGAAGCGCAACGAGCGATCGAGATTGGCAACTGACAGCCAGAAGCCATCGACTGCCACCAGCTGCGCGTGCGGGGTCTGCGCAGCCGCTGCGTGGACCGCGCGGCCGGGCTGCGCCAGCAGAATCGCCGCGGCGAGCGCCGCTGCGATCGCTGCCGTACGTCGGGGGCGAGTCATGCGACGATCTCGATGCGGTGCTGTAATTCTGACGATCCGGACCATCCCATTGACTGCGGCCGCTGACATTACTGAGGCGTACCCACGCTGTAAAGGCAGCGGTGGCCTCGTGTCGGCGGCGACTCGGCGGCAAGTGCGCCGTTGTCCGATCAAAAGCTGCGTTACACCGACCTTGGAGACCGCGACCATCGCGCTAGGCTCGAGGGCATGAGTGCCAGTGGGCGGGTTCGGCGGGCGACGCGGCGTGTCTGGTCGACGCTGCGTCAGGCGGCTTTGCAGTGGAATCGCCACGACGCCATGCGCCTGTCGGCGGCGCTGGCATTCTACAGCCTCCTGTCGCTGGCCCCGCTCATCCTGCTGACCGTCGCACTTACGGGGCTGATCGTCGGCGCAACCTCGGCCCAGCAGCAAGTACTGCTGCAGTTTCGCGCCATGCTCGGGTCCCCCGGCGAAGCGGCCGTGCGTACCATGCTCGCGCATGCCCGGAACCTGCATGCCGGCTCGCTGGCGTCGATCGTGGGCATGGTGACGCTGCTGTTCTCGGCATCGCAGGTATTCGCCGAATTGCAGGCAGCCCTCAATCGGATCTGGGAGGCCGATCCGCGCCGCTCTTCGGGACTGATGGCGCTGATCCGCGAGCGCTTTTTTTCCTTTGGCCTGGTGCTGTCGATTGGCCTGCTGTTGCTGGTCTCATTACTGTTCAGTGCGGCGCTGGCGGCGCTGGGGCACTGGGCCGCGGGTTGGTTACCCCTGCCGGAGTGGATGCTGCAGAGCCTGTCGTTTCTGATCTCGCTGGTCACAATCAGCGCGCTGTTCGCGCTGATCTTCAAGTTCGTGCCTGAGGCTCCCAGCAGCTGGCGGGCAGTTTGGATCGGCGCAGTGGCGACGGCCTGTCTGTTCGATATCGGCAAGACACTGATCGGCATTTATCTGGGCAAAGCGGGTATCGGCTCGACCTATGGCGCGGCCGGTTCGCTGGTGGCCGTGGTGATCTGGGTCTATTACTCGTCGCTGATTTTCTTCTACGGAGCGGAGTTCACCTGCTCACTGATGCGCTCAAGATCGCGCGTGGCGCACGCCGCCTCGGCACTGGCCGAGGCGGCCGACATGCAGGCAGCGGGGCGCCCGGCGGCGAGTCCCAGGGATGACTCGACAGTGATGCATCCCTCATCTTGACGCTCCCGGGGCGCCCGGCGCTGGCCGGGCGTACCGCGCGCTAGATATTCTTACCGTCAGCCAGCGTCACAGGCATCCTAGCCCAGCATGTCATCCAGCCCCGATATCCCCAACACCCCCGGCAACCCCTCGGACACGAGCGATCTGGCCTTCGGCGCCCCCGGCATCTCGCCGACCTGGTGCTCCAGCGACAAGGACTTCGTGACCACTGCGCTCGATGGCGCACGCGTCTGGGCCACCGTGGGACATGGCATCATCAATGAGATCTATTGGCCCTCGACGGGGCGCCCGCAGGTGCGCGACCTGAGCTTCTACCTGGTCGGCGCAGATCGTTGGATCGATCTGAAGCGTGCCCGCCGTTATCGGTTGTCGACGCCACGACCCGATGTGCCGGCGCTGACGATCGAGCACTACGGCCCGGACTATCAGCTGAGCCTGGAGGTACTGCCTGATCCGCTGCGCGATGCGCTGCTGGTGCGCTACACGCTGTCCGGGCCCTACCGTCTCGTGCTGATTCTGGCACCGCACCTCGGCTGCACCGGACGCGGCAACAGCGCTTGGAGTGAAGGCGGCGTCGGGTTCGCGCGCCATGATGATCACGCCCTGTGCCTGACCGCCGATCAGCCGCTGGCGAAACTGAGCTGCGGATACGTGGGCGCTTCCGACGGCTGGCAGGATCTGCATCGGCATGGACGCCTGACCTGGAACTTCGCGCGCGCCGAGAACGGCACCGTGGCGCTCAGCGGGGAGCTCGCGGGAACTCGCGGCGTCGTGGCCATCGGCTTTGCAGAAAATATCTACGGCGCCTTCATGCTCGCGCGCACGGCGCTGGCGGTCGGTTTCGACGCCACGCTCTATCGTTTCATGCAGGCCTGGGGGCAGTGGGGAGAGCGGCTGCAGTTACCCAGTCCCGATGCGGTACTGGGCGACCTGGCACGCAAATCTGCAGCCATGCTGAAGGTCCACGAGGACCGTGCCTATCCGGGCGCAGTGGTCGCCAGCCTGAGCGTGCCCTGGGGTAACAGCACCGATTCGCTGGGAGGCTATCACCTGGTCTGGCCGCGGGATGCCACGCTAACGGCCTTTGCGCTGCTGGCTGCCAACCAGCTCGAGGATGTGCGGCACATGCTTGGGCACCTGCTCGCCGCGCAGCGCGTGGATGGTCACTGGCCGCAGAACTATTTCCCCAGCGGTGAGCCGTACTGGGTCGGTGTGCAGTTGGACGAAACGGCCTTTCCGGTGCTACTGGCTGCAAAGCTGGCGGAACTGGAGCAGCCCGAGCTGCCCGGCACCGAGCCCATGGTGCGCGCCGCGGTCGGCTTCATCGCACGTTCGGGTCCCGCCAGCCCACAGGATCGCTGGGAGGAAAATCCAGGCGTCAGCCCCTTTTCGGTGGCAGTGGCCATCAGCGCACTCGTCGGGGCGGCTCCGTGGCTCTCGGGCGATGAGCTCGCCTATGCGATGAGTCTCGCCGACGATTGGAACGAGCGGCTCGAGTCCTGGTGTTATGTAAGCGATACCGCACTCGCGCACCAGCTCGGCGTCGCGGGCTATTACGTGCGCATTGCCACGCCCGACGGCGATGCCGGCATGAATCCCCAGGTGCAGCTGCGCAATCGCGCAGGCGAGACCATCGCGGCTGCCACACTGGTCAGCATGGATTTCTCCTACCTGGTGCGCCTCGGACTGCGGCACGGCCGCGATCCGCGCGTGCTCGATACGCTGCGGGTCGTGGATCACGAGCTGCGTGTCGAGACCCCCTCGGGAGCGGTGTATCACCGCTATAACGACGATGGCTACGGAGAGTACGACGATGGCCGGCCTTTCGACGGTAACGGCGTGGGCCGCGCCTGGCCGCTGCTCGCCGGCGAGCGAGGACACCTGGCGCTGCAGGCGGGCGAGGATCCGCTCGAGTATCTCAGGACCATGAGCCGCTGCACGAGCCCCGGCGGACTGCTGCCCGAGCAGGTCTGGGACGCCGCGCCGATTCCCGCCCTGGAGCTCGAGCCGGGCAGGCCCTCCGGCAGCGCCATGCCGCTGCTGTGGGCACACGCGGAATTCCTCAAGCTGCTGGTGGCACGCGAGCGCGGCACACCCATTGAGATGCTGCATGCGGTACAACAGCGCTACGCGAGCGCGCAGCCCGGTGTAGTACGGCGAGCTACGACCTACCACTGGCGCAACGAGGTGCCCGTGACCGCGCTGCCGCGCGGGCGTGACCTGCTCATTGAGGATCGTGAGCCCTTCGCGCTGCACTTCGGCGTCGATGGGTGGCAGCGCATCGCGGATCGGGCCGCGGCCCCTCAGCCCTTCGGACTATGGGGCGTGCGACTGACGGATGCGGAACTGGCCGGGGCGCGGCAGCTGAACTTCACGCGCTGTTATCCGCGCGGCTGGGAAAACATCGACCATCGCGTCGAGCTCGGCCGAGGCGCCCCGCAGCCGTCACTGGCGGTAACTCGCGGCTGATACGCCGGAATAAGTCAACGGTAGTGCGCAGCAGCTGCGCAACGTCACGCCTCCGAAAGGTTGCCGAAAGGCCCTGCAGCTAAGCTGCCCGGCCTTTGAAGCGACTACATTCCTCATCGATTTTGGCAGTAATAGCGCTGGCGCTCGCCAGCGCGGGGTGCAGCCGTGCCGCCGGTCAGGCCGCTGCGCCAGCGCCCGCGCCACCGGGCAGCTTCCATCTGAGCGATGAGCAACTGAGCTCGCTGCAGATCGAGCGCGTGAGCAGCCGGCCATTTCACTCGCAGATCATCGTCGATGGCAAGATTGCCTACGACGCCGATACGCTCACGCCGGTCTATTCGCCCTTTTCAGGGCGCGTAACCCAGTTGGTGGCGCCCCTCGGCGCCTCGGTGCGCCAGGGAGCCGTGCTGTTCCGCCTGCAGGCTGCCGAGTCCGCACAGGGCGCCAGCGATCTGGTCACTGCCCAGACGCAGGTGCGGCTCAATACCACCCTCGAGCAGCGCAAGCACGCGCAGTATCTCTCGCATGGCGCGTCGCTGCAGGACTGGCAACAGGCGCAGAGCGAGCTGGCGCAGAGCCGCTCGACGCTGGCCGCGGCGCGTAACCGCCTGCGTATCCTCGGCGAGAGCGACGCGCAGATCGATGCCATCGCTGCAGCGGGCGCAGACTTTCGAGCCGACGCAACCGCCGTGGCACCGATCAGCGGCACGGTCGTGGACCGGCAGATCGGGCCAGGCCAATACCTACAGGCCGGCAGCTCGACACCGGTGTATACGGTCGCCAATCTGTCACGGGTCTGGCTCGTGGCGGAAGTGCCCGAGACGGAGGCGCCGGCCGTCCATGTCGGTCAGGACGTCACAGCCGAGGTCGTGGGACTGCCCGATCATCCCTATCACGCGCGTCTGAGTTACGTGGCCGCAGCCGTGGATGCAGCTACGCGACGCCTGACGGTGCATGCCGAGCTGAACAATCCTGACGGCATGTTGCGACCCGAGATGTTTGCAACGCTGACGATCGTCACCAGCGCGGATAGCGCCGCGCCGGCGGTACCCGAGCAGGCGGTGGTTTACCAGGGGACACAGGCGCGTGTGTGGGTGCTGCAGGACGCAAACGATGCGGCGCTGCGCATCGTGCAGCTCGGCCGCACGCTCGACGGCAACATCGAGGTGCTCGGAGGCCTCAGGGAAGGCGAGCAGGTGATCACGCGCGGAGCTCTGTTCATCGACCGCGCAGCCAGCGGCGACTGAGCCGCGATGAACGCGATCATCGCCACAGCGCTGCGTCAGCGCACGATCATGCTGATGCTGCTGTTCGGCGTACTGATCGCCGGAGCCGTGAGCTATGCGCGGCTGAATATCGAGGCGTATCCGGATCCGGTGCCGCCGCTGGTGGACATCGTTACGCAGTCTTCCGGTCAGTCGGCTGAGGAGATCGAGCGCTACATCACCATCCCGATCGAGATCCAGATGGCTGGCATCCCGAATGTGACTGCCGTGCGCTCGATCTCGCTGTTTGGCCTCTCGGATGTGAAGCTGCAGTTCACCTATGCCTACACCTATCAGCAGGCCGAGCAGTGGGTCATCAATCGGCTCGCGCAACTGGCGCCGCTGCCGAACGGAGCACAGCCACAGATCTCCCCCGAAAGTCCCATCGGTGAGATCTATCGCTACCGTGTGGTCGGACCACCCGGCTACTCCCCCATGGATGCGAAGACGCTCGAGGACTGGGTGCTCGAGCGGCGCTTCAAGGCCGTTCCCGGTGTCGTCGACGTCACCGGCTGGGGTGGGCTGACGAAGGCTTACGAGATCGATATCGATCAGCGTCTGCTCGAGGCGCATCAGATCGCGCTTCCGCAACTGCTGCAGGTGCTCGGCAACAGCGATCTGAACGTCGGCGGTCAGACAATCGATATCGGACCGCAGTCGGCCGTGGTGCGCGGCATCGGGTTGATTCACTCGCTCGATGACATCCGCAACACCATGGTCGCCTCGGTTCGCGGCTTGCCGGTGCTGGTGCGCGATGTCGCCACGGTGCAGGTGAGTCACGAGCCGCGCCTGGGCATCGCCGGGCAGGACGATGACGACGATATCGTGCAGGGCATCGTGCTCATGCGCCGTGGCGAGCAGAGCATCCCGACGATCAGGGCGATCGAGGCGCAGGTGCGCTACATCAATTCCTCGGGACTGCTGCCGCCGGGTGTGCATATCGAGCGTATCTACGATCGCAGCGATCTCATCCATGTGACCACCCGCACGGTGGTGCACAACCTGGTGAGCGGCGTGCTGCTGATCTTTCTGGTGCAGTGGCTGTTTCTCGGCAATCTGCGCAGCGCGCTGATCGTCGCGACGACCATTCCGTTTGCCCTGTCGCTGGCCGTGGCGATGATCGTGCTCAGCGGCCAATCGGCCAATCTGCTGTCGGTTGGGGCGATCGACTTCGGTCTGATCGTGGATGCCTCGGTGCTGATGGTCGAGGCCATCTATCGCCACCTTGCCGAGCGCGGCGGCGCACAGGGTGCCGGTGGCGCACGTGATGCGGGAGCCAGCCTGCTGCAGCAGATGCACGACCCCGGCGCGTTCGGCCTGACACGCACCAAGGACAGGTTGATCGCGGCAGCAGCAGGCGCGGTCAGTCGCGACATCCTGTTTGCCGCCTGCATCATCATTGCTGGGTTCGTGCCGCTGTTCACGCTCAGCGGCATCGAGGGTCACATCTTCGGGCCGATGGCGCGCACCTACGGCTTTGCGATCCTCGGCGGGCTCATCGCCACCTTCACGATCTGCCCGGCGCTCTGCGCGCTGATCCTTCCCGAGGCCGTCACGGAGCGCGAGACGCTGATCGTACGCGCGCTACGCCGGGTATATGAGGCGGTGCTGCCGCAGGCGTTGCAACATCGCGGGCTCGTGGTGGCCGGCCTGGGCGCGGTGGCGCTGCTCGCCGTGCTGGCGGCACGTACCCTGGGACTGGAGTTTCTGCCGGCCCTGGAGGAGGGGAATCTATGGATCCGTGCGGAGATGCCGCCCTCCATCTCGCTGGAGGAGGGTAACGGCTACGTGAATCGCATGCGCCGCATCATCAAGAGCTTTCCGGAGGTGCGGACGGTGGTGTCACAGCACGGACGACCCGATGACGGCACCGATGCGACCGGTTTCTTCAACGCGGAGTTCTTCGCGCCGCTCAAGGACGCCTCGCAATGGCCGCATGGCATGAGCAAGTCGCAGCTCACCGCGCAGATGAACTCGGAGCTGCAGGGCGCGTTCCCCGGCGTGGACTTCAACTTCTCGCAGTACATTCAGGACAACGTGGAAGAGGCCGCCTCGGGAGTCAAAGGCGAGAACTCCGTCAAGCTGTACGGCAACGACCTGCCAACACTGGAGCGCTACGGCACCCAGATCAAAAACGTGCTCGCTACCGTGCCCGGTATCACCGACCTGGCCGTGCTCAACTCCCTCGGTCAACCCACCGTGCAGATCACGGTCAAGCGTGCCAGCGCCGCGCGCTACGGGCTGGCTCCGGGGGATGTCGATACGGCCGTGCAGGCAGCCATCGGCGGCGCCAGCATCGGCGATCTATACGAGGCGGGCAGCGACCGGCACTTTCCGATCCGTGTACGCCTGTCGGCGCCCTATCGCGACAGCCTCGCCGCGATCAGGCGCATCACCATCGCCGCGACCGATCCCTCGACCTCCAATGTCAGTGAGATACCGCTCGATGAGGTCGCCGACGTGCAGCTGGTGTCCGGTGCCTCCTTCATCTATCGCGAGCAGCAGGAGCGCTATCTACCGATCAAGTTCAGCGTGCGGGGGCGAGACCTCGGTGGTGCGGTCTTGGAAGCGCAGCGCAAGGTAGCCGCGCAGCTACACCTGCCGGGTGGCTATCGGCTCGAATGGGTCGGAGAGTTCGGCAATCTGCAGGATGCCATCGGGCGGCTCGAGGTCGTCGTGCCGCTGAGCCTGCTGCTCATCGCGCTGCTGCTGTATTTCAATTTCGGCTCGCTGAACGACGTGTGGCTCGCGGCGAGCGTAATTCCCATGGCGATGATGGGCGGCATTTTCGCGCTCTTCATCAGTGGCACGGCCTTCAGCGTCTCGGCCGCAATCGGCTTCGTCGCGCTGTTCGGCATCGCGACGATGGACGGCATCATCGTGCTGTCGCATTACAACCAGGGGCTGGCCACGGGCCTCGACCGCCGCGAGGCGATGCTGCAGAGCTGCCACACGCAGATGCGCCCAGTGCTCATGACCTGTGTCGTGGCCGGTGTCGGACTCGTGCCCGCCGCACTCTCCACGGGGATCGGTTCGCAGGTCCAGCGCCCCCTCGCCATCGTCGTGGTCGGAGGTATGCTGCTCGCACCGGTGCTCATTCTGATGGTGCTGCCGGCGCTCGTCATGAGCTTCTCCCGGCGACCCTCGGCGCGGGTTGTGACCTCATGAGCCTCACGGCCCGGGTGGCTCTGATCGCCTCGGTCTGTCTGGCGGGGCTGGCCGGCTGCGCCGTCGGTCCCAATTTCCAGGCCCCAGCCGCCCCCGCGGTCAGTAGCTATGGGGTGACGGCCAACCCGACCGCCGCGACGCGCGTTCCCGGCGGCGAGGCGCAACGATTCCTGCCCGGTCAGGAGGTATCGCCCGCTTGGTGGCGGGCGTTCAATTCGTCGCAGATCGATGCGCTGGTGGGCCAGGCTCTGGATACAAGTCCCGACCTGCAGGCGGCACGCGCCGCGCTGCGTGCCGCGCAGGAAACGCTCGCAGCCCAGCGCTCGACGTTGCTGCCGGCGCTCGCACTGCAGGCGAGCTCGGTGCGCCAGCACGATGCCGCCACGCTCTCGCCGACGCTGGCGAATGGGACGCAGCTCTTCAGTCTGAATACGGCCCAGCTGACGTTCGACTACCCGCTCGATCTGTTTGGCGGGGAGCGGCGGCAGATAGAGACCCTGGCAGCCAGCGCTGACGCACAGCACTGGCAGGTCGCCGCCACCTACCTGACGTTGACGTCCAACATCGTGATCGCGGCCATCAACGAGGCTGCCGCCGACAGCGAGCTGCAGATCGCCCGCCAGGTGGCGGACAGTGCGCACCAGTCCCTGAGCATCCTGCAACGCCAGTATCAGCTCGGGGCCGTCTCGCAAAGCGACGTCGACGCGCAGCAGGCCACGCTGTCGCAGGCGCTGGCACTGGCGCCCCCTCTGGAACAGCAGCGCCAGCAGCAGGAGCACCTGCTGGCAGCGCTCACGGGCAGGCTGCCGGGGCAATTGTCCGCGCAGCAGACACTGACGCTGGATGCGCTGGCGTTGCCGCAGTCGCTGCCGCTCAGTCTGCCGGCCAGCATCGTCGAACGACGGCCCGACATCCGCATGGCCGAGGCACAGTTGCACGCCGCGACGGCCCAGGTCGGCGTGGCCATCGCCAACATGTTGCCGAACATCTCCCTGACAGCCAATGCAGGCAGCGCGGCGCTGGCGCTCTCGCAGCTCGCCGCGCCCGCCACGCGCTTCTGGAGTCTCGGGGGCACGCTCAGCCAAACGTTGTTTGCGGGTGGCTCGCTCGTGCATCGCAAGCGGGCTGCGGTCGCCACCATGGATCAGGCGGCTGCCCAGTACCGTAGTACCGTGCTACAGGCGTTCCGGCAGGTCGCCGATGCGCTGGCTGCCTTGCAGGCAGATGCCGCCACGCTGCAGGCGCAGTCGGATGCAACGGCCGCCGCCTCGCGCACCCTGCAGAGCACGCAACGTGATCTGCAGTCCGGTGCCGCCAGTGACCTGGCGCTACTGGAGGCGGAGCGCGCCTATCGAGAGGCTGTGTTGGCGCAGGCATCGGCGCGCGCGGCGCGCTTGACCGATACCGTCAACCTGTTCGTCGCCCTGGGCGGTGGCCTCGGGCCGGCAGGCGAGCTGTCTCAGGTCGTTGGCGCGCGGCGTTAGGCAGGCGCTGCTGTCAGTGGCTCGATGGGCCCGGCGAAGTCTGCTTCGAAGGTGATCGTGAAGCGGCTGCCGCCAATGCCGGGCTCGGAGATCGCCTCGAGCGCCGCGCCATGCAGCTCGGCGATCTGGCGCACGATCGCCAGACCCAGTCCGCAGCCCTCGCCGCTGGTGCCAGGCGCGCGATAGAAGCGCTCGAAGATGCGATCGATCTCGCCCGGTGCGATGCCGGGTCCGTCGTCCTCGACGTACACGGTTGCGTGTGTCCGACCGTTCGGCGATCTGTGCAGCTGCAGCCCGAGCGTCACTCGGCCTTCGCTGCGCCCATAGCGGCGCGCGTTATCGAGCAGGTTGGAAAGCAGCTCACCGAGCAGAGCGCCATCGGCCTCAACCTCCACGGGATGCTCCGGAACCGCCAGTCCGAAATCGATGCCGTAGGCCAGCATCTGGGGGACCCATTCTTCACCCAGGTGGCGCACCAAGGCGGTGAGATCGAGACGGGTGAAGTGGGTTGCGGCAGCGGCGGCGGGGCCGGCGCGCATCAGCACGAGCAACTGCTGGCTGAGACGCGCAGCGCGCTCGGCGGCCGCTCGCAGGTTGCGCAGTGCCCCCCGACGCGCCTGGGTTTCACCGGCGCGCTCGGCGGCCTCGGCATGCAGCACCAGCGAGGCCAGCGGCGTGCGCAGCTGGTGTGCCGCGTCTCCCACGAAGCGCTCCTGCGCCTGCATTGCGGCCCCGACACGCGCGAACAGCTCGTTCAGTCGCGACGCCAGGATACGGGCCTCGGTAGGCAGCCCCTCGACAGCCACGGGCGTGAGGTTCTCGTGCCCACGGGATTGTATGGCATCGGCCAGATCGGTCAGCGGCTTGAGACCGCGGTTGACATTGATCCAGGCGAGCACCAAGGCCGCCAATAGCAGCGCCGCCTGTGGGGCGACCATCACCAGCAGGATCTCGCGTGTCAGCGTGGAACGCTTGATGAGCGTCTCGGCGACGCTGACGATGGGCGAATCTCCCGATCGGGTCGGCCGCAGGCGGCCGGAAACGATGCGCACGCGGCGGCCGTCGATCGTGGAATTGCCGAGCCGCACCTCGCCAACCGGCACATCGTAAATCGGTGCCAGGCCTTTCTCCCCGGCGATATAGCCACGCCGGTTGGAGTCGATGCGATAGTAGGTGATGTCCACAGCATCGAACTGGAAGACTTCGAGCGCAGCTTGCGGCAGGTCCACGACGATCTGGCCGTCCTGCATGTGTACGACCGTAGCCAGCGAGCGGTTGGAATCGACGAGCCAACGGTCGTAGACCAGGTTGGCAAAGTGCCAGGAGGTGTAGTAGCAGGCCAACGCATCCAGCGCCAGCAGCACACACAGCAGTGCGGCCAGACGCAGCAGCAGGCGCCGGCGCAGACTTTCATTGAATGGTGTCCACGCGCGTCCGGACAGCGTGCTCATGTTTGCCTTGGCGCTCAGCGCTCCGCGGGGCTCTCGAGCAGGTATCCGAAACCGCGCAGCGTGCGCACGCGCAACCCGTACGGCTCGAGCCGACGGCGCAAGCGGTGCACACACACTTCGATCGCGGTGTCCGAGGGCGGCTCAACGCCGCGCGTCAGGCGCACGGCGATAAGCTCGCGGCTGACCACGTGGCCGACGCGCACCGCCAGCGTCTCGAGCAGCGCGAACTCGCCGGCCGGCAGGTCCACAAGATCACCGCCCAGTTCCACGCGCGGCTCGCCAAGCCGCAGCCGCAGGGTCCCAACGCGCAGTTCCGTGCCCGGCTGCGAGCGCTGCCGTCGCAGCAGAGCCCTGACCCGGGCCTGCAGCTCCTGCAGGTCGAAGGGCTTGGTCATGTAGTCATCCGCGCCCGCATCCAGCCCCCCGACGCGCTCGTTAACGGCGTCGCGAGCTGTGATGATCAGCAAGGGCAGCCCCTGGCTGCGCGCTCGCAGGCTCTGCACCAGGGCCAGGCCGTCGATGCCCGGCAGACCGATGTCGATGATCCCGAGGTCGAAGGCACCCGACAGCAGTGCCGAGAGTGCCGCCGTGCCATTGCTGAAACCCTCGACGTCGTAGCCGGACTGTTCCAGCAGATCCACAAGTACCTGCCGCAGCGCCGTGTCGTCTTCGGCAATCAGCAGGCGCGTCGCTGGGGGTTCTCGAGGTACCGGGGCGCTGGTTGGCATGGGAGCCATTTTAGCGCCAACGCAGCTCTCAGTATTCCACGTGCAGCCTGATCGCCCAGAAGCTGACGGGCCCGCGATCGCGATTGAAGCCGGGATTGCGGATGTATTGGTAATCCGGCCCGATCTGCCAACGTACCGGTCCAGGATCCTCCGGCCAGATGCGTTCCAGCCGATAGTAAGCTTCGAGAATCTGCTCGTGAGCGTAGTTGAGCGCCCCGTCGCACAGTTCGAAGCCGCAGCCGCCGGCCGCCAGATAGGCGCGATGAGCCGCCGATAGCTCCTCGTTGGCGACGCCGAAGCCGAGCTGCCCATCCGGCTGATGCCATTGGGCGCCGGACAGCTGCACGCCGGTGCTGAGCACTTCGTCGACTTCCGTGAAGGCGAAACTCTCGTCGCGTCCGTTGTTCCATCCCCAGCGCAGAAACATACCAGTAGCGCCATCGTCGGCCAGCGGCTGCTCGGCATCGAGTTCGAAGCCGTGCTTCTGTCGCCCGGGCGCTGCGGTCGCTGCAATGCGCGGCGTCGCATGCGTCGCGTTGGCCAGGGCAAGCGCCTCGGCGTAATTGCCCATGGCGCCGCTGTTCAGATAAGCGAGCAGGCGAAATGCGGTGCCGGTCGGCAGTCCCGTGTAGCTGAACTGCAGATTCTGTCCGTTGGCGCGCAGCAGCGAAGCTTCCAGCGGCTCACCGTTGGCGATGAGCGGCATGCGATAGACGCCATACTTCAGCGACCAGGCAGGTGAGATGTAGCCAAGCATGATGCCATCCGTATACCCGCGAGTGTCGGCGGCATAGTCCCACGCGGTGTCGTTCATGAGAGACCAATTCAGAAATTGCGTGCGCGGGGAATTGGCGTAGCGATTCTGGTCAAAATCATCCGGTGCGGCCAAGTGTCCCACCTTGAGCTCGAGGCGAGTGGCGGGCTCGGTGCCGCCGATCTGATCCTGCGCACGATCGACTTCATTCACCTGCGTGCCAAGCGGTAGCATGAAGCGAGCATAGAGCCGGGCGATGTAGAACTGCTTGAACACTCCATAGCCGGCTGGGATCGCATTCCCGTTGGTCAATCCGCCCAGTCCGGTGGCCCCGCTCACTCCAGCACCCATGAATTTCTCCACGTCGAAGTAAAGCTGGCCCCAATAGACCGGCGCCCAGCCGGTGTACAAACCCAAAGTGTTGGTCGACTGAGTGTCCCCGCTCGACTTCAGGCTGAGCGGTCCGGCATAGGGCGAGCGCAGGGCGCTCTGGTGCTGCAGGACGTAGGTGTACTGCGCCCCGACCACGACGGGGCTGGTGGAATCAGGCTCGGGGGCCGCCGGCGGCTGCGCAGTTGGGGCAGTTCCAGAAGGCGTTGTTGTGCCGGGTGATTCCTCGGCACCGGCCCGCGTCGCGAACAGCTGCAACAGTGCCAACAGCGCAATTTTCGCAAGGCCGGGCGGCCGGAACCTGCAAAAGTAACTGCTGGTCGACAATGCGGGCCTCTGGCACCCCGGCAACGGTCAGGCATCGAGTAGGGCTTCGCGATCATACCGGACCGTGGGTGTTCGGCGCCGCAGTGACCCTCCGAGGCCATCGTGGGAGGGCCGGCGGTGTGTCGCAACCCATGCGGATACGACCTCGCGGGGAATCACCCATCCATTCGCTGGCGCGGTCAACAGGCACGTATGGGCAAATCGTCGCGCGAGACGACGATCCTTCCGAAACTGCGAGGGCGCCGCTCGACTCGCGTGCGTGCTCGACGCCAGGAACAGCATATTCAGCGCAAGGGTGGTGAGCGCCGTGGATGGCGCCTGGGTAAAGGACATGGGCACTGAAGCACTGATCCAGACAAATTGCCGGAAGTTAAAGTGTTGCCGACCGTTGCGATCCAGTCGAAAGCGAAATGCACTCCGCCGTCGACCCGGCGCGGCCGTTCCAAATCGCTTGCGTTGACTGAGCCGGGCCATGGAATTTGGGTGCAGACGGCCATCACACTGCAGGCCTGCCACTTTTATAGCATAATTAGCTGCCGTTATTATGGAAGAATCGAAGGTGAGCCTTGCCGAAACGTAAAGCAGAGGGTGCCGCCCAGAGGGCTCACGGACCCCGTCGCGGCAAGCCGGCGGCCGATTCGGCTCGAGCGGCCATGGCGCAAGCCGCGATCAGTGCCCTAGAACCGCTGGTAGAGCTTTTTCTGGAGCTGGGTATCACCAGCCCCGAGGCCGAAAGCCTGTGGCGCGGTGTATTCGTTCACAAATGCAGGGAATGGTTGAGCCGTAGGGAACGGGGCGAGCCGCCATCCGATGTCCGCGTGGCGCTCGTCAGTGGCGTGCACCGCAATTTCGTCAGCCAGTTGCTGGCAGAGCCGCCAAAAATCGCCGCGGGCCGGGAACGCAAGGGGCATCGCGCGGCTCGCATGTTGGACGCATGGCACCGCGATCCGGTCTATCTGGATAGCAGCGGCAAGCCCAGGGATCTGCCAGAGCGGGGCGCGGCGCCGAGCTTCGAGGCACTGGCGTCCACGCACATGCGTGGCGCCCCCGTGGGCGCACTGTTGCGTGAGCTATACCGCGCCGGTGCCGTTGACCTCCTTGCCGATCGCCGCATCCGCGTACGCACCCGAGGCATGCGTCTTCCCGGTGTCACCCTTGCGAACCTCAATCAGATCGGAAGATGCTCGGCTGCGTACCTGCGCACCCTCATCCACAACCTGCAGCAGCCCCACGACCCATGGCTCAACGAGGCGTTAACAGCCATCGAAGTTGCCCCGAGCCGAGTCCCCCTGGTACGGGAGGTCATCTACCGCCGCACGGTTAATTTTCTGCAATCGCTGGAAGCGGAGCTTGCCTCGGAGCAAAGGCGTTCAGCAACAACTAAGACACCTTCATTTGTATCGATTGCAATATTCGAACCGACTGAAGAGGCGACCAAATGAGAACGAAGAAGACGGTGGCGGAACGCCCAGGCAAGAACAATCGCGGCCCAGGATCGAAAGGCAAGATCGAAAAAATAGTCCGTAATTCGCTGGCCAAAGAATTGTTGGGTGTTTGCTTTTCTTCTCTAAGGCGACAGGGTTTGTCGACCCGAGACCTTAACCGCTTTGCCAAAGAGTCGCTGAAACAAACCTTTCGAGTATCTCCCTCCCGCCTGCTAATGCACGATATTTCGTGCTTGGGCAGATTGATAAGCGAGTGGACCGAAAATTCACGATATCTTGATGCGACAGGCCGTCCCAGGGTGCTCGCAATTACAGGCAAAACAGCCAGCTTCGATGAATTGGCCAGAAAACATTTCGATAATCATGCCGTTGAGAATGTCATCAAATTCGCGATGAAATTTAAGGCGTTGGAACGGGTGGGCAAACACTCAGTGGCACATCTGGGGTCTTGCGTTCTTTTGACCGGAAATCGAACGTTACTACTTAGTCATGCCGTTAGAGCTGTTAAATGGTTGTTGGCAACAAGCGAATACAACGGTCGGCGATTACAAGCCACACCGTGGCCGGAACGACTGGCACTTACTGAGCTGCCCGAGGAAAAGTTCGCGGAGTTCTTACAGTTTATGAGAGAGCCCATCATCAATCTGGTCGACATGGGCAACCGCTGGTTGATGGCTAACGCCGCCTTTCAGGGGTTCCCACCTCGAGACCGAATTGAGAAGAAAGGAACACTAGTGGGCGTGCATGCATACGTATTCAGGGATACGTGAGGCTCGTAGTGTCGCAAGACCACTTCTAAGCCGGGTCGTCGTCAAGCACCCTCAATCCGGATTGAATCTGAAGCGCTAGCCCGCGTCCGTCCTTTTTTCTTCCGTTTCTTCGCCGGTGTTTGTCCGCTGATTTTTTGTGTGCCTAGTACCTTTGACTTTGCGTAACTCACTGAATTGCGTTGACATAAAAGAACTCAACGCATATCGTTAAACGCATTAGGTAAAAAGTGTGCGTTAGGCGCTTGACAGGGAGTCCTAGTTGACCTCCGAGGTGAATAGGGGAGTAGAAGGCGGAGCTTTTCTTGACGCCATTGAGGCCCTTCTGCGCCCATTGATGCCGATAGTCTTTAGCTACGGTGTTACATCTCAAGATATCGGCGAGATTTTTAGAACACTGTATTTAGAGACTCTTGCTGAAAAGTTAAAAGAACAGGGTCTGCCAGCTACCGCCGCGCGGCTTGCTCTTATGGCCGGCCTGAGTCGGGGTGAAGTCGATGCGCTTCTGTCCAGGCGGACCGCCAAACGATTGTTGCGTGCTCGTAGTTCCCGGAAGCTCGACGAGTTGGCAAAAGTATTAGTGACTTGGCACGACGATTCTCGCTTTAGCACCCCTTATGGGGCGCCACTCGATCTCTCATTTCGCGCAGAGCGGGGATTCAGAACGTTTAATGAGTTAATCGAAGCGGCCGGCGCAACCAGCGATTCCACGTTGATCCTAGATGAGCTTCTCGCTGCTAGTTGCGTTGAGGTTCATGTAGAGAAGTTTGTCCGATGTGTTAGCCGAGTGTTCATACCCACTGGCGTGGATACATTCCAGATTGCGCGGATGGGCCAATATGTCGGTGCACTAATTAATAACTTTGTTCACAACCTTCTCCGTGGATCCGATGAGCCTTCTTATTACGAAGTCGCCACTCTGACTGGCGGACCCGTGAAGCGGGAGTTTCGCGAGGCGATTCTTAAATACATCCACACGCGCCTTCAGCCTGTGCTCGAAGAGTTGGATCGTTGGCTCGAATCCCAAGGTGCGGAAAACGCAGATCCGAACGGAGTTCGGTTTGGCGTGAGCGCATTCTTTTTTGAGCAAAGGCAGGGTGAAGGGGAATTGAGCGGAAAAGGACTTTCGATTGCCGGATGAGCTGACCGGTTAGTAATCGATTTTGGGGAGAACCGACCATGAAGAATAAATTGTCACTCTTGCTGGTTAGCGCCCTCGGTGCTACGGCGTTTTCAAGCGCATTTGCCGATTCTGGCAAAGAACTACTGTTTTCAGCGCCGGTTCAGCAGCTAGATCGAGCAATTGGAACGGTAACCTTGCTTGGTCAGACTTTTCACGCCACTGCAGATCAGCTTTCAATCGGCCAAGTGGCTAACGTCTATGGCGTCCTGAACAAGGACGGTTCTATTTCAGAAGCCGTAGTGCAACCTACAAGCGCTTATGGGGCAAATGGAGACCCTGTCTTTGTAAAGGGTGTTGTCACCGATACTGACTCCATTCTCGGCAGGATCGAAGTCGACGGGATGTCGATTGACTATACCTCGCAGCTTGCGAAGCCAGGCTTCAATCCACCAAATGCTGGCGACGTCATTGCGATTGCGGCGTCGCAGCCGGCACAGAAAGGCACTCTGTTTGCTGTGGCGACCGGATCGGACGCGTATAGCGCGGGCCTTTCCAGCGGTGGTACGCAAATCGCTGGGGGTGTCGCAACTGTAGCTAGCTTGGGAGCCACCGGGAGTATCGCCGCAGGCATGACTGGCGGTGGCGCCGGTACTGCAGGCATGACTGGCGGTGGCGCCGGTACTGCAGGCATGACTGGCGGTGGCGCCGGTACTGCAGGCATGACTGGCGGTGGCGCCGGTACTGCAGGCATGACTGGCGGTGTGCGGGGATGACTAGCGGCGGGCTGTGAACCGCGGGAATGATGGGCGGCGGCCGATCGGCACCGGCTGGCTTCAAGACGGAAGCTTCGCTTTTCTGCTGACTAAGAAGACAGTCCCAATAAATCCTCCGGCTCGTCGATGTCGACCGCTGCTTCAGGATGAGCAAGGCCGACGACGTGATCGCCATAGCGGGTGATCAGGGCGCGAGCGCCCTGATCACCCCTTAACTCGCAGAGATCGTTGAAACACCAGCGTGGGAAAACTGCCGGCACGCCGATAATGCCGCTGTAGCGCGAGGCGATAATCTGCCGCGGATACCGACGGCAGGCCCTAACTAATCTCTCGAGGCCCGCGGCGGAGACCAGGGGCTGATCACCCAATAGGATCAGAACTGCATCGCACGCACCGGGCAGGGCGCGCACGGCGGCTCGCACAGAACTTGCGATACCTTCTTCCCACTCCCGATTGATCAAGATCGTGGCGCGTGCGGGTGGCAGTGCGGCTACGATTTCCGCCGCATTGGCACCGAGCACCAGTGTGACGCTACTGGCGCTGAGCTCGTTGGCGCTCGCGAGCACCCGCTGCAGCAGTGTTTGCCCCTGGAAGCGCACCAACTGCTTTGGGGATCCGAAGCGCCTCGATGCTCCCGCTGCCAGCACGACCGTGTGCAGATTCAGCGAGCCCTTCATCGCATAGGCGTGCGCAGTGGAGCTGGACAGGTGAGCTTAGCGCTCAGGGGCGACAACGAGGCATTGCCGGACAGCATCGCCTGTATCTCGACAACGATGGACAACGCGATGGCTTCTGGTGACCCCGCACCGATATCCAGACCCACGGGTGCTCGCAGACGCGGCTCGAGGCTGGCCACCTCGGCGCCCTCGAGATCCCCCAGCAAGCGGTCGCGACGACTCGCCGGTCCCAGCAGACCGATGTAGGGGATCGTGCTCTGCGCCAGTGCACGCAAGTAGGCCCGGTCGCTCGACATATGATGGCTCATCACGACTGCGCCGTTGAAGGCGGTGGCGGCCGTCTGAGCTTGCGCTACCAGATCCAGCACGGCGGCCGGTCCGCCGGATAGCACCGCGTCCGCGCCAGGAAATCTTTCGGAGCGAGCGTAGTGCGGACGGTGATCGACCACCGTGACGCTCCAGCCGATGAAGGTCATCAGAGTGGCGACGGGCAGTGCGTCAGCTCCGGCGCCCAGCAGAAGCAGTCGCGGAGGTGCCGACTGTTCAAGCCACAAAAGTTCGGCTCCCGGCAGCGCGTGCGATAGCAATTGGGAGCCCGACCCGGATGGCATCTGTGCTGCGACTCTGCGCAATGCTTCAGCACAGGCTGGCGGCGCCTTCCCGAAGGCTTCTCCGTCGGAAATGAAAATTCCGCTTCCCGCACGCCAATCAGCCTGTGCGGCTGGCATGCCTGCGTCCACGGTATGCAGCGTCGAGCGGGCGATCATGAGCAGGCGCTCCGGTCGACGCGCCCGCCAAGCGGTGGTGAGCCTTTGCAGGGGCTGCCATTGATGGGACACGTCGAGACGCTGCAGCAGGATTTCCATCGCTCCCTCGCAGCCCGAGCCGAGCCCGAACAGCAAATCCTCCGGGCCACGCATGTCGTAACGCACGATCTCGCTATTGCCACTGTCGAATACGCGTCGGGCGCGCTCACTGAGGTCGCCTTCGAGACAGCCGCCGGACAGCAGACCGGCGTACTCGCCGCTGGAGGCGATAAGCATTTGCGCACCCGGCTTGGTATAGGTCGGCCCAGCGGTGTCCAATACCGTGGCCAGGACCATCGACTGCGCATGCTTGCGCTCACTGTCGAACAGCGGCAGTAGCCTCTGCAGAGAAGTGCTCATGACCTCAAAAACAGCTGCTTAATGAGTGTCCATCTTGCCACCGATCCTGCTCAAAAGTCGTGGGGCTGCCTTGACTTGGAAACGGGGTAACCTCAACATTCCACTCCTCGCCTGGGACGGCGCGGGAATAGCTCAGTTGGTAGAGCGCAACCTTGCCAAGGTTGAGGTCGCGAGTTCGAGCCTCGTTTCCCGCTCCAAAATTCTTTTTGAGACAGTGACTTACGCGGCAAGTCCATTTCCGCTTAGGGAATTCTTAGAGAATTTCCCCTGAGCCCGCCATGCGGTCCTCACGCGATAGATGGGGGGGGTCTCCCTGACGGCATTGTCGGGCTGCGGTATGCGGTACGGAAGCATCATGTCGACACGTAGCACTTTACGGGCGTGGCCCTTCTGATACGCCCGCGTCATATCCGGATCTGTGTGCGCCATTAGTTCTTGAACCGCGGCCACCTCGTAACCGGCAGTCGAGTAGAGGTGTGAAGATAACGCGCGGATTTCGTGTAAGGTAGGCATCTGCCGCACGCTCATGCCTTCGAATAGGCGGGTCTGATTGCGGGCCAGATCCCGGGCTCTAAAGAAGGCCTTTGATGCGTAATCAGGCAGCACTTGAGCGGGATGCTCCAAGCGGCCTCCCTCCAGCGCCTTCGCGGCACGCCCCGTTCGTCGATCCGGCTCGCGGTGCACTATAAAGGGACACCGGCCGACTCGCAGGCTCGAGCGACGAGCTTCCGTCAGAACGTTCCGCACGTCCGGATGGATTGGAAAGTCGACGCTGGTTGCCTCCATGTCACGAGCTTCCGAGTCCGTTTTGCGGATTGCACTGACGATCCTGTCGCCTGCCACGTCATCAAAGCGCAGGCTGACGAGGTCGACGCGCCTCAGGGCCAAATGGAAGGCCAAGGTCATTAACCATCGTAGCCATTGCGGCGCGACCGAAAAGATGGCGTCGAATTGTTCGATTGTCATTCGCTGACGGCATTTGCGAGGCAACGGGTCGACAAACAAGTCATTGACCGGATTTCCGAGATGCGACGGGTACATACCGGTCGATTTCGCATAGCGGAAGAACCGCAGCAGAAGAGTCTTGAGCTTGCTTTGCTCGAATTGGCTTCCCGTCGAAATCGCTTCCCGAAGCATCCGCGTGTCGACCATTGGAACTTGAACGCTATTGAGCGCATCGGTGAGGCGCTGGCATCGTTGATGAACGAGTCGGGCTGTGCTCGACTTCAGGCCGTAGTCAGAGATGTACTTTTCAACAAATGCGCCGAAGGCCTCTGAAAATCTGGCACTGCCGACATTGACCGAGGCTTCCAGACGCGCGAGTTTCTGCTCGAGCTGGATTCGATAGCGGGCATTTAGTTGAGAGGCGAGTCGAACGGCTTCCTGTTCGAATTTACCGAGCCTCGCTTTTTTCGGCATCGCCGGATTTTTGTAGTAGTACGTCCGATTGAGCGGGTGTAATTCAAGGTACTTGGGCAGCGCATTTTTGCGAGTCTTGGCCATATGAGGGCCTCCGCAGCAGATGTGTGACGGGTTCGGTGTCGGCTCGGCAAGGATATCGTGTCGGCTGTATAAAAACACAGTCACAGTAAATTGACTCGACCCGCTGCAAGTCACTCCATGCGGAGCTGCGGAAGTCCATTGTCAGCCACGCACAAGTAGTACAGAATTCAGGGCGTCAATGGTGCCGTCTGGGGAGAATTCCCTCGCGGAATCAAAGAGATGAAGCTCGAGTTCGAGCCTCGTTCGAGCTCCAGGCGCTCTTGGTCCTATCGCATGCAGGACCGAGCGGCGTACCGACCCGTTGGCTAGGTGGCAGAGTGGTCATGCAGCGGCCTGCAAAGCCGTGGACGCCGGTTCGATTCCGACCCTAGCCTTGCTCACTCCGTCCTTCCATGCGTCCCTGGACGGCTGACGCGCGCTGAGGCAGGAGCAGTGGAGGGGAGGCGCCTGGAGACCTCGCACGCCCGAACCGGGATGGGAGTTATTCGCCCCCTGACTCGGCGAACGCAGGTATAACCTCGTTTCCTATCAACTCTGTCGTGCGCATGGCTTCATCGAAAGTCATATCTCCGAACGCGACGTCGCACGTGACGTAATTCGCGCCAATTGATGCAGCGTCTTGAATTATAAAATCGCGAAAGCCTGCGGCCGTTCCAGCGAACCCTGCACCCGCTTCGATCATCGGACCGAACTCGGGCGGCAGATTCAGGGAAAATTTCAATCCGTGTCGATCCCACAAGTGCCGCATATGCCCGAGCCACGACTTATAGGCACGCTCGGCAGTCTTCAAAGCCAGCGCATCGCTATCAGCCAATACGACGAGTCGCATCACGCCCATCAACGGTAAGTCTGCCGCGTCGGACCTACCACATTCGCGCCGTTCTGACCTGTAGCGATCAATCACGGCACGTGCGCCCTCTGTAGGGAGCAGCGTCACCATGTGAGCGCCTTCCAGGGCCGCCCAGTGCGTGGTCGCGGGTGCGGTCACGCCGTACCAAAGGGGCGGGTACGGTTTCTGTACGGGACGCAGCACCATCGGGACTTTCTCGAAATGATAGAATTCGCCGTTGAAGGTCAGCTCATCGACAGTGAGTCCCTTCTTGATCACCTGCAACGCTTCAGGAAACTGATGCGGGCCTGCCTCGGGAGCCACACCGTAGAAACCGACCTCTATCGGCGAGACACCGCGACCCACGCCAAGTTCAAAGCGGCCGCCACTCAACTGATCCAACATGCAGATCTCTTCGATCAGGCGGATCGGATGATAGAGCGGTAATGAATAAACGAGTGGCCCGAATCTCAATCGCTTCGTGCGCTGTGCAACCGCGGCCAGAAAGATCCCCGGCGACGGTGCGAGTCCCAGCGGGGTGCCGTGATGCTCCGCGACGTGATAAGCGTAGAAGTTCAAACGGTCATAGGCCTCGATCAGCTTAAGCCGCTCCTCGTATTGACGTACAAGCGAGATGCCGCTCGCGTCCATATGGTCAAAGACGCCGAATTTCATTATCCACACCCCCCCGGGTCTTTCTTTACCTGTGCCGTCAAGGCCGCTCGAATTGCGCCACATCCATCACTCGAGCTCGTTTGCGGCACAGCGGCGGTAGGCATCCGCTGGACCGTTCCATTCAAACAGATCCGGGCGGATGAGGTGCGCCAGCAGCTCCGTGCCATCGACAACGCGTGGTCCCGGACGGGCGAAATAGGCATTCGCATTCACGCAAAATACCTGCCCTCGTCGTACAGCTTCCAAATTCGACCAGCCCGGCAACGCGCTCAGGAGCGACAGCTGGGCGAGCGACTGCTCTAAATTGCATCCGCAGGGGCCCAGAATCAGTAACTCCGGGTCCCAACGCTGGATCTGCTCCCACGCCAGGCGCACGGAGTCGCAGCCGACGCGACCGAGCCGATCCATCCCACCCACCAGCTCGATCATCTCAGGTACCCAGTGCCCGCTGCAGTAGATCGGATCCGCCCACTCCATGAAGAAAACGCGCGGCCGTGGAGCATCGGAAGGCGCAGCCGCCTTGATCCGTGCCAGCCGCCGTCGCCAGTCGGCCATCAGTTGTTCGGCCTCCACCATGCGCGATGTCATCGCGCCGAGCTCGCGCATATTCCCGAAGATATCCGCCAGAGTATGCGGTGTCATGGACAGTACACGGGGCCGCGGATTGAGCGATGCGAGAGCTGCGCTGAGCTCGCTACCCGATGGCGCGCAGACCTGACATAAATCCTGGGTCAGTATCAGGTCGGGTCGCAGGTCCTGAAGCAGTTGCTCATCGATCTCGTAGAGGCTCTTGCCGCTGGCGAGACGTTGCGAGACGGCCTCATCGATCTCACGCTGACTGAGGTGCTTCAGCGCCAGCGCTGGTTTTGAGACGGCAGGGCGGGGTTGCGCGGTCGAGGGAACATCGCACTCGTGCGAGACTCCGACTACCGCATTGCCCAGGCCGAGCGCGAACAGCATCTCTGTCGCCGCCGGCAGCAGCGAAACGATGCGGAGTTGCCCGCGGTTGAGGACCACGCTGGAAGCGGTACCGTCGCCGAACAGGGTAGCCGTAATCCGCTGCCGGTCCGTTTCTGCCAGCTGCGTCCAGGTAGCGATCTGTTCGATCGTACGGCCGCAGCCCACGCAGATCCCGCGGCTATCGAGACGACAGATTCCAATGCATGGGCTGGAAACCATCATGTCGGCAGCAGGTCGCAGAACCAGAACCCATGGGTTTGCCGAGCAACCGTGGCAGGGGCCGCAGCGCTCGAGTCGGAGGTCGTGAAACCGCCATCGAGAGGCCTATAGATCTTCGCGCCAATCTGAAATCCTACCGGTTGGCGAAATATTGGGCCGTCGAACGCGAACGAATGAAACTCGCCATTTTCGCCGCACGGGTCGACTTCGGGCGGTAAGGCATCGATGAATGCCTGGTCGAACAGTCGGCCTACCATGCTGTGATCGAGCCAGGCATCGTTGACACAGCAAATGACTGATCCGAATCGGTGCTCAAAGAATTCGCGCAGCAACACTTGCGCATCGACCTTCCAGATCGGAAAGACCCCGCACATTCCGATCTGCGCAAGGTTCTGCTCGCGCCAGAGGCGCAGGTCCTCGAGGAAGATGTCGCCGAAGGCGCAGGCGGAGACTCCCTGCGACTGGAGGGTCCGAAGGCAAGCCCCCATCTTTTGGATGTACTCCTCGTTTGAGCCGCGCTCGCTCACGAAGACTTTGTGCAGCGGCAGGCCGATTGCATCGGCCTGCGCCTCGAGCAGCGCGATACGTACGCCGTGCATCGATACGCGTTGGAACTGCTCGTTGCAGGTCGTGAGCAGCGCCACGACCTGGTAGCGTTCATCGCGCAAGGCGCGATTCAGCGCCAACGCTGAATCCTTGCCGCCGCTCCAGCAAAAGGCGATGCGCTGCTGCATGCGTTTAGTACGGCACCATCCTCTGCAGCGTCCCATCGCGCCATACGAACTGGTGCCATAGCGCCATCGCGGCATGCATGCCGCCTAGAATCAAGATGAGATTACCGCCTACCTGATGAAGCTTGCCCACGAGCCCCGCGCTGCTGCCCGTTGCAACGGTCAGCGGCGGCAGGATCAGGCCAAAGAACCAGGCGACTACGCCGAGCTTCGAGGCCGCGTACCAGCCGCTCAGCGGCACGGCGATCAGCAGCAGATACAGCGTCAGATGGCCGAGCTTCGCGGCGATGCGGAGCAGGGGCCGGCCCCGCATCTGCAGCGTGGGTGCCCCGCCCAGTGCGCGCGCCACGAGGCGCGCGGCGACCAGCACCAGCACACTCAGGCCAAACGCAAAATGCAGCAGGGGCGGGTGTAGACGAACCCCGCGGCCGCCTTCGCTCAGAAAGTACGCCACCAGGATCACCGCGACCGTGGCCCAGTGCAGGCCAATCATGGCCGGCCGGTAGCGACGCAGCGAGACACTCACGCTTAGGACGTCGCCGGGGACCCGCGCATGAACGGGTCCCCGGACGTTACGGTCAGGTCAGTGGTATGCGAGCCTTGTTCTTGCTAAGCCATTGGTCGAAGCTTTGCAGCGAAGGAGCCAGAGCTCGGACAGCCTTCAGATCGCGCTTCGCCACGAATTCCGTTTCAAAGTCCCGGTAGTACTGAAACATGTTGCCGAGATCTTCCGCCCCAGGGAATCCGAATTTGCGGTAAGCATCCGGAGAAACACTGTTGTAGCGCACTTCCTGACCCAGCGCCTTCGACAGCGAGGCCGCCATCTGATTGCCGGTCAGGTGCTCACCCGCGATTCCAACGGTCTTGCCGATAAATTCCTTGCCGCCCTTGAAGATGCCGTACGCCGCCCGGCCGATGTCTTCTGCGGCGATACCGGACAATCGCTTGTCGCCGATGGGGAAGGTGATAGCCAGTTTGCCATCTTCACCTTTCTTCGGGCCCATGCCGAAATAAATCATGTTGTCCCAATAGAAGGTCGTCAGCAGAAAGGTGACGGGGACACCGGCGTCCGTGAAGAAATGATCGGACTCGCCTTTGGCATCGAAATGCGGACATTTGTACTTGCCCTGCAAGGTGGGCATGCGGTTATCGCTCAGCGGGACCAACTTGCGTGTGTCTTCGAGTGTCGACCAAATAACGTGCTGGACATGCGCCCGCTTGGCAGCATTGGCCAGTGTCTGCGCGTTTTTGCTTTCCCTGTCAGGCGAAAAGTGACCCCAGAAGAACGTTACGCAGTACGCACCATATGCGCCGTCGAATGCGCGCACCATGCTTGCTTCGTCGTCGATATCCCCGGCGACGACCTCCACGCCTTGACTCGCCAGCGCCTTGGCCTTGTCGCTATTCACGTCCCGCGTAATCGCTCGCGGCCGAAAACCGCCCTGCGGGTCTTCCAGAATCGCCCGGATCAACCCGCTCCCTTGCGAGCCAGTTGCTCCGACGACTGCGATGATCTTCTTTTCGGTCATGGTGCTTCCCATTAAATGAATCTGAGGGGTGTTCAGCGCGTCGACGCTAGCGTCTCACGCTTCCATTGAAGGTTCGTAAATCCTGACTTATTTGCTCAGTTCCTTGCGGACAATCCTTGCGCCATCCACGAGAGCCTTGAGCTTCATCTTCGCGACCATTCGGGGCAGAGGCTTCATGCCGCAGTCGGTCGACAGGTAGACGCGCTCCGCGGGAAGCACCTTCAGCACCTTCCGGATTCTCTCGGCGACCTTCTCCGGCGACTCGACCATCATGGTGCGTATGTCGAGCACGCCCACCTGGACTTCCTTATCACGTGGTAAGCCTTTCAGGCATGCGACATCGGCCATCTCGCGATTGGCGAAATCGAGCACAAACTGATCGATCGGCAGATCGTAGAAGTACGGCAGCACCGTCTCATATCCCTTGGGATACAGGCCGCTGAGCGCGTTGCCCCATGCGTTGCCGAAGCAGAAGTGCCAACCGATCTTCGCGTTGACTCCCTCCACACACTTGGCGATCACGTCGCCGATCCACTTGTAATCGTCCGGATTATTCGTGAACAACGGCAGCCATGCACCCAGGTCCTCGATCTGCAGGTACGTGGCCCCAGCGTCGACCAGTTCCTTCATTTCCGCATTGAAAATGGGCGCCAGAGCCTCAGAGAGCTCGCGCGGATTTTTGTAGTGCTTGAAATACACATGCCAGGCGAGATTGACGGGACCGGCGCCGACGGAAACCTTCAGAGGCTTGCTCGCGTAGCGCTTGGCAACCTTGAACAGGTCGGCAAGACGAAGCGGCCCACGTTTCACCGGGCCGCTGTTGACCACGCCGCCCCAGTCCGAAAGCAACTCGATCTCTTTGGTGCGTTCCGCCGCTCCCACTTCTGACGGATGCGGCTCCTTGGCAGCATCGAAGCCCGGAATGCGCTCGTACATGTACCAGCAGAACGAGCCAATGACTCCGACGTAGTCGTCGTAGCTCATCTGGCCGTCCGTGACGATGTCGAGACCAGCTTCTTCCTGATCGAGAATCACCGCCCGGGTGGCATCGTCGTATGCCTCCTGGTGGCCGACATGCTTGAAAGCCACGCGGGTGTCTTTGCCCAGCAATTGGTAATTGAACCAAGCCGGTCTCGGGTAGGAACCGACCATCGTCGTGGGGAGCAGCGTATCGACGATCTGGCGTGTCATCGTTGCCTCATTTGTTTGCCTGTTTGCCAACTTCGTAAAATCGGAAATTTTGGCGATCGCGCACGAACTGGTCACATAGATGCTGCCGGTAAAACCCCCGCTTCAGCATGTGGACAATAGCGCGTCGTAGCCGTGCAGATTAGCAGCGCCGACGATGGTATCAAAGCGTATGGATAAAATTAACGGGTGCCCGGTCGTCCAAGGCACCATCGTCAGACGGCGATCGGGGCCCAATACAGCCTCAGCGACGCAGCGAGGCGCTCACCCGGCGGGGGTGGCAGTGCGCGCCGCATAGGCGTCGAGCGCGCGTGCCGAGTACACCAGCGCGGCGCCGGCATTCATAGCCACCGCCACGCTCAGCGCATCCATGATCTCCTCGCGCGTGGCGCCGGCCTTCACGGCCGCGTCGATGTGAACCGTAATGCAGCCGTCGCACTGGCGAGTGACGGCCACAGCCAGCGCAATCATCTCGCGCGTCTTGGCGTCGAGGTGTCCGGTCTTGCCGGCCGCGCCGCTGATCTGGCTATAGCCTCGAACCGTGTCGGGGCTGATTTTCGCCATATCGGTGATGGCAGCGCCGACCTGTTTGCGGTATTCGTTCCAGTCCATCATCATCATCGTTCTCCTAGGAAATAACAGCGAACCTGCAACGATCACCCACCACTGGGCCAGTGCGGACCCAGATCGCGGGCGCGGATTGCGGACGTGGCGAAACCGGTAGACGCAGCAGACTTAAAATCTGCTTCCTCAAAAGGGAGTGTGGGTTCGAGTCCCGCCGTCCGCACCACTTCCGGAATGTAATGTAGTTCATTGATTTTACGTTTAAAATGCTGTTCTATGACAGGGTGGCATACTCTCCCTGGGTACCCCTGCCAGGCTGCTTCGACATGAGACCATGAGCGAGCTGATCGCCGAGAATCTGCATCTCTGGCGTGGAGAGCAGCATGTGCTTCGCGGCATCTGCTTCGAGCTTGCGCGCGGCCAATGCCTGCAGATCATGGGCGCCAACGGCTCGGGCAAGACTACGCTCCTGCGCGCCCTGTGTGGCCTGGTACCCCTGGAGGAAGGCCAGGTGCGCTGGCGTGGCGAGCTCGTGAGCGGTTCCCCGCACGGTTTTCACACTCAGCTCGGTTATCTCGGTCATGACAACGGCCTCAAGCCCGATCTGACTGCGCTGGAGAATCTGCGCTTCGCAACCCAGCTGCGTCGCCGCGCCGCCGGCGCACAGATCGCCGCGGCGCTGGAGCGCACCGGCGTTGCCGATTGCGCAGCACAGCTACTGCGGCGGCTCTCTGCCGGACAGCGTCGACGCGTCGCGCTGGCGCGCATCCTGCTCACCCAAGTGCCGCTGTGGGTGCTCGATGAGCCGGCCGCTAACCTCGATCCGCGCGGCCAGTCGCTGGTGACGGAACTGCTGGCTACGCACGTGACGCACGGCGGTATGGCCATCGTTGCCACCCATCAGCCCCTGGGGCTCACCGCGCCCCAGCTCGTGCCAATGGCGTTACAATGAACGCGCAGCAGGAACGGGTGGAAATGGCGGCCGCCGAGCCCCAGATTGAGGGTAGTGGGCTGGGGCGTGCGGTCGTGGGACTCGCGCGGCGCGATCTGCGTGTGGCACTGCGCCGCTCGGGCGATACCCTGCAGCCGCTGGGCTTCTTCGTGATCGTCACGACGCTGTTTCCGCTGGCCCTGCAGCCGGAGGTGTCGCTGCTTCGCGACATAGCGCCTGCGGCGCTCTGGGTAGGGGCGTTACTTGCCTCGCTGCTGGCGCTGGATCTGCTATTTCGTGAAGATGCTCAGGACGGTACGCTCGAGCAACTGGCACTGTGTGGGCAGCCGCTGGCGAGCCTGGTGCTCGCCAAAACGGCCGTGCACTGGTTGTTGACCGGATTGCCACTGGTGCTGGTGGCCCCGCTGGCCGCCCTGGCGCTCGGCGTCCCGGCGGCGGCGCTGCCGGCGGTACTGGCGGCGCTGGTGCTGGGCAGCGTAACGCTGAGCCTGATCGGCGCGGTAGGCGCGGGACTGACGATGGGCATGCGGCGCAACGGTTCGCTGCTGGCCATGCTGGTGCTGCCGCTGGTCGTGCCGGTGCTGATCTTCGGCGCGCAGGCGACCGCGCATGCGATCAGCGGTGAGAAGGTAGCCGCGCCGCTGTACCTGCTCGCCGCGATGGCCGTGCTCGCAGTGACGCTGGCGCCATTCGCGGTGGCCGCGGCCGTGCGCATCGGCCTGGAGTAACGGCCTGGAGTGACTATGGCCTGGGTCTGGTTTCATCGCTTCGGCTCCCCGCCGTACTTCTACCGCGTCGCGCGGCGGCTGACGCCATGGTTTGCCTGGCCGGCGCTCGTGCTGGGCCTTGCAGGCCTGGTGTGGGGGCTGGCCTTCACGCCGCCCGAGGCACACCAGGGATACGGCTTTCGCATCATCTACGTGCATGTGCCGGCCGCCTGGCTGTCGCTGCAGGTCTACATCGTGATGGCTGTCTGCGCCGCGGTCGGTCTGATCTGGCGCATGAAAGTCGCGCATGCCGTGGCCGCCAGTTGTGCGACCGTCGGCGCCTCCTTCACGGTCATCGCGCTGGGCACCGGCATGCTGTGGGGCAAGCCCATGTGGGGCACCTATTGGGCCTGGGATCCCCGCCTGACCTCGGAACTTCTGCTGCTGTTTTTGTATCTAGGATATATCGGGCTGCGCAGCGGCTTCGACGATACCGCACGCGCCGACCGGGCCAGTGCGGTGCTCGCCATCGTCGGAGTCGTGGATGTGCCGATCGTCAAATACTCGGTGGACTGGTGGAATTCGCTACATCAGGGCTCGAGCATCATCCGCGCCGGCGGTCCGGCGATTGCGACGCCCATGCTCATTCCACTGCTGATCATGATCCTGAGCTTCACCTGCTACTTCGCCGCGGTGCTGCTGGTCAGGGCACGCGGCGAGATCCTGCGGCGCGAGCGCAATGCCCAGTGGATCGCCGAGGAGCTCGCGGCCCCGGACGCCGGCGCGGGGCCCGGTGGCGGCTCGGGTGCCGTCGCCGCGACTTTCCGGGGTGCCACCGCCCCCAACAGCCCAGCCGGACACGCGAGGATCTGAGCCGATGACGCAATTCCTGCTGATGGGCGGCTATGCGGTGTATGTCTGGCCATCGGTGGCACTGGCACTCGCAGTACTCGCGTTGAACATCTTCTGGGCGCGACGCGCACTCGCGAGTGCGCAGCGCGAAGCGCGCCGTCGGCTCGTGCACGCCCGCAGGGAGGCCGTATGATTGCGCGCCGTCGTCGACTGTTCTGGGTGCTCGGCATTCTCGCCGGCGTCGGTCTGGCCAGCGCACTGGCGCTGCGGGCGTTCCAGCAGAATGTGTCGTACTATTTCGACCCCAGTAAGATCGCCGCGGGGCAGGTGAAACCGGGCGAGAGCTTCCGGCTGGGCGGCCTGGTGGAGAAGGGTAGTCTCGTGCACACGCCCGGGACGCTCGAGGTGCACTTCGTGGTCACGGACTTGCGGCACAGTGTGCCCGTGGTTTACTCGCAGGTGCTGCCGGATCTGTTCCGCGAAGGCTCCGGCGTCATCGCGCACGGACACCTCGATTCCCATGGCACCTTCATTGCCGATGACGTGCTCGCCAAGCACGACGAGAACTACGTGCCTCCGCCGGTCGCCAAGAGTCTGCAGCAGGCCGCGGTCGTCGCGCCGGACAGGCACTGAGGGCCGCCCATGGTCGTTGAGCTTGGTCATTACGCACTGATCCTCGCGATGCTGCTGGCGGCGGCCCAGGCGGTCTTCGGACTCGCAGGTCCGGCGCTCTCGCGTGAACGCTGGATGGCCGCAGCTCCGTCCGCCGCCTGCGGACAGTTCGTGTTTACCGCGCTGGCGGTCGGCGTGCTGATTCACGCCTTCATCACCAACGATTTCTCCGTGCGGTACGTGGCGGATAACTCCAACTCCGCGCTGCCGCTGTTTTATCGCGTCACCGCGATGTGGGGAGCCCACGAGGGCTCGATCCTGCTGTGGATCTTCGTGCTGTCGGTATGGACCATGGCGGTGGTGGCGCGCCTGCGCTACCTGCCGACCGAGTTCGGGGCACGTGTACTCGGCGTGCTCGGTGTGCTGAGCTTCGGCTTTCTGCTCTTTACGTTGGCGACCTCCAGTCCCTTCTCGCGCTTGTTCCCGACGCCCGCGGATGGCGCGAGCCTCAATCCGCTGCTGCAGGACCCGGCTTTTGCCGTGCATCCGCCCGTGCTCTACACCGGCTATGTCGGCTTCAGCGTCAGCTTTGCCTTCGCCTGCGCGGCCATGATCGAGGGTCGTCGCGATCAGCTCTGGGCGCGCTGGATGCGCCCCTGGACGGTGATGGCCTGGGCATTCCTGGCCTGCGGAATTGCGCTGGGCAGCTGGTGGGCCTACTACGAGCTTGGCTGGGGCGGCTACTGGTCTTGGGATCCGGTCGAGAATGTCTCCTTCATGCCCTGGCTGGTGGGCACGGCGCTGCTGCATTCGCTGATCGTCACCGAGAAGCGCGGACTGTTCAAAAGCTGGACGCTGCTGCTGGCGCTGGCGGCCTTCTCGCTGAGCCTGCTCGGCACCTTCATCGTGCGCGCGGGCCTGCTGATCTCCGTGCACTCCTTCGCCGCCGACCCCACGCGCGGCATCTTCATCCTGGGCTTCCTCGTGGTCGTGGTCGGTGGTGCGCTGGTGCTCTATACGCTGCGTGCGCCGCGCATGCAGTCGACCGCCGGCTTCGATCTGATATCGCGCGAGTCCTTCCTGCTGTTCAACAATATCCTGCTGGTGATCGCCGCTGCGGTGGTGCTGGCAGGCACGCTCGCGCCGGATATTGCCGGGGCGCTGCATCTGGGCACCCTTTCGGTCGGCCCCCCATACTTCGCGCCCAGTTTCATGGTGCCGGTGCTGCCGCTGCTGGCGCTGCTGTCGGTCGGCATCCATGCGCGCTGGAAGCGCGGCGGTCTCTCGCACGCCAAGCGCGTCATCCTGACGACGCTCGTCTGTGCGCTCGTCATCGGACTGCCGCTATCCCTGGCCGTCTATGGACATCCCATACCCCTGGCGCCGATCGGCGGGGTGCTGGGCGCATGGATCGTGCTGTCCTCGCTGGTCGACCCCATTGACCGGATTCGACGCCGACTGACGCTCTCGGCGAGCCTGGTTGGCATGACCGTGGCGCACATCGGGCTCGGTGTCTTCGTCCTGGGTATCACCTTCGTCTCCTCCAACAGCATCGAGCGGGATGTCGCGATGAAGCCCGGTCAGGTTGCAATGGTGGGCGACTACGCCTTCCGCTACGAAGGCGTGCGCGATGTCGCCGGCCCCAACTTCACCGCCGTGCGCGGCACGGTCACGGTGACGCATGATGGTCAGCTCGTCACAGTGCTGCATCCGGAGAAGCGTCGCTTCTATGTCCAGGACGCCGAGCAGACGACCGCGGCGATCGCGCCGGCCCTGCATCGCGACCTGCTCGCGTCCTTGGGCGACAATGTGGGCGGGGGGGCCTGGAGCCTGCGGCTGCAGTATCGGCCCCTGATTCGCTTCGTCTGGATTGGCGGGGTGATCATGGCCCTCGGCGGAATGCTCGCGGTCTTCGGTCGCCGCCAGCGCGGCCCGGCCACTGTCCCGGACGCCGTACCGCTCGCCATGGCACGCCGGACGCCGGCATGAACCAGCAGATCGAAGGCGCACCGACGCAACCGCAGGAGCCGGAGAAGGGCAGCAGCCGCTGGCGCTTCGCGCTGCCGCTGGGCCTGTTTGCGGCGCTGCTGATCGTGCTGTTCGTGGGCCTGATGCACTCGCCCGAGAAGGACCTCGTTGTCTCTCCTCTAGTGGGCAAGGCCGCCCCGCAGTTTTCCCTTCCGAACCTCGTCAACGGTGGGCAGCCAGTCAGCAACGCTGCGCTGCGCGGCCACTGGTCGTTGGTGAACGTGTGGGGTACCTGGTGCGCGAATTGCCGGGATGAGCACCAGACGCTCTTGATGATCAAGCAGCAGGGCCGCGTACCCATCATCGGCATCGATTGGAACGACAACGCGGCCAATGCCACCACTTGGCTGCAGCAGCTCGGTGATCCTTACACGCAGGTCGGCGAAGATCCCAACGGCGTTGTCGCGATCGATTGGGGTGTCTACGGAGCGCCTGAGAGCTTCCTGGTCAACCCGCAGGGCGTCATCGTCTACAAGGAAGTCGGCGAGATCACGCCCGATGTCTGGCGCGAACAGTTTCTGACGCGTATTGACGCCGCACCCGGCACCGGGCCGCCACCGACAACTGGCGAAGACTGATGCACTCCCCTCGGTGCTCTCACCTGCGCGCGCTGGCCAGCGCCGCGCTGCTGATCGGGCTGGTCTGGGTAGGGCAGGCACTGGCCGTGGACACCACCCCCCCGCTGCCCACGCCGCAGCTGCAGCAACGCTACCTCGCACTCACGCACGAGCTGCGATGCATGCAATGCCAGGATGAATCGCTCGCCGACTCGGAGGTGGATCTGGCCGGCCAGATGCGAGTCGAGGTGCACGATCTGCTGCTGAAGGGCATGACCGATCAACAGGTCAAGGATTACCTGGTATCGCGCTACGGCGAGCGCATTCTCTTCAAGCCGCTCTTCAACTTGCGCAACGCCTGGTTGTGGGGCGCCCCGTCGGCGCTGATGCTGGTGGGCCTGCTGGCCGGTTGGCGCATCATCGCCGGCCGACGGCGCCTGGTCGATCAGGACCCGGAGGAGCCGCTCGACGACACGGTCGACGAGCACTGGACCTCATGAGCGGCTTCATTGCGGGCGCCGCCGTGCTGGCGCTCATCGCAGTTCTGTTCGTGGTGCTGCCGCTGGTCCGCGTGCGAACTACGCGGCCGCCCGCGGCCACCGCGGCGGTCGTAACCGCCCTCGCCTTGATCGCATTGAGCGTGCTCACGTACAGGTGGCTGGGCAATCCGGCGGCCATTCGTCTGAGTGCTGCCAATGCGCGTACCGCTGCGGACAGCATCGCGCAGCTGGCGCGTCACGTGGAACGGGACCCGCAGGACTTCGAGGGCTGGCTCAAACTCGGCGGCGCGTATGAGCAGAGCAACGACTATCCGCTGGCACTTAACGCCTACCGGCGCGCCGATGAGCTCGCGGGCGGTCAGAGTGCTGTGGCGCTCGCTGGGATGGGGGTGTCGTTGTTGATCATGCAAGGTGCGCAGGGACCGCAGGTGTCGCAGGCAGCCGCCGACTTCGAGCGCGCGCTCGCGATCGATCCGCAGTCGCCGACGGCGCTGTTCTACAGCGCGATACTGGCCGAGCAATCCGGTCACCTCGAGCTCGCGCGCACGCGCATGACGGCCATGCTGAGCATCAAGCCCACGCCGCCGGCCAACGTGCGCGCGCTCCTGCAGCAGCAGATCTCGGCCCTCGATGCGCAGCTGCATCCGCCCATTGACGCGGCGACGGCGATCCGTCTGCACGTCTCGCTCTCTCCGAAGCTCGCCATGGACGTGCCCGCCAACGCCTCGCTGTTCGTGTTCGTGCAAGCTGCGGATGGCGGTGCACCGCTGGCCGTGCGGCGCAGCGACGTGAGCCTGCCGCAGGACCTGGTGCTGTCGGCCAAAGATGCGATGATTGCGCAGCGTGCGGTACGGCCGGGTCAGAAGGTTACTGTGGTCGCGCGTATCTCGGCCACCGGCAGCCCCTTGGCGCAAAAGGGCGACCTGTATGGCCAGATCGAGTATGTCGTCGGCAAGACCGGTCCGCGCTCGCTCGAGATAGATAAATTGAATCCCTAGGCGGAACGTTCAACATGGGCAATTCGCTGCAAGCACGACTGGCGGCCGGTGAGTTTGCAATCACCGCGGAGATCACCCCGCCGGTCTCTGCGGATCCGGAAGCGCTGCTGGAGAAGGCGCGGCCGCTGGCGGGCCTTGCCGATGCGGTCAACGTCACGGATGGGGCGAGTGCCAAGCCGCACCTGGATACGCTTACCGCGGCCGGCATGCTGCTGCGCGCGGGCATCGAGCCGGTGCTGCAGGTCACCTGCCGCGATCGCAATCGCATCGCGCTACAGAGCCTGCTGATTGGTGCCGCTGCGCAGGGCATTCACAATGTGCTCGCACTGACCGGTGACGATCCGCGCGCCGGCGATCAGCCCGATACCAAGCCCGTGTTCGATCTCAACTCCAATGCGCTGCTCTCGACCGCGCGCGCCATGCGCGAGCGTCACGAGCTGCCCACGGGCCGCAGCATCGGCGGGCAGCTCGACTTCTTCCTCGGCTGCGCGGATATGCCGAGCGATCCGCCCGCTGACTGGCAGCCGACCGCCCTGACCAAAAAGATCGAGGCCGGTGCCCAGTTTGCGCAGACGCAATTCTGCATGGACGCCGCCATCGTGGCGCGCTATCTCGCGCGGCTCGAACAGGCGGGCCTCCTGGCCCGTATCCGCATTCTCGTGGGCATCGCGCCGCTGGCGAGCGCGCGCTCGGCGCGCTGGATCCGCGACAAACTACCCGGATCGATCGTTCCCGAGTCGATCATCGAGCGCCTCGACGCGGCGGCCGATGCGCGCGAGGAGGGGCAGCGCATCTGCGTCGAGCTGATGCACGCCCTGCACAAGATTCCCGGCATTGCCGGCGTGCATATCATGGCACCGCTCAACGACGCGGCGATTCCTGTCGTTATTCGCGCATTTAGGGGTTGATGCGGATATCGACAGTCAAATGACGCTCGCAACTCAGCGAATTGGAGATGAGGCAGGTCGACTCGGCCTTCTCCAGCAGAAGTCTGGCGCGCTCGGGGTTAGCCCCCGGCCCGACGGTCAACTGCGCGTGCGTGTCGAAGCGGGTAAATCGTAACTTACCGTCCGCTCGTTCGAGCGTGCCTGTCGTACGGGCTTCGAGCGCAATCCACTCGAATTTCGATGCACTGGCGATCGCGGCGAAGTTGAGGGTAAAGCAATCGACCACTGACGCCGTCAGCAATGCTTCCGGTGACCACTGGTCCCCCGGCCCGCCGAAGTCTTCCGGTGGCGAGGAGACGATGCCCGGCAGTTTGTCGGCTTGCAGGGAAGCGTTTGCGCCTGGACGCACCGAGGCGCTGACAAGATAGTGATGCGGAAATGGCTTCATAAAACCTCATCCACCCTGTTCAGCGAGAACGAGCAACCTCCTGGTCATATTGGGGGCGCCTCACTCAACTTGCCAGGGTCATCTCGCACGATGCCAGCTCCGAGGTGCCTCGGGCTCGCTGCCCGTGGTTTCTCGCCCCCTCGAGGGTCAGCAACTGCGCCTTGGTCGCCAGGCCGCCAGCGAATCCGGTGAGCTGACCGCTGCTGCCGACGACGCGGTGACAGGGCACCACGATCGAGATCGGGTTGCGGCCGTTGGCCGCGCCAACCGCTCTGACGGCCGCGGGCTGTCCGATCTGCCGCGCGATTTCCCCGTAGGAGCGGGTCTGTCCGTATGGAATGGTGAGCAGTGCCTGCCAGACACGTCGCTGAAAGGCCGTACCATTGAAATCCAACGGCAGCGAGAAAACTTGCCGCGCGCCTGCGAAGTACTCGCTCAACTGCCGCCGTGTCTCCTGCAGGACGGCGTGATTGCCAGTATCCATGCAGGCATCCAGCGGTACGCGTCCCGGACGATCGTTTTCCCACAGGATGGCAGCGAGGCCTCGATCGCTGGCCACCAGCGTGAGCGAACCGACGGATGAGGGCATCACAGTGCTGACGTAGGGCTTCATGGCAAAGCTTCCCCTGGGGTTGTTGTCAGGCGATATGCTAGCCGGCGCAGCACGGCATACTCGCCATTTTCGGACGCCGACACGTGCTTATTTCGCTGTCCGAATCTGGCTATCGGGAGAGCCATCGCGGCCTTATATTTGCCGCCATGCCAGCCGATCACAATAGCCTCTACCGTGCCTTGAGTGCGCGCGACAGACGCTTCGATGGCCTGTTCTTCGTCGGTGTCACCTCCACCGGCATCTATTGTCGTCCGATCTGTCCGGCGCGCACGCCCAAGCAAGCCAATTGCCGCTTCTTCGCCAGCGCTCAAGAGGCCGAACAGGCACATTTCCGGCCATGCCTGCGGTGCCGCCCAGAGTTGGCACCGGGTAGCGCCCCCGTCGACGATTCCCAACGCGTCGCTCAACTGATCGTCCAGCGACTGGAAGATGGCACCATCGGCAACGACGCCGGTCTGGAAAGCATCGCGCGGCAGTTCGAGTTGAGTTCGCGCCAGGTGCGCCGCATCGTGCAGAAGGAGTTGGGCGTGGCGCCCATCCAACTGCTGCTCACTCGGCGGCTGCTGCTCGCCAAGCAGCTGCTGACCGAGACATCCCTGGCAGTGACCGAGATCGCCTTCGCCAGCGGGTTCTCCAGTCTGCGCCGCTTCAACGACGCGTTTCGCACTCGTTACCGTCTGGCGCCTTCCCGACTGCGCAAGCAGGCCCACGCCGGCAGTGGCTTGGCGGGTACCACGGACACCTCCACTTTGCAGCTGGTCTATCGACCTCCTTACGACTGGCACGGCGTGCTGCGCTTCCTGTCGACGCGGGCGCTACGCGATGTGGAATGGGTAACGGATAGTTCCTATGCGCGCACGGTTACCTTGGGCGAGGCCCGCGGCTGGATCCGGATCACGCATGCACCCGACAAGCATGCACTGCTGCTTGAATTCACCCACAGCCTGACTAACGTGTTGCCGGCGTTGCTCACGCGGGTGCGCGCGCTCTTCGACCTGAATGCGCGCCCGGACCTGATCAGCGCTCATCTGGGCCTTGACCCACGACTGCTGCCACTGTTGCGAAAGACGCCCGGTCTGCGCGTCCCGGGTGCATTCAATGGCTTCGAGCTCGGCGTGCGCGCGATCATCGGCCAACAGGTTACCGTCAAGTCCGCCAGCACGGTTGGCGGCCGAATCGTCCAGGCATTCGGCGAAAGGCTTGTCACCCCATACGCTGAGCTCAACCGCCTGTCGCCCACCCCGGCACGCCTGGCTCGCGCGACCGTCACTGAGCTCGCCACGTTGGGCATGGTCCGCGCGCGCGCCGATAGCATCATTACGCTCTCTCGCGCGCACGAGGCGGGCGAGTTGGCATTGGATGCCGGGGTTTCTCACCCGCTCAGGGTGATGCAGCGACTGGAGCAGATCCCCGGCATCGGCCCCTGGACGGCTCATTACATCGCCATGCGTGCCCTGGCATGGCCCGACGCCTTTCCAAAGGAAGACATTGTCGTGCGACAGCGGCTGGGCAATCTGACCGCGTCGCAGGCAGAGCGCAGATCGCAGGCCTGGCGGCCGTGGCGCAGCTACGCTGTGCTACTGCTCTGGCAGGACACCGTTGCGGCCGGCCATATGCGTCAAGCCGCCTAGCCCGGCTGGGCACGCTACACTAGCATTTGGAAGAGAACGGCACAGCTCAGGCTGTTTGCTTGCGCTTTACCGGGCTTCTCGAAAATATTCCATAGGAAGATTCCATGAAAGCAGCCACGTTGTTTCTGGTAGTGAGCATCGCAGCCTTCGGCGGTGTCGCATCGGCGCAGACCGGCAGTCAGAGCGGTCCCGATGCTTCCCTGCAGTCGCCCCGCGCGCCGTATCGCAAAGCCTGCCAGAATGACATGAAGAGCCTGTGCCCCAGTACGCAAGGGGGGCGGAACATGCTGGCGTGCCTGCGCGCCAATCAAGACAAGCTCAGCAGCGAATGTCAAAAAGCGCTGGCCCAGCTACCTGCGCGGGCCGCCCCTGCGCCCTCGGCACCTGCGCAGAATTGACGGGCGGCGCGATGTCCGCTCCCCTGGAAGACTATGCGCTGCTCGGGGACTGCGAGACCGCGGCACTGGTGTCTCGCGGTGGCTCGCTCGATTGGCTCTGTTGGCCACGCTTCGACAGTCCAGCCTGCTTCGCATCGCTGCTCGGAGGCGTGCAGAACGGTCGTTGGCTGATCGCACCCTGCGCCGAGACGGTACGTCGCCGGCGGCGTTACCGCGAAGATACGCTGATATTGGAGACGGAGCTCGAGACCGACGCGGGCGCCGCGACGCTGATCGAATTCATGCCGCCGCGCGGCGAGGCGTCGGATATCGTGCGCCTCGTGTTTGGCCGCCGCGGACAGCTGCGCATGCGCACCGAACTGATCGTGCGCTTCGACTATGGGTCGCTCGTGCCGTGGGTCACGCGCAGCGATCCACAGACGATGCAGGCGGTGTGTGGCCCGGACATGGTGGTGCTGCGGACCGCCGTGCCCCTGGGCGGGGAGGACCTCAAGACCGTCGGCGAGTTCACCGTGAGTGCCGGGGAAATGGTCAGCTTCGTGCTGACGTACGGCCCCTCGCACCTGCCGCCCCCCCGGCCCATCGATCCGCTGGCAGCGCTCTCCGGGACCGAAGCGTTCTGGAAGCAGTGGGCGCAGCGCTTCACCGGCGCCGGAGACTGGTCCGAGCCGGTACTGCGCTCGTTGATCACGCTCAAGGCGCTCACCTATCGGCCGACGGGCGGCATAGTGGCCGCCCCGACCATGTCCTTGCCGGAACAGCCCGGCGGATCGCGCAACTGGGACTATCGCTTCTGCTGGCTGCGCGATGCGACTTTTACGCTGCTGGCGCTGATGAACGCCGGCTATTACGAGGAGGCCATGGCGTGGCGCGGTTGGCTGCTGCGCGCCGTGGCCGGCGATGCCTCGCAGGTGCAGATCATGTATGGCCTGCGCGGGGAGCGCCGCCTGAGCGAGTGGGAGGTTCCCTGGCTGGCGGGCTACGATGGCTCCCGTCCGGTGCGCGTCGGCAATGCCGCGGCCGAGCAGCTGCAGCTCGACATCTATGGTGAGACCATGGATGCCCTGCATCACAGCCGCGTCAACGCCCACACCGATCATGAGGCGGACTGGGACCTGCAGCAGGCAATGCTGCAGCACCTGCAGCAGATCTGGGAGCAGCCCGACCAGGGGATCTGGGAGGTGCGCGGCGGTCCACAGCATTTCACCTATTCGAAGATCATGGCGTGGGTGGCCTTCGACCGCTCGATCAAAGCGATCGAGCAGTTTGGTTTACAGGGTCCACTGGAGCAGTGGCGCGCCGTGCGCGAGCGGATCCACGCGGAAGTGTGCGCCAGGGGCTACGATGCGCGGCTCGGAGCATTCGTGCAGAGCTACGGCTCACACGAGTTGGACGCGAGCCTGCTGCTCATGCCGCTGGTCGGCTTTCTGCCACCGACCGATCCGCGCGTGCGCGGCACGGTGGAAGCGATCGAGACTCATCTCATGGCTGATGGGCTCGTCATGCGCTATGACACGCGCTCTGGACACGATGGACTGCCGCCGGGCGAGGGAACCTTCCTCGCCTGCAGCTTCTGGCTGGCGGACAATCTGGTGCTCATCGGGCGCAACGAGGATGCAAAACGCCTTTACGAGCGGCTCTTGAGCCTGCGCAACGACGTGGGACTGCTGGCCGAGGAATACCTGCCCAGCGAGCGTCGCATGATCGGCAACTTCCCCCAGGCGCTCTCGCACATCGCGCTGGTCAATACCGCCCACAATCTCTATCACCCGCAGAAGCCTGCGGAACAGCGCTCGGGGGCGACCGGAGCCTAGTTCAGGCAGACCACCAGGCGCGCATGGTATTTGCGCCATTCGATCGGAATGACGATCGGTCGGCTGTTGGCGGGATATTCCACGGCGCTGTTGCGACCGTGAACCACCGCCGGCACCGAGATATTGAACTGGTGCCCGAAGTCGCGCCGCGCGTTGCCCGACAACGTATTGGCGATCTCTCCGACCAGGTCGCACAGGTTGTCATGACTCATGTCGGTTTCCTGCATGCGCATGAGCATCACACACAACATGCTCTTCGGAGCGGTGAAGAACACCAGCCCGTCACGCTTGCCGGTTATGCGGATCATACCGGTGTAGTCGGAGATCTCCGGGCTGCGACTGAGGGCCAGGTAGGGAGTGCCGCATTCGGCATCCTGCTGCACGGTGGTGCCGAAGTAATTCAGCACCCCCTCGATGAATACACCGACTTCCGATTCCGTCTTCACGCCGCGTAGCCCTTGCGTTCGCTCATTCGATCAGCTTGAGCAGCGCGTTGTTGAGCTGGCGATCAGTGAAGGGCTTGCACAGAAAGCCACTGGCGCCTTTTTCGATTGCGTCGATAGCCGTGAGCTTGTCGGCCAGCGCCGATATGACCAGAATCAGTATGTCCGGGTCGCGCTCCACCAGGCGCGCGACGCATTCCCCTCCGTCCATCTCCGGCATCGTCAAATCCATCGTGACGATGGTGGGATGCAGTCGCTCGTGCATCTCCAGTGCCTCGCGGCCGTTGCGCGCGGAACCCACGAACTCGATGGCCGGCAGGTTCTGCACGCGCTCGATGCGGCGACGGATGACATTGGAGTCATCGACGACCATGAGTCGATGGCGGGCGCTCTCGCTCATGCGCGAGCTCTCACGCCGCCGATGAGGCGCTCAGAGCGCCACTGCGGGGCAGCAGAATGCGAAAGCGCGTGAAGCGGCCCGAGGCCGTGGACACTCCGATGCGACCGCCGTGCTCGCGCACCAACGTGCTCACGGCGTCGAGGCCTACACCACGGCCGGCGTGCTCGGACACCTCATCCGTGGTGGAAAACCCGGGCTGAAAGATCAGCCTATAGACCGCCGCGCGCTCCAGACTCACCGCCTGCTGAGGGGTGATCAGGTCGAGCCGCAGCGCCTTGTCGATGATCTGCTCATAGCTCAGTCCACGGCCGTCATCCTCGACCGTCAGCACGAGGTCCTCGGGTCCCTGCGCGTCGAAGGTGATCTGCACCGTACCTTCCTCGGGCTTGCCGCGTTGTGCGCGCTCCTCGGGAGACTCGATACCGTGCGCCACGGAATTGCGGATCATCTGGATGCAGATGTCCTTGACGACGCCGGCAAAACGGGGTGGCAGATCTCCGATGCCATGCGTGCGCAACTGGGCACGGCGATTCTGCGCGCGCGCCACCTCCTGAGTGAGCGTGCGCAGCAGGTCGATCAGCGGGTGGCCGCGTGTCGGGGCGGGTGGGGCAGGGGCGGCTGCCGGGGCAGCAGGCGAAGGTAGCAGATTGGGACGCTCCGCCAGCACCATGGTGTCACGGTGGGAATCCTCGCCACGCTCCTCGCCTTCGCCGGCGCGCAGGGAGCGCAATGTCGCGACGCGTTCCTGCATGGCGCGGATCTGGCCGAGATGATTGAGCAGCTCATCCAGGCGCACCACGATGGGCAGGAAGTCATTGCCGGAGAGGGTCGGTCGCTGACGCAACGCCGCGAGTGCATCCTCGATCGCATGAATGCGTTGCACGAAGCTGCTCAGGGAGAGCGCGGCGGCCTCACCTTTCACGGCATGCAGCTCGCGAAACACCCCATTGAGCTTGTTCTTCAGATCCTCCTGCTCGATGCCCGAGGCGTTGAGCACCGCATTGCTCTTACGCAGCGCCACATCGGCCGCAGCCAGGAAGCTGCGCAGTGGTTCATTGTCGACGCGCAGCAATTGCAGCTGCAGCGTGGCTTGCGAATCGCCCTCGGCCTTGACCGATTCGAGCTCGCGCGCCAGCAGCACGCGGTCCGTGACGTCGGCGACCACGCCGAGGATGTAGTCACCGGCCGCGTCGATGGCACGCACACGCCGGAACGAGAAGGCCAGGTAGCGCACCTCGTTGCCGCCGCGCCCATTGCTGAAGGAGATCTCGATCTGGTTCAGTGGATTGACCGACTCGATCAGCTCCTCATGAACCTTGTCCTTCCACAGCAGGCCCAGAAACTTCACTGCCGCCGCGAGCGTCTTGGCGTCTACCAGGGGTTTGAGAATCTCTTCGATGTGCAGTCCGGCCGGATTCGACAGACGCAGCAGCTCCCGCAGAGACTCCGAATAGGTGCTGCCCAGTTGCAGCTCCCGGTCGAGCAGAAACAGCCCCTCGCGCACGGTGCCCAGGATGTTGCTGACCTGGCGTTGCGCGGCATCGGCGATCCGGGCGGCCTGGCGGGAGCGCCAGCCGAAGTAGAGCATCAGGGCAAGCAGCAGCGCGGCTACGGCGCTGCCTCCGAGCAGCAGACCCCGCAGGCGCAGTCCGGCGTCGGCAACCGCATCGCGCAGCACTGCGTCCAGGTGCGCCGTCTCGGCGCCGAGCTGCTGCAGATTTTGCGTCTGTGTTGCCAGCAGCGCGTCGACCGCGCTCTTCATCGCACGCCCCTGCACGGACAGCTCCGAGCCCGAGGGGGTATCGGTGTAGAGTTCTGCGCCCCGCTCGTCGCGCAGCGGGGCGAGCTGGCCATCGAGCTGACTCCAGCGACGGTACACCGCCGCGAGCGCGCCGGCGATGTCCACGTCACTCTGCAGTCCGGCTTCCTGCACCTGGCTCTGGACCGCCGTCAGCGTGTCGCCCGTGGTATGCCGCAGATCGGTGATGGCGCGCACCGAAGCGCCGACGTAGGTGGTGGTCTCCAGGCCATGCTCGATCAGCGTCAGGTCGGCGCTGATGAGCTGCGGTTGACCGGACAGCTGCGCGGCGGCCTGCAGGGCGGAGGAGGCTGCCTGCAAGCGATTCGCTGCGCCCAGGCCCATTACCAGCAGAGCGGCCAGCGCGGCGGCGAACAGCAGCGTGGCCGACAGCTGCAGCCACTGATCACGGAGGGCGAGTTTCCTCGCGGGTTGACGGGCGGAACTGCTCACGGCAACGCCTAGTTCTGTGCCGGTTGGAAACGCAGCCGCAGCCGCGCCTGTGCGGGCTGCCCATCGCTCAAAGCGCGCGCGTCGAAGCGCCCATGTGCGACGGCCGTGGTGGCCGCGCGCGAAAAGATCGTCGGTAGGGTCGATTGCACCACGCTGACATCGCGCGCCGATCCATTTGGCTCCAGCATGAATTGCACGATTACGTAACCCTGCTCCGACTCGCCCAAGGGGTAGATGAGCGACAGCGGACGGGTGGGTCGCGCGGAGATATAAACGGGCGCCGCGGGAGCTTTCACCGGAGCCGCGGCCGCTGCGACGGGCGGTGGACTCGGTTTCGGCGTCGCCGGCGTCGCGACGGGACGAGGATGAGCAGCCGCGTACAGGGCGGCCTGCAGCTGGCGGCGTACTTCAAGCGCGGGCGTGAAGGGGCCGAGGTCGGTGACGGCGCCGAGCAAGCGCTGCGCGCTGTCGAGCTGCCCGGCGTGCACGGCATCATTGGCGCGTGCGAGTAACGCCGTTTGCAGCTCATGCTGCGCGGCCATGGTCAGCGGGTTGGTGCGAGACAGAGTGCGCATGCTGGCCAGGCGCGTCCGCGCATCGTCGGCAGCCGGCCCGAGCAGATTGCCGGCGCTGATGGCGGCGCGCATCTGCGTCGTCAGCTCCGTCAGCTGTTGATCCATGCCCTTGGCTTCGAGCGCGCGACGCAATTGCGTGATGGCGCCAGGGTCGGCACCTGAGGCGGTGAGCTGACCGAGCAGCGCATCGGCACCCTTCAGATCGCCCGCCGCGATGCTCTGCTGCACGCGCGCCTCGAGCCAGCGGGGGCGCGCAGCCGTGATGCTGGCAGATAGATTCCCAAGCTCATCGGTACTGACGGCCGCATCGCGGAACAGCACCACGAGGCGCGTGGCATCATCGAGTTTGCCACTGGCGATGTCGGCCTGGATACGCGCCTTACCGACGGCAAACAGTCGACGTACGCCGTCGAGCGCCTCGTCATTACCGGGATCCTGACTGATGACCTGCGCGTAGAGCTCCAGCGCGCTGTCGCCGCGCGGGTCGCCATCGGGACGGGGTAACAGCAGTTTCTGATCGCGGAAGGCGACACGCGCCGCCGACAGTAGCTCCAGCACACTCTGCGGCTTGACGGGCGCGGGGAGGGCGCTCTGCGTGGCATTGGTGGTATCGGTGTCGGCCGCGGCGTGGTTGGTCTGGGCTGGCAGTGCGCTCGCCGGATGACTGCGGTGCAACGCCCACCATCCCGTGCCTGCCAACAAGCCGGCGACGGCGACCACGGCGATCCAACGGATGCTGCTGCGTGGTAGCCCGGGCGCGCCACTCGCGTCGGCGTCCATCTGAGGATTGCCCGCGGGCGCAGCCGTGTCGCTGTCGGCGCGTAGCCTGCTTTCCGCGGCCGCCAAGGCCTCCATCAATCGATGTCCGACCAACTCCTGGCGCGCTACAGCCGCCACAGCGGCACCGCGCGCCACGGCGGCGCTCCATTCGGTCGCGCGCGGCACGATGAGGATCAGCGGGCAACGCGGAAACTGCGTTTCGAGGCGCTGGATCGCGGCGCGTGCATCCGTTAGCGAGTCGACATCAATGATGCCGACCCAGCGGGTGGCCGTAACGGCGGCGGCAATCTCCGCGGGAGAGTCGACGGTGTGCGTGCGGAAGCGCTCGCCGAGCAGCGGGCCAAGCTCGATCAACAGCGTGTCATCGTTGCAGATCAGTACTGCATCGATGCGCTCCAATCGTGAATTTTTGCCGTCCGCGGCGGATGCTCGCTCTTGGGCCAGCGGCCTCATTTCCCCTACCTCTGCAGCGCCCTGAAGCGCACTCTGGTGCGGGCCTCACCTCACCGCACGGCACGGGGTCACAGTTCGTGCATTCTGGTAACAACGACGTGGTCGGGCGGGAGCGGAATGAGGCGCCGTTCACGAAATTGCTGCCCCCGCCGGCGTACCGGATAATTGATCGGATGCGCCCTCATTCTTTGTTCCTTGTGGGTCTGTTGCTTGCCGCCACGGCGCGGGCGGCTGAGCCATCGGCACCGCCGCCGCCGCCCCCTGCCGCCATCGACGAGTTACCGGAAGTGGATGTGCTCGGCGAGCAGCCGGGTCCCGGACTGTGGAAGATCACGCGCGGCGATCACACCCTATGGGTACTCGGCACGCTCGATCACGTACCGCGTCGTATGACGTGGCACTCGCGTCAGGTGGAATCGGCGCTGGCCTCGTCGCAGGCCCTGCTGCCCAGCAATCCGGCGCTTTCCACGCACCTCAGTCCGGTGCTGCTGGTGCGCCTGTACGTGCAGTGGCGCGGATTACAGAAGGACCCCGATCGGACACGGCTGCGCGACTGGCTGTCCCCGGCTCTCTATATGCGCTTCGAGACGCAGAAGCAGCGCTTCGATGCAGGCGATGATCGCATTGAGAAGCTGCGCCCGCCCTTCGCGGCACTGCGGCTCTATGACCGCGCCCTGCAGGTGTCGGATTTGACGCGCAGCAATGCGATCGAGGCAGCGGTGCTCGAGCTGGCACGTCGACGGCATGTGCCAATCGAGCGCGCACAGCTGCGTGTCGAGGATCCGCTGGGCACCCTCAAGCAGGCACGTACGCTCTCGCCGGCCGCAGAGGTCAATTGTCTGGACAGCACCGTGCATCGGCTGGAGACGGACCTGCCGCGCATGCAGCAGCGGGCACACGCCTGGGCGGTCGGTGACGTGCAGCAGCTGCGGCAGCTACCCTTCGAAGACGAGCGCGAGGCGTGCGAAGTGGAACTCTCGGCGGTCCCCGATCTGCGGGCGCTGGCCGATGCCGCTGCACGCAATTGGCTGCAGACAGCCGATACGATGCTGGCGCAGCATCGCGTGAGTTTTGCCGTGCAGCCGATCTATCAGCTACTGGCCATCGACGGCCCGCTGGCGCATTTCCGGTCCGAAGGTGATCGCGTCGAGGCGCCCCGGTGAGTGAGGCCGGCGGCTGCGCCGCCGGCCTTGCCTTCCCTCATCCGGCGCTCGCAGCGTCGCGATCAGCGACGCTTCATCGCCAGCGATACCTTCAGCATGGTTGCCTTGTAACGCACCGCCGCCTCGGAGCGATGCAACTGTCGGGAGATCTGAGACACCGGCTGGCGACCGGCTGACTTACGCAGAAATTTTACGTCGGCGGATGTCCAGAGAATTCTTTTACGTGCGGTTTTCTTCCGGGCTCGCGGCATCGGCTTTTTCCTTGTTTGAAAGACTTTGTAGAGATCTGTAGCTGACTCGTCGTTCTGCGGGCTCTCCCGGCAGACCCATTCCAATCGCATGCTGCCAGTGACCGGCCGCACGAGCAACACGGTAAAGAGGCGCAAGGATCCCTACTATCATAGCATTGTTTGATAGTTTGTCATTGTTTGGTTGGGTTGCCGCCCGATTGCGGCGCCGAGCACCGTTTCAGCGATGTGCGCACGTGATCGGCGGACCGGTGCGGGGTGGCGCGCAGCGTTCGTCCGGTGCCGCCGAAGTAACCACAGGACTCATTGACGTCTTCGGGGCCCTGAGCTAAGTTCCCCCCAGACTAGGGGAGTCCCGCCAGGGACTGAGAGGTCATTGAGCGCACACGCGCAGCATGACGACCCTTCGAACCTGATCCAGTTGATGCTGGCGTAGGAAATGTCTCCTCCCCGGGGCTTTTCTTCGCCAGCGACAGCCGAACCTTCGCACGTCTGGAGGAGAGCCTATGAATGCCGTAGCCCTGGCCGTTGCGACCGAGTCGCTGCCGGCTTCGCGTAAGATCTATCAGAACGGTGTGCTGCATGCGTCGGTCCGTGTGCCGATGCGTCAGATCGAGCTACATCCCAGCGCCCATGAGGCGCCCCTCGCGGTGTATGACTCCTCCGGCCCGTACACGGACCCTGCAGTACGCATCGACATTGTCCAGGGTCTGCCGAGGTTACGCGAGCGCTGGATCCAGGCGCGCAGCGATACCGAGGCCTATCCGGGGCGCAAGGTCCTGCCAGTCGACAACGGCATCGAGGGGGCGGACGCTGCCGTGCAGGTATTCCCGAATCTGCACGTGCCGCGGCGCGCCCGAGCAGGTACGGCCGTCACGCAGCTGGCCTACGCGCGCGCCGGCATCATCACCCCGGAGATGGAATTCGTCGCCATCCGCGAAAACTGCGGGCGCGAGCAGCGCGCGCAGGCGATGCGCGACGGCAACGCCTGGGGTGCGCAGCTTGCCGAATTTGTGACAGCGGAATTCGTGCGTGCCGAGATCGCTGCGGGCCGTGCGATCCTGCCGGCCAACGTCAATCACCCGGAGAGCGAGCCGATGATCATCGGGCGCAACTTCCTGGTGAAAATCAATGCAAATATCGGCAATTCGGCGGTCAGCTCCTCGATGGCCGAGGAAGTAGACAAACTCGTTTGGGCGATCCGTTGGGGTGCCGACACCGTCATGGATCTGTCGACAGGACGCAACATTCACAATATCCGTGAATGGATTTTACGCAACGCCCCCGTGCCGATCGGCACGGTACCGATCTATCAGGCGCTCGAGAAGGTTGGCGGCATCGCCGAAGAGCTGTCCTGGGAGGTCTTTCGCGACACACTCATCGAACAGGCGGAGCAGGGCGTCGACTACTTCACCATCCATGCCGGCGTACGCCTGCACTACGTTCCGCTCACCGCCCAGCGCGTGACCGGCATCGTGTCGCGCGGCGGGTCGATCATGGCGAAGTGGTGCCTCGCGCATCATCGTGAAAGCTTCCTGTACGAGCACTTCGAGGAGATCTGTGAGATCTGCCGTGCCTACGACGTGAGCTTCTCCCTCGGCGATGGGCTGCGGCCCGGCTCGATCGCCGACGCCAACGATGCTGCCCAGTTTGCCGAGCTAGAGACCCTCGGTGAGCTCACGCAGGTTGCCTGGCGACACGACTGCCAGGTCATGATCGAAGGCCCTGGTCACGTGCCGATGCACAAGATCAAGGAGAACATGGACAAGCAGCTCTCGGTCTGCGCCGAAGCTCCTTTCTATACACTCGGCCCCCTGACCACGGATATCGCGCCGGGCTACGACCACATCACTTCGGCGATCGGCGCAGCCATGATCGGCTGGTTCGGCACGGCCATGCTTTGCTATGTGACGCCCAAGGAGCATCTGGGACTGCCCAACCGCGATGACGTGAAGGCCGGGGTGATCACCTACAAGATCGCAGCGCACGCGGCGGATCTGGCCAAGGGCCATCCAACCGCGCGGGCGCGCGACGATGCGCTCTCTCGGGCGCGCTTCGATTTTCGGTGGGCCGATCAGTTCAACTTGTCGCTCGATCCGGATACGGCGCGCTCCTTTCATGACGAGACCATGCCGCGAGAGGCGCACAAGTTGGCGCATTTCTGCTCAATGTGCGGTCCGAAGTTCTGCTCCATGAAGATCTCCCACGAGGTGGCTGCCAGCGCCCGCCAACAGCAGGCCGAGCGCGAGCTCGGCATGCAGCAGATGGCCGAAAAGTTTCGCGCCAGCGGCGAGATCTACATTCCGACCTCGGAGAGTTAATGCAGGCGATCGTCCTCGGCGCCGGCGTCGCGGGACTGTGCTGTGCGCTGGAGCTGGCCACGCGAGGCGTCACGGTGCAGCTGCTCGAGCGCGCCGATGAGTCGCTGAGCGCGTGCTGCTCGTGGCGCGCGGGCGGCATGCTCGCGCCCTGGTGCGAGCTGGAGGCTGCCGGCGAGCCGCTGATCGCGCAGCTCGGGCTCGAGGGACTCGCGTGGTGGCAGGCGCGAGCGGATATGCCAGGTCTGCACCAGGCCGGAACGCTCGTCGTCGCGGCCGCACGCGAGCAGGCCGATCTGCGCCACTTTGCCCAACGTACGCGCGAATATCGCTGGTTGCACGAGGCGCAGATCGGCGAGCTCGAGCCGGAGCTCGCCGGGCGCTTTGCCGACGGCGTGTTCTTCGCCGACGAGGGGCATTTGGACCCGCGGCGCGCGCTGCGCTATCTGCTCGAGCAACTGTCCGTGCACGGTGTTCAGGTGCGTTTCGCAGTCAGCGCGGAAGAGCTCGAGCGCGTGCGTCGGGGCGCCGGTGTGCAGGGGCATGTGCTCATCGATTGCCGCGGTCTGGCGGCCGCCGATACGCTGCCGTGTCTGCGGGGCGTGCGCGGCGAGATGCTGCTGCTGCAGTCGCAGGAGCTGGCGCTGCGCCGCCCCGTGCGCCTGTTGCATCCGCGCCTGCCGCTGTACGTCGTGCCGCGCGGGGACGGGCTCTACATGGTGGGCGCGACCTCGCTGGAAAGTGACGACGCCGGCCCGGTCACGGTCCGCTCGGCGCTCGAACTGCTCAGTGCAGCCTACGCGTTGCATCCGGCCTTTGGCGAGGCACGCATCGTGGAGATGTCGAGCGGCGTGCGCCCGGCGTTCGAGGATAATCTGCCGCGCATCCTGCACCTTGGGCGCGTGTGGTATGTCAATGGCCTCTATCGGCATGGATTTCTGATCGCCCCGACGCTGGCCAGGCGGCTGGCCGCGATCGTGCTCGATGGGCAGAGCTTTCCTGAGCTGCAGGGGCTGCGGGACCAGCGGGGGCCGCGGGATGAAAATCCAGCTGAACGGCGCCTGGCGTGAGCTGACCGCCAGTCCGCAGACTGCAGCAGCGCCGACGCTCACTGCGATGCTGCGGGTCTGCGGCTACGGTGGCGCGACCGTCGCGACCGCCGTGAACGGCGAGTTCGTACCGGCGCGCGCCCGCGATGAGCTGCATCTTCAGGACGGCGATCGCGTCGAGGTGCTCGCGCCAATGCAGGGCGGGTAGGAGACGTCGTGGGAATGTTGCGACTCTATGACAGCGAGGTGGCTTCACGGCTGCTGCTGGGCACGGCGCGTTATCCCTCACCCGCGATCCTCGAGGAGTCGGTGCGCGCTTCGGGCGCCGATGTCGTGACCGTGTCGCTGCGGCGCGAAGGCGCGCAGCTGCGCGCGGGGCAGGGTTTCTGGTCGCTGGTGCGCTCGTTCGGCGTGCGCGTGCTGCCGAATACCGCCGGTTGCCATTCTGTCAAGGAGGCCATCACCACCGCGCACATGGCGCGCGAGCTCTTCGATACGCGGTGGATCAAGCTCGAGGTGATTGGTGAGGACGACACGCTGCAGCCGGATGTCTTCGGATTGCTGGAAGCGGCGCGCTTGCTGATCCAGGAAGACTTTCAGGTGTTGCCCTACTGCACCGAGGACCTGGTGGTGGCCGAGCGGCTGCTGTCGGCCGGCTGCCGCGTGCTCATGCCCTGGGGGGCGCCGATCGGCTCGGGGCGGGGGCTCAATAATGTGTTCGGCCTGCGGGCGCTGCGCGCGCATTTTCCCACCGTCCCGCTGATCGTCGACGCCGGTATCGGTACCCCCTCGCATGCGGCTGCAGCGCTCGAGCTGGGTTTCGATGCGGTGCTCATCAACACTGCGGTGGCGCAGGCGCGCGATCCGGTGGCCATGGCGCGCGCCCTGGCGCTCGCCGTGGAGGCGGGCCGTACGGCCTATCTGGCCGGCGCCATTCCCGCGCGCGACATGGCCGCGCCGTCCACGCCCGTCATCGGGCAGGCCTTTGTGCCGTGAGCGACGCATTGGATGCGCCGGACGCGGTGGACGGGCCGACTCTGGCGCCCGTCTATCCCATCGTCGACAGCGCTGCCTGGGTCACGCGGCTGCTGCCCGTCGGTGCGCGGCTGATTCAACTGCGCATCAAGCAGATGGACAGCGAACAATTGCGTCGCGAGATCATCGCGTCCCGCGATCGCTGCGCGGCTTTCGAGGCGCAGCTCATCGTCAACGACTACTGGGAGCTCGCCCTGCAGCTCGAGTGCGATTTCGTGCATCTCGGGCAGCAGGATCTGGATGGGTGCGATCTGCGTGCGCTGCGCGCCAAGGGCATACGATTGGGAGTGAGCACACACGACGAAGCCGAGCTCGAGCGTGCGCTCAGCGTGCAGCCAGATTACATCGCGCTCGGACCGATCTATCCGACGCTGCTCAAGCAGATGCCCTGGCAGCCTCAGGGGCTGGCGAAGTTGTCCGAATGGAAACGTCGCGTGGGTGCCATTGCGCTCGTGGCGATTGGTGGGCTGACCGTCGAACGGCTCGCCGGTGTATTCGCGGCCGGTGCGGACTGTGCCGCGGTGGTCACGGACATCGTCCGGCACGCGCAGCCCGAGCAGCGCATGTGCGACTGGCTGCTCGAGGCGAACCGCCTGACCGCACGAGGCTAGGCAATGCCTGCGGCAGCCCCCCGTGTGCTGGTGATTGCCGCCACCGACAGCAGCGGCGGGGCAGGTCTGACGCGCGATGTGCAGACACTGACGGCCTGGGGCACCGAGGCCTGCTGCGCGGTGACTGCCGTGACTGCGCAAACCGATGCGCAGGTCCTCGGCGTCTGGCCGCTGCCCTGCGACTGTCTCGCCCAGCAGATCCGCGCCGCGCTGAGAGCTGGGCAGGTCGGAGCCGTCAAGATTGGCATGCTCGCCACCGCCGCCAGTGTCCAGGCCGTGACCGCCGAATTGCCCTCGCGCGATAGCCTGCCGATCGTGCTCGATCCGGTGCTGGTATCCAGCTCCGGCGGCCCACTCCTCGAAGCTGACGGCATCGATCGGTTGCGGCAGCATCTGCTGCCGCGCGTCTCGTTACTCACGCCGAACCTGCCCGAGGCCGCGGCGCTGCTGCAGGTCCCGCTTGCGCAGTCCGAAGCGCAGATGCTCGAACAGATGCGCGCCCTGCAGGCACTCGGCGCCGCCGCCGTGCTGCTCAAGGGAGGGCACGAAACACCGACGGCGGACGCTCAGGTCACCGATCGCCTGCTTGCCCCCGGAGGCCAGCTTCTGCGCCTGCGCACGACTCGTGTGATGGGCAACCGACGCGGCACCGGTTGCAGCGCGGCGAGCGCCATCGCGGCCCAGCTGGCCATGGGGATATCGCTGGCTGCCGCCTGCGCCGGCGCGCAGGCGTATGTGGCCGCCGCCCTGATGGGGGACCCATGGCACGCCCCGAAGATATGATCGAAGCTATTGCAATGCGGCGCCACGGAACTAGCATCGCACCGGCGCGCCTAAGCTCTCGGCAGCCCGGGAAGCCCGGGAACGCCCGACCGGAGAAAGGAATGTTTCACAAGGCTTTGATTTCGGTAATTTTCGTAGCCGCGCTGGGCGGCGCAGGCGTTGCCACCGCGCAGCTCCCCCCCACTCGCGCGGCCGATGCGAGCTCACAGCAGATCTATGCGGCGGCCTCGGCAGGGAAACTAGCTGAGGCGGAGCAGATGATCGCGCAGGTGCTGCGCGATTACCCCTCGAGCGCCCGCGCGCACTACGTCGCCGCGGAAGTCTATGCGCGCTCGCCCGATCTGGTGCGCGCACGGCAGGAGCTGCATACGGCGGAACAGCTCAGTCCGGGTCTGACTTTCGCGCGTCCCGCCGCTGTCGCCGCCCTGGAGCGCGAGCTTGGTGCCGGCCGCATGGTGCCGGCCAGTCATGGCGCCTCCTGGGGCGCAATTGTGCTGGTGCTGGGGATCGGCGCATTGATCTACGCGCTGCTGCGTCGCCGGGCGGCCGCCGTCAACCCCTACGCCCAGCCCTATGGAACCTACGGTGCCAACCCCTACGGCCCGATGAATCCACCGTATCCGGGTGGCTATGGGCCCGGCTATGGCGGTCCGGGCTACGGCGCGCCGATGCGCACCGGCTCGGGGCTCATGGGTAACCTCGCGACCGGCCTCGCCGTCGGGGCGGGCGTTGCCGCCGGCGAGGAGCTGATCCAGCACGCATTCGGTTCTCATGCAGGCGGCGGCATCATTCCCAGTGCCGACGCTGCGGGTCTGCCCGATCCCGGAGTCAATGGCGATATGGGCGGCGCGGATTTCGGCATCAGCGATGGCGGCTCGTGGGACAGCGGCGGCGGGGACCCCTTCGGAGGTGGTGGGGACATGGGCGGGGGCGATCTCGGCGGCGGAGGCGACTGGACCTGATTAGCCACCCGGCGTTGCGGCGTCGCGGCCGACAGCGCGCTCGACGCGTTCACGTCAGACCCAGCCGTTGCCGCAGGCTTGCCGGCGTGCAGCCTTCGGCTCGAAGAGCGCGTAGCGTCGGCGACAGATCGCGCTTGGAGAACTTGCGGCCCTGCGCATCCAGGATCAGTCGATGGTGGGCGTAGCGCGGCATGGGTAGCCCGAGCAACGCCTGCAGCAACCGCTGCACGTGCGTGGCTGGCTGCAGATCCTCACCGCGCGTGACCAGCGTGACTTGCTGAAAGGCGTCATCCACGACGACGGCCAGATGATAGGCGGCCGGCAGATCCTTGCGCGCCAGCACGATATCCCCGTGCAGCTGCGGCTGTACCGCAATACGAGTGGCCTGGCCGGCCACCGCTTCGCCCTCTTCGATGAATTGCAGATGCAGTGCTTCGGGCTGTTGAGCGGCGCGTACCACGTCCAATCGCCACGCGTGGGCGTCGCCCCGCTCCAGACGCCGCTGTCGCTCGTTGGCCGCCATGCCCCGGCAGGTCCCCGGATACACGGGCGTAGGGTGCATCGAGGGATGCGGCGCTTCGGCGGCCAGCGCGATGTCCGCGGCGCCTTCGGCAGCTACCGTACCGGCGCGTGCGCTCGCAATCGTCGTGCGCGTGCAGAAGCAGGGATAGGTCAGGCCTCGGTTCGCGAGGATCGAGAGCGCCTCGCCATAGGCGCTGGCCCGCATGGACTGGTACAGGACCGGTTCGTGCCAGGCGAGGCCGAGCCAGGCGAGGTCCTCGAAGATCGCCTGCACGAATTCGGCCCTGCAGCGAGTACGGTCGAGGTCCTCGATGCGCAGCACGAAGCCTGCGGGATCGGATTCATCCCAGGCCTTCAGCGCGGCGTAGGCATGACCCAGGTGCAGCAGGCCCGTGGGGCTCGGGGCAAAACGGGTAATCACGCCAGAATTGTGCAGCGACGGCATCGATCCGATCTATCCTAGTATGCGTCATGCCGTTGTACTTCGATGATCTGACGCTCGGCCAGCGCTTCGTGACCGGCAGCGTCACGCTGAACGCAGAGGCCATCCGTGCGTTCGCGACCCAGTTCGATCCCCAGCCCTTTCACCTGGATGAGCAGGCGGGGCGCGACACTCTCTTCGGTGGGCTCGTCGCCAGCGGCTGGCACACCGCGGCGCTCACCATGCGGCTGCTGGTGGATGGCGGGCTGCCCCTGGCCGGCGGCACGATCGGACTGGGCGTGGACATCGAATGGCGCGCGCCGGTGCGCCCCGGCGACGTGCTGCACGTGGAAGGCGAGATCATCGAGCTGATACCCTCGCGCACGCGACCCACGCGCGGGCGGCTCATCACGCGCAACGCCACGCTCAACGAACGCGGCAGCGTTGTGCAGCTCGCCGTGACGCGCATGCTCGTGCCGCGTCGTCCGTGACCGCGCCCTCGATGACGGCCCTGCCACGAACGGCAGTCACGGACACGCCTGCCCGTCTGCTGCGCGACGTGTTCGGCTACGGCGAATTCCGTGGCCAGCAGCGCGAGATCGTCGAATGGCTCATCGATGGGCACGACGCGCTGGTGCTGATGCCTACCGGCGGTGGCAAGTCGCTCTGCTACCAGATTCCAGCGCTGGCCCGGCCCGGGATGGCCGTGGTCGTCTCTCCACTGATCGCGCTGATGCAGGACCAGGTGGCCGCCCTGCGCGAGGCCGGTGTGCGCGCCGCAAGCCTCAACTCCGCGATGGACTGGGCGGCGCAGCAGACCGTCGAGCGCCAAGTGCGTGCCGGCGAGCTCGAGCTGCTGTACGTCGCGCCCGAGCGGCTACTGAGCGAGCGCTGCCTCGCGCTGCTCGATGGCGTAACGCTGGCCCTGTTTGCAATCGATGAGGCGCACTGCGTCTCGCAATGGGGGCACGATTTTCGGCCCGAGTACATCCAGCTCGCCGTCCTGACACAGCGCTATCCGGGAGTACCGCGCGTCGCGTTGACCGCCACGGCCGACGAGAGCACGCGACGCGAGATACTCGAGCGGCTGCAGCTTCCGACCGCCCGAAGCTTCGTCGCGAGCTTCGATCGACCCAATATCCGCTATCGCATCGGCGAAAAAGACACCCCCCGTCAGCAACTGCTGCAGTTCCTGCAGAGCGAGCACGCCGGTGAGTCGGGCATCGTCTATTGTCTGGCGCGCGCCAGCTGCGAGCAGGTCGCCGAATTCCTGCGTACCCAGGGTATCGAGGCACTGGCCTATCACGCTGGCCTGGAGCATCGGGTGCGCGAAGCGCACCAGGAGCGCTTTCTGCGCCAGGACGGGCTGGTCATGGTTGCGACCATCGCCTTTGGGATGGGCATCGACAAACCGGACGTGCGCTTCGTGGCGCACCTGGACCTGCCTCGCAGCATCGAGAGCTACTATCAGGAGACCGGCCGCGCGGGACGCGACGGCCTGCCCGCTGACGCCTGGATGGTCTACGGGCTCGCCGACGTGGTCCAGCAGCGCCGCCTGATCGAGCAATCGGAGGCCGACGAGCCCTATAAGCGCGTCGCGATGCGCAAGCTCGACGGCATCCTCGGGCTGTGCGAGTCGGTGCAGTGCCGACGCATGACACTGCTGCAGTATTTCGGCGAGGGCGCGCGCCCGTGCGGGAATTGTGACAACTGCCTCGCGCCGCCGCAGATCTGGGACGGCACCGAGGCGGCCCGCAAGCTCATGTCCTGCATCTATCGCTGCGAACAGAGCAGTGGATTTGGCTTTGGCGCTCAGCACGTGATCGATGTGCTGCGCGGAGAGCAGAGCGCGAAGGTCGATCAGTTCGGCCACCGACGTCTGAGCACCTTTGGTATCGGTGCGGAGCTGGACAGTGGCCAGTGGCGCTCGGTACTGCGCCAGCTGGTGATGCTCGGGCTGGTGCGCGTCGATCACGCGCACTTCAATGTGCTGCGCCTGACGGCCGAGAGCCGTGAGGTGCTTTCGGGCCGCCGGACGCTGGCACTGCGGCGCTCGAGCGCGCCTGCGCGCCGCTCGCGCAAGGGCGGCTCGAAGCGCCGGACAGCGCCCGGGCAGGGCGCAGCCACAGCGCAGCTCGAGGGACAACGCAGCGTGGACACGACGCTCTACGAGTCGCTGCGCGGCTGGCGGCTCAGCATGGCGCGCGAGCACGGCGTGCCGGCCTATACCGTGTTCCACGACAGCACTCTGCAGGAGATCGCGCGCTCGATGCCACGCTCGCTCGACGAGCTGCGTGGCGTCAGTGGCATCGGGGCCGCGAAGCTGCAGCGCTATGGGGCAGCACTGCTGGCGCTGGTGATCGAGGCGGCGGGGTGAGGGCGGCGGCGGTACGGTTCTGTCGGCCGCATCGCGGATGGGCAGCGAACATTGACGCACGAGCGGGCCACATGGAAGATGCGGCAGCACATCCGCTCTTCGGTCGGCGGCCTTGATCCACGTCAATAGCAGGCCAGGGAAACTCGATGGTCGCAGGTTTTGACGCATCACGCCGTGAAACCCTGACGTTGTTGCTGGCGGCCGCGTCGGCTGCGTGGGGGCCGAAAGCCCGTGCGCAGGACCCATCCTCGGGCAACGTCCCCAGACTGCGTACGCGACCCATTCCCCAATCCGGCGAGAGTCTTCCGGTAGTGGGGTTGGGAACTGCCATCGTGTTTGACGTCGGGGCGACGGAAGCGCAGCGCGCCGGTCCGCAGAGCGTGGTACATGCGCTGATCGCGCAGGGGGGCACGCTGATCGACACGGCACCCTCCTACGGGCAGGCCGAGAGCGTCCTGGGCGACATCCTGACGAAAAGTGGCCAGCGCAAGCGCGTGTTTCTCTCGACCAAGCTCGAGCACGACAGCTTTGCGAATGAGCCCGCCGGTCTGCAGGCATCGCTGCGACGGCTGCAGACCGATCGGGTCGACCTGCTGCAACTCCACAACGTACGCGATCCCAGGCAAACGCTGACAGCGCTGCGCGCCCTGAAGAGTCGCGGCCTGTGTCGCTATACGGGCATCACGACAACGTTCGGCGGAGCCTACGATGCGGCTGAGGCCATCGTGAAGCGCGAGCGACCGGACTTTCTCGAGATCGACTACGCGATTGACAACCGCGACGCCGAGACTCGCGTGCTGCCAGCCGCCCGCGACGCCGGCACTGCAGTGCTGGTCGCATTGCCCTTTGGCCGAGGGCGACTCTTTCGGCTGGCGCTGGGTAAACCGTTGCCTGAATGGGTCGCCCAATTCGATTGCCACAGCTGGGCGCAATTCTTTCTCAAGTGGGTGCTGAGCCACCCGGCGGTAACCGCCGCGATTCCCGGGACCGATAAAGCGACTCACATGATCGACAACCTGGGCGCGGCGCTTGGGCGCCTGCCGGATGCCCCCATGCGCGACCGGATGCTCCAATACGTTCAGTCCCTCTCCTGAGGTCATTGACGCGGCGGCCGCCACGCGGCCCCGCGTCCACCGCAGCTGACGAGATACCAATACCAATACAAAGGGGGTCTAACGTGTCAGTACCGATGAAACCCAGGTCGGCGCAGACCGCGTTGCGCCTTGGCTGTGCCGGGGCGGCCGTCATTCTTTGTGCATCTGGCGCGCACGTCCATGCCCAGAGCGCATTGACCATCGTCAATCACGATGCACCGTATGAGGCGGCCATGGCGCAGCGCCAGGCGCTGCTGGAGCGGGTCAGGCCGGTCACTGCGCAGACGCTGGGTGACCCGCCCGCGGCCGATTGGTTGATGTGGCGGGGAACCTACGGTGCCACCAGCTACAGCAAGCTGGATCAGATCAATACCGGCAATGCCCATGATCTGGGCGTGGCCTGGAGCCTCACGCTGCCGGTCAGCGGCAACGAAGGTGCACCGCTGGTGCACGATGGGGTGCTGTTCGTCGAAAGCGCCAACACGGTCGAAGCGCTCGACGGGACGAACGGGGATCTACTGTGGAAATACATCCGGCCGCTGCCGGAAGCAATGCGCGGCGGGCGAGGCGAGCACGCCAAGAGCCTCGCCATCTACCAGAACATGCTCTACGTGCCGGCCTTCGACGGGCACGTGGTCGCACTGGACGTCAAGAGCGGCAAGGTGCTGTGGGACACCGACATCGTCCCGCCCGGTCAGCGCTTTGGCGGCTTGCAAACCGGTCCGATCGTTGCCGACGGCAAAGTCGTCATCGGTGTTGACCTCGGCAATGATGCCCCGGGAGGCAGCCTCATCGTCGGCTTGGACGCTCAGACGGGCACGCAGCTGTGGCAATTCCATACGATCCCCCGTCCGGGCCAACCGGGCGGCAATAGTTGGAATGGCTTGCCTGTCGAGCAGCGCTTCGGCGCGGGCTCCTGGACGGTCGGCAGTTACGATCCGGCGTTGAACCAGGTCTACTTCGGCATCGGCAATACCTACGACATCCAGGCGCTGCTACTCAAGACGCCCAGGGGGCAGACCGCCGATGGGCTGTTCACCGAGTCCACGGTGGCGCTCGATCCGGACACGGGCAAGCTGGTCTGGTATTACCAGCATTTCAATCACGACGTCTGGGATCTGGACTGGACGTACGAGCAGACGCTGGTCACGTTGCCGATCGATGGCAAACCCACCCCGGTGCTGGTGACAGGCGGCAAGCAGGGGATCTTTGACATCCTCAATCGCGCCAACGGCAAATACGAGTTCTCGCAGCAGGCGGGGCCGCAAAACCTGGTGGCACGCATTGACCCCAAGACCGGTCGCAAGATCGTCTATCCCGCCTTCGCCCAGCCCGAGCCCGGGCGTACATACGTGATCTGCCCGGGTTTTGGAGGCGGACGCAATTGGCCCACCACGGCCTTCGATCCGATGACTGACGTGTTGTATGTACCCTGGTTCGACATGTGCATGAACTTCAGGTATTTGCCCAAGGGCGGGGCCGCCGGAGCCGGCGGCTCGAGCATGTCCACCACGGTCATTCCGCGGCCCGACGGTGACGGCAAACTCGGCGGCGTCGTGGCGCTGGACCTGAAGAGCCATAAGATCGCGTGGACGGTGCGCCAACGCGCGCCCGCCGCGAGCTCGCTGCTGGCAACGGCCGGCGGCGTACTGTTCAGTGGTTCCGACGATCGCGTGTTCCATGCCTACGATGCCGCCGATGGCAGGCTGTTGTGGCAAATCCGCCTGGATGCCGCACCGAGCTCCTCACCGGTCACCTACAGCATCGATGGTATGCAGTACGTCGCGGTGCTCGCCGGCGCAGGCAGCGGACTGGTTTTGGGTAACGGATCGCTTGCGCCGGAACTGACCGATCCCCCGGGAGGCATGACCCTGTGGGTGTTCAAGCTACGTAGCGACGCTCCGGCGCAGCAATAGGGTCCATCCGCCACGAGTCATCCACCCACGGACCTCAAGGAGCCAGAGCAATGTCTCAATCGGCACTTCGAAGCGGGATGCTCGGTATGTGCGTGGCTGTTTGCGTTGCCGTGTCGGCCGCTGCGCCGCGACCGCGGGCCTCGGCAGAGCACTGGGACTAAGATGGCGTTATGCCGGCGATGGTCGCGCCGCAGCGGCCGCAATTTCAACCAAGGAGGCTTTTCATGCGACAACTTTTTTTAGCTGCCCTGATGGCTTGCGCCGCGACGGCGGCAGCAGCGGCAGGTCCAGACTATAGAACCATTCGAATGCAGATCAACGTCGACAAGCCCGCGGCTCAGGTCTGGGACAAGGTCGGGCATTACTGCGATATCAGCCGGTGGCTCGCCGTGGATTGCAAGATCGTGGCTGGCAACGGCGACATCGGCACGGTGAGATCGCTGGCGAATGGACGTGCACTGGAAATCATGGTCGGCAAGACCGATTTGTCATATGGGTACACACAGCCTACGAAAGCCGGCGCCTTCTACAATCTCTATCATGGATACGTGGAAGCAAAGCCCGTGACCCGTAATACGTCCAAGATCATCTATACGCTGTTCTACGATGTTTCCGACAAGCCTGACGAGGCAGCGAAGCAGGCCGATATGGCACAGCGGCGGCAACGGTTCGAGGCGGCGCTGAAGAAGATGAAGTCTATCGCCGAGCAGTAATGCCGCGGAACTCCGAGCGACGGGAGTCCCAACAGGCGCGATTGTGGGCCGGCAGTGCCCTCGCCGCGCTGTTGGGGCACCTCGCCGTCGCGACCCTGCTGTTCGTCAGCTGGTCCCGGCGCTTGCCGCCGCCCACCGGATCGTCCTACACGCCGAATGCTTTCGATGTCGATGTCGAGGTCGCACCCGCACCCGCACCCGCGCCGGTGCCTGTACCCACACCCGCGCCACCGACCCGGGCTAGCACCGACAGCGCCAGGCGGACGCCCTCTGCGCTGCAGCTCAAGGCGTTGCCGGAGATGGTGGCGCTCACGAGCGATCCATCGCCGCCTCCGATCCCGCAACCCGCGCTCACGCCTGCGCAGAGCGCCGCGCAGCAATCACTGACGAGCGCCGATTCATTGACATCGGTCGCGCCGCTGGACGAACCCAATGATTCCGCCAACTCCCAGAGCCCGGGATGGCTCGCCGAAGTACAAGCCCAGTTGGAGCGCTACAAACAATATCCGCAAAGCGCTCTGAGACGACGGCAGCAGGACATTGTGAGGCTGCAGTTCTCGGTCGATCGCACAGGTCACGTCACGTCCTTCCACATCGACAGCGCTCATCATTACAAGGCTCTCGAGCAGGAAGTGCAGCACATGCTGCTCGCGGCACCGTTCCCCGCGCCACCCGCGTATATCTCCGCGGACGCCGCCGTCAACAAGGACGTGGCCTTCTCCCTCGCGGCGGCAAAACTGAAACCTGCTCGATCGATCGCGGCAGCCGCGGCAGCCGCGGCGTGCTCGCGCCCGACGGCACCGGGGCCGGCTCCTGCGGGCGCGTCATCCACTTTCGCGCAGATGCACACCTATCAGGACCAGCTCCAGCAATACGCCGCTGCGACCCGCAGCTATCTCGGCTGCCTGGCGCCAGCCCATGCGACATCGCAGGCGGACACCGCCGTCACGCAGGTCAATGCACTTGTCGCGCGCTTCAACACCCAGGCGCAAGAGTTCAAGAAGGCGGAAGAGCTGCGCGCTCAGAAGATGCAACATGAGACCGAGGCGGCGGCGGGTGCCCGCTTCGAGCAGGCGCGCGGCATGACGGCGAAAGCTTACGTCGCGTGCACGGCTTCGCTCCCGAGAAGGCGGCCACCTCCCGCCACGACGCTTACTGCCAGCGCGCTGCCGGCGTATCGCAAGCAGCTCGTCGCTTATGAGGCGGCAGTGTACGTCTACGTGGCGTGCATCGACCAGGCACGGCACGCCGTGGGGCTACAGGTTGACCTGACGCCCGAACAGCGCATCGCGCTCGAGGTCGATGCCACCAACACCGGTCGCGCCACGATGGCTCCTCTCAATCGACTCATCGTCGCCTTCAATACGCAGCTGCACAAGCTACAGCAGGAATCGATCAGCACGCAGAAGCAGCCCGCAGCGGTATTCGCTCGGGCGAGTGCCCCGTTCCCCAACAGCACGTGGAGCGTGCCGGCCCCGCTGCCTTCGGACGAGTGCATCCGCATTGCCAGGATTGGTAAGGGCTACGTGGCGCAACTTTGCAACAGCAGCTACGTTACGAACTCAGCCATGGCGGCAATCGGGGCGAAGGGGGCAATGGCCGAAGCCACACAGCAGGAGGCGATCGCCGCCATGCACGGCGTTGCCGGCGCGGGACCTGGCAAGCCGATCCTGGGCATCGGAGCAGCGCCGTCCAACGAGGCGGCCTATCAGGCTACCAACCATCCACAGACCACCTCCTATACCGTGGATGAGCTGCACGTGGCCGGCGCACAGGTCACCTTTACGATCCACGTGATGCCCGGTGGAGCTTCCGGCGGCGAGGACCCTGGAAGCGTGATCCATTTCGACCTGATGCTCTCCCCGGACGAACAAAACCTGCGTGGACGATGTTCAACGGGACCGCTGCGCCGGAATTGTCAGCTGTCCCGACGCCTGTGAGCGCCCACAATGGCTGCGAACCAGATGGCAGATGAAACTGTGGTTGCGGCCCAATGGAGCTATGTGGTCGGGCCTCATGGCCGGGTTACCGCGGCAGTCCTCCATCAAGATGGCTATTTGCGCCGCTGGGTAAGGACTTCAAAGTCCGATTACGACGCGGATGCGGCAGCGTTGCAGCAACGGATCACGGCGAATAAACCACTCCCGGGACGGAGGAGGCGGTACAGGCGGCTTGCTTTACCACGAGATCCCTTCATTCTCACGGGAGCAACCCGGATGCTGATCGGTAGTAGGACTACGAACCGACCGCTCCATTTATGAACGCAATCGCGGCACGATGGGAGTCCGAACAAGTGCGGTTGTGGACCGGCAGCGCCCTCGCCGCGCTGCTGGTGCACCTCGTCCCCGCGGTCCTGCTGGTCCTTTACATCGATTGGTCGCCGCGGCCGCCGGCGCTGGCAGGATCCCCCGCTGCGCTGGACGTCGAGTTGGCTTCCATGCCGGCGACGGGCTCGCCTGCCGCGTCGTCGCCGGGACAGGGGCCGTCGCAATCACAGACGAGGCAGGCGGCGGCAACCCGCCCGCAGCTCGCAACGGTCAATCCCGTGCGGCCTCTGGCGCAGATGCACTCAATCCCGCAGCCTGATACCGCACCTTCAAACGCGGCGCCAGTGGCTGACGCCGGGGCGACCGGTACGCCGGTAGAGACGCCCGACCTCGCCGCCCCCAAGGCCCCGGACCCGAATATGCAGCTATGGGAGGATGAGATCGTCGCCCGGCTGGCGAGCCACAAGAATTACCCGAGCAGTGCTCTGCAGCAAATGCAGCAGGATACCGTGACGTTGCAATTCTCGGTCGACCAATCCGGGCGGGTGACGAACTCTCGAGTCGACAGCACGCAGCACTATCCAGCCCTCGAGCAGGAAGTCCAACAGATGCTGCAGCTTGCGGGTTCCATGCCCATACCACCATCACAGATAGTCGGTCGAGTGGTGTCTGTGCCGGTCCAGTTCTCCCTCGACTTCATGCCGAACGTCCTCTGCACCGGATCGCGTTGCCCCACCGGGCGCGACGCCGATAGCAAGCCGAAGGCCGTGGCGCCACCCCCGCCGACGCTAGCCGGCTGCACTGCTGCGCCCAGCCCCGGTCCCGCGCCGTCTGGCTCTACAGCGACTCTGGAGCAGATGCGCGCTTATCGAGAGAGTCTCAATCAGTATTTGGCCGCCGCCGGCAACCAGCTCGCGTGTCTGAGCCAGGTACGCGAGGTGAGCACGCTAACCTTGCGCGACACCCTGACGCGGCAGCTGCACTCGAGGGTCGATGAGTTCAATACTGAGGCGCGCGCATTCGAGGCCAAGGCGCAGGCACAGGAGAGGCAGGCCCAGCAGACGCGCCAGCGGCAGGGCCAGGCCTTTGCCGCCCAGGTCTATGCCCCCTGCACTCCACCCCCTGTCGCACGACCTCCCGGAACCATTAGCGCCGGGGGCGCGCAAGCATTTCGTCGACAACTGGTCGCCTATCAATCCGCGGTACGCAGCTACGTGGCCTGCCTGCAGAAGGCCGATGTGGCAGCCGCGGCCCCGGACCGCGGGCTTGGCAGCGATCAGCGGGAGCAGCTCGCACAGACAGCGGTACAGCTTGGCGATGCGGCCATCCAGTCGTTCAATCAGGTCGCTGGCGGATTTAACGCCCAGGTGCCACATCTGCAGCAGCAGGCTCTCGCCGCTCAGGCGCAGCAGAATCTCGCCGAGGCGCTGGTGCGCGCGACGGCGATTTTCCCGGACAGCAGCTGGAGTGTGCCCGCGCCGCTGCCCGCGGATGAGTGCGTCCGCATCGCCCGCTCGGGTCAAACCTACCTGGCACAGCTGTGTAATCCGACTTACGCCACGACCGTCAGCGATCTGTCTCAGCAGCTCAAGAACAATGTGAACCAGCCCAACCATGGTGGAGGCGACCTGAACCAAATGGCCAGGGTAAGCATGAAAGCGGATGCCGTGTCAGGGCTACCGGCAGAGGCCTTTCAGCAGGAGGCCATCGCCGCGCAGCATGGGTTTGCCCAGAGCAATAATACGAACACACCCACTATCGGCATTGCAGTGACTACGCAAGCGGGGTTCGCTGGGCAGGTTTCGACCGGCCCCGCTCAACAGACTATCTCCTACAGCGTCAGTGAGCTGCAGGTGAACGGCAGGCGCGTCTCCATGACGATCAGTCGCAGATCCGATCAGCACGGGGGCACGGACGATGGGAGCGCCGTGCATTTCGATCTGGTGCTGTCGCCCGACAACCAGACGCTGCGCGGCTATTGCTGGACGGGTCAACAGCGTTCGGCATGCACGCTCGCCCGCCACGCGAGCGTATCCGGCCCTCGGATTTCACGTCACTGAATGCCGGCTCGATACGCAGTTCCCCTGTCGTTCTTTGTCCCGTCAGAACCCTCGGCTTCTCAGGAGATCTGCATCCATGACACCAGTTCTGCAGTCGACCAGTAATTTCACGCTGCTGGGTTTGCTCGCCGGCACCGACGTGGTGGTGAAGGGGGTATTGGCGTTGTTGGTGCTCGCATCCCTGGCCACCTGGACGGTGTGGATTGCCAAGACACGCGAGCTGCAACGTGCGCGGGGCGAGCTTGGAGGCGATCTGGGGGTGCTCGAGCGCAGCCTATCGCTGCAGAGCCTGGGGACGCTGGCGGGCATCGCAGCGATCACGCTGACCCAGGGCGTACGCGCGGAGCTGGCGCGGGCGGGGGATCTGCGCGTGCCGGCCTGTGCCGATGGGCTCAAGGAGCGTACCACCGTGCGCCTGCTGAGCATCGAGACCGAGCTGGCGCGCCGCATGACCCGCG
>DATAXJ010000014.1:0-13419 GCA_036266795.1 Steroidobacteraceae bacterium | reverse complement strand
GGCCGGGGTGCCGCCGATGATCCGCGTCGATGGCGACATGAAGCGTATCAACATGCCCGCGCTTACCCACAAGGAAGTGCACGGCATGGTGTACGACATCATGAACGACAAGCAGCGCAAGACGTACGAGGAGTTCTTCGAGACGGACTTCTCCTTCGAGATCCCCAAGCTGGCGCGTTTTCGCGTCAACGCGTTCAACCAGAACCGCGGCTCCGGCGCGGTGTTCCGTAACATTCCCTCGAACATCCTGAACCTCGACGAGCTGGCGGCCCCGAAGATCTTCCGCGACCTTTGCATGCTGCCGCGCGGACTGGTGCTGGTGACCGGCCCCACCGGCTCGGGCAAGTCCACCACGCTCGCGGCGATGATCGATTACTGCAACGACAATCGTCCGGATCACATCATCACGATCGAGGATCCCATCGAGTTCGTGCACGAGTGCAAGCGCTGCCTGATCAACCAGCGCGAGGTCAAGCGCGACACGCTCGGTTTCAGCGAGGCGCTGCGCTCGGCGCTGCGCGAGGACCCCGACATCGTGCTGGTGGGTGAGCTGCGCGATCTGGAAACCATCCGCCTCGCGCTCACCGCGGCGGAAACCGGACACCTGGTGTTCGGCACACTGCATACCAGCTCCGCCGCCAAGACCATCGACCGCGTGGTCGATGTGTTTCCGGGTGAGGAGAAGGCCATGGTGCGCTCGATGCTGTCGGAGTCGCTGCGCGCGGTGATCTCCCAGACGCTGCTCAAGCGCATCGGCGGCGGCCGCGTGGCCGCGCACGAGATCATGATCGGCACCTCGGCGATCCGTAATCTGATTCGCGAGGGCAAGATTGCCCAGATGTATTCGGCCATACAAACCGGGCAGTCCGCCGGTATGCAGACGCTCGACCAGTGCCTGTCCGAGCTGCTCGCCAAGGGGGCCGTGAGCAAGGAAGAGGCGCGCTACAAGGCGCAGAACAAGGATGCCATCTAGCGGCGGCGCGGATCGGCGTGCTCAGCAGGCGGCCGGCGCGTAGGGCTTGCGCCGAAAACGAGGAAGTAAGGCATGGATCGGGATCAAGCCATCAAGCTCATGCAGGAGCTGCTCAAGCGCGTGGTGGAGCGCCAGGCTTCCGACTTGTTCATCACTGCGGGTTTTCCACCGGCGATCAAGGTCGACGGCGAGGTGCGCCCGCAAATGGAACGCGCATTGAGTGCAGATCAGTCGGCCCTGCTGGTGCGCGCGATCATGAACGACCGTCAGACGCGCGAGTTCGACGCCACCAAGGAATGCAATTTTGCGATCGCCCCGCCGGGCATCGGCCGCTTTCGCGTCAGCGCATTCGTGCAGCAGAGCCATATCGGCTGCGTGATCCGCCTGATCAACGCCAAGATCCCAACCTTCGAGGAGCTTGACCTGCCGCCGATCCTGAAAGAGGTCGTGCTGTCCAAGCGGGGGTTTGTGATCGTGGTGGGCGGAACCGGCTCGGGCAAGTCCACCACGCTCGCGTCGATGATCGGCTACCGCAACGACAAGACGCGCGGCCACATCGTCACGATCGAGGATCCGGTCGAGTTCGTGCACCAGCATCGCGGCTGCGTCATCACGCACCGCGAGGTCGGGGTCGACACCGAGTCGTGGCACACGGCGCTGCGCAACACCCTGCGGCAGGCGCCGGACGTCATTCTGATCGGCGAGATTCGCGATCGCGAGACCATGGAGTACGGCATCCAGTTCGCCGAGACCGGGCATCTGGTGCTCGCGACATTGCACGCCAACAGCTCCAACCAGGCGCTGGACCGCATCATCAACTTCTTTCCGGAGGAGCGCCGTGAGCAGCTGCTCATGGACATGTCGCTGAACGTGCGGGCGCTGATCTCGCAGCGGCTGATTCCGCGCGAGTCCGGCCACGGGCGCATCGCGGCGATGGAGATCATGCTCAATTCGCCGTTGATCCAGGACCTGATCTTTCGTGGCGACGTCGCCAAGATCAAGGAGATCATGGGGCGCTCCAACCGCATCGGCATGAAGACCTTCGACCAGGCGCTGTTCGATCTGTACGAGCAGGGCTACATCTCGTACGAGGACGCGCTGCGCAACTCCGATTCGAAGAACGAGCTGCGCCTGCGCATCAAGCTCGACAGCAAGCGGGAGAACAAGCCGATCGAGGCCGAAGGGGATCTGACCATCGTCGAGGAAGTGCAGGGAAAGAATTTCTAACGCCATGGCCGCCATCGACCCAATCGAGCTGCCGGTCAGCGACACGCAGACCACGCTGAACACCAAGCCGCTCTTCCAGCTGATGGTAGATCGGAAGGCCTCGGACCTGTTCTTCACTTCGAACGCGCCGATCAAGATCAAGATCGAGGGGCAGATCTTTCCGATCAACAAGCAGGTGTTGTCGCCCTCGGCGGTGCGCTCTATCTGCTTCGGCCTCATGAACCCCGAGCAGCTCGAGCAGTTCCAACGCGATCTGGAGATCGACTTTGCGATCGGCGAGTCGGGACTCGGGCGCTTTCGCATCAACATTTTCTACCAGCGCGGCTACCCGGCCATGGTGCTGCGCTACATCAGCTCCGACATGCCGCGCGTGGACGGGCTTGGCCTGCCTGACGTGTGCGCAGATCTGGCGATGCTCAAGCGCGGCCTGGTGCTGGTGGTCGGTGCCACCGGCTCGGGCAAGTCCACGACGCTCGCGGCGATGATCAATCATCGCAACGAGAGCGCCTCGGATCATATCGTCACGATCGAGGATCCGATCGAGTTTCTGCACGCCAACAAGCGCTCGATCATCAACCAGCGCGAGGTCGGGCTGGACACGCGCACCTACGCGGCGGCGCTGCGTGCGGTGGTGCGGGCCGCGCCGGACGTGATCCTGATCGGCGAGATCCGCGACCGCGAGAGCATGCAGGCGGCCATCAATCTGGCCGGCACGGGCCACCTGGTGCTCGCGACCCTGCACGCCAACAATTCTGCCGAGAGCCTGGACCGCATCATCAACATGTTCCCGTTGGACCAGTTCAAGCAGGTCACGCTCGACCTGTCGCAGTATCTGCGCGCGATCCTCGCGCAGCGGCTGGTCATGGGCGTGGACAATAAGCGCGTCGCAGCCATCGAAGTCATGATGAATACGCCGCACATCGCCGAGCTGGTGAAGCGCGGCGACGTCATGAGCATCAAGGAATCGATCATGCAGAGCGGCGACAAGGACGTGCGCAGCTTCGATTCGAGCCTGCACAAGCTGTTCAAGCAGGGACGCATCACGCTCGAGGAAGCGCTCACGTACGCGGACTCGCGTACCAATCTCGAAGCGAAGATCAACTTCGGCTGATCAGCTCGGCCGCGCGTCTCCAGACGGCCGGCATCGGTAACCCGAAAAGGGACCGAATCTATACATGGTTAGGGTGTGTGAAACGGACTTTGTCTGACAAAGTCCATTTCACACACCCTAACCGTGTCTCGGTACGACCCCATTTCTGGATTCCGATGCCGGCCCCCTGGGGCGCGTCGCGGTGAGCTCAGCCGAAGATGGTCTTCGCTTCGAAGACTGGGCCGTCGACGCAGACGCGCTTCATCGCCGTGCTGCCGTCCGTGCCGCGTACCGCAACTGCGCAGCCGGCGCAGCCGCCGACGGCGCAGGCCATGAACTCCTCGAGCGACACCTGGCAGGGCAGAGCGAATTCGGCGGCGAGGCGGGCGCAGGCGACGAGCATGGGTGTTGGGCCGCAGGCGAACATCTCCACTTCGCCGAGGGCCGCAGCGTCGAGGGACGTAAGCCAGCGGCGCGCGAGCTCGGTCACGTAGCCTTCGAAACAGCCGGCGAAGCCTGAGAGGCTCGCGAGGCGTGAGGGTATGCCCCATTCATCCAGCAGCGGCATACAGCCGATGACTTCGGCGGGCATGCCGGGAGTGAGGATGGTGGAGGGGCGGGTACGAAACGGGAAGGGCAGCTCCGAGCCCATGAGTACCAGCGGTTTCCAGGGTGCTCCGGCCTCCACCAGCCGCTCGGCGAGAAACACCATCGGCGGGATGCCGACTCCGCCACCGAGTGCGAGCACGCGGGGACGCTCGGGGTGCGGGGTGAATCCGCGGCCGATCGGGCCCAGCAGGCTCAGGGATTCGCCCGGCTGCATGCGTGCGAGGGCGCGCGAACCGCTGCCCACCACCTTGTAGAGCAGGTCGATCCAGCCCTCGCGCACGCTGGCGCGCATGATCGACATCGGGCGGCGCATGGGCAGGTCCGCGGCACATTGCACATGCGCAAAGCTGCCCGGCTCGGCGCGCGACGCGCAGCGCGGTGCGGCGACGCGCAGCACATGCTGCTCGCCCGCGAAATGGCTGTGCGCGAGCACCGTGGCCTGCTCGATAAAGATGGTGCCGCGGTGGGGGCGGGGGACCGATGCGGCGGCGGCCTGCACCGCGGAGGGCGGGCTCATGAACTGTGCCGGGCCGCGATGGTCTCGAGTACCGCCATGCGCACTGCCACGCCGTTGCTGACCTGTGCGCGGATCACCGACTGCGGCCCGTCGGCAACTTCGGGGGCGATCTCGATGCCACGGTTCATCGGCTGGGGGTGCATGACGATGGCGTCTGGCTGCGCGCGCGCGAGCCGCTCGGCGGTCAGACCATAGCGTGCAAAATACTCGGCCCCGTCGGGCAGGGCCGCCTCGACGAAGCGCTCCTTCTGAATGCGAAGCATCATGACGACGTCCACGCCGCACAGGCCCTCATCGAGGCTGTGCGAGCGCACACAGTCGGAGAATTCTTCGGGTTCCGGCATAAGGGCGGGTGGTGCGATCAACCGCAGTTCGCGCGCCTGTAGAGCGCGGAACACGTGGTAGGCCGAGCGCGCGACACGCGAGTGGCGGATGTCCCCGACGATTGCAATGCGCAGCCGGTCGATCACGCCCTTGAACTGCAGCACCGTGAGCGCATCGAGCAGGCCCTGCGTGGGATGCGACAGGTGCGCTTCGCCGGCTGACACGACGCTGACCTCGGGATCCACGTGCGAGGCGACATGCTCGAGCACGCCGGGCTGGGCGTCACGGATGACGAACACATCGAAGTGCAACGCCTGCAGCGTATAGATCGTATCGAGCATGCTCTCGCCCTTGACGCGTGAGGAGAGCTGAACCTCGAGGTTGATCACGTCGGCGCCCAGACGGCGACCGGCGAGCTCGAAGGACACGCGGGTGCGCGTCGAGGGCTCGGTGAAGAGATTGGCGATCTGGACACCGGCGAGCGCATCGCTGCGCAGCGGACGTTCCTCCGGGACGTGCACGAAGTGGCTCGCACGCCGCAGCAGCGCCACGATGTCCTCGCGGCGCAAACCCTGCAGGCTGATGAGGTGGCGCAGAGAGCCATCCGCGCGTCGTTGCTCGATCATGTCGATCCGTCCAAGCCGCCCTTGGCCTGCGCTGCCAGCCAGCGGCCGAGAATGATAGCGGCAGCCGCGGCATCGATGTCGGCGCGTTGCACGCGACGGCGACGCGCGCCGCTCGCGCGCAGGCTCCGCAGCGCCGCCTGCGCCTCGATCGAGGAGGCGAACTCGTCGGCGCGCAGCACTGCAAGCCCACAGCGCGCCCGGAGCGCTGCGGCGAAACGGTCGGCGGCGGCGGTCAGGCTGCTTTCGGTGCCATCGGCGTGACAGGGCGCACCGACAATGAGTACGTCGGGCTGGAAGCGGCTCAGGATCTGATCGATTGCCGGCCAGTCTGGGCCGCCCGGACCCATGCGCACGGTCGCGCAGGGTGCCGCTGTTGCGCTGATGGTGTCGCCGGAGGCGATGCCGATGCGTTTGAGGCCGAAGTCGAAGCCGAGCGCGATGCGGCCGCGCTCTTCAGGCATGGCCGGCAGTAAGGCTCACTCGCGAGCTGTCGATGCCCAGCAGCTGCCAGGCGGCCTGCCAGCGGTCCTCGAAGGGCAGGTTGAACACGATGTGCTCATTCATCGGCACGGTCAGCCAGGCATTGTCGAGCATCTCGCGCTCCAGCTGTCCGGCGTCCCAGCCGGCGTAGCCCAGCGCCACGAAGGCATCCTGCGGTCCCTCGCCGCGCGCGATAGCCGCCAGCACGTCACGCGAGGTGGTGACCTGCACATTGTCCGACACCCGATGGGTGGAGTCCCAGGTGCCGCCCGGACGATGCAGCACGAAGCCACGGTCCCGATTCAACGGGCCGCCCTGCAGGACAGGCTGCTCGCCGATGCGGATGTCCGTGGGCTCCAGCTTCATCTGCGCCATGACATCGCCGAGTTTCATGCCCAGCGGCTTGTTCAGCACGATGCCCAGCGCCGCCTGCTCACTGTGCTCGCAGATCAAAACCACGGTCTGAGCGAACGGGCCTTCTGTCAGGGAAGGCATGGCAATAAGAAGATGATTGGCCAGGGAGTTGAGGGTTCCTGGAGCGCCGGCGCGCAAATCTGCGCCCAGGCTCACGGGACTCGACCGAGAGGTAGAAGTGCCCATGGACTGAGTATGGGGTCATGGGGCCACTGCCTCAAGGGCGCGGACGCGTATCTGGCACCCCGATCACAACAGCCTGGCTCAAGGCGCAGCCGAGCCGCTGGATGGGGCGCTGGGTGGGGCGCCGCGCGCCGTAGCGGGCGATGCGGCATCGCTCGCCGGGACGCTGTCTGGCGCGGCGGCGGCGCCTGGGGGAGCGGCGGCCGGGCCGGCAGTGCCGTCGGGGCCGGCGGGAACGGTCGCCGAGGTCAGACTACCGCTCTCGAAGTCCCACTGATAGGCGAAGCGCAGACGGGAATACTCGGCGGCGAGGTCGGCCGGGAAGGGGTTGAAGGGGCTGGCCAGGCGCAGGATGGTCAGCGCAGCCTGATCCAGGGCACCGTAGCCGCTGCTGCGGCGCACCTTTGCATCGCGCAGTCGCCCGTTGGCAGCAATCTCGACTTCGACGACCGGACTGCCGGACAGGCCGGAGCGGCGAGCGGCACTGGGGAAATTGAGGGTGCCGACCCGCTCCACCTTGCGTTTCCATTCCGCGAGGTAGGGGGCGAGCACGGAGGCCTGGGTATCCGGGCTGACCCAGTGCTGGGCGCTGGATTTACCGCGCAGCAGCAATTCTACGGCATCACCGCGACCGCTGCGCGGTGCGCCGGGCAGCTCTCCGAGCATCTCGGGGAGCGCCTGTGCGGAGGAGGTCTCGATCTCGCCGAAGTAGCGGATATCGGGGCTGGCGCCCGTGCTGGCGAGCACGCGCTCCGCGGCAGTCTGGCCGGCGCCGCTGTGGGCGCTCGGATCATCGCCCTCGAGCGGCTCATTGGCGCTGGCCTGCGCGCCGCGGCTCGCCGGGCTGCCCGGCTGCTGCGCATCCGTGTCGCCGGCCCCGATCTGAGTGCGTTGGGAGAGATAGGCGGCGGTTCGGTTGCTGCGCGCTTCGGGAACATCGTTGGTCACCAGCATGACATCGAGCTGGGGAACCTCGCCGCCGCTGCTGCGCGCACTGCTGCCAAAACCAACTCCCAGAATGATGATGGCGTGCAGCAGCGCCATGAGGAACAGCATCACCATGAGCCGTTCGCGCACGGGTGCGCGCCCCTCGCGCAGGCGGGTCGCCGCGCCGCTACGGCCGATGGAGGAGGCTGCGCTCATCGGCCGGCAGTCGTCGATGCGGCGCGCGCGGCGCGCTGTGGTAGACGCTGCGCGAGCGCGTCGATGAACAGAGCGCCGATGTCGATGCCGAACTGGCCTTCCAGCTCTCGCAGGCCTGTGGGGCTGGTCACATTGATCTCGGTGACGTGGCCGCCGATGACATCCAGGCCCACGAACAGCATGCCTGCTTCGCGCAGCGTGGGGCCGATCTGTGCCGCGAGCCAGCGATCGCGCTCGGTCAGAGGCCGGCCCACCCCCTTGGCGCCCGCGGCGAGATTGCCGCGGTTGTCCGAGGGAGTGGGAATGCGCGCCAGCGCGTAGGGCACGGGCTCACCGTTCACCAGCAGTACGCGCGAGTCGCCGCCGGTGACGATGTCGGGCAGGTATTTTTGCACCATGGCGAAGCGCCGACCCTCGTCGGTCAGGGTCTCGAATACGACGCGGGCGTTCTTGTCGCCGCGGTCGAGCACGAAGATGGAATGGCCACCCATGCCGTCCAGCGGTTTGACGACGACCTTGCCGTGCTCGGCGGCGAAAGCCGCCATCTCGGTCATGTCGCGCGTGACCAGCGTTGGGGCGCAGCACTGCGGGAACCACGCGGTGTAGACCTTTTCATTCATGTCGCGCAGGCCACGCGGCCGATTGACCACGAGGGCGCCGGCGGCCTCGGCGCGCTCGAGGATGTAGGTCGTATAGATGAATTCGGTGTCGAACGGCGGGTCCTTGCGCATGAGCACGACGTCGAAGTCGCCGAGGGGGTGTATGGCGGGCTCCCCGAGCGTGAACCATTGCTGCGGATCGGGGCGCACGCTGAGTGCGCGCACGCGGCCTTCCGCGACGCCGTCGCGCAGCCGCAGGTCCTTCTGCTCCAGATAGTGCAGCGACCAGCCGCGCGCCTGCGCTGCCAGCAGCAGGGCGAGCGTCGTGTCCTTGGCGTATTTGATCAGCCCGATCGGGTCCATGACCACGGCCAGTCTTACGGCGGCCGATCGCACGGATGTAGTCATTCTCTCGCTCCTTGCACCAGACCGCGCACCGGACCGCGACGCGGCCTGAACGCGGCAATGCGGGCCGCGTCGGTGAGATTATGTTCCACCTACCCACCGGGGTCGCGAGGCGGCCGTCGCGGCCTTCAAAAACCGTGACGGAGGCGGCATAGCGGGGGGTGTGCCGATATGTTAAAACGCGCGGCACGTGGCGGCGAACTCGCTGCCGGCCGCGATTGTGCCGACGGGACATGCCCGGACGCAAACCGATTCGACGCAAACCGATTCGAGAAGGCGGGACGTGGCACCGCGTCAGGAGAGTCCCCCCTGTATAGGGTATCGCCGCCGGGAGCGAGTCAAGCCGCGGACGCATGGCTGGCCGCCGGACCGGACCGGAGGGTATGGAGCATGGAATCGACGACGGACGAGCGTGGCGCAGCAGCCGAAGCCGGTGGCGCCGGCAGCGCAGCTGCCCACATGGCTGCGACAGCGCCCCGGCCGCCGGCTGCTTCGCTTCGCGGCCTGAAAGTGCTGGTCATCGATGACAGCAAGACGATTCGCCGCACGGCCGAGACGCTGCTGACCAAGGAGGGCTGCGAAGTCTTCACGGCCGTGGACGGCTTCGATGCGCTCGCCAAGATCGCGGATCATCAGCCGGACATCGTGTTTGTCGATATCATGATGCCGCGTCTGGACGGTTATCAGACCTGCGCGCTCATCAAGCACAACAAAGTGTTCCGCTCGATTCCGGTCATCATGCTCTCCTCCAAGGACGGGCTGTTCGATCGTGCGCGCGGACGCATCGTGGGCTCGGAGCACTATCTGACCAAGCCCTTCACGAAGGACGAGCTGCTCGGCGCGATCGAGTCGCACATCGGGCGATGATGCGAAGATGACGCGGAAGTGACGCGGAGATGACGCCATGGCGCTGATCCTCATCGTGGACGATTCGCCGACCGAGGTGCACGTGATGCAAAAAGCACTCGAGCGCCACGGCTACCGCACGGCCACAGCGACCGATGGCGCCGAAGGTGTGCGGCTCGCGCGGCAGATGCATCCGGATCTGATTTTCATGGACATCGTCATGCCAGGCGTCAACGGCTATCAGGCCACGCGCGCGCTGGTGAACGATCCGGACACCAGCTCGATTCCGATCGTCATGGTGACTTCGAAGGGACAGGAGGCCGATCGGGCCTGGGGTCTGCGCCAGGGCGCGATCGATTATCTGGTCAAGCCGGTATCGCCGGACCAGCTGGTCGAGAAGGCCCAGGCCGCGCTCACAGCCTGACATGCAGGAGAGCACCTCGACGCTCCGAGCACTGCGGGATCGGCCCTTCGAGCTGCTGGCCGAGCTGGAGCGTCGTGGCCGGGCGGTCACCGCCAGTGCGGGCACGGAAGCGGCAGCTGCCGGGGAATGGGTCGGGGTGGCATTGAAGATGGCGGGTGAGCTCTACCTGGTGGCGCGCGAGGAAGCACGCGAGGTGCTCGGCGTACCTGCGCCCCTGACGCGTGTCCCGGGCGCGAAGAGCTGGATTCTGGGGCTGGCGAACGTGCGCGGGGCGCTGCTGCCGATCATCGATCTGCGCGCCTACCTGGGGGGCGGCGAGACTCCTGCAGCGCGCACCGCCCGCATCATCGTCGTCAACCATCGGGACATTCCCGCAGGGCTCGTGGTCGATGAGGTGCTCGGATTTCGACGCTTTGCCGATGCGGAATTCTCTGCGGACGTGCCCCCGACCATCGTGAACTGCGCGCACTTCATCGCCGGCTCTTTCAAGCGCGGCAACGAGCAGTGGCCGGTGCTCGGACTGCGCTCGCTGGTGGAAGATGTGTCGTTTCTGGAGGCGAGCGCATGAGGCGCGGACCGCAGACATTGGCGCTCACGGCGCTCGCGCTCGCGGGGCTCGCCGCCCTGGCGGCAATCGGACTGTCCGTGGCGCACGTCGCGGCCTTCTGGGCGGCACTGCCGGCGCTGCTGGCGCTCGCGCCGCTGTGGAAGCTGCTCGCCTATCTGCGGCACGCGCAGGAGCTGGCCGAGAGCGCCAAAAAGGCCGCCGAGACGCAGCGTATGGACACCGACCGCAATCAGCAGGCGATCATGCGGTTGCTCGATGAGATGTCGAGCCTCGCCGAGGGCGACCTCACGGTGCAGGCCACGGTCACCGAGGACATCACCGGCGCGATCGCCGATTCGGTCAATTACGCGGTCGAGGCGCTGCGCAAGCTGGTGGCGACCATCGCGCAGTCCGCGATTCAGCTGGACGCCGCCGCGCGGCAGACGCAAGCGCTGGCCTCGCATCTGACGCGCGCGACCAGTGCGCAGTCCAAGCAGATCGGCTCGGCGAGCGAGTCGATCGGCGCGATGGCTGCCTCGATCGAAGAGGTATCGGGCAATGCCGAGCGCGCCGCCGATGTCGCGCGACACTCGGTGGACGTCGCGCACAAGGGCGGCGACGCCGTCCGTCGCACCATCGATGGCATGAATGCCATCCGCGAGACGATCCAGGAGACCAGCAAGCGCATCAAGCGCCTGGGCGAGAGCTCGCAGGAGATCGGCAACATCGTCGAGCTGATCAGCGACATCGCCGAGCAGACCAACATCCTGGCGCTCAATGCTTCGATCCAGGCGTCCATGGCCGGGGAGGCCGGACGCGGCTTCGCCGTGGTGGCCGACGAGGTGCAGCGGCTCGCCGAGCGGGCCGCGAATGCCACCAAGCAGATCGAGGTGCTGGTGCGGACCATTCAGACCGACACCAACGAGGCGGTGGTCTCCATGGAGCGCAGCACCACCGACGTCGTGGGTGGGGCACTGCTGGCCGAGAATGCCGGCGCGGCGCTGCTGGAGATCGACCAGGTGTCCAATCAGATCGCGAGCCTGGTGCAGAACATTTCGGCCAGTGCGCGCGGGCAGGCCTCCGCGGCTCAGGCGCTCGCACGCAATATGCAGGTGCTGCGCGAGATCAGCACGCAGTCGGCCGACTCCACCAGCGCCACCTCGCAGTCGATCATCAAGCTGGCGGATCTGGCCGCGGCGCTACGCAAGTCGATCGCCGGCTTCCGCCTCCCGGGCGGCACGGACACCTCCGGCATGCACCGCACGCTCTCGCAGAGCGCCTCGCGCGAGCTGGCCGGCGCGCCGCCTGGCGGCACGCAGTCCTCGCCGGCTGGCGCCTCCTCCGCGACGCTGGTGCTGGGCCCTGGCGCGGCCGCCGCTGCCGCCCAGGCTGGCATGCACCCGACGGGCCATGGCTCTGCGCCCGGCGCCGGTCCGGGTGCTTATTCCAATCCCAAGATCAAGGTGCTCGGCGGCTCCTGACGTGGAGCACCGGGGAACCCGACAGATCATTCGAAGCGCCACGCCATGACCGACCTGGCCACGCAAACGCTGCACACGGTGGCGCGCGAGATCAGCGTCGCGCTCGCCGACGGGCGCAGTGCACTCGAGACGCACGTCGAGCAGCCGCAGAACATGCTGCTGCTGGAGCGCTGCCGCGACGAGCTGCATCAGGTGCAGGGCGTGCTGCGCATGATGGAGATCTACGGGGCCGCGTTGCTCGCCGAGGAGATGGAGCAGGTCGCGCAGTACCTGATCGCTCTGGGCAGCGAGCGCAAGAATCAGGCCGAGGCGCTCGATGCGCTGATGCGCGCCATGGTGCAGCTGCCCGGTTACCTGGAGCGCGTGCTGGCCGGCGGCCGCGATCTGGCCCTGGTGTTGCTGCCGCTGCTGAATGACCTGCGCGCCGTGCGCGGCAGTGCGCTGCTGTCCGAAGGCACGCTTTTGCTGCTGAACCTGAAGTCCGATCGGCAGGCACAGCCGGCGCCGGCGGCGCCCGGGGAGCCGCCGCTGAGCGTGACACAGTGGGCGCGGCGGCTGCGCTCTCGCTATCAGACCGGCCTGATCGGTTGGATTCGCGGCGAGCGTACCGAGCAGAACCTCGAGACCCTCTCGTCGGTCGCCTCGCGGCTCGAGCAGGTGGCCACGGCGCAGCCGGTGTTCCAGCTCTGGTGGGTCGTCGGCGCGCTGCTCGAGGCGCTGCGCGAGAGCGGTGTGGAGAGCAGCATCTCGGTCAAGCGCCTGCTGGGATTGGCCGACCGGGAATTGAAGCGCCTCTACGAGCAGGGTGAGAAGCGCTACGCGCAGCACCCGCCGGTGGAGTTGCTGAACAACGTGCTGTACTACATCGCACGCTCTAGCAGTGCCGGACCGAGGGTGGCCGCCGTGCGCGCCTCGTTCCGACTCAATGAACTGCTGCCGGTGGACGAATCGGTGGAGCAGGAGCGCGAGAACCTCTCGGCGCCCTCGATCAAGCTGATGCACACGGTGGCCGCGGCGATCCGCGAGGATCTGTCAAAGGTCAAGGATGTGCTGGACATCTACGTGCGACGGGGCGGGGAGGCGGCCGAGGAGCTCGCGCCGCAGGTCGCGATGCTGCGCAAGATCGGTGACACGCTCGGGGTGCTCGGACTCGGCGAGCTGCGCGCCGGCGTACAGGAGGCCACGCAGCGATTGGAGGCCATGGTCACCGGACGCGAGCCGAGTGGCGAGGCCGAACTCGTGCAAGTGGCCGCAGGGCTGATCCAGGTCGAGGATCGGCTCGATGACCAGCTCGTCGGGCTGATCCTGCCACGCAAGAAAGCGCCCGAGGACGCCGAGGCGCCGGACCACGACTTCCAGCAGGTGCAGGGCGCGGTGCTGCGCGAATGCGTCGTGAACCTCGCCCGCGTCAAGGAATACGTCGCACAGAACGTCAGCGGGACGCTCGATGCGGCGGGCTTCGATAACTGGCCAGAGCTCATGCGGGGCATCAAGGCTGGGCTGCTGATGCTCGGCAAGACGCGCGCCGTGG
>DATAXJ010000042.1:0-1924 GCA_036266795.1 Steroidobacteraceae bacterium | reverse complement strand
TCGCGCTCGGCCATCATGGCGGATAGATCGCGATAGCTCAGCCGGTACGTCAGATACCAGCGCACGCACAGCTCGATGACTTCTGGGGTGTAGCGGCGCCGCCGGTAAATGGGGTCGCGGGAAGCGGCTCGGGGCATTCGGGGGCTCCAATTGGAGGTCCCGATAATAGGGGTCTGCCGTTAATGCAGCAGAGCCCGTCGCTACCCCTGGCTGCCCACTCGCAGCCCGCGGCTCGCGCGAACCGGTCGATCGACCCGCGCGCGACATCTTCCGGTTGACTCGCGGTGCGCATCAGCTCGATCGCCGCGCTCGCAGCCTCCTCTCCAAGGCGCCAGTCGTTCTTGAATCATGATTTCTTCGGCCACGCCGCTTTCCGATCAGCTTGGTGGAGCCGAGGTGCCGGCGAGCGGGGCGGGGGCGGAACCGATGATCGCCGCCTGCACCGCCTGCGAGACACGCTCGTGAACCGAGACATCCAAGGGATCCGGCAACAGCTGGCCGGTGGCCGCGGCCGCGGCGAGTGCATTGGCAGCTGCAACGAGCATCGAGTCGGTGAAGCTGCGGGCTCGGGCGCGCAGTGCCGCAACGAACAGCCCAGGGAAGCACAAGACGTTGTTGATGCTCTTGCCATCTGCTGCGACGGCAGCGCCGGCAGCGAGGGCTGTGGCCGGATCGATCTCCGGATCCGGCGTGGAGAGTGCAAACACGATCTGGCCCTGACGAATGAGTTCCGGGGGAACCAAATGCTGGGCACCAGTGGTGCAGATGACCACGTCCGCACGGGCGAAGATCTTCTCCAGACTCTCGCGTTGGCCGTGCAACTGCGCCAGCCGTCCCATCGCCTCGGTGCGCAGGTCAGTGCCCAGTAGCTGCTTGACCCCGTGGGCGTGCAGGAGTCGCGCGATACCCGAGCCCGCGGCACCGAGGCCTACCACACCGACCGTAAGGGCGCGCAGCGCTGCACCGGTCTGTCGAGTCGCATTCAGGAGTGCGGCGAGGGTCACAACGGCCGTCGCGTGCTGATCGCCGTGCAGCACCGGCAGAGTGAGGCGCGCGCGCAGCTTCTGTTCGATCTCAAAGCAGCGCGGTGTGCCAATGTCCTCGAGCAGAATTGCCCCAAACGAGGGGGCGATCGCACACACGACCTCGACAAAGTGATCGACCGAGGCGCTTTCAACGAGAATCGGAATGCCGCTGATGCCCACGAGGCTGGCAAACAGTGCCGCCTTGCCCTCGAGGACGGGCAAGCCCGCGCGCAGGCCGATGTTGCCCAGGGCCGCGATCGCGGAGCCGTCGGTCACAATGCCCACGGCACGGCCCAGATACGTGAAGTCGAATGCCTTCTCGGGTGCCGCCCGGATCGCCAGGCACACGCGCGCCGTGCCGGGAGTGTAGATGTCGCGAAGGATCTGCTGGCTCGAGATGGTCACGCGCGAGCGCATCTCGATCTTGCCGCCGCGGTGGCGGTCGAAGACGCGATCGGACCAGCCCACGAAGCGCGCCGTGGGAAGGGCGTCCAGGCGTGCGAGAAGCGCCGCGTGCGCCGATTCATCCATCTCGACCGTGAGTTCCCACAGCGTACGATCCTGGTCGCGCCGAATCGTGCTGACGTGCTCGAGCACGAGTCCCGCTTCGGCGATGATGTTGAGGACGCTGGCGAGGTTTCCTGGCGCGTGGGAGGTCTCGACTTGAAGGATCTCTGAGACTTTCATGGGGTGCGGCTCCGCGCCCGCGCAGGCGCTGTGCGCGTCAAACGGAACGCTTGCGCGCCGTGCCCAGAAACTGCCCGGCGCGCAAGCGTTCCAGGAATATCGAGAACTGGAGCCCCAGATCCTGCTCCAGATCGGCCGCGCGGCGATGCAGGCTGTTCGGCAATTCAGCCAAGCGCGGCCGCTTGAAGGCAAAGATCAGGACGTTGCTGTCG
>DATAXJ010000039.1:0-2727 GCA_036266795.1 Steroidobacteraceae bacterium | reverse complement strand
CGCCCGGCCTGTAACCTTTTGCGCCGGGCGAGCGAATAGCAGGGGACTGTCCATTTTCTTGACCGCCGCGGCGGGTCCATGACGGCCGCTCAAACGCCTAACCGGAGGAACACCATGTCCAATCGAGCCACATCCATGCTGGTCGCCGGCGCCCTGGTCGCCGCGCTGGGGTCGCTGAGTGCCGTGTCCGTCAGCGCCCAGGCTGCCGAGCAGATGACGCCGCAGCAGATGAAGATGATGATGGAAAAGAACATGCACAAGACCATGGCACGCCTGAAGACCGGCAAGTTCGACAAGTGCTATGGCGTCGCCCTCAAGGGCCACAACGACTGTTACGCCGGCGCCGGCACCACCTGCGCGGCCACCAGCACGGCCGACTACCAGGGCAATGCCTTCAAGCTCGTTCCCAAGGGCACCTGCACCTCCATCCAGACCCCCGACGGGCCGGGCAGCCTCACTTCCAAGTCGAGCTGAGTCTACGGTCAGTCCCTGGAGGGTCCCCGCCGCGATGAGCGGGGACCCCGCCCGGCAAGAGCATAGTGCGAAGGCAATCGGAAGTAGCGATATGGACCGATGTCACGACGGCATTCCTCCCCGGGCCGGCGTAGGCCTGCGGGCACCGCACTACGCAAGCGTGCTGGAGCGCACGCCCGCTATGGGCTTCTTCGAAGTGCATGCCGAGAACTACATGGGAGCGGGCGGGCCGCCGCATCGCTACCTGACCGCGATCCGCGAGCGCTACCCGCTGTCGCTGCACGGCGTGGGCCTGTCGATCGGCGCCGCTCGCTCGCTCGACCGCGCTCACCTCGCGCGCCTGCGAGCGCTGATCGAGCGCTACCAGCCGGGACTGTTTTCCGAGCACCTCGCCTGGTCGACACACGGCGGGGCATTTCTCGATGACCTGCTGCCGCTGCCCTACACGGGGGAGACGCTGCGTTGTGTCGTACGACATATCGACCAGGTGCACGAGGCGCTCGGGCGGCAGATGCTGCTCGAGAATCCGGCCACCTATGTGGCCTTCGCCGACAGCACCTATGCGGAAGGTGATTTCATCGCCGAAATCGTGCGCCGGACGGGCTGCGCGCTGCTGCTGGACCTCAACAACGTTCACGTAGCCTGCACCAACCAGCAATGGGATCCCGCACGCTACCTGGACGCCTATCCGCTCTCGCACGTGCGCGAGATCCACCTGGCGGGCCACTCCCGCATCGAGGACGATGACGGCCGGCCGCTGCTGATCGATTCGCACGACGGCCCGATCTGCCGGCCGGTCTGGCGGTTGTTCGCCCGCGCACTGGAGAAGCTTGGAGCGGTGCCCACGCTTGTCGAGTGGGATGCAAAGCTGCCCGCCTGGTCGCAGCTCGAGCGCGAGGCCGCGTGCGCGGACCGGCTGCTGGCCGCGCAGGCGGCGCGCCTTCGGGCCGTCGCATGAGCGCGGTGCGCGACGGGCTCGAGGGCCTGCGCCTGGCCGACCGGCAGCGAGCGTTTGCCGGCGCGGTGCTCGACGCAGCGCTGCCGGTTCCGGCCGGAGTGGTGGATCCGCACGGCCGGGCCTGCCCCAAGCGCTTCGGTGTCTACCGCAACAACGTCATCGCCGGTCTGATCGAGGCCCTGCAGGAATCTTTCCCGGCGCTCTGCCGACTGGTCGGCGAGCAATACTTCCGGGCCATGGCACGCCTGTATGCGATCTCGCGGCCGCCGCGCTCTGCGGTGCTGCTCGAGTACGGAGCGGGCTTCCCGGCCTTCATCGCCGGCTTCGAGCCCACCGCGGCGCTGCCGTACCTGGCCGAGGTCGCGCGCATCGAGCGCGCCTGGCTCGAGGCCTATCACGCGGCGGAGGCGCCCCCGCTCGACCCGATCGCCCTGGCCGCGGTGGCGTCAGAATGCGTCGGCGAGCTGCGTTTCACGCTGCACCCATCGCTGCGGGTCGTGCGTTGCCGCTACCCGGCGCTGACGATCTGGCGCATGAACGTGGCCGACGGCGTACCCGGCGCCGTGGACCTGAGCGCCGGCGGCGAGGACGTGCTGCTGGTGCGGCCCGCCGCCGACGTCGAGGTGCGTGCGCTGCCTGACGGCGGCGCGCGGCTGCTCGCGGCGCTCGGCCGCGGCCGCCTTCTCGCCGAGGCCGTGCGCATCGCGCTGCCGCGTTGTTCGCCCCAGGACCTAGCGCTGCATCTGGCGGGCCTGCTGCGCAGCGGGGCCTTCACCAGCTTCCACCACCCCCACGCAGATCGCTCCCATGTCGGCTGAGCCTCAACGCGTGCGTACGCACTCTGTCGTCGGCGGGCTCGCGCGGGGCCTCTCGGCACTGACGCGGCGGCTCGGCTGGCTGGCCGTGTTCGTCGCGCCCGCGCTGCTGCGCGTCGCGCTCGCGGTGCCGTTCTACCGTTCGGGGCTCACCAAATGGGACAGCTTTCTGTCCATTTCCCCCGCGGCGCAGGATCTGTTCGAGGAGCAGTTCAAGCTGCATCTGTTCGGACAGGCCTACGGCTTTCCGTTCCCGGACGTACTGGCCTACTTCGACGGCGTCGCCGAGATCGTGCTGCCGGTCCTGCTGATCGTCGGATTGGCCACGCGCTTGAGCGCGCTCGGTCTGTTGATCATGGTGGGGGTGATCCAGCTGACCGTGCCCTCGGGCTGGGCCAACTTCCATCTGCCCTGGGCTGCGCTGGCGGTCAGCATCCTCGCGCTGGGCCCCGGCCCGCTATCGCTCGATCACCTGCTGCG
>DATAXJ010000031.1:0-5831 GCA_036266795.1 Steroidobacteraceae bacterium | reverse complement strand
AGATTCGGGGGCGTGGTGTGCGCGCCTGCGCTATGCGCTCGAGCCGCTCGAAGTGCAGATTCGGGCGCGCGATGCGGCGATCGCGCGCATCAGCGTCCGCGTGGGACGCTGAGCTCGACGCTACGAGGCGAGTGCCGTGGGCGCCGGCGCATGCGCCGGTACGAAGGAGATCGGTGCCTCCTCGGCATTCTCGAACACGACCTCTTCCCACGCCTCCCGATCGGCGAGCAGAGCGCGCAGCAGGCGGTTGTTCAGATCGTGGCCGGACTTGTGGCCGGAGAACTCACCGACGAGGCAGTGCCCGAGCAGGTAGAGATCGCCGATCGCATCGAGGATCTTGTGCTTGACGAACTCATCCTCGTAGCGCAGGCCGTCCTCGTTCATGACGCCCTCATCGTCGAGCACGATGGCATTCTGCAGCGTGCCGCCGAGCGCCAGGTTATGCGCGCGCAGCGTCTCAAGATCACGCATGAAGCCGAAGGTGCGCGCGCGGCTGATTTCCTTGAGAAACGAGGTCGTCGAGAAATTCATCGTAGCGCGCTGCAGACGGCGCTTGAACACCGGGTGATCGAACTCGATCTCGAAGTTGACGCGAAAGCCCTCGTGTGGATCAAAGCGCGCCCACTTGTCCCCATCGCGCACCTCCACGCTCTTGCGCACGCGGATGAAGCGCTTGGGGGTCGCCTGCTCCTCGATGCCCGCGGACTGCAGCAGGAAGACGAACGGACCGGCGCTGCCGTCCATGATCGGCACTTCCGCAGCGGTCAGTTCCACGCAGACGTTGTCGATGCCCAGACCCGCAAAGGCCGACAGCAGATGCTCCACGGTCGAGATACGCGTGCCCGCCCCGATCAGCGTGGTGCCGAGCATGGTCTCCCCGACGTTCTCGGCGCGCGCCGCGACGTCCACCGGCTGCGGCAGGTCGACACGTCGGAACAGGATGCCTCGATCGGCGGCCGCGGGTCGCAGGGTCATCATCACTTTCTTGCCGGTGTGCAGCCCGACGCCGGTGGCGCGGATGGTGTTGCGCAGTGTTCTTTGGCCCAGCATTACAGTCGTTCCATCCCTATTTGATTGCAACCACGGGCGCAGGCACCTCGATGGGCGCTACCGTACCATAGCGCCCCACCCCTGGCTTGGTGCACATGCACGGTTTGTGCGCGGCCGGCTCCCCCGGCCGCGCTTCGTCCCGCGCCCCCAAATTCAGCCCCGGTTCAGTCCGCCTGGCGGCGCAGAAATGCCGGAATATCCAGCAATTCCTCGGCGCTGACGTCCGAGCGCAGCCCGTCTCCGACCGCCCGTTGCCGCACCACCGTAGGCTTATCCAGCACCGAGTAGTCGCTCGCCGACAGCGGAGCTCGCGAACGCACCGGCCGCAGTGTGGACTGCACCTCGGAATGGCGCCCGGCAAGGGTTTCGCGGCCGCCCGTCACACGCTCCATGGCGAGCTCGCGCACCAACTCCCGGGCTCCTTCCAGGCGGCCCCCGGCCTCGGCGCGCGCGCGCTGCACGGCAGCGCCGCGGTTCAGCCCCGTGGCCACCACCGTGACGCGCAGCTGGTTGGTCATGTCCGGATCGATGACCGTGCCGACCACGACCGTGGCATCCTCCGAGGCGTACTCCTTGACGATGCTGCCGACCTCCTCGAACTCACCGATCGACAGGTCCAGGCCCGCGGTTACGTTCACCAACACTCCATGGGCGCCGGCAAGATTGACGTCCTCGAGCAGCGGTGAGGAGACGGCGGCCTCGGCGGCCTGACGCGCGCGACCTTCGCCGCTCGCGGCCCCGGCACCCATCATGGCCATGCCGGTCTCGCTCATGACCGTGCGCACATCGGCGAAGTCGACGTTGATCAGCCCCGGACGGGTGATCAGCTCGGCGATGCCCTGCACGGCGCCCTGTAGCACCTGATTGGCCGCCTTGAAGGCATCCAGCAGCGTGGTCGCTGGCCCCAACACCGTCAGCAACTTTTGATTCGGGATTGTGATCAGCGAGTCGACGTGCTTGGTCAGCTCGGCGATGCCGTGATCGGCCACGCCCGAGCGCTTGCCGCCCTCCATATTGAAAGGCTTGGTGACCACGGCGACCGTGAGGATCCCCAGCTCGCGTGCCACCTGTGCCACCACTGGCGCGGCGCCCGTGCCCGTGCCGCCGCCCATGCCGGCCGTGATGAACAGCATGTCGCAGCCCTCGATCAGCTCGACGATACGATCGCGATCCTCCATGGCCGCCTGGCGGCCGACCTCGGGATCGGCACCCGCGCCCAAACCCTTGGTGATGTTGCTGCCGATCTGCAGCGAAGTTTTGATCTTCGAGGCCTTCAGTGCCTGCGCATCGGTATTGACGCAGATGAAGTCCACGCCCTCGATTCCAGTGGTCACCATGTGTGAGACCGCATTGCCGCCGCCGCCGCCCACACCGATGACCTTGATCACAGCGCTTTGGCTGTATGCATCCATCAGTTCAAACATCGTGTCAGCTCCTTGAGTGTTCCGTTGGTCCGATCGCCGTCCCGTCGTTCCCCGTCGTCCCTTGTCCGTCATATGCGTTGTCCGTTGTCCGCTTAGAAATTGCCTTTGAACCAGCTGCGAACGCGGCCGAACATGCCGGCCACGTTGCCCGTCAGGGCCGAGGCGCGTGCGCCTCCGACCGTGTTTTCCCGCGCGTAGAGCAGCAGCCCCACACCGGTCGAGTAGATTGGATTTCTCACCACGTCGGCGAGGCCGCGCACCTGCCCGGGCAGCCCGAGTCGCACCGGTACGTGAAAGATCTCCTCGGCCAGCTCGATCGCCCCTTCCATGCGCGCGCTGCCGCCGGTCAGCACCACGCCGGCGGCGATGAGCTCCTCGAAGCCGCTGCGCCGTAGCTCATCGCGGATCAGGTTGAAGAGCTCCTCGTAGCGTGGCTCGACGATCTCGGCGAGCGTCTGGCGCGCCAGGCGCCGCGCCGGACGATCCCCAACGCTCGGCACCTCGATGCTCTCGTCGGGATTGGCGAGCTGCGAGAGCGCGCAGGCGTGGCGCAGCTTGATGTCCTCGGCATACTGCGTCGGCGTGCGCATCGACACGGCGATGTCGTTGGTGACCTGATCGCCCGCGATCGGAATCACCGCGGTATGTTGGATGGCGCCGCCGGCAAATACGGCGATGTCGGTGGTGCCTCCGCCGACATCGACGAGGCAGACTCCGAGCTCGCGCTCATCGTCGGTGAGCACCGCAAGGCTCGAGGCGAGCTGCTCGAGCACCACGTCGTCGACCGACAGTCCGCAGCGCTGCACGCACTTGACGATGTTCTGCGCGGCGCTATCGGCGCCGGTGACGATGTGGATCTTCGCTTCCAGGCGCACGCCGGACATGCCGATGGGATCGCGGATGCCCTCCTGTCCGTCGATGATGAATTCCTGCGGCAGCACGTGCAGGATGCGCTGATCGGCCGGAATCGCGACCGCCTTGGCGGCCTCGATGACCTGCTCGACATCCGCGGCGGTGACCTCGCGATCGCGGATCGCGACCACGCCGTGGGAATTGAGACTTCTCACGTGGCTGCCGGCGATGCCCGCGTAGACCGCGTTGATCTCGCAGTCGGCCATCAGCTCCGCCTCCTCCACCGCGCGCTGAATGGACTGCACGGTGGATTCGATGTTCACCACCACGCCCTTCTTCAGGCCACGCGAGGGCTGCGAGCCCATGCCGATGATCTCGATGGCGCCTTCGGGCGTGATCTCGCCGACCAGCGCGAGCACCTTGGAGGTGCCGATATCGAGGCCCACGATGACGTCGCGATCCGACTTTTTCTTAGCCATTAAAATGGGAGTGATCTCCTGTCCTGGCCAGCGGCTGGGCAGCAGGCGTGTGCCCGCCCTTCCACCCGACCGCAAAGCCATTGCCATAGCGCATGTCGACGTAACCGATATCCGCGGCGCGTGTGCGCACCAGCACTGCCGCTGCCAGCACGAAGCGAGCGAAGCGCGCATCGACGTCGCTGCGCCCCAACCGCACGGTGACTGCATCGGCGAGAATGAATTTCCAGGCGCCACGCTCATCGAGCGTCAGCGAGGTGAGCGTCAGCCCGAGGCTCTGCAGGCGCTGCTGCATCTGCAGATAGCGCGCCGTGACCTCCTGCTCGGCACCCTCTGGACCAGCCAACTGCGGCAGATCCGGGCGCGCGACGCTGGCTTGCGGCAGGAACAGCTCGCCGCGCGCATTCAGCAGTCCCGAACCGTTCCAGCGGGCCACCGCGACCTGCTCGATGATCTGGATGGCAAGCCCGCGCGGCCAGCTGCGCTGTACGGCCGCCCGATCCACCCACGGCAGGGCGTCCAGGCCGCGGCTGATGCGCCCGAGGTTCACGGTCACCAGGCCCGCGCCGTGCAGCTGCGCGCGCACGACGTCCTCCACCTGCAGAACCGTCACGTGTTGCAGCGAGCCGCTGACCACGATGCGCTCGATCGGCTGATTGGCTGCACCGACCAGCACCAGCATGAGCACCCCGGCGCACACCGCACCGGTCAGGCGCAGCAACACGCGGCGTGCCACCGGCGAGAGCATCAGGCGTGCGACGCCCGTGCTCGAGCGGCGATTACGACGACGCTTGACTATGCTCTTGGCCATGCTCAGTCGCACCTGCCGCGCGCGAAGCTCGTTTCGAGCACGCGCCACACCAGCTCATCGAACTCGACGCCCGCAGCGCGCGCGGCCATCGGCACGAGGCTGTGGTCGGTCATACCAGGTACGGTGTTGATCTCGAGCAACTGCGGACGGCCGGTGCGGTCCATCATGAAATCCGCCCGTCCCCAGCCTTCCGCACCGCAGGCCCCGAAGGCCGCGAGCGCCAGATTCGCCAGGTGCGCGTCGGCCTGTGCGGACAGCCCCGAGGGACAGTGATAGCGCGTGTCGTCCCGCAGGTACTTGGCCTCGTAATCGTAGAAGGCGCGCGGGGTCTCGATACGGATCGAGGGCAGCGCCGCTCCCTGCAGAATCGCCACCGTGTATTCCCCGCCCGTGAGCCAGGGCTCGGCGAACACCAGTGGATCGAAACGCAGCGCCTCGCGCCAGGCGCCCTCGAACTGCTCGGCGTGCTCGACACGCGTCATGCCCACGCTCGAGCCCTGCGTGGCTGGCTTGACGATCAGCGGCAGTCCCAGGCGCTCGATTGCCAGTGGCAGATCGCTCTGTTCGGCCAGCACCACGCAGTCCGTCGTCGGCACACCGATCGCCTGCGCCAGGCGCTTGGTGCGCAGCTTGTCCATGCCGAGGGCCGAGCCGAGCACGCCGCTGCCGGTATAGGGCAGGCCGAGACACTCGAGCGCGCCCTGCACCGTGCCGTCCTCTCCGCCCGGCCCATGCAATGCGATCCACACGCGATCGATGCCGCCGCTCACCAGCTGCGTGAGCGGTTGCTCGGCCGGATCGAACGCCTCGGCGGCTACTGCACGCCGGCGCAGCGCCGCGAGCACCGCGCGGCCACTGATCAGCGATACCTCGCGCTCGCTGGAGTTGCCGCCCAGCAGTACCGCGACGCGACCGAAGTCCGCCGCCTGCGCGATGGGCTGCCGGACAGCGAGGATTTCGTGCCGCAGCTGCATCAGGCGCTCTCCTCGCCGACGATGCGCACCTCGGGCTCGAGCACGATCCCGAAGCGCTGCTGCACCGTCGCCTGTACGTGACGGATCAGCTGCTCCAGTTCTGCCGCGCGCGCCTGACCGCTGTTGATGATGAAATTGGCATGCTTCTCCGACACGAGCGCATCGCCGATGCGTGCGCCCTTGAGGCCCGCGCTTTCGATGAGCCGCGCGGCGTGATCGCCGGGTGGATTCTTGAATACCGAGC
>DATAXJ010000003.1:0-41031 GCA_036266795.1 Steroidobacteraceae bacterium | reverse complement strand
TGCTCAATCGGCAGCAGGGTAAGACCGTCGTCATGGTGACCCACGACCAGAAGGCGGCCGACTACGCCTCGCGCATCCTGCACGTGGACAAGGGGCAACTCGTCGAGGCCGCCGAGCAGCGTGCGGCGACAGTCGCGTGAGTAGCGCGGTGTCGATCGCCCAAAGCGCGGGACACGCTGGCATCGTATGAAGTACTGGCCACTGATCTGGTCCGGCATCTGGCGCAAGCCCGGTCGCACCCTGCTGTTGCTGCTGCAGATCCTGGTCGCCTTCGTGCTATTCGGTGTGTTGCAGGGAGTCAAATCTGGCGTCGATCAGGCCATCTTAGCGATACGAGCGCAGCTGTACTGGGTCCGTCCAGCCGACGCCGGCACTTCCCTGCCTTTCGGCTTGGAGCAACGCATCGCGGCCATGCCGGGCGTCAAGCACATCTATCCAGCCGACATTGTGGGTGCCAGCTATCAACGTCCCAACCAGCAAGTGGCCTTCCTGGCCACCAATTTCGATGCCGGATGGGCAGGCAACCTGGACGTGGGAGCCAGCCCCGCGGCGATCTCTGCTCTGGCTCACACCCGCACCGGAGCGCTTGTCAGCGCGCCGCTGCAGGCCCAGTACCACTGGAAGGTCGGCGACCAAATTCCGCTGTTAACGCGAATACCGCAGCAGGATGGCAGTAAGACTTGGACCTTCCGGGTCGTCGGCACATACCGCCCCCCGGATAGCGGCGTCCTGGATCGCGACATCATCGTGCGCGACGACTATTATCAGGAAGCTCGTCAAGCCGACCGTGACACCGTGAGCCAGTACATTATCGAGGTCGCCGATGTCGCGCAGGGCGAGCAAATCGCCCGGCGCATCGACGCACTGTCCACCAACTCACCGTCCCCGACGCGCACGGAATCCACCCGCGCCATAAACCAGTCGCGCTATCAAAACCTGGGGGACCTCAATTTCGTCGTGCATTCGATCGTCGGCGCGGCGCTGTTCGCATTGCTGATTGCGAGCGCCGCACTCACCATGCAGTCGGTGCGTCAACGCACCAAGGAACTGGCCGTCCTCAAGACCATGGGGTTTTCCGAGCGCAAGGTGTTCGTTCTGCTACTGCTCGAATCCATTGCGTTGTCCCTCGGCGCGGCGCTCGTCGGGCTTGTCGTGGCCTCGAGATTGATGCCCTGGGCGAACCGGTTCCTGGGTCTTCGTCTGACCATGCCACACGCGGTGATGGCGGTAGGGCTCATGCTTGCGCTTGTGCTCGCGCTGGCCAGTGCGAGCTGGCCGGCATGGCGGGTACTGCGTCTGCAGGTTGCCGAGGCACTGGCGGGACGATGAGGGGCTCGGGGCGATTGGGCGCCGCCGCACTTGACATAGTTCCCTGCCCCGCTACTTGCGGCCTCGCCACGTCATCCCTGACGAGTTTAATGCGTTAGTGGGATATCGACGCATCAAGCGTTGCAGAGGTGGACGGGAGAGCCCGCGTGCTGAACAGATTCAATGCGACCAGAATCAGAGCGATGCTCATTGGCGTGGTGGCCGCCGCGAGCCTGGCCGGCTGCGTGGTCACACCGGTCGGAGTGCGTGCCGGCGTGTATGTAGGACCTGGCTATGGACCGCCTGCGCCGGCTGCGGACGTCGTGGTGGGCGTCGCACCGGCACCCGGCTACATCTGGACTGCAGGCTATTGGGGTTGGGTCGGTGGCCGATACCTCTGGAGACCCGGCCGCTGGATCTCGCCCCGCCCGGGCTATCGTTGGGCCAATGCGCACTGGCAGCGCGGCCCGGGGGGCTGGCGCTTCGTCGAGGGGCACTGGCGCCGCTGATCGGCTGCACGCGCCTGCCGGCGCTGCGGGCCCTGATCAGCCACGCATGATCAGGTGTGCACGCGCCGGGCAAGCGCGCGGCGACTCTCGAGAAGCTGATACACCAGCAGAATCGGTATACCCACTGCAATATCCCGCGCCCGCCGCAGCAATGACACGGCCAGCGCAAATTCCTTGCCGATGCCGACCAGCGGCGCGAGCACCGTATACGCTGCTTCCTGCACGCCCAGCGCATTCGGTACGAAGAAGGCAAGACTACGCACTGCGTAGACGAGGCTCTCGAGCGCAATGACCGCGCTGATGTCCACGTGCACTCCGATCAGCCGGAAGGCCACCCAGGTCGTGAGCGCCGCGGCGTTCCAGGCACAGAAGTGAATACAGGCCGACACTACGAGGCGCAGCGGCGAGCGATGGATTGCGCGCAGATCCGCCGCCACACCGGACATATAAGCGGCCGACGCGGGAAATAAACGTCCCGCAAGCTTGTCGGACAGCCACCCCAGGCCCCGTCTTTGCATCGCCAGGAAGCCGATGCCGCAGATAGTCATCACGGCAAGCCCGATGAGGATGCTTCGCTCCAAGGTCGTCGCCGCGGCGCTCTGTGCGCCGCGTGTAACCAGCAGCAACAGACCGAACCCGACATACAGCAGCTGCCCGATAAGCTCCGTTGTGACATCCACGATCATCGATGCCACTGTCAGTCGCGTGGGCATGCCAGACAGGCCCGCTGCTCGCACGCCGAGGACCATGCCGCCAACCTGTGAAAACGGCAGCGCCTCGGAAGCCGCATCGCGCACCATGCGAGCCCAGATCAACACCTTCAGCGAGGGATGCATCGCACGCGGCAGAAGCATGTACCAGGCCGGTCCGAGCACTGCGAATACGCCGAACGCGAGTACACACAGCAGACCGAAGCCGCCCAGTCCGATCGAGCCAGCCGCCGTCAACACCGCGCGCAGGCCGATGTGCGTCAGCAGATAGCCGATCAATGCCAGACCCAGTGCCGCCACGATCAGCAGATGCAGCCGTGGCGACGCAGATGGCGCTGACGATTTAGGTTCCCGCGTGAGATCGTCTGATGGGGGCATCGGGTCGGATCGCATTACCTCAGTTCATCGCACTATGCCGTAAAGTGCGCGGCTCGCATATCCGTGCGAGTCGCAACGCGACCGCAAGCAGGTCTGGTCGGCTCCACTTGTCAAGCTGCTACTATCGCGAAGCCACGTCTGGCCGCGAGGAATCACAGGGATGGCGCGCAGCGAGCTCGACCCAGTCAGCACAGCGCCGCAGCTGTGGGGACATCCGCGCCAGCTCTGGATGCTGCTGGGTGTTACGGTCTGGCTGAACTTCTCTTTCTACGGCTTTCGCGCCTACCTGGCACCCTACCTGGCCAGTTTCTTCGTCGCGCTGGGTCCGGCAGCAGCGCAGCGGCAAGCAGACCTGCTGTCCAGCGGACTTTTGGCCTTGATGTACGCCACGCCGATTCTCGGCGGCTACGCCGCGGACAAATGGCTCGGTGAAACACGCGCGCTGGCGCTGTCTCTCTGGCTCACGACCGCGTCGCTGGTGCTCATGGCCTCGTCGGCGCTGGCGGGGCTCGAGCTGGGCATGGCGTGCTACGCGCTGTCGACGGGACTCAACATACCGCTGACGGTGTTGATCGGCCGCAATTACGCGCCCTCTGATTCACGGCGGGAAGCCGCATACACTCTGTTTTACCTCGCCATCAACGCAGGTGGCTTCATCGCGCCGCTGATCTGCGCGGATCTGGTCGGCAGGCATTTTGGATACCGCTGGGGCTTCCTGGCTGCCGCGGGCGGCAACCTCCTGGCCGCTATTTTATTCCAGTGGCGCCGGCACACGCTTGGTGTCCCGGGCCCGCAGCACGGCGTTTCGCGCAGCCGCGTGGCTCTGCCGGCAATCATCGCAGCGATCGCAATTCTGGCTTACCCGATGGCGCTGCTGCTGTCGCGACCTCAGGTCCTCAGCACCGCGATGTACGTACTGATGGGATTGCTGGTGCTGTATTTCATCATTGGCTGTATGCGCCGTCGTGATCGCGTGCAGACGCAGCGCTATCTGGCACTGCTGTTGCTGTTCGTGGCGCTGGTGTTGTTTTGGGCGCTGAGTCTGCAGAGTGTAACGTCGCTGAACTTTTTCGCGCGCGATTATGTGAGCGCACCGTTCGATTACACCGTCTTCCAATCGGCCAATCCGCTCTTCATCCTGCTGTTCGCCCCACTGCTGGCGATGCTCTGGCCGTGGCTCGCGCGTCGCAGCCGCGATCCTTCCACGCCACGCAAATTTGGCATCGGCCTGCTGCTGGTCGCGCTCAGCTACGGACTCGTCGTTGCGGGCATCCGCTACGGCGTGGGTACCCAAGGCAAAATATCGTGGACAATCCTTGCGGGCTGCTATCTGCTGCAAACACTGGGCGAACTGGCCGTCTCCCCCATAGGCTATTCGTTGGTGGGCCTGCTGGCCGCCCCGGAGGAAACGTCACTGGCGATGGGCGGCTGGTTTTTCGGTGTGGCCCTCGCCTACCAGCTGGCCGGCTGGATTGCTACGCGCACGGTGGTCCCCGGCGTCGACACGGCCGCGGCGGGCATCGCCGCTTATGGGCAGGTGTACCAACAGTTATTTCTCATGGGCCTGCCAATCGCTCTACTTTATCTGCTGGGAGCGCCGTGGATACGCAAGCTCATGCCCGGCGTGCATTAGTGCGCGATGTGCGGCTGAATCCACCCCAGGTGCCAGCTCAGCATCAGGAAGCCGAACAGCGCGATCGACAACACGACGCGCGCGGTCAGGGCCCGGACCATGCCACCGCCCTCGTCAGCCTGCCCCATGTGCACCATGGCTCTGACGAGGCTGGCAACGATGGCCAGGAGCACTAACGTCACAAATATCTGCATGGCGCACTCCTACTTCGCACGCGCACTGGCCTGCTCGGCGCGCACGATGCGCACCACACTGGCAACGCCGGCGCCGACCACCCCCATCATGAATGCCATGAGGACCACCAGTCCGCCGGCCAGCCGCCAGCCTTCGATGAGCCCCCAGATCATTCCGAGCGGAGTCGACACCAGCAGCAGTGGCTTGGCGATTTTCATGAGCTATACGCTAGCGTGTCCGGCCAATATGTAACAGATGCAGTTGATGCGAATTTTAGCTATAACAGATGAATGGCGCGCTATCAGGACATCGCCCTGCAGCTCGGAGAAGCAATCGAACGTCTGGTCTACCGGCCAGGCGAGCGTCTTCCCTCGGTGCGCCGCGCGAGTCGCGCTCACGGCGTCGCCGTCGGCACCATGCTGCGCGTATACGAGGCCCTCGAATCACAGGGTTTGATCGAAGCGCGACCGCGCTCGGGATACTTCGCCCGCCCTTGCCAGCACGTCGCGTACGCCGAGCCCGGGCGCAGCCAACCGGTGTCGCGACGTGCGCCCGTTGACATCAGCCAGCTGGTCTTCCAGCTGCTCGATGAGACGCGGCTGCATGACCTGGTGCCCTTTGGCTCAGCATTTCCGAGCCCGGAGCTGTTTCCCTTCACCGCCCTGATGCGCTCGGCCGCGGCAGCGGCGCGCCGGCTGGATCCCTGGAGTAGCGTGCACGACCTGCCGCCGGGGAATGGGGAGCTGCGGCGTTGGATCGCGCGTCGCTACCGGCTCAGCGGCTGCTCGGTCGATCCGGAAGAAATCGTCATCACCAATGGCGCACTCGAGGCCATCAACCTCTGCCTGCAGGCGGTAACCCGCCCCGGCGACACCGTCGCCGTCGAATCACCGACCTTCTACGCCACTCTGCAGGCGATCGAACGACTGCGCCTGCGCGCCATCGAGATCCCCACGCATCCGCGCACCGGCCTGGATGTGCCGGCCCTGGCGCGCGCCCTGCGCCGCACGCCCGTGCGCGCCTGCATCGCGATGAGCAACTTCCAGAATCCGCTCGGCAGTCTCATGACGGACGCCGACAAGCAAGCCCTGGTGGAACTGCTGAAACGCCACCAGGTGCCGCTGATCGAGGACGACGTTTATGCCGAGCTCTATCATGGCGAGGACCGCCCGCGGCCGGCCAAGCGCTATGACCGCGACGGCGGGGTCCTGCACTGCGGCTCCTTCGCCAAGTGTCTGGCTCCGGGTCTGCGCGTTGGTTGGGCGGCGCCCGGGCGCTTCCGCGAACGGGTGCAGCAGTTGAAGGTCATGACCTCCATCGCAACTCCCTCGCTGACGCAGGCGGCGCTGGTCAATTATCTGCGTGACCACTCCTTCGATCGCCACCTGCGCGCGCTGCGCGCGAAGCTCACCTGGCAACTGCAGCTACTGCTGCGTTCGATGGAGACGGCCTTCCCGTCCGACTGTCGTATTACCCGACCGCAGGGAGGATACCTGCTCTGGCTGCAGCTGCCTCCCAACGTCGATGCGCTGCGCCTGCATGCGCTGGCAGAGCGGGATCGCATCGGGGTCGCCCCGGGCCCATTGTTTTCCGCACGGCGGAGCTTCCGGCAGTTCGTGCGGCTGAACTTCGGTCATCCCTGGAGCGCGCGCTCGGCACGTGCCATCGACCGACTCGGTGAGCTCATGCGCCTCCTGCAGAGCCGCGGCGCAGCGGGGATGAAGCGATAGCGATTTTGCGGGCACTGAAGGGCGCAGCAATCGCTCAATCGAGCAGCTTGCCGTCAAAGTCGCTCGACTGGTGCCGCTCGCGCAGCTGAGCTGCCGGATCGCCGTAAGTGCGGTTGACGATGCGGCCTCGCCTGACGGCCGGCCGCGCGAAGACCTGCTCGGCCCAGCGCTGTACATGTTGGTACTCCTGCACCCCGAGAAACTCGGCCGCGCCGTAGATCCAACCCTTCACCAACCCGCCGTACCAGGGGAAGTTGGCGATATCGGCGATGGTGTACTCGTCGCCGGCAAGATAGGCACTGTCCGCAAGGCGTCGATTTAACACGTCGAGCTGACGCTTGACCTCCATGGCGAAGCGGTCGATGGCGTACTCGATCTTTGTCGGCGCATAGGCATAGAAATGGCCGAAGCCGCCGCCCAGATAGGGAGCGCTGCCCATCTGCCAGAACAGCCACGAGAGGCATTCGGCACGCGGCGCTCCCTCAGGCGGCAGCAAGGCACCGAACTTCTCCGCCAGATAGAGCAGGATTGCGCCGGATTCGAACACGCGTATCGGCGTCGCCGCGCTAAGGTCCTGCAGTGCCGGAATCTTCGAGTTCGGGTTGACGGCCACGAAGCCGCTGCCGAACTGCTCTCCCTGGCCGATATCAATGTGCCAGGCGTCGTACTCGGCGCCGCGGTGACCGAGCGACAGCAGCTCTTCGAGCATGATCGTGACCTTTTGCCCGTTCGGCGTCGCCAGCGAATACAGCTGCAGCGGATGACGCCCGACCGGCAGATCTTTGTCGTGCGTCGCGCCCGCGACCGGTCGATTGATATTGGCGAAGCGTCCACCGCTAGCCTTGTCCCATTTCCATACCTTGGGCGGCACGTAGTCGGATGGATCGGTCACTGCTGCCTCCTGGGCGTTGTATCGGTGTGCTCGGAGTCGCAGCAAAACACGCGCCGCGGGGCGCTGTCCATCTCCTCTCCCCTCATCTCTGGCATCACCGCACGGGCAGCGCAGATGATCGCGCCATTTCCTGCAGTTGCGATATCAGCCCCTGCGCCGCTGCTGGATTGGAGACCTTGAACCCGCTGATGAAATACACGAAGACATCGCGCCGCTCGGCAGGCGCCTGGCCAGCAAGCAGAGGCGGCAGGTCTGCGGGAGCGCCGCCGTCGGCCCAGCAGCGGGCTCGCTCTGCCCACCGGGCAATCTCGGCGGTGGCGTATCCCAACGGCTCCCCTGAACGCGTGCCCATCAAGCGCAGGTATAGAAATGATCCGGTCACGTCGCTGAACCAGGGATAGTTGCTGTCGCCGGCAAGCACCAGCGCGACGCCATAGCGGCGCGCCAGTTCCACACAGGCGGCCGAGCGGAAGCTCGCGTGCCGCACCTCTACGGCGTGACGCAGCGCCCGGGATTCCAGGCTCGGCGGCAGCAGCTTGAGAAAGGCTTCGAAATCGGTTGGATCGAAGCTCATCTCCGGGGGCAGCTGCCAATTGATCGGTCCGAGTTTCTCCTGCAGCTGCAGCACTCCACCGCTGAGAAAACGTTCCACCGCTGCTCCCGCAGACGCCAGGCTGCGCCGATGCGTGGCATAGCGTGGCGCCTTGAGCGCGAACACGAAATCTGCGGGAGTCTCTTCGCGCCAGCGCCCGAAGCTCTCGGGCTTCTGTGCGGAATAGAACGTGCCGTTGATCTCGATGGAGCTGAGCCTGCCGGCGGCAAACTCAAGCTCACGCCGCTGCACGAGATCAGCTGGATAGAAAACACCTCGCCACGGCGCATAGGTCCAACCGCCAATGCCGACTCGGATCTGTGCTGGTGCGCGGCGTGCAAGCATGCGTCTATTTTAGGAGCGAACTGCCGGCCGCAGCGTGATTGTTTGCGGTAGGCTCGCGCCATGGGTGAGGCGGCGCTGCTGGCGATTGATCAGGGGACCAGCTCCTCGAGGGCCATGGCCTTCTCGAGCAGCGGCGAATTGCTCGGTATCGAGCAGCAGAGCTTCGAATCGCTTTACCCCGCACCCGGTTGGGTCGAACACGACCCGGAGGTCCTCTGGGCCACCGTGCTGTCCACATCGCGCACCCTGTTGGGACGGCTGCGAGCGGCGGGACATCGCGTCATCGCAATTGGCCTGACCAATCAACGCGAAACCAGCATCGTCTGGAATCGTCGCACGGGCGCGCCGATTTACAATGCCATTGTCTGGCAGGACCGCCGCACCGCGCAGCGCTGCCGGGAGCTCGCGCGGGCGGGGCATGAGTCGCTGGTCGCCGAGAGAACCGGGCTGCGGCTCGACCCCTATTTCTCAGCGACCAAGCTGGCCTGGATTCTCGATGCGGTGCCCGGGGCACGCAGCGCCGCCCAGGCCGGCGAGCTCGCCTTCGGTACGGTCGATAGCTTCCTGCTCTGGCGGCTGACAGGTGGCAAGTCGCACCTCACCGATGCCAGCAACGCAAGCCGCACAGCACTGTATGACATTCGTGAGGGGTGCTGGGACACGGCGCTGTGCGAGCTGTTCGCCGTGCCGCCGCGCGGTTTGCCGCAAGTGCGCGACAGCGCCGGGGACTTCGGCACGACCGCGCCGGAGCTGTACGGCGAGCTACTGCCCATTCGCGGCGTCGCAGGCGATCAGCAGGCCGCACTCCTGGGCCAGGGATGTCTGCAGCCCGGGGACGCCAAATGCACCTACGGTACCGGCGCCTTCCTCGTGGCCAATACCGGCGAGCACCTGGTGAGCTCCAGCAGTCAGCTGATCAGTACGATCGCCTGGCGCATCGGCGGGCGCGTTACCTTTGCCATCGAAGGCTCGATCCTGTCGGCCGGTTCCATCGTCAAATGGCTACGCGATGCACTGGGGCTGTTCACCCGCAGCGAGCAGATCGAGACACTGGCGGGATCGGTCACGGGCAGCGGGGGCGTGCACCTGATCCCAGCCTTCACCGGTCTGGGCGCCCCCTATTGGGATCCGGATGCACGGGCGGCCCTGTTGGGGCTGACGCCCCAGAGCGGCCGCGCCGAGATCGCCCGCGCGGCGCTCGAGAGCGTGGTCTACCAGAGCTGCGATCTGATCGAGGCGCTGGCGCAGGATGGAGTGGCCCCCGCTCTTCTCAAGGTGGATGGCGGAATGGCTCGCAACTCATTGTTTTGCCAGCTTCTGGCAGACATGCTCAACCTTCCTGTGCTGCGTCCCCGGATGGAGGAAGCGAGCGCCTTCGGTGCCGCTTGCCTGGCGGGCCTTGGCCAGGGGACCTACCGTTCGCTCGAGCAGATCTCGACCCTCTGGCAGTCCAGTGGGCGCTATGTGCCCCGCATCGATGCCCCCGTCCGCGCTGCCGCCATGGCAGGCTGGCGAGCCGCGCTGCGGCGAGTGCGCACGTAAGGCACTCCCCATCTTGCAGTAATATCGGCAATCAGGTCGGTCGCGGACGCGCCGCTCTGCCACTGCTCATCCACCTTGGGGGATCTCATGAATTCGAAATGGCTCATTCTCGGCGCCGCTGGCGCCGCCATGCTTTCCACCTATGCGCTGGCGGCGCTGCAACCGGGAACGGCCGCGCCGGCGTTCACCGCACCCGCGTCGAAGAACGGCAAGTCGTTCAGCTATTCGCTGAGCAAACAGCTGCGGCACGGGCCGGTAGTGGTGTATTTCTATCCGTCCGCTTATACGCGGGGCTGCGACATCGAAGCGCACACCTTCTCGACTGAGATTGCCAAGTTCAAGGCTGCCGGCGCGAGTGTCGTGGGAGTCTCACTCGACAGCATTTCGCGTCTGAACGACTTCTCAAAGGACCCGAACTTCTGCGCGGGCAATTTCCCCGTTGCCTCGGATCCGGACGGCCATATCGCGCAATCCTACGAATTGATGGTCAGCGCCGCACATGCCGGTGCGCAGGACGTGCGCGGCCAGGAAATCGGCCACGGCTTCGCCGAACGCACCACCTTCATCGTGGATCGCGATGGCACCATCAAGGCCACGGTCGGTGGCGTAGCCCCCGCCGATAATGTCCAGAAGGCGCTGGCCGCGGTCCAGTCGCTGTCCTCAAACAAATAGCGCTCGCCCGATAAGGGTCCAGCCTGACGTGCCAGCGTCAGGCTGGAGTTCGTGTTCATGACAACGCAGCGCATCGCGCTGCATTCCGGGGTGTGCCTGATGAAAACCCAGATCAGAGGCACGACGATGCCGGTCCTCGAAATCGGCCTCGAACACAACGACCGCATCGTCGCCGAGCCGGGGGAGTTCTCCTGGATGACGGAAGGGGTGCAGATGCGAACAACCCCCTATACCGCTGGAGCGCGCAGCATCTGGGGCGCCATCGGGCGCGCCTTCTCGGGCGGCGGACTGTTCATGACCGAATATTCGGCGCCTGCCGGCCGCGGAGTCATCGCCTTTGCCGCGAAGATACCGGGCGCGATCCTGCAGTTGGATGTCCCGGCCGGGCATTCCTATCTCATCCATCGCCACGGATTTCTCTGTGGCACGGAAGGACTGCAGCTCACGACGGGATTCCAGCGCTCTCTGGGTGCCGGAATCTTCGGTGGCGACGGATTCCTGCTGCAACGCCTGACGGGTGCGTGCACCGCATGGGTCGAGCTGGGCGGTGAGGTGGTCACCTACGAGCTCTCCGCGGGCGAGACCCTGCAGGTGCATCCGGGCCACATCGGGATGTTTCAGGATAGCGTCAATTTCGATGTTGTCTTGATGCGCGGGTTCGCCAATGCGCTGTTTGGCGCTGATGGCTTGTTCGTGGCGCGCCTGACCGGACCCGGGAAGGTGTGGCTGCAGTCGCTGACCGTGCCCAATCTGGCGCACGCGGTCGCACCGTATCTGGGTGCCAACACGACGCGCAATGTCGAGGGCGGCGTCGCCGGAGGGATCGCCGGTGCGGTGCTGCGCGACATGTTCGGCGGAAACCGTTAGGGGCGTCCCTGCGGCGTCACAGCTTTTCTATCAGCTCGAGGCGATTGCCGAAGGGGTCATTGACGAAGGCGCGCCGGCAGCCTGGTAAGGACGTCTCATCGATGCCCGCAGGGCCCTGACTGCCGCAGCACTCGAGGATGGCGCGCAGATCGCTGACCAACAACCCGGGATGGGCCTTGGTGGCCGCGCGAAAGTTCTTGTCCACTCCAAGATGAATCTTCACGCGTTCGGTCTCGAACCAGCAGCCGCCCCTCCCGGCCATATCCGCAGGCTTGGGCTTCTCAGGCAGGCCAAGCACCTCACCATAGAATCGCCGCGCCTGCTCTTCCTGTCCGGCCGGCATGGCAAGCTGAACATGATCGATACCAACGACGGGCATTGCGATCTCCAATGGCCAGTGCGAATGCTAACCGCAAATCGACGGCGGCACGCTCGTTCAGCGGGCAGTCAGGCACCAAACGGCACAGTACTCCCAGCGTCGCTGTTCACGACCCCCCGAACCGACGCTTACCTCAAGCCGCCAGCGATGGCGGCTTTTTCTTTGCGGTGTGTGTATGCCTTCGGCAACAACTCAACGCCGCGGTCCATTTGCTATATTCGCCATCTTGCCTTGGAGGCCCCGCGCGCCGTCATGATCAAAATTGCCGCATGGGTCATCAGCATCGTCCTGGTCGCCCTCGCCTGCCGGCTGCCGCGTCGCGTGCTCGATTTTATGATGTGGCTGGCGCTTGCCGTATCGGTCGCCTGGACACTCGCCCTGTTTGCGCAATAGCGAGCCATCGAGTCATCGATCTCAGCCGACAGCTAGCTTGCGGACCGAGCCTCGCTCATCTGGGCTGTTGCCGGCTCAAAGTCCGCCACCACTCGCCTGCCTCGTCCTGCGGCCTTCGCCTCATAGACCTTCGCGTCCGCGCGTGCGAGCAATCCCTTCCAACCCCCTTCCAGCTCACCGTTGTAGGCCACGCCGACGCTGGCGCCGATCGTGAGCGATACGCCGCCCACTTCGAAAGGCACGATTGCCGCCCCGATCACCTTGTCGGCCACCTTGGCGGCGTGACTCGATTCCCTGACGCCCGCAAGCACGATGCCGAACTCGTCTCCCCCTACGCGAGCTACCGCGTCGCTGGGACGGACGGCGGCTTTGAGGCGCAGACCGAATTCACGCAGCAGCTCATCGCCGGTGGCGTGCCCATAGCGATCGTTGACCGGCTTGAAATGATCCAGATCGATGTAGAGCACCGCGAGCCCGCTGCCTTCTCCGCGACTTACCTTCTCGATGAGATAGCTCTCGAATCCTGCCCGATTGAGCAACCCCGTCAGGGGATCATGTTCGCTCAGGCGTACCAGACGACGCCGCTCGTCGCGCTGGTCCGTGATGTCCTGGGCCAGGCCGATGAAGCCGTCCACGGCCCCGTCTTCCCGGCGTAGGGGCGTATAGGTGACGCTCACATGCCGACAGTCCCGCACGTTCGGAAATTCCTTTTCGTACACCACGGTTTCGCCCGCCAGCGCGCGCTCGATCCAGGGCAGGGTGCTGGCAAATTCGTCCGGCCCAACCGCCTCCTCGATGGTGCGACCGAGGAAGGCGTCGCGCCCGCGCCCGCGCCAGCGTTCGAAAGCCCGGTTGACCAGCTGATAGCGAGCTGCGCCATCCCACACGGCAAGCATGGCGGGAATGGCCTCGACGATGGAATTCAACGTCGAGGTCTTTTTGGCCAGTTCCTGCCGGTTGGTCAGCTCGGAGCTGATGTCCCGCATCAACGAGGTGTAGCGCGAAACACGCCCGACGGCATCCAGATGCGCGATGACCATGTGGCTGACCGGCACGATGCGGCCGCCTTCCAGGACGACTTGGGATTCCCCAACCCAAACTCCCTGCTGCTTCACGGCGGGGATGATTTCGTGCAGAAACCGCTCATTCGTCTCGGGCGTATAGAATTCGCTGTAGAGGTGGCCTGTCAGCGGCGCATCTCGGCTCATCCCCAGCGCCTCTCGGGCAGCGGGATTGAGGTAATGAACTTGACCCTGCCAGTCGGCCTGAGCAATGAAGTCCGGCGTGTTATCGAACACTTCCGTCAACTCGCGCAGCGAACGCTCGGTGGCCTTTCTCTGGGTGATGTCCTGCAGCGCGCCCACCAGGCGGATGGCGTTGCCGTGTGAGTCCAGCTCAGCCTCCCCTACCGTGCGTACCCAGATCTTTCTGCCAGTAAGCGTCCTGAACGGCAGCTCCAGATCCCACTGGGTGTGCTGTTCTATCGCATCGTCAATCGCCACCGACAATTTCGCCCTGGCCTGAGGTGGGAAGCAATCCAGGCTGCGCGCCAGCACCGGCACGTAGTCGTCCGAAACCTCATGGATTTTCCGGACTTCTGCGGACCAGAAGAGCTGCTGGTTGCTCAGGTCCATTGACCAGCCGCCGACGCCGGCCACTCGCCCGATACGCAACAGGAAATCCTCGCGCGCCCGCAGACCATCTTCGGCCTTCTTGCGCAGCGTGATATCCCTGCCTACTGAATGGATGCGCACACCGTCCGCGGCATGCTGTGCCCGGTGTCGCCATTCGATCCAGCGCGGGCTGTGAGCCCCCGTCGCAGCTACGAACTGCTCCCGCAGCAGTGCCTCATCGGGTTTGCGCAGACGTGCCAGTTGCTCGGCCCAGTCGACACGCTCCGTAGCGGAAAGCAAATCGTATATCGATCTGCCGGCCAGAGCCTCCACTGGAATTCCAAAGAACCTGCCATAGGCGGGATTGATGAATTCCAGGCTGCCATCCAGCGCCGCAAGCGAGATCAGTTCGGTCTGATGCTCCACAATTGCACGGTGTTGGCGTTCGCTGGCGCTGAGCGCCTGATCGTAGCGAACGTAGGCAAGCCAGAGACTGCCCGCTTGCAGGGCGGCGAATAGAGCGCACAGGAGCATGGCCGCCAAAGTGAGCAGCTCGAGCCGCTGAGTCCGCACGGTCCCACGGATGACCTTCGCGTCGAGCGCGCCACGTTCCTGTCGCAGCAGTAGCATGCTCTCGGCAATGGCCTGCCGGAACCGCTGCATTGTCTGCTCGCCGAGCCCGCTGCGAACCAGCGCTTCGGAGGCGCGATCCTCCCCACGCTCATGCAAACGGATGGTCTCAGCCAGCTCGGCAAGTTTGCCTGCCGCCAGCTGACGGATCTGGACAGTTTCCGCAGCCAGCGCCGGATCGACGAACGGTTCGGTCCGCAGGCCTTCCAGAACTCGGGGTATCGCCGCCACGGCTTGCTGATACGGGGCTAGATAGGAACTCTTTCCGGTTAGAAGGTAGCCTCGCTGCCCTGTCTCCGCGTCCACGAGGGAGACGAGCACGGTCTGCAGCTGTGCGGCGTACTGGTCAATTTCTGCGCGATGCCCGATTGCCACCCGGACCAATTGGTCCTGTCGGGCCGATACGATTGCCGAGATGATGAGCCCGGCGAATGCAAGCAATAGAGTGAAGCCGCTGACCTTGGCCCACTTGAGCAGTGTCCGGCGCTCAGCTTGTCCTATAGGGTTCACTTGGATTCCGTTCCCGGCAGACCATAATCCGCGACTCACGGGGGCTCGGCAAACCCGGTTCCGCGCAATGCCAACTGCATCACGCTCGAGGCAGATCGGATATATATTCCCTGGATCGATGCTCAGCGCTGTTGGGGGTAAGTCATGAGGAAGATTCTCTTTGCGTTGGCCCTGATGGGCGCTGCGCAGAGTGCCGCGGCGCTGGATGCCAACCAGGTTCGCGGCGGCTGGGAGACAACGGTCGACGGCGTCGAGCGTATTTTCGAATTGCGCATCGTCGGCGATCGAATATCCGGTGTGTATTGCACCGCATGTGACGATGCGACGACCCTGGCCTTCGTGGATGGTCGTCTGGGCGCCTCCGAGCTCAGCTTCGCAATCACGCACGTACGCGACGACGGCAGCACGGCTTACCAGGACCATGTCCAGGCGCACCTGCAGGACGGTCGACTCATCGTCAATGGCCAGAGCGGCGTGCCGGGTGGGGGGACATTCGCCTGGAGCCTGCGGCGTGATCCACGGGGACCGATTCCACCAGGACCACCCGCTCCAGTCGTGCATTATCTGCAACCCGGACCCTGGCAAACGATCACGCAGGACAAGCTGGTCGGTGTCTGGCTATCCGGCGAGGGTGCGAATAAGCAGTACTTCATCATCCGCCGCGACGGCAAGGCGCTGCGCGGCATGGTCTGCGGCCCCTGCGACAACCCCTACAGCATGGCCGCCATGGAGGACTTCTTCATCCAGGGCGATACCGTGCTTTGGAACATCTGCCATGAAGACCACGGCTTCGGCCCTCTGCCCTACATTCATCAGATCGTCGCACACGTCGCCGAGCACGAACTGCACCTGGATGCCACTCAGCCCAACGTGCGGCGGGTGGTGTCGATGACGTTTCTAGGGCCCCTGCCCATCTCCGCGACCGCCAGAGCGCCTGAGCGCTGAACAGCAGATTGCCAATCGCGTACGGTGTCGCCGTGCGCTGATCCTCTTGATAGAGTTCGGACAGAGCCTTCCGTCGCGCCGGCACAACCGCCTGGCTGGGGAAAGATACCTTGAGCTACCAGGCCGAAGCCCACAAGTCGCCGCCCTCCGGCCAGCCGCCTGGCAGTGCAGACGCCAGCCCCTGTAGCGAGCAGCGCGCCTGGACGCTGGCCTATGCGGCCGCCAGGGCCATCGGTTCGTTCGATGTCGAGCAGCCGGTTCGATTTCGTCTCGACGAGGACGGGGGCCTGCAGCCACTGGCGCCGGGGCTCTCCGGTGGCGATCTTCTCTGGAAGCCTCACCATGGCTGGCAGTCGCTCGGCGCGCAGGGCTCCGCCGCCGGATTACTCGATCTCTACCTGCCCATCAGCAGCGCCACGGCTCGTCAGCCCATAACGGTCGCACATCTCGGACAAAGCCTCGATGGCTTCATCGCCACGCCGTCGGGGGAATCCACGTTCGTAACCGGTCCGGAGAACATCCTGCATTTGCATCGGCTGCGGGCGCTGTGCGATGCGGTGGTAGTGGGGGCCGGGACAGTCAGCATGGACAACCCGCGCCTGACGACGCGACTGGTCACGGGCACTAATCCGGTCCGCATCGTGCTCGACCCGGCCGGTCGCCTCTCTGCGGACCTGACGATATTCACTGACCAGCAGGCCCGCACATTGCGCGTATGCACCACTGGCAACGCGCCAGCAGCCTGCGACGCGGGGAAGGGGGAATGGCTCGAGGTCGGCGCGGATCGTGCGAGACTGAATCTGTCCGAGCTCATGCAGGCACTGCGGGCGCGCGGCTATCACCGGGTCCTCATCGAAGGTGGCGGCGTTACGGTTTCCTCCTTTCTGGATGCCGGACTGGTAGACCGGCTGCATATCGCGATCGCCCCAGTGCTGATCGGCGCGGGCCGCCCCGCCGTGCGGCTGCCATCCCGAGGACGCCTGCAGGATTGCCCGCGAATGCACCATCGCGTCCATCGAAGCGGCGAGGACATCCTGTTCGACTGCGATCTGCGCGCGCCTGCCGATCCGCCTTAGCGCTGCGCCAGCTGAGCATCGTAACTTGCCCAGGCAATGTGCGATTCGTGCAGCGTCACGCGCAGGCTCTGCAGTCCGAGCGCTGCTGCGCCGAGTTGTCCACTGCGGATGCGCGCCGCGAGCCGCTCGAAGATGGTTCGCGCCAGAAACTCGGTCGTGGTATTGCGGCCCACCAGATCCGCCTCGGCGTCCAAATTGCGATAGTTGAGCGGCGCCAACACCTCCTGCAGCGCGCGCGTCGCGATGCCGATATCCACGACGATGCCGAACTCGTCCAGCTCGGCGCGTCGAAATTCCACGTCCACGACGAACGTCGCACCGTGCAGCCGCTGCGCTGGACCGAATACCTCACCGCTCAAACTGTGCGCGACCATGAAATGATCACGAATGCCGACCGAATACATTTGCGCTCCCAACTTTTCGACGATCCTGTCAGTAGCGTACCCGATGCATGATCACGTTGCCGGGAGAACCCGCGAGCGCAGCGAGCGTTGCGGGCAACTCGTCGAAGCTGCCCTCGCTGTTGATCAGCACATCCAGCGCCGGATCGGTCAGCAGCGATAGCGCCACAGCGAGACGGCGCCGGCTGCTCCAGCGTGCCCGCCGCGCTGATGGCACCGAGCCGACCTGCGAGGAGCGCAGAATCAGCCGCCGGGAGTGAAAAGCCTCGCCCAGGGACAGGCTCACCGCTCGATCGCCATACCAGCTCAACTCGAGCACCGTGGCTTCGAAGCCTGCGATGCCCAGCGCCAGCTGCAGCCCCTCCTGCGAGCCGCTGATGTGCAGCACGACATCCGCATCGGCCCGCGCGCGCGCGGGAAGCGCGAAGTCGACACCCAGGGCGCGCGCGATGGCCGCGCGCTCGGGATTGATATCGATGAGCTGCACCTCGCATCCGATGATGTGCCGGCTGAGCCACGCTGCCAGGCAGCCCACACTGCCCGCGCCGATCACACTGACACGATCGCCCGGCGCGATCCCCGCATCCCACACGCCATTGAGCGCCGTCTCGAGATTGGCCGCCAGAATCGCCCGCGGCGGCGGCACCGTCGCCGGCAGTGTCGTGAGGGCCTCACATGGCACCACATAGCGCTCTTGATGCGGATATAGACAATAGACGCATTGACCGATCAGCTCGGTGGGCCCTGCGGTAACCTCTCCGACGCTGGCATAACCGTACTTGACCGGCCCTGGAAACTCGCCCATCTGAAAGGGCGCGCGCATGCGCTGAGCTTCGCTGCGCGGGACGCGCCCCTGGAAGACGAGTGCCTCGGTGCCGCGACTGACGCCGCTGTAGAGCGTGCGGACGCTCGCCTGTCCCGGACCCGGAACCGGCAGCGGCTCTGCGCGCAGCTCGCCGCGTCCCGGAGCAGCAATCCAGAAAGCGCGGGTCATGGTGGCTTCGTGCAGAACCATCAGGCACATGCTAGCCTGGATTGATGAACTTCGTGGCAAGTCGCGGCCGCTCGACCGGCTGGCGCGCCGTCCGGGTCGGCCTGGCGCTGATCATCCTCAACGGTGCTCTCACCTTCGCCAATGTCTGGCCGACCCTGGGCGTTCACTGGCGAGGCGAGCTATCAGTCGAAATCGCGGCGATCCTGGCAGCGTTGGCGATCAGCCATGCTCACGGCCGTCACATCCGAGGCTATTGGCTGACATTGCTCTCGATCGTGGTGGTGCTGCTGGCGCTCGGGCGTTATGCGGACGTGACTTCCCCGGCGCTTTATGGACGGCCCGTCAATCTGTACTGGGACCTGCCGCATGTCGGCGAGGTCGTCGGCATGCTGACGCGGGTGGCCTCCCTGTGGCAGCTGCTTGCGCTGGCGCTCGTCACGCTGGTGGTATTGGCGGTGCTGTACCTTCTGGCTCGCTGGTCGCTCGGCCAGGTGGATGAGGCCCTGCGTCTGCACGCTGCCGCACGCACCGGCCTGGGCGTTGCCGGCGCGCTGCTGGTGGCCTGCTTCGTCGTCCAACAGCTCAGCGATCGCGTGCCGCGCATACCGCAATTCTCGATACCGGTCAGCCAGACCTTTGGCGTGCAAATCGCGCGCGTCATATCGGTGACCTCGGGCAGCGCCACCCGCGCCCTGCCGCCTCCCCCGCAGCTGCATTCGAACTTCATGGCGCTGCATGGCGATGACGTGCTGCTGATCTTCGTCGAGTCCTATGGCCGCAGTACTTACGACAGGCCGGAATTCCTCTCGTTCCTGCGTCCGGTGCGCGAGCGGGTGCAAGCTGCGATTCACGACACCGACAGGGACGTCGTTTCCGCCTACGTTACCTCCCCGACCTTCGGCGGCACCTCGGTACTCGCACACCTGAGCCTGCTCACCGGCGTTCAGGTGCGCGACACGCGTGAGTACGGGCTGATGATGACTCAGCAACGTCCCTCGCTCGTCTCGGCATTCCGCGGCGCGGGCTACCAGGCTGTCGCACTGATGCCAGGCAATCAGCATCCCTGGCCCGAAGGCAGCTTTTACGGCTTCGATCACATCTACGACGCCAAGCAACTCGACTACAAGGGGCCGCCCTTCGGCTGGTGGCACATCCCTGATCAATTTTCCATCGAGTACCTGGATGTGAACCTGCTGCAGCCCCATCCACGCCGTCCGCTGTTCGTCTTCTTCCCGACGCTCAGCACTCACATGCCGTTTCGACCCACACCGCCGGTGCAGGCGGACTGGTCACGCATGCTCACGGCGCATCCCTACGATCCTGCACCGTTGCAGGCCTCCATGGCCAGGACGCCGCAGTGGACGCACCTGGGAGAAAGTTATGTCGGTGCCGTGCAGTATTTCTTCGACACCTTTGCAAGCTTCCTGCGCCGCCGTGCCGATGAGCATGCCGTAATCATCCTGCTCGGCGATCACCAGCCAGCCTCGAGTGTCAGCGGCCAAGGCGCCTCATGGGACGTGCCGGTCCACATCATCAGCTCGCGCCCGGCCATCCTGGCTTCGCTGCGTGCCGCGGGCTTCAAGTCCGGGCTGACACCTTCGGGTCCGGCACTTGGTGACATGAATCAGCTCACGCAGTGGTTGCTGGCCGCATTCAATGAGCCGGCCGCAAATGTTCCGCCCGACGCGGCGCCGACCGCACAAGCGCCCTTGCCGCCCTAGACCGCATGGCGCATGAGCCAGACGATATCGAGGAGAAATGACAACGTCAGACAGGCCAGCCCGAATATCGCCACAGCGTATGCGAGCGTGAGCGAGGACCAGGGAGCGACGGCCACGAGCAGCGCGAGCATTTGGATGACGGCGATGCTCTTGGCACGGTAGCTGGCAGGAAGCGGCGTTTGCAGCAGCGGGATGAACCCGGCGGCGGCAACATAGAGGTAGCGCATCGCCCCCGACAGCAGCACCCAGGCAGGCACCTTGCCGAACTTCCAGGCCAACACGGCCAGCACGGCCACCAGCGCGGCATCGATCTCCATATCGAAGCGAGCCCCAAAGGGACTGCTCATGCGAGTACGGCGCGCGAGCCAGCCGTCGCAACCGTCCAATACAATGACGAGCGTGGCGCATATCGTGGCCATCAACGCTGCGATCATCCGCCGTTCGCCGACCAGCGCCACCAGCAGCGCGACCAGAGCACCGCGCACCAGGGTCACCACATTGGCCGCTCCCAGACGGGCAAACGGGTGATGCGAGGGCAGACCAGGCAGCATCAGCAGCACACCCGCCGCAAATACCAGCAGGCTCTTCCATGGATACTCGCTGCTGAAGTGCAGCTGCCGCCTCGCGAGCCATGCCGATAGCGTCATCCCCGAGCCGACAACCAGCACGGCGAGCAGAGCTCGCCATATCAACGCACCGCGCTCACGCCGTGTCGCGAGCGCCGCCGACGCCTCGATGCCTACGCCGCCGGCCTCGAGGATGCTAGGCTTGCCATCCATCGATAGAAGTCTACAAGCCGCCCGCGACACTGTCAGGACGCAGCGACGAGACGGCTGGCGAAGATGGCACATGAAGCATTCGAATTCCTGATCCCAGGCGAGCTGCAGGCGGCGACCGGTGGCTATGTATACGACCGACGTATCCTCGCCGAACTGCGCGCTCTAGGCTGGCGAGCGGCTGTTCGAGCGCTGCACGCAAGCTTCCCCACACCGAGCACCGCTGCGCTCGAGCATGCCGACGGGGTGCTAGCCGATATCCCCGCAGGCCGCCCGGTGCTCATCGACGGCATGGCATTCAGCGCCATGCCCGAGGTCCTGCGCGCTCACGGGGCGCGACTGCCGCTTGTGGCGCTATTGCACATGCCGCTGGGGGCCACGCCCTTCGTGGACAGCGAGCATCTCGCGCGCCTGCGCGAAATTGAATCCGGCGCACTACGTAGCGCAAAGCACGTCATCGTCACGGGCCGCGGCAGCCTCGCAACGCTGCGCGGGTACGGTCTGCCGCCCGAGCAGGTGACACTCATCGAACCGGGCACCGATATCGCTGAGCTGGTGCGGCGCCGTTCCGCAGGCCCGATACGACTACTCTGCGTGGCAACGGTTCACCCGCTCAAGGGGCACGAATTGTTGGTTGAAGCGCTGGCACCGCTTGCCTCGCTGCCCTGGCAGCTGACCTGCGTTGGCAGCCTCACGCAAAGCCCCGAGACCGTCGCGCACTTACGCGCCCGCTTGGATCAGCTCGGGCTTACTGACCGGGTTGCCCTGCTCGGGGAAGTGCCGCATGCGGCGCTGAGCCCCCTCTATCGGCGCTCCGATCTGTTCGTGCTCGCCACGCGCTTCGAGAGCTACTGTATGGCCGCAGCCGAGGCCCTGGCCCACGGCCTGCCCGTCGTCAGCACGCAGACCGGCGCAATGCCGGAACTGGTCGGCACGCGGGCCGGTCGGCTCGTACCTGTGGGCGATCAGAGCTTGTTGCGTGCGGCGCTGGCCGCAGCGTTGGGCGATCCGACGCTGCTCGCCACCTGGACCGAAGGAGCAGCAGCCGTGCGCCTGCGCCTGCCACAATGGCCTGATGCGGCTGCACGCTTCGCGGCTGTGCTGCGTGCCGTCCGCACCTCTTAGCCGGCGGGCGCCGCCCGGCTGCTCCCTATCGAAGCAGACTCAGCAGCTCTCGCGCGATGGCCTCGCCCAGATCCTCGATCCGGCGTACTTTGGCGGCGTGCCGATACAGACGCTGCACGTCGTGATCGATGCCGATGGCCACCAGCTGCGTCGTGTCGTCGCGCTCGATGTCACGGATGACCGCGCGCAGATGTCGTTCCAGATACTCGGGATCGTTGGCCTGCCGCGTGGCGTCCTCCATCGGCTCGCCATCGCTGATGACCAGCAGGATGCGGCGTGACTCGGGACGCCCTCGCAGGCGCCCATGAGCCCACAGCAGCGCCTCGCCATCGACATTATCTTTGAGAAGTCCCTCCTCGAGCATGGCACCGAGTCCCATGCGCGCGCGGCGCCAGGGTTGGTCGGCGCTCTTGTAGAGAATATGGCGTAGCTCGCTCAAACGTCCCGGCGCGATTGGACGACCGTCGTGGCACCATCGCTCGTAAGCACGCCCGCCGCGCCAGGCTCGCGTGGTATACCCCAGCACCTCGGTTCGCACCGAACAACGCTCGAGCACCCGTCCGAGCAGCTCCACGCACAGCGCGGCCGTAGTGATGGATTCCCCGCGCATCGAGCCAGAATTGTCGACCAGCATCGAGACGATCGTGCCGGGAAATGGCGTCTCGTGCTCGCGCTTGTACACCAGCGAATCGAGCGGACGTGTCACGATCCGCGTGAGCCGCGCCGCATCCAGCAGACCTTCCTCCTGATCGAATTCCCAGCAACGCTTCTGTTGCGTCATCAGCTGACGCTGCAGGCGATGCGCCCAACGCATGGCAGTACCGAGATGTCGCTCGACGAGCCTATCGAGCTCGCGGCGATGGCGCGCGAGCGTCGCTGCATCGAACAGCTGAGTCGGAGTGACGATCTCGTCGTACTCGCGCGTGTAGACCCGATAGGGAGTCTCCAGTGCTTTGAGCGGCGCGGCGTTACGCGCCGCGCGCTCGCGTTCCTCGCGCGCCTCGGCGAATGATCCCTCGGTTGAGAAGCCGGTCTCCTGCGGATAGCGATCCGCCGCAAGCGCGCCCGACTCCACTGGAGCCGCATCCTGGGTTGGCCGCTCGGAGCTGTTGGGTCGCACCTGTTCGGTCTCACTGCCCAGCGCGGCGGCAATCACCCGCAGGGATTGCTGGGCGAAGGCGGCCTGGTTATCCAGCATGCCACCGAGGATCTCGATCTGTCCCGCCTCCTGCGGCGACATCCATCCTCGCCAATGCGCGCCGAGCGCGGCCCGCGCTTCCGCCGGCAACGGTGCTCCGAGCGCGGCTCGCGCCAGCAGCGCGAAGCTCTCGACCCAACTGCCATGCATGCGCACGTTCGCTTCCGGTCTCGCCCGTGACCACTGTTCCCGCAGAAGGTTCTCGAGATTGCCGCTCATGCCGGGATAAAGCTGCGCACCCAATGTCTCGGTGCGCATCTGCTCGAGCAGCGAAAACAGTTCAGCAGGCTCGCGGCCCGTCGGCATCAGGCGCGCGTGGAGTGCGGGATCGCTGAAGCGCGCACGCACGGCCCGGGCATCGACACTGCCCCGCCAGCGGCCGCGCACGGCCCGATCAACCGCCGCAGCCGGCGCCACCAGGTCTGCGGGCGTGTGCGCCACGAGCAGCGTGCGCGCAGGATCCGCACCGATGCGTCCGCCCGCAGGCCGCCTCGCCAGTGCGTGCAGTACCACGCGTGCCGTGCGGCCCGATCCCACACCAGCGGAGTCGCCGGATTCCTCGGAGCGCCTTGCGTGCGACTTGCTCGCGCCGCGGCGCCGCTGCACCGCATCCGGTTGGGACGAATTCATAGCCTATGCATGATAAGGCAAAGGCTGCATACGCTGATAAAAGCACGCACGCGGCCCCGTAGGCACAGCCTTTCGCATCCATCTTTTTCAAAGACTTAACTCGAGCGCACACGCGGCGGGCAACGCCCAAGGCGCCGTGCCCCGCGCCAGCTGTGCATCGAGTTGTTTGCCCCGACTCGTGACTGCCGGAGCCACCGCTGCGGCGAACCGCGTCACTTTCGCATTTCCGTTCATTGTCCATTCATTGGTTGCGGACTCCAATGAGAGCCGTAAACCAGGACATTCGCGTGCAGCGTGCCTTCGTCTTCACCGGGTCGTTCACATCACACCGCATGCCGTGCGCCTATCGAATTGGCCGATCGGGCGCTTCTAAAATAATTGCGCGCCTCGCGGCTTGGGGAGAGCCATCATGAGGCATCTGCGTCGCCTGCTGCTGACGGCAGCCGCCTGTCTGTCGAGCGTTCCGTTATTGGCCGCGACCGCACCGGCCACTGCGCGTGCCCCGCAAGTCGGGCTGTTCTCCCCTCAGGGTTATGTCAGGCGCGTACGCCAGGTCCAGGTGCGCTTCTCGACGCCCATGGTTGCTCTGGGCGACCCACGCCTCGCCGACCCGTTCATCATCGACTGTCCCGCAGCCGGCCAGGGTCGCTGGGCAGATCCGACCAACTGGGTCTACGACTTCAACAGCGATCTGGATGCCGGCGTGCGCTGCCAATTCACGCTGCGACCGGGGCTGGTCTCACTGGCCGGAGCGCCGCTCGCAGGGCCGTCAAACTTCGCGTTCAATACCGGCGGCCCCGCCATCATCGCCTCACTGCCGCGCAGCGGCTGGATCCAGATCGACGAGAGCCAGATCTTTCTGCTGCGACTGGATGCACCCGCCGTGCAAGCCTCGATTGAAGCCAACGCATATTGCGCCATCGACGGCATCGTCGAGCGCGTGCCCGTGCAGGTGTTGACCGGCGCGGCGCGGCAGGCTGTGCTCGATGAACGTCGCGCGCTCGGCTACGACTACCTGCAGCTGTTGTTCAAGAATGGCGCGGTGTTCGACCTGCGCGCACGCAATCGTGCCATGGAGCGCTCGCGCGAGCAGCTGCTGAGCGTAGTGCGCTGCCGACGGCAATTGCCTCCCGCGACGCGCGTGCTGCTGCACTGGGGCGCGGGTATTACGACCCCCTCGGGCATCGCGACACTGACAGATCAGCAGCTCGCTTTCCGAGTGCGGTCTGCCTTCACTGCGCAGGTACAGTGCTCGCGCAGCAACCCACGCGCCGGCTGTATGCCGATGCTGCCAATCAATGTGGTTTTCACGGCGCCGGTGCTCCGAGCGCAGCTGCTCGCGATCCGGTTGCGTACCGCAGACGGCCGGCTGCTCACGCCGATGGTGCGCGACTCGGCCGCACCGACTTTGGAAGAAGTGAGCTTTCCGGGCCCCTTCCCCGAGTCAGCCACCCTGACGGTGCTGCTGCCGGGCAGTCTCGTGGATGACGCCGGGCGCACGCTGGCCAATGCCGCGCGCTTCCCGCTACCGATGCAGATCGATGTGTATCCGCCGCTGGTGAAATTCTCCGGCACCTTCGGCATCCTCGAGGCACGCGAGGGCGGCGTCCTGCCGGTGACGCTGCGGAACATTGGATCCGACGCGGCCCCCTCCTCGGGCGTCGCTGCCGAAATGCTCCGCGTCGCGGACACCCCTGACAGCATCGTCGAATGGCTGAAGCGTGTCGAGAACGCCAACCGGCGCAGCGGCCATTGGATCGACGCGACGGAAGCAGGCAGCCCCGACACCTCGGACGCCGAACGGCCGGGTACACGCCTCGGCACGCGTTTGGGCACACGCCCACGACGCATCTGGCTCGACACCACCGGTTTGCAGTCTGTCTTCACCAGCTCCGATCAGCCCCTGGGCTTTACGGTTGCCAAGCCTGCGGGCCCCAAACCCGCAGAAGTCGTTGGTATTCCGCTCAAACGTCCTGGCCTCTATGTGGTGGAGATTGCCAGTGATGCGCTCGGACAGGCCCTGTCCGGTCGCGAAGTGACCCGCTACGTCGCGACCGCTGCACTGGTCACCGACCTCGCCGTGCACTTCAAATGGGGCCGCGAAAGCTCGCTGATCTGGGTCACACGGCTCAGCAGCGGCAAACCCGTCGAGCATGTCGATGTCTCCATCGCCGATGCTTGCGACGGCAGCACGCTATGGGATGGCCGCACGGATGGAAGTGGCCTCGCCGCGGTGGCGCAGTCGTTCGGCGAGCCGATGGGCTTCGAGGGCTGCTACGCGCTCCATCACCCGCTGATTGTTCTTGCACACCAGGGGGAGGACTTCAGCTTCACCGAATCGGGCTGGGATCAGGGCATCATGCCCTACGAATTCGGCCTGCCCGTAGGCGGCGACTTCGCCACCGGGATCTACCACACGGTGCTCGATCGTTCGCTATTCCGCGCCGGCGATACCGTGTCGATGCAGCACTTCCTGCGCAGGCACGTCTCGGATGGCATTGCGCTCCTGCCCGGTGGTGCCGGCTCCCATCAAGTGACGATCAGTCACCTCGGAAGTGGGCAGCGCTACGAGCTCACGACACTATTCGACGCCGATGGCGTGGGTAGCAGCAGCTGGAAGATCCCCGAAGAGGCCAAGCTCGGTGATTACTCGATCAGCATCGACGGACATCGCAGCGGCGACTTCAAGGTCGAGCAATTCCGTCTTCCCACAATGCGCGCCAGCGTCAGCGGTCCGGCGCGCCCGCAGGTCTCGCCAGCCGAAGTCTCTCTCGATCTGCACGTCGCCTATCTCTCCGGCGGCGGCGCCGGCGGCCTGCCGGTCAAGCTGCGCACATTGATCGAGCCGCAGGTTCCACACTTTGCCGACTATCCAGACTATCAATTCGGTGGCGCGCCGGTGCACGAAGGGATCAGCAGCGGCGATGTGGGCCCCCTCGACTTCGATTTCGAATCCGAAGCAGGCACGCAACCCGGGCATACACAGACCATACCGGTCGCGCTCGACGGCGCAGGATCGGCACGGGTAACCGTTGCCCACCTGCCCGCCCTCGACGGCCCGTCGCGGCTGACCGCGGAGCTCGAATACGCCGATGCCAACGGCGAGACGCTCACGACGAGCGGCTACGTTCGGCTCGTCCCAGCCGCGATCTTTCTGGGTCTGCGCCCGGATAGTTGGGTCGGCAGCCCGGGCCAGCTGCGCTTTCGCGTGCTGGCATTGAACCTCGATGGCAAGCCGCTGGCGCGGCAGCTCGTGCAGGTGTCGCTCTATCAATCCAGCGCCTACTCGTACCGCAAGCGGCTGATTGGCGGTTTCTACTCCTATGAGACTACCCGCGAGATCAGGCGCCTTTCCCCGAGCTGTTCCGGGCGCACCAATGCCCAGGGTTTGTTGGTCTGCGAGCTCGCCCCGGGAGTGTCCGGGCAGATCATCGCGCGTGCGCAGAGCCGTGATGCACAGGGCCGCGCGGTTGGTGCCACCACCTCGATGTGGGTCTACGACAAGAGCGCCTGGTGGTTTGGTGGCACCAGCGGCGATCGCATGGACGTGCTGCCGGAGAAAAAGGAATACGAGGCGGGCGACACAGCACGTCTTCAGGTGCGCATGCCGTTCCGCGACGCCACCGCCCTGGTGACCGTCGAGCGCGAGGGCGTGCTGCGCAGCTTCGTGACGCACCTGCATGGCAATGTGCCCATCATCCGCGTTCCCATCGACCCGCACGATGCGCCGAATGTCTTCGTCTCGGTGCTCGCCGTACGCGGTCGCGTCGTCCATGCGGACCCGGGCGCCGCCGGGTCCGCAGCGGATGAGGTCACCGGCCTCGTGGATCTGACCAAACCCGCCTATCGACTCGGCACGGCGCAGATCAAGGTCGGCTGGCGCTCGTTTCGTCTGGACGTGCGCGTGCAGCCGCAGCGGCGTATCTACAAGGTGCGCGATCACGTCGCCGTGAGCATCCATGTCCAACCCGCGGACGGGCACGCACTGCCGCCCCACAGTGCCGTGACCGTCGCCGCCGTCGACGAGGCACTGCTGGACCTGTCGGCCAATTCCAGCTGGCAGCTGCTCGACGCCATGATGGGGGAGCGGGGCCTGGAGGTGTGGACCTCCACCGCGCAGATGCAGGTGGTCGGCAAGCGCCATTACGGCCGCAAAGCCGTGCCGCAGGGGGGCGGCGGCGGACGCGAGCTCGACCGTTCCCGCCAGTTGTTCGACAGCCTGCTGTACTGGCAGCCGGAGGTGCCGCTGAATGAGCACGGCAACGCCAGCGTGTCGATTCCGCTCAACGACTCATTATCTTCATTTCGCATCGTCGCGGTGGCACACGGCGGCATCCAGCTGTTTGGCACCGGGGATGCCACGGTCACCACGACCCAGGATCTCATGCTGCTCGCGGGCCTGCCGCCGCTGGTGCGTGAGGGCGATCACTACGATGCGGTCTTCACCGTCCGCAACACCACCAGCCATGCCGTCACCGCTCAGGTCGATGCCACCAGCTCGCAGATCTCCGGCATCCTGCCCTCTCAGACGGTACAGATAGCGGCCGGAAGCTCGCGCGATGTTCTCTGGCAGGTCGTGGCACCGGTAGGCCCCACGCGTATCGACTGGGACGTGAAGGCACGTGAGCTGGCAGGAGAAGCCACCGATCACCTGCAGGTCCATCAGACCCTCATCCCGGCAGTGCCGGTGCGCACCTATCAGGCCACCATCAGCCAACTTTCCGCCCCCGTGTCGATCCCGGTACGACGTCCGCAGGACGCGCTCCCAGGCCGTGGCGGCTTGGAGATCATGCTGCAGCCGCAGCTGGCAGGAAGCCTCGCCGGCGTGCGCGAATACATGAGCCTGTATCCCTACAGCTGTCTGGAGCAGCTCGCCTCGCGTGCCATTGCGCTGCGCTCCCGCGACGATTGGGATGCTCTCATGCAGCGTCTGCCGGCCTTCACGGACGAGGATGGGCTGCTGCGCTACTTCGCCACCGACGCGCTGCAGGGCGATGACAGTCTGACCGCCTACGTGCTCACCATCGCCGACGTCGCCGATTGGCCAGTGCCCGCTCCCGATCGGGTCCGGCTCGTGCGAGGCCTCATGCGTTTCGTCAACGGCCAGATCACGCGTGATTCCGCGTTGCCAACTGCGGACCTCGCCATTCGCAAACTCCAGGCAATCAATGCGCTCTCGCGCTACGGGGCAGCGCAGGCAAGCATGCTCGACAGCATCACGCTCGAGCCGAACCTCATGCCCACCTCCGCACTGCTCGACTGGATCGATATCCTCGAGCGCGTGCCGGACGTCCCGGGGGCAGATCAGCTGCTGCAGCAAGCCTTCGGCCTGCTGCGCACACGGCTGAATTTCCAGGGCACGACTCTCGGGTTCTCCACTGAGCGCAGCGATGCGCTCTGGTGGCTGATGATCTCCGAGGATTCCAACGCGAACCGCCTGCTGCTGGCCGCGCTCGATCGGCCCGACTGGCGCCCCGATGTACCGCGACTGGTGCGCGGCGCGCTGGCTCGTCAGCAGTTCGGCCACTGGAACACGACGGTGGCGAACGCCTGGGGCGTACTGGCGGTGGAAAAGTTCTCAGCCCAGTTCGAGTCGGTGCCGGTGACGGGCACGACGCAGATTCACTACGGCTCGACGCAGCGCACCCAGTCCTGGCCGCTGTCCGATGCCACGGCGCAGACCAGCCTGCCCTGGCAGAGCGGCGTCGATGCTGGCCCTGGAGTCCTGCGCGTAAATCAGACGGGCAGCGGCGCTCCCTGGGTCATGGTGCGCGCGACCGCGGCACTGCCGCTGCAGCAGCCGTTCTCGTCGGGCTTTCGCATTGTGCGCACGGTCTTAGCGGTGCAGCAGCGCCGGCCGGGTGTCTGGATGCGCGGCGACGTCGCTCGCGTGCACCTGCAGATCGAGGCGCAATCGGATATGAGCTGGGTCGTCATCGACGACCCTATTCCCGCCGGCGCCTCAATTCTGGGTAGTGGCCTCGGCGGCCAATCCGCGCTGCTTCAGCGCGGTGAGCAGCAGTCGGGTGTCGCCTGGCTGGCCTTCGAAGAACGCCGTTTCGATGCCTATCGTGCCTACTACCGCTTCGTGCCGAAAGGCCAATGGACTCTCGATTACACGGTACGGCTCAACAACCCCGGGACCTTCGAGCTGCCCTCCACGCGCGTGGAGGCCATGTATGCACCGGAGATGCTTGGGGAGCTTCCTAACGCACCCTTCACCATCGTAGCGAGTACTTCCCCATGATGAGCTCTCTGCGACCCTGGCACCCGTTGCGCCCCTGGCAACCCTTGCGCCCCGGCCACACGCTACTTCCGCGCCGCAGCCAGCATCCCTGGGGTCGCTGGCGCGCGCTTGCGCTCGCGTTGCTGGTGATCGCATTGCTCGGCGCCGTCAGTCTTGCCCTGGCGCTCTTCTGGCCCGTGCGCGTGTCCACGTTTGCGTCCGTCCGTGCCGCCTATACTCCGTCGGACGCGTGGCTGCTGGACCGTCACGGCGTCGTGCTCTCCAGCATTCGAGTCCGCTACGACGCGCGGCGTCTGCCCTGGGTGCCGCTCTCGTCCGTCTCGCCGGCGCTGGTGAACGCCATCATCGAGGGCGAGGACCGACACTTCTGGACACACCATGGGGTCGAGTGGCGCAGCGCTTTCGGCGCCGCGCATGATGAGTTGCTGACACACCGCCGGCGCGGCGCCAGCACCATCACGATGCAGCTGGCCACGCTGCTGCGCCAACGACACGCCCGGCACGGCGTGGATGGCTGGCTGGACAAACTGGCGCAGGCGCGCACCGCGGTGAGCCTCGAGCGTCAGTGGACCAAGCCGCAGATACTGGAGGCGTATCTGAATCTCCTGGGCTACCAGGGCGAGTTGCAGGGCATCGGTGCCGCCGCCGCGCAACTCGCCGGCAAATCTCCCGCCGCCCTTTCGACACCCGAGAGCCTGGTCCTCGCGGCGCTGCTGCCCGAGCCGGATGCCACCACGCAGCAAGTGGCGACGCGTGCCTGCCTGCGTGCGCGCACGCTGCACTTCTCAGTCCAGTGCGATGCAATTCGCGCCACCGCCCAGAGACTGCTGACTGCGAGTCGCACGGCTCGCAACGGCCCGTTGAGCACACAGCTGGCGCCGCAACTCGCGCACGAGCTGCTGAAAAATCCCGGTCAGACGCTGCGCACGACACTCGACGCACGAGTCCAACGTATGGCCTATGATCTCGTGCGCAGCCATCTCGAGGCGCTGGCGGGACACAATGTACGCGATGGCGCCGCGCTCGTGGTCGACAACACCACCGGTGAGGTGCTTGCCTACGTGGCGTCAGGCGGCCCGCAGTCGCGCTCTCCCGCGGTCGACGGGGTGCAGGCAGCACGTCAGGCAGGCTCGACGCTCAAGCCCTTCCTCTATGAGATGGCACTCGAGCAACGCTATCTGACGGCCGCCTCTTTGTTGGCCGACGCGCCGCTGAGCCTCGAGACTGCCAATGGGAGCTACATCCCCCAGGATTACGACCACGACTTCAAGGGGCTGGTCAGCGTGCGCACGGCACTTGGCAGCTCGCTGAATGTGCCGGCCGTGCGTACGCTGGTGCTGGTGGGCGTCGAGGCATTTCGTGACCGACTGCACAACCTCGGCTATGACCATATCAACCAGGACGGCGAGTTCTACGGCTACTCGCTCGCGCTCGGCTCCGCAGAGGTTTCACTGTGGCAGCAGGCCCAGGCCTACCGCACGCTGGCACGGGCGGGAGAATTCTCACCAATCACACTGCTGCCCGCGGCCACGAGCCCGCCGCCCGTTCCAGCACGCGTGGCAAAGCCGTTGCTGTCCGCCGACGCGAGCTTCATCCTCGATGACATCCTCTCCGATCCATCTGCGCGCGTTGCGACCTTCGGACTCGACAATCACCTCGATACTGCCTTCTGGACCGCCGTCAAAACAGGCACCAGCGAGGACATGCGCGACAATTGGTGCATCGGCTTTTCCCGACACTTTACGGTCGCCGTGTGGGTCGGCAACTTCGAAGGCGACTCCATGCACGATGTCAGCGGCGTCTCCGGTGCTGCACCGATCTGGCACGACATCATGGTGGCCCTGCACACCGGCCTCAGTTCCAGCGAGCCGTCGGCGCCAGCCGGCGTGATCGAACGGCGTACCAGGTTTGCCCCTGCGGTGGAAGCCGCACGCAGCGAGTGGTTCCTGCGCGGCACCGAATTGCCCCATCGCGTCATGGCGGCGGTGCCGGCCAGCGCGCGCCCGAACATCGGCAGTCCAGCCAACGGCATGATCATTGCCATCGATCCGGACATTCCGCGCGATCGTCAGCGAATATTGATCTCGGTACACGGATCGCATCCCGGCATGCGCCTGCGCTTGAACGATGCGCTGATTGGGCCAGCCGTCCCCGAGCAGCTGTGGGCGCCTCGACGCGGGGCGTATTACCTCGCGCTGGAGGACAGCGAAGGGCACACGCTCGATCGCGTGCTGTTCACGGTGCGCTAGCCGGTCTGCCTGATCAGCCCCTCACAGGGCCGAAGAATCCGGGATGAGCTGGCTTGGATCGATCGGCAAATTGCGGATGCGTTTGCCGGTCGCGGCGAACAATGCATTGCCCAGTGCGGCCAACGCCGGCGGCAGCGTAGGCTCGCCCAGTCCGGTCGGTGGGTTATCCGTTATATTGAAATGCACTTCGACGAGCGGTGCCTCACGCATGCGCATCAGCCCGAAGGTGTTGAAATTCTCGTTGATCACCGCGCCGTTCTCGACGCGGATCGCCTGGTGCAGCGCCGAGCCCAGTCCATCGAGAATGGCTCCCTGCGCCTGATTGTAGGCTCCGGCCGGATTGACGATCTGCCGGCCGACGTCCACCGCGGCCCACACTTTGTGAATTCTCGGCACGCCTCGCTCGTCGACGCTCGCCTTGACGACCTCTGCAACGTAGCCGAGATGGCTATAGCAGAACGCCAGCCCCATGCCAACACCCTTGGGCAAGGATTGCCTGCCCCAGCCGGACTTCTCGGCGACCAGCTGCAACACCCCGCGGACGCGACCAGTATCAAAGGGTGGCTGGCGCCTGCCGAACGGCGACGGCGGTGCCGGGATCACACGTGGCGGTCCATAAAGCGTCAAGCGAAGCTCGAGGGGATCGCGACCGGCGGCATGTGCCAGCTCATCGAGGAAGGACTCGAAGGCAAAGCACAGGCCGTTGTTGCCCGGATTGCGCCAGGAGCCGGTAGGCAGCCCCAACTCGATGATGGATTGACCGTACTGCAGATTCGGCACGAAGCCAGCAGGAAAGTAGTCCTGCGGCAAGCCGGCGCCCCGCGCGACTTTGCCGTGCTGTCCAAAATTCACGAAGTGGTCGGTGAAGCCGACCAGCCTGCCCTGCGCATCCAGTGCGCCCTTGAAATAATGAAAGCCCCCGCAGCGATAGACGTCGTGCTGGATATCCTGCCGTCGATTCCACAGCAGTTTGATGGGCTTGCCTACCTGACGCGAAATCGCGGCCGCCTCGACACTGTAATCATTTTGTCCGCGCCGCCCGAACGCGCCGCCGACGCGCGTCATGTGTATCGTGACCCTGGCTGGCTCGATACCGAACGTGGTCGCGATCAGAGTACGTGCCCCGCCAGGCGACTGCGTCGGGGACCAGACCTCGAATGTGCCGTCCGGCTTGGCCCAGGCCGTGCAATTCATCGGCTCGAGGGGCACGTGCGCCAGGAACGGGTAAGAATAGGAGGCCTCGAGCGTCTTGGCCGCGCCTTGGAAAGCCTGCTCGACGTTCCCGTCACGATGCAGGATCTGCTGCGGTCCCTGCGCGGCGAACGCCGCCGCCTGCCGCTCGTATCCGACGCTGCTCTGGCTGGCGGCGGGGTTGTCCGCCCACTGCACTTGCAGGCTATCCAGTGCCTTGTTCGCCTGATGCCAGCGATCGGCGACGATGGCCACGCCGTCCACCAGCCCCGAGCTGAAGACCGCGGCCGGATCCCCGTGGATGATGAACGCATCGCGCACGCCGGGCAGCGCCTTGATCTGCTCCAGGTTGGCACTGAGCGCCCGGCTGCCGAACACCGGCGCTTTTTCATATACCGCATACAGCAGGCCCGGCAGGCGCTGATCGATGCCAAACAGCGGCTCCCCCGCCAGCACCCGTGGGCCGTCCACCTGCGGCGTGAACCGACCGATGATCCGGTAATCCTTGGGATCCTTGAGGGAAACCGTCTTGAGGTCCGGGGGCGCCACATGCACGGCGCGGCGGGCCAGGGCCGCGTAACTGAATGAGCGCCCCGTTGCGCGATGATGCACGATGCCCGCCTCGGTGCTGCATTCGCCGGCGGGGACGCGCCAGGCGCGTGCCGCCGCGTCGCGCAGCATCTGACGCCCCGCGGCGCCGGCACGGCGCATGGGGTCCCAGTTTGTCGGTGTCGACATGCTGCCGCCGGAGGACTGTGGTCCATAGACCGCGGGATCCAGGGGTGCGTATTCGGTACGCACGTCCTTCCAGGCCACATCCAGCTCATCGGCGATGATCATCGGCAGGGACGTCTTGACCCCCTGACCCATGTCCGGATTCTTCGCCATGATGGTCACGATGCCGTCGGGGGCGATACGGATGTAGCCCGTCAGTACTGTCGCCGCCTCCTCTGCCGCATCGCCGTCTGCGCCCCTGGGAAGTGCCTCGGCCGCACGCGGCACACTGACGGCCAGCATCAAGCCGCCACCGGCCAGCAGGCTCGCCTTCAGAAAGGCGCGGCGTGCGCCATCGGGTTCAATGTCAGACTGCCGCGAAGCGGGACGAACGGACGAGGTAGCCGGTGCCATGGTTACACCTCTGTTAGCCGTATCAGCGGTCGATCGCGCACCCGATTGTGCGTCAGGTGCTCCCGAGCCGCCAGCACCGCTCTTCTGGCAGAGCAGCATTGCCAGCAAGTACGCGATACGACTCACTATAATGACCCCAAGAAAGGGAGGGCCCGCGAATGAACCATCTTCTACCCTCAAAAACTGGCAGGCGCCTGGCGGTGGCGCTGCTGGCGCCTCTGTTGGCTCCCTTGATGACCCTCGCGCAGACACCGCCGCCCGAGATCCCCTTCGACTCGGTGCCGGATTTTCTGCAATTGCCCGATAACATGTACCTGGGCGAGGTCTCGGGCGTCGCGCTCGATTCGCATCGGAACATCTTTGTCTTCTCACGCGGGAACAACACAGGGCCCGCTTATGGTGCCGCGGCTGCGCAGTTACTGGAATTCGACTCGCATGGTCGGTTCCTGCGCGAGATCGGTCACAACCTTTACGCATGGTCCTTCGCCCATGCCGTGCGCGTCGATCGCTATGACAATATTTGGGCGACCGATAAAGGCTCCGATGAAGTCGTGCGTTTCAACCCGAAGGGACGCGTCACACTCGTGCTGGGCCGAAAGTCTGAAGCATCGGATGAAGGCGCGCATCCGCTAACTCATCCGCGTCCACCGTTACCACCGGTAGACGGCCTCTTCCGCCAGGTGACCGATGTCGCATGGGATTCAGACGATAACATCTATATCACCGACGGCTACATCAACTCCCGCGTAGCCAAGTACGACCGGGACGGAAATTGGATCGGCTCATTTGGCGAGCCCGGGACTGGTCCAGGTCAGTTCAATACCTTGCACTCGATCGTAATCGATGCGCAGAATCGGCTCTATATCGCCGACCGCGGCAACCGGCGCATCCAAGTGCTGGATACTTCCGGGAAGGTACTGAACATCTTTCACATTGACGTACCCGCTCCGCCGAATGCCCGCCCAATCCTCATGGCGCCGACAGCGGCCATCAACCAACCGGGTGCTCCGTGGGCCATCTGCATCACTCCCCCACCCCATCAGGTTCTCTACGTAGCCGACGCGTTTCCAGGCCGGATCTACAAGCTGTCACTCGATGGCCAGGTGCTGGGCTGGCTCGGCCAGTCCGGACATCAACTCAAGCAATTCGGCTGGATTCATGAGTTGGCCTGTCCGTCCGAAAATGAGATCTACGCCGCCGAATTGTTGAATTGGCGTGTCCAAAAACTGGTGCTGCACCCTCGGTAGGGCGATGCCTGCCATGACGAGCATTCAGGCAGGGCGCTCTTGGGCAACGATAGACGCAGTCACTTTTTTAGCGCGACGCAGGAGCGTCACCGTACTGGTCCGTCCGATGCGGTGGTGGTCGAGCAAGCGGTGAAGTCGATCGATACTTGATATCAATTCGCCGTCGAGTTGCACGATCAAATCGCCCACCTCGATGTCCGCGTTGGCCGCAGGGCTACCAGGCTCGACGCTGCGTACGCGCACTCCGGAAGTATTCTCAAGTTCGTGATGATGCGCGATGCGCCGGGCCAGGGGGGCGTTGACCCCTGCAACTCCCCACCACCCGCGGCGCACGCGACCGTGCTGCAACAGCTGGCCGAATACCCATTGGGCGGTGTCGCTGGCGGTGGCAAAGCAGATCCCCTGGGCACCCGGGATGATGGCGGTATTGACGCCGATTACGGCACCCCTTGAATCGACCAGCGGGCCGCCGGAATTGCCCGGATTCAGTGCGGCATCCGTCTGGATAACGTCCTCGATAAGCCGCCCGGTGCTGGCACGCAGACTGCGACCCACCGCACTGATGACGCCGGCGGTGACGGAGTGCTCGAAGCCGAATGGATTGCCAATCGCAATGGCAAGCTGGCCGATCTTCAGCGTCCCGGAACGCCCGAAGCGTACATGCGGTGCGCCAGAGATACTGATGCGGATCACGGCGAGGTCGGAATCCGGGTCGTCGCCGACGATATCGGCGATAAATTCCTCCGCTTCCTGCGTCAGCACGCGTATTTCTGACGAGCCATGCACGACATGACTATTGGTCAGCAATAGGCCATCGGGCGTAAAGAAAAACCCCGACCCCGTGCCGCGCCCGCCGCTACCTCGCATGCGAGCGACGTCCAGGTGTACGACCGCCGGCCCGACGGCGCCAGCGGCTGAAGTGACCGCCATCGAATAGGCGTCCAACAATTCCGCATCTGTATTTGTATCCGGCGCGGAAACCGGGGTGTCGCCGTCCATAACGAGTTCCGTGGGGACACCCGACGGTATTTCAAGCCGGAGGCGCCCTGCACGGTTCACACGAATCGTGGAATGGGGCCTCGTTGCGCAGTCGTATTGTCGCCCAGGTCCACCACGACCTCGTCGATGTAACACCACCCCCAACCTTCCGGTGGATCATAGCCCTCGATGATGGGATGGCCCGTGGCGTGGAAATGCTTGGTCGCGTGCCGGTGCGGTGACGAGTCGCAGCAGCCGACATGGCCACAGATCCGGCAGAGCCGCAGGTGCACCCATTGCGAGCCCAGCTTGAGGCATTCCTCGCAGCCCAGCGCGCTGGGAGTAACCTTGCGGATGCTATGCAAGTGTGAGCAATCCTCAGGCATTGGCGGCTCCACGTCGGGGTCGGCAGCGTTGCCGTGATGATACTCCCCCTGTCAATACGGCCGCAGACCGAAGTATTAGCGCGCGGGATCAGCCAAAAATAGCCCGCGCCATGTCCACGATGGACTCGTCTTCCGCCATGGTCACCTCGAGCGCCAGCACGTTATTGCAGACGGGGCAGCAAATCTTTCTTTCCTCATAGTGCGCGCCCTCCGACTGCAGCTTGATGACGTCGGTATCTTCGAGAGCCAGCTCTGCACAGCAGGTTTGACAGTGGATAGTGTCCATCTTGAGGGTCTCTTCGGCGCGCTGATCGACAGCATGCGCCGCGGCCCGGGTGCCGTGGGATGCTCTGCACATAAAGCCGCGGCTGTCGGTGCAGTGCGACGGTCGAGCCGCACCTGTGCGGCCCAACCTTGCGCGAAACTGGCGAATCCGGATTTGGGGACTGGACCGGTCTGCCGTTACGGTTTCTTCGGTGTCGCCTGCTGCTCTTTCAGAATCTTGGCGCCGGACGCGTAGACCCTGTCCAGACCGTAATTTTGTTCGTCGCTTAGATCCTGGTAGTGAATGGTGATCTTCTCAGATTCACCCGGGATCAAGAACGCCGTTTTACCCTCTGGTGTCTCATAGATGTTGACGTCGCAGTTAAACGCATTCATGGCGTTATGGCGTTGGGTCATACGGGCGAATTTTTGTACGCCGTGCCACGGTTCTCTCAGGGCCAGGGGATCGTAGATTGTTGCGTCGTCTATGATGGTATTCGGGTCAGTCATTCTTATGCGCTCGACGGTGCTGACCTCCTGGCTGAGGCTCGGCAGATCGCGCTGCAGCTCTCCCCCGCGCATATACAGCGTATGCACAACCAGGGTGTCCCCATCCCAAAAACCGATTGAATCCCCATCGAAAGTTGGAAACGAGTTGTCCTGCGACACGTGGCCACGACCGTCCGTATAGATGCGGCGTATATCGTTATTCACGAAGCCGATTGTCCAGGTCTCCTGTGGCATATCGACAAATTCTCTTCCAAACGGCTCAATCATCGTGCGGGGAAAGCCCGGAGGTATGCACACGGTGTCCGGGTCCCACTCGATGTCGTGCGCCACAGCCGCCAGCTTTTCGCGAAGCAGCAGCTCGTACTGCGGTGTCAACGCAGCGAGCAACCATCCCTTGCAAGGGTACGACTGGCAATCAGCAAGCATGGACCTGGCCGTATCTGTTCCACCGCGCTGTGCCTCTCTGCTGATCGCAGCGCCATCCCACGTCCGCCCCCCCGTGTGGGTCCAGATGCCCGACCAGTCCGGCATCCGGGCGACTACGGCCTGCGGATATACCTTCCCGCCGTTTGCCTTCGCCTTCATCTCCAGATAGTCCTTGTAGGACTGTTCGGCCCAATCGGGCACGCTGTTTGCCCCGGGCTCCGCCGTAGGCTTGGCACCTGGAACACTGGAGCGAATCAAGACGTCGGGGGCCGATGCAGAGGCAGCGTCTGGGCCAGATTGCGCGAGTGTCGCGCCCGACCACGATAGGACCAGAATTGCAATCAGCGAGCGGCAGGTCCCGCTGCCCACCCCTGATAATCGCAAACAGCCCAGGTTCTTTCTATGCAACGCAGCCATACAGCCCCCCCCCCCCGGCCTCGCACCTCGTGCGGACCTGATTGCGCAGTGGGATTCAACTCGGATCCAGACTCGACCTCAGTCGCCCCTCTGCTCTGGATCGAATACCTTGCCATCCGCTCTGACTGCTTTGAGCCAGGTCGCCGCGGTGCGGCCGTCCCGCATGGGATGGCCCGTAACCGTCAGCGAAGTCCCCGGCGTCAGATCACTTCGGCGGATTCCGGCGCGCAACAGCACCTCTGGACCTTCCGCCTCAAAACTCCAGGTGGTCACCGCACCGTGAGCATCGACGGATTCGACGATCAACCATGAATGGGGATTGGAGTCTTGAAACTCCTTGACCACTCCCTTGATGGTGATGACCTTCGAATTGTCGAACTGCGACGCCGAATGATGCGCCATCACCGGCAGCGCTGCGAAGCTCAGCGCGCCCACAACAGCGGCGACCACGATCGTCTTCCGAGCAGCGGAGGAACGGAAACTCGTGCCGGACGTTGAATCAATTCCTTTTGCACTCATGACGGGATCCTCGCGTTACTCGTGGTGTGGGCAATGCTCGGGCCGGTGGTAGAGAGCTGCTGACCCGTTGGACTCGAGATCTCCTTCCTGGTAGCCCGCTGCCGGCTCACGGGCCCGATTGCGTCGAGGAAAGCGGCGGAACTGGTTCTTCCGGCAGCGCTTGATTCGCCACAGGGTTCCCGTTACGAAAAGTCGTGCAATAAAGCTTGCAATGCTTCGGGAAGGTGGGATAGAGCTTGAGGTACTGTGCCTTTATCTTGTTACGGAATTCCGGATACATGGTGTCCTCGCCACCGTCCGAAGCGGATTCGGGGACATGGAATACCTGCATCATCTGGTCACGGAGCGGATCCTTGCCCGGCAGAAAAAACGACACATCGCCCTCGTCAACGCCTTCGTTATTGACGATGCACGGGGGCCAGGTGGTATTGACCGCGGTGCTGACGTCAGCCCGGTTATAAGCGCGCGAGTAAATGTAGGGCTTCGTCATGTAAACGGGGTCGCGCAGGGCGGAAACGATTACCAGCAAATCGCCCTGGTGCGGGATGAAAGTAGTGGTCAGTGTCGCCTGGTCGCTGTAAAACGCCCCGTTGTCGCGGGCGGGAGCTCTCTTCATATCCGTGCTGTAGGCGATGAGTTTATTGCCCATCCAGTGGCCGGTCGTGAATGCCTCCCGAGGGTGATCCAGATATTTGGACGGTTGCGACCTGCCGTCCATCCAGATCGTCATTCCTGCGACATCCTCCGTTTTATTGATCTTCCAGGCCAGGATCTGATCAATGGGCCCCCCCTCCACCGGCCAGATGGTCAATCTGGTACCAACCGCTCCGTTGGCATAATGGAACTGACCGTACAGTTGGCAGACGCGTTCCGGCTCACCAAGCATCGCCGCCGAATACGACTGTGCCAGGCTGCGGCCCGCCTCGTTGAGAGGCATCCCAGTCCAATCGTCGGTGAACGGGCCTTCCAGGCGCTCCAGAACGTCGTTGGTGGGTGGCGAAACCCACGCTCCGCTCAAGTTGGCCGCTTGCGCTTGGGCCGGCCCCTGCGCCACAACGACCTGCGGCAAAGCAGCGAGAGCGACAGCGAACACGATCGCGAAGCTCGTTCCACGCTCGATCATTCCACGCACGGCGGGACGCACTGCGCGAACCCGCGATTGATTGCTAGACATGTGCGCTCCTACCACGTCGCCGAACAGGGGGAGGGCTCCCAGCCCGCGTTGCTCGGCTGTTTTACAAAATTTGCGTCGGTGACGAACGGCTGAAACAGGTAGACCGGGTCGGTGACGGTGCTGGTCAGTATCATCAACGACTGCCCACTATCGTCCGGAGAATCGTTGGCCAAGTCGAAATATTCCACCAACTGCGTACGTTCGCTGTAGGGGATGCCGTTCTTGCGCAAGTAGCCGGAGGTCAGATCCGTGGTTGTCACCTTCAGGGCCCCCGTGACCGGCTTGGCAGCGACGGCGCCCCTGCCTGCTGGGCGCGGAATCTCCCACTCGGCGACAGAATATCCCTGCAACGACTTTTGACTCTGACCGGCATTCGACTTGACGAAGTGAAACAGCCGCGTCTGCTGACCTGCGTCCGTCTCTACCTTCAAGGTCTGCTCGTCCTGCCAGGTAACGTGCAGGTGTCCTGGAACGCGCATGATCGCGGGCGCCCCATAGGACTTGCACTGCTCGCCGGCTGCTGTGTCCTTGGCCGGATCCCAGGCGTCCATG
>DATAXJ010000006.1:0-87248 GCA_036266795.1 Steroidobacteraceae bacterium | reverse complement strand
ACGAGAGGACCGGGATGGACGCACCTCTGGTGTTCCGGTTGTCACGCCAGTGGCACTGCCGGGTAGCTATGTGCGGACGGGATAACCGCTGAAAGCATCTAAGCGGGAAGCCCCCCCCAAGACTAGATCTCCCTGGGAGCTCGACTCCCCTAAAGGGCCCACGAAGACTACGTGGTTGATAGGCCGGGTGTGTACGTGCAGTAATGCACTCAGCTAACCGGTACTAATTGCCCGTGAGGCTTGACCATATAACACCCAAGGCGTTTGCCTGAAGGTGGATGCAAATGAAGCTGATCAATGCGGGTTTCAGCGACCCGCACGATTGGCGAACGCGACAAGCGTCGAAGCAAAGAATTTCCGGTTTCGCCTGGCGGCAATAGCGAGCGGGAACCACCCGATCCCATTCCGAACTCGGAAGTGAAAACGCTCTGCGCCGATGGTAGTGTGGCCGCAAGCCATGCCAGAGTAGGTCACTGCCAGGCTTCTCATGCAAAGGCCCCGGTACTCGAGAGAGTGCCGGGGCCTTCTTCGTTGTGGCGATCGCCTGGGCGCGTAAGTCCAGCATGCTCCGCGGATCGCGAAGCTGGCGCGCATCAGGGCAATGCTTATGGCCCGTGCGGCAGGTTGTACATCACCTTGCCGTTGGAAAATTTCACGCTCACGTCGAAGCCGCCCTTCATGCCGTTCTTGAGCGGATGGATCGTCAGCTCCACTCTGTCGCCGGGGCTGAGCGTATTGCGCGTCCAGCCATTGCGCACCAGATAGTTCGGGCTCATCCCTTCGATTCCGTATTGATCGTAGCCGCCCTTGCCGTTGGGTACGTCGAAAACAATCCACGTGTGCGGGTTCTGCCAGTCGAAGCGCTGAATGGTGCCCATCAGAACCGTGTCCACGTCCATCTTGAACATCGCGGTCGAATGGTGGGCGAACACGCTACCGGCAGGCAGGAACGAAGCCGCCGCAAGCCCGACAGTCGCTCGAAGGAGCTTGATCATGGATTGGGACTCCTACTCCTACTACCGGGTTACATCTCCAATGCCCGCATACGCGCTTGGGATGCCGCGCCGCTCACGGTCCCTTGATTCGCTCTGCAGCTCGACCCTCGGCGTCGGCGCTGTCCCGGTTGCCCTGCTCGCAGATGTATTCGAGCAGATCGCCCGGGACGCGGGCGTAGGTCAATGTCGTCGTCCAGGGTTTCACAAACTCTTCTGGATCGATAATGGTGCGCGTGATGAGGATGTGATCCTTGTCGGCCTTACGTATGCGCTCGATGATTTGCATGTCTGCATCGTGCGGCACACCCGCCATGATCCCGGCGCCCGTGCCAGGATCCACGCCTACCGTATCCACTACCAGTGTCTCGCCTTCCCAATGGCCGATGGAGTTGCCCTGGAAAGTCGGCGTCAGGGTGTCGGCGGCGGGATGTTGGCGTCCGTCGGTATAGATGGTGCGCTCCTGCTCGTAGGCTTCGATCAGGATGACGACCTTGCCGGGATTGAACAGGAACTCGATCGGGTACGGCTGGGTCATGATCGTCGGCATGCCCGGCGGCAGGCAGTTCGCCGTCGCTCCCTGCACGTCTTCGCCGAACTTCTGCTTCGCGGTATACGCCGTTAAGTTTGCCTGCGCCTTGGGAGTAAGCATCGGACCGCCGCCGCTCGGCCGACCAAAGTGGGCCTGCCATATTCCCTGCCAGTCTGGAAGTTTCGCGATGGAAGCCCAGCTACGCCCCTGCGGGCCGGCCGGCCCGGATGGCTGCGCTGCCCACGCGCTCGTTTGCGGCCCAAGACCGAGAGCTGTTGCGATCAAGGCGAGCACCCAGGGCAAACGTTGCCCTGATATCCCCATCCGTCCTGGAACGGCTGAGCCGCTCGAGATAATCAACATAGACTACATCGCATCCGAAAGACCCTATCCGAGGATCACTTCCGGCATGTTTTGAATTTGCGACTGCGCTCGATCCTAGGCTCGAGGCATGCCCTCGTCAATGACCGGTCATTCCAAACCATTACCGCATTGCACGGCTGCCATGCCCGGAACGGTAGATGCCGAAACTGCGGCGTGCAATACAATACAGGTGAATATTGCGCAGAGGATCGCTAATCGGTCGCAGGAGTCGTGCTATGAAGATAATCATCAACGTTGCTCTGGCGAGCGCGCTGAGTCTGTCGGCACTGCCGGCGCTGGCACATCATTCGGCCTCGATGTTCGAGCCAGTAAAGACAGTTACGGTCAGTGGAACCGTCAAGGAATTCCAATATACGAATCCGCATGCGTGGCTGTTGGTCGAGGTGCCAGGCGCGGGCGGCAGTGTCACCACGTGGTCTTTTGAGATGGGGGAGTTGTCCTTTCTGACACGCGCTGGAATCCACAGGCAGGACTTCATGCCTGGGACCAAGGTGACCATTACGGGTCACCCAATGAAGGACGGACGCACTGCCGGAAGCTTCACCAAAGCGGTCCGGGCGGACGGCGAGATATTCACGGCGCGGGGTAAGGTATCGGGTTCTGCAAATCAACCTAATTGAGTGACTGAACGCTGGAATCTGCGGGGGGAGTCGGTATGGCTGCGCTGCATCGGAAAGAACCAGGTCGTTTGCGATGGTCAGGGCCAGGCATCTCGGCCTGCAATGTCATAGTCCTCCTTCTATGCTGGGCAGGCGCGGCACTCGCGCAGTCGGGTCCGAACGCAGCCTCGGCACCAGGCGACGACATCATGGTTCGGTCCAGTGTCGCCGGTGCCACTCCTTGGGCCGAGCCGGGGCCCTCCACCGCTGTGCCGAGCTGGGCGCAACAATCGTACGAGATCTATTTGCAGATGAGGGCGAGAGCCAACGGGGGAACGGTAAGGGATGCTGACCACATGCCAGACTGGTCTGGCCTGTGGACTGTTGACGGGTCCCAGGGGTTTACCTGGGATGGCGCGGCGGTAAACCAACTTGCGCGTGGACTTGGTTCGAAGTCAGCCCAAGCCATCCTCGATCACTGCTGGCACGGGGATACTCCAGCATTCCCTTGCAAGGGGTGGCTGCTCGCTGCGCTGACTCCGCAGTACGCCCTTCGATTCCGCGAGAAGCTTGCGGCGGTGACGCGCGACGTCGAATGGGACCCGCTCAGCGATTGCCTGCCTCCAGGCTTTCCTCGGGGGGCGCTGCTCGATCCATTCGGCAGAGAGATGATCGTTACCCCGAAGGAAACCTGGATGACGTCCCAGACGCTGAACGATATTCGGCGCATCTACACCGATGGTCGTGGCCACACGCCAATCGTCGAGTCATATCCGTTGTGGGATGGCGATTCAATCGGATTTTGGGACGGCGACACTTTGGTGGTCCACACGCTGTATGTGCTCGAGCATGTGGAAATGCAGCGCCTTCAGCCGAGCCTCAGCGACGAGGCCAGCTTCATAGAACGCATAAGGATGACCGGCCCCGATACCCTCGAGGATGACGCGACAATCTATGACCCGTTGGCACTCAGACACCCCTGGCACGCCGTGATCAAAATTGTCCGCCAGACGTCGCCTCATAATCACGTGAACATGTATGCCTGCGACCCAAACGTCTATCAGACGTCACAGGGTGCAACGGACATCATTCTTCCGGGTAGTTCCGTGACCATGAAGCGCGACTATCGCGATCCGTCGGACGCCCAGGAAATAGGCGTGGACAAGGTGATTGAATATGGCGCCAATGTCCTGAAAGGTGAAGTGCCGAAAGCTTCCGGATCGCCATGAAGGGATGGGCTGTTGGGTGTTGTTACCTGCGCCCGGGGGCGACGCATCGATAGTTGCTCGCCCGGGCAAGATCTCCGCCCGCGCCGCCGGTATACCGTGCCTGCTGCGGGTAAGGGCACAGCGGCCGGCTGCGGACCGTTGGTTGTGACACAAAATGCCGTCCAGTCGCCTGAATGGCCGCCGGCGCAATGCCCTGCTCGACCCATGCGACCAGCGGGGTGAGCATGTCGAACTGATCGGTCGCGGGACCTCCGCGGCAATGTCCCATATTGGGCACAAGATAGAGCCGTGCGAAGTCCTGCACCCGCTGCATGCCGCCATTCTTTGCAGCGAGCCCCTCGAAGTAGGCGATGGTACCGCTTACCGGCGGCCCGGGGTCGCTGGCGCCGTGGTACCAGATGATCTTGCCGCCGCGCTGCTTGAACCTGCTCAGGTCGAGTGAGGTCGAGTAGGTTACCTGAATATTGCTCCTGGTCAGTTTGTCCAGCTCGTGATTGAAATCGAACGTGACAGGATTGGCTGCCAGATTGACGGGTTGAATCCAGAGATAGGGTATCTGCATCAAACCGGTTGCAAAATCGCCGGGCGCAGTGGTTGGAGCGCCGAGCGCGCGGCTTGGGATGCCGGCCGGCGACATGAAGCCACCGTCGTAAGCATAGCCTTGCATGACGTCGTCCGCATGCTCGGGTGCGACTGCACCTGCCGGTGCTCGTATCGGCCGGCCGTCGGCGCCCCGAGGGCCGCGGTTGATAGCCTCTAGCGCGGCGACTTGCTCGCGACTGAGGCAGTTCGGTGTCTTCTGCGCCCGGCACTGGAGCGGTTCATGCGTGTCGGCGAAGATGTAACTCCCCGGCTTGAATTTGCGTTCGCAGCCGGGTTGGTCGTCGATCACTCCATCGATCGTTCCATCCAGGCCGTCGCAAGCCTGCAGGAGGGCCTTGCTGAACAGTTCCTGATCGGACTTGGGCAGCGCCGGATAGACGATCGGGAGCCCCGACGGCGTCATCGTGAGCGGCTTGGGCGCAATTGCCCGGAACTGCTGGATTACCCAGTCCTCACTCATGAGCAGCGCTTCCAGGTCGTAGACCGGATCGCCTGCCACGATCCCGTCAAAATAGCCGGGGAAGTGCTGCGCCATCACCATTGCCTGCCGCCCGCCGGTCGAGCAACCGACCCAATAGGAATGCTGCGCAGCTGCACCGTAATAGGCATTGATGAGGTACTTGGCGGTTTGTGTGGTCACGTCGATCGAGCGATAGGTTTGATCGATGAGTGCCTGGCGATCCAGGAAGAAGGCACCAGCCGCGGGCAGTTGACTGGCCTCGTGACCGCCGTCCTGGCTTGCGACCGCCCAACCGTGGGAAAGCGTTGGTGTCAGACTGCCTGCCTGCCCGATCGCCGGCGGCACGCTGCCCTCCCAACCGCCGCCGCCTTGAAACATGAAGCGCCCATTCCAGGCGTCGGGAACCGGCAGGCGCACCTCGAAGCCATCTCCATAGGGGTTCCCATCCGAGCCGATGCGCTTGTTGATGATGCCGTCGATCTGGCAATGCGCCGGCAACGCCATATCGCTCGCATCTTGCGGTCCCGCTGGATTAAACCTGGCCTGCGTTATCACGGTTGGAGCTATCGGGAAGACGGTAAGTCTGGCGAGCGCGGCGCAGGCCGCGGCCGGATCATTTGCCGTCGGACCCGCTGCAAGCCCCACCGGCAGCTTGGCTAAGTACAGCAGCATCGCCACCGCAGCCAGACACGCAACACGAGCGGCCTGCCGCCATGGCACCATACGCGACTTGTGAATACGGTCTGTCGGTGACATTAACTTTGATTCCACTCAACCCTGGGCGAGCTCGGAGCGTCGCTTTCGTAGTACCACTTCAGACCTAACGGCTCTTCGCTGAGGATGGTCGTCTTGAAGCTCCGCCAGGCCTGCACCTCAAAATAGTCAAGCGGCCCGCCGACGGCGCTCAAACGATGTGGTACTCCCGGCGGAAAGTACACGAGGGTGCGCGGCGCGATGTCTCGGGAGTTGCCCTCGACCTCGACTCGCCCCTGTCCCCGAAAGGTGATGTAACAATGATCCGGCCCGTCTGGGTTGGATTCGGTCCCGCGGTGGTAATGGTACGGTGAGGCTCCACCGGCTTTGTAATGCATCTCACCCGCCTGGATTGCATTGGTCGGCGTAAGCCGATGCCCGTCCGACAATCGCACCGATGATTCGGCGCAAAAGCGCCTCACCCGGCCGCCGCTGGCGTCGGCCAGCGCACGCAGCGTGCTTCGATCGAAGAAATATCCCGGTCCACCGGGAAGTCCAGCCTCAACCGCGGATGGTGGAGGGGGTACCACCAGCTGCAATAGATTCAGCTCTCCAGCTTTGGTCTCAAACGTCGCGGTCTCCCCCGGCGCCAGAAGAGCGCCCGCTCCAGCGCTCGTTGCATGGCTGGCACCTCGGATAGTGAGGGAACCGCCGCCCGCCGCCTCGATGACGTAGAGGAGTTGATAGTTACCATCTGCGCTCACAGACCATGGGCCACGCTTGCCGATCGTCCGATAGTAGGCCGTCAGGCGCCTGGAACCGCATAGTTGTGGCCCGCATATCAATCGCTCCGTGCCGTGCTCGGTCGACCGGACCGGGCCGTCGTCCGGACCAATAATTGAGATGTCTGAGATTGAAGCCATTCCAAACCCTCCAGTGGGAAATTCGACGAACCGATAAAGCCCGTGGCTGTTGTGGAGTTCGACTATGATGCCTGACCGCTGTAGCGGATGATCCAAGAGAACTGAATGCATTCCCAAGCATCATCAACCGCGAGCTTCAGCCACGGGATCGATAATCGTCCTGTTGGTACCTTCCAAATTCTCATCGTCGTTCTGTGTGGCCTGATGACCGCGCTGGACGGATTCAATGCCCAGGCCATCGGATATGTTGCGCCGAGCATCACGCGCGAATGGCACTTGCGACCGGGAGATCTGGGGCCTGCCATCTCCCTTGGGCTGGTCGCGCTGATGGCTGGAGCGCTGTTCATTGCGCCGCTCGCTGATCGGGTCGGCAGGCGCTTGATACTCATCTGCTCCGCCTTGCTGTTCGGGATCGGTACGTTGGCTACCGCCTGGGTTGGTGATCTGCATACGCTGATGTGGCTGCGTGTTGTGACCGGTCTTGGCCTCGGCGGCGCCATGCCCACTTCGTTGGCCTTGACGTCCGAGTTCATGCCCAGCAGGCACCGGGCCTTTTTGCTGGTCATGATGTTCAATGGCTTCAACATCGGCTCGATGGTGGGAGGCATTCTGTCGGTACACTTCACCCAGACCGCCGACTGGAGAGCGGTGTTCCTGATAGGTGGCTTGCTGCCAATTCTGCTGGCACCTGTCCTGCTGCTGTTGCCGGAATCCGTGAACTATCTGATGCGCAGCGGCAGCGCACGGGCCAAGGCACGGCTTGCTCGACAGTTGCGCCGCCTCGGTCTGATCGAGACACTCAAAGACGTCCAGGCGCCGGACATCGTTGCAGGGCCGCCGGTGGCCGTGGCGCCGCGCATGAGCGTACGGGAGCTGTTCGCGCCTGGTTATGGCACCACCACCTGCTTGCTGTGGGTGGTGTTCTTTATGAGCCTGCTGGATATTTACCTGCTGGTAAGCTGGATTCCAACGGCCTTGCGCGTGGCCGGCGCCGCACCCACGGCGGCGATCACGGCGGCCATTCTGCTCCAAGTAGGCGCGACCGTGGCGTCCGTGCCCGTCGGTTGGTCGCTGGATCGGTTTGGTCCCGCAGCGACACTCACCTTCGCCTACCTGCTGGGGACGATCTGCATCGCAGCGGTGGGTCATGCCACGCACGCTGTCCCCTGGGCCCTGGCGATGACCTTCGGAGCCGGGTTCGGGCTGATTGGCGGACAAGCAGGTGCCAATGCCGTCGCCACCGTTGCCTATCCGGTGCATCTGCAGTCAACCGGTGCGGGTTGGGCGCTCGGTATTGGCCGCATCGGCTCGATCATCGGTCCGGTCGTGGGCGGCATGATGTTGAATGCGCGCGTGTCGATTCCTTATATTTTCTACCTGAGTGCGGTGCCGGCACTGCTGGCTGCGGTGGCAACGCTCTTTTTGAGAGCGCGACCATCGGGAAGCGAGCCGCTCGGTTCCCGGTGAGAGCGGCCTGGCCGCGGTGGCGCGCGAGTCAAGGCGCAATTGAATCCGCCCCCGCCGTGGCAGCCGCGTCCCTGCCCGGCAATTCGAATACCCACAACGTCGTACCGTTTCTCGGATTGGCATATTCTGGAGTTGGGAACGGCCAGGCCTGCGGGCCGCCGTTGCCGGTCACCACGGCGACATACTGGTTGCCGCCGGCGCTGTAGGTTATGGGGCTCGAACTCGGTGAAGCGTCGAGACGCGCCTTCCAAAGAATTTTGCCATTGTCGGCGTCCATCGCCAGGAAATTGCGATCGCGCGAGCCGACGAACAGCAGACCACCGGCCGTCGTCAGAATCGAGCTTGCCAGAGCCGAGCGCTGCCGGTAGGTCCACACGATCCTATGGGTTGATAGATTCACGGCCTGAAGGCGGCCGAACTTGCCGTCATGGTGCGGCGGTGCCTGCCAGATCCACAAATCGTCGCTCCCGCCGGCGGCTACGTCTGCAGGGTCGCGAGGATTCCACGCGAAGTTCTCGCAGGATTCCAGCGATTCCGAGAACAGCATGGTTCTCTGTGGATCATAGGAAGTTGCAGGCCAATTGCGTCCGCCGCCGGGATGCGGACAAATGAAATCCATCTTCCCGGCAGCGGGTTCGAAATTCGGGTTGATGTTCTTGTGTCCCGTCTTAGGATCGATGGAACTCACCAGAGTCTGAAAGCCGAGATCGATCGAGAAGGCGTATTTGCCCGTCCTGCGATCGATCGCATCGAAAATACCGAGTTTCCCTCCGGTCACATCGAGCGGTGTCGGCCTGCCATGGACCGGAAGCGTGATCAACGACTGCTCATACACCCAGTCAAAATCCCATACGTCACGGTTCATATGCTGGAAGTACCATGCGAGCCGACCGGTTCGCGGATCGAGCGCGACTGTGGAATCGGTGTAGAGCGCGTCGTTGGACTTGCCCTTCGTGGCATGTGGCGTCAGCAGGGTCGCGCTATCATAGGTTTGAGCGATCCCAAAGTAGGCCAGCTTGCTCTGGGAATCATAGCTGCCGGAAGTCCATGCCGACGCGCCGTAACGCTGCTCGACGGGCGCGCCATTCCAGCTGTCGCCACCAGGCTCTCCGGGGCGCGCAATGGTGTGGAAGCGCCACAGTTCCTTGCCACTGTCGGCATCCAGACCAAAGATAAAGCAGCCGCCCTGGTAGGTGTTGCAGCCGCTGGCTCCCATCATGACGACGTTCGCGGCGACCAGCGGGCCGCCATCGAGACTGAGATGGTGCTGAACCTCGTTGGCACCGAGGACCGGCGCATCCCATACGACATGGCCGGTTTTTACGTCGAGGGCGATCATGTGGCCATCAGCGGTCGGGGCGAACACCTTGTCGCGGTAGATCGCGATGTTCTTGACAATCTGCGTGCGGCCATTTTGCAGCGCGGGCGGCAAGTTGCGCACGTATTGCCACAGTTCGTCGCCATTGGCGCCATCCAGCGCCTCGATGGTCGAGCCGCTTTCGATAAAAATGACCCCGTCATGCACCAACGGCGTAATCTCGTTGCCGCTTGGGGCAAGCAGCATCGCCCACACTTCGCGCAGCTGCCCGACGTTTTTTGTATTCACCTGCGTCAGCGGACTGTGGCCGATGCTCTGGTAGCTGCGCCGATAGGTAAGCCAGTCCCCCACGGCAGGATTCTCCAGCATCTCTGCGGTGACGGGCGTAATAGCGTCAAGCCTGGCGCGACGGGCGGCAATTGCAGCGTCGTAGCTCGAGTCGCGTAGCGGCGTCAGTACATTGCCGCGTTCAGGGCTCTGCTGGGCCATGGAAGTTGCGCCGAGGCCGCCGCATACCGCAGTCGCCGCCAGCAAACCAATCCAACGCGTGAGCCGGTTTGTGATGGAGAGGCGAGTTCGCCGCGTCGAGATCGGCTGTCGTCCATGCGGGAATTTGCATGCCGCTGATGTGCCCGCGGTAGTTGGCATATCGGCCCCCCTTAACAGCGGACTGCGAAGCGAAATCCTTTGACAGCGTAGCAAACAAGGTGGAGCAAAGGAATCCGACCGCCACGTCCCCTCGAGGGCTCATTACTTCGTCATGGCTGAAAACATTGGTCCGGTGAGGGGTTGGCGCGCTGCCGGTCAATGTTGCATCCAGGTGAAGGCACTGTTGCGTTGTCCGCACGCCTTGGCACGCAAACGTCCGGCCGGCGAATGTATTATGCTGTCACGCTCCCCGTGTGCCTGCCGGACGTGATTTCACAATCGCACCCCCCGGCGAACCGTCATGGCCCTGACCGATGTGCAAGCAGCAGAGGCAGGCGGGCCAATTGCTTTAGAAGAGGAACACACCAGCCATGAGTCAGCAGAATTTGCAGCAACTGTTGGAAAAGACGGGCAACCCAGTACAGCTGCTGCGCAATTCAACGATTGGCCCGTTCGTGTACCCGGTAGTGCCAGCGGAATACAGTAATTGGCGCGACGAGCAGCGTGCGTGGCGCGACTCGGTGGTGCTGTTGGATCAATCGCACCACATGGCCGAATTGGTCATCAAGGGGCCGGATGCCAAGAAGCTGCTTTCGTATCTGGCAGTCAACAGCTTCGCAAACTTCGCGCCCAATCGGGCCAAGCAATTCGTGGCCTGCAATTACGACGGCTTCGTGATCGGCGACGGGATCCTGTTCTATCTGGCGGAGCAGGAGTTCAAGCTGGTCGGACGGGTGCCGTCGCACAACTGGGTGGACTTTCACGCCAAGTCCGGCGGTTACGACGTCACGGTGGAGCGTGACGATCGTTCGCCTTCACAGCCGCGTGGCAAGCCGGCAGTTCGTCGCCGTTATCGTTTCGAAATCCAGGGCCCAGGCGCGGCCAAGCTGCTCGAACGGCTCAACGGCGGCCCGCTTCCTGAGATCAAGTTCTTTGGCATGGATGCAATCAAGATCAAAGGGCGCTCGGTGCGCTGCTTGCGCCATGGCATGGCCGGCGCTCCGGGACTGGAGATCTGGGGACCGTTTGAAGAGGGCGAGGTCATCCGCGACGCTATCGTCGAGGCAGGACGCGACTTCGGTCTTGTGCAGGTCGGCTCGCGCGCCTACGGCAGCATTACCCTGGAATCAGGCTGGATTCCCTCGCCGTTGCCGGCTGTCTACACGGGCGAGCATATGCGGAAATATCGCGAATGGCTGCCGGCCGGCGGATACGAAGGCAGCGGCTCGCTGGGCGGTAGTTTCGACTCTGACAATATTGAAGATTACTACGTCACTCCCCAGGAGCTTGGCTACGGTCCGTTCGTGAAATTCGATCATGACTTCATCGGGCGACAGGCGCTCGAGCGAGGCGTAGGTCAATCGCGGCGCAGAAAGGTGACGTTCGAGTGGCGCAGCGAAGATGTCGCGAGGCTCTTGGCCGGATCGCTGCTCAATTCTCCCGGAGAGAACTTCAAGTTCTTCGATGTCCCTGTGGCGAACTATGCATCGTCATCGTACGACCGTGTGCTCAAGGCAGATCGGACGGTTGGCCTATCCATGTTCAGTGGCTATAGCTTCAATGAGCGTACGGCGCTGTCCCTGGGCATCGTCGATAACGAGGTCGCTTTAGGCGATGTACTCACGCTCGTCTGGGGTGAGCAGGGCGGTGGCACTCACAAGCCACCTGTGGAGCGACACAAACAATGCGAGCTGCAGGTCGTCGTGTCGCCGGTGCCTTTCGCGCGCATTGCACGCGAGGCATACCACGGTGGCTGGCGTACGCAGCAAAAGTAGCATTCCCCATACGTACGTCATGCGAGCGGCAAGCTTGCGTTTGCGTGATGGCTCCCTTGCATCCCGCGTACGGTAGAGGCGCGAAATAGGATGTTATGATCAAAGCAGCGGCGGAAGTTGCAAAATAGCGACAAATTGGGGGGCTCATGGCGCTTCATCGAGACCGGTGGGGATTCGTTGGTCGCGTTGCCATAGGCTGCGGCCTTTTCCTGAGTGGCGCCGCCATCGCGCAGAGCGCATCGGCCGACCAGAGCGGCGCCGATAGCGCTGCCAATCAAGCGGCTCAAAATGCCCCCACTGCTGCGGACGAGCAGCAAGAAGCGGGAGCGGGGCAACTTCAGGAAGTGGTCGTGACTGCGACTCACTTTGCAACCCCCGTGGACGAGACGCCATTGAGTATCAGCGCGACCACGGTCGGTGATTTGCTGCAGAGAGGCATCGTCAATTTCACCGATCTGGTCGGCACGGTACCCTCCGTGCAGATCAATGGGCAGGTGGGGACGGGCCTCGCCAATATTGCCATCCGCGGCATCGAGCAGAATGGCCCCGGCGCGGCTACCACCGGCTTCTACCTGGACAACGTGCCACTGCAGGCGTGGAACAATGCCCTCACCGGCGGAGTGAACGAAAACGGCACGCCGCTGCCACCGATCTTCGACCTGCAGCGCGTGGAGGTTCTCGAGGGGCCGCAGGGGACGCTGTTCGGGGCAAGCTCCGAGGGTGGCACCGTTCGCTATATCACTCCCGCGCCGTCGCTGGATACCTGGCACATCTACGCGAAGCTGGACGGTTCTCAGACGGACCACGCCAACGGCATCAACTATGCGCCCGGACTCGCCGTCGGCGGTCCCATCATTCCGGGCGTGCTCGGATTTCGCGGCAGCATCTACACTTCCCACCAGGCGGGCTGGATCCAGATGGAGGATCCGCTTTCGTCTCAGATCATCGGCAAAGGCCTGAATTCCACCGATGTAGACGAATATCATGCGGCCTTTCTGTGGAAGCCGACGTCGTCGTTCTCAGCCCAGGCAGGTCTGTTCTATTCGCATCAGAGCACGCCATACGACAGTGATGCCTTCAATCTGTCAGAGCCCTATCCAATCGTATTTCCGCAGCTGGGGTTCAATGGTGCGGGACGCAACCCCTTGCCGGTGTGCATGGGTGCCGGCTCGGCCGCTACCGTGTTCCAGGGTAAGAGCTATCCCGGATGCGGAGGGTACGGGGGGCACCTCACCTATCTGAGGCCCGGGGACACCTACGGTCCGTACAACCTTTCACCCTATACGATCATCGGTGAGACGCCACAACTCAACTCACCGGCGGTCACGTCCCTTACCATTCCGTCGCTGGATCTCACCTGGACCTTTACCGACTTTACGGCCCAGCTTTTCAGCTCCTATGTCGACGAGGCTGCGAACCAGATCGGTGTGACGAACTCGGAGATGACGCCCGCCGGGGCCTACGGGACCGAAGGAGCCGCCGTCATGAACGAAGGCTGGGGCTTTCCGGCGTATTACCCGGAGCAGGGATTCGACGATTTCCATACGGCGAGCAATCGCCGCTCGTGGGCCGAGGATCTGAGATTCTCATCGATCCAGAGCCCCACCGACATGGCGGCCGGGCGCTTCAGCTGGACTGCCGGCCTCTACTATGAGGACGATTGGGAACATGCCGGCTTCGATAACCTGGAACCGGCTGGCATGCTGGATAGCGAGGCCGAGGCGCTATTCGGCGAGACCGCGCTGCAGCGCTGGGGTGCCAACGCGATACCCTTTCCCGATAACATGGAAAGTTACGCGGAATTCAAGCAGCAGCTGAGCGATACGAACTCGGCGGTGTACGCCGAGGGCAACTTCAACATCACCAACCATCTGCAGGCGACGGTTGGCGTGCGTGAGTCGATCGTGACTTTTGCGTTCACGTCGAGTCACTACGGGCCCGTCTCGGGGGCCGATGTACCGACAGTGGCGAACGGCGGCCTGGAAGCCGGCAAGTCCAAACAGGAGCCGTTCACGCCCAAGGGAGAGCTGACCTACCGTTTCACCAAAGAAAAGCTGGTCTACTTGCTGGCCGCCGAGGGCTTTCGTCCGGGCGGAGCAAATACGCCACTGCCTGCCGGCCAATGCGCGCAAGGGGCGGCGCTCTATGGATTGACGGTGGCCGATCTTCCCGACACCTATAACCCGGATACGGATTGGAACTATGAGCTCGGCACGAAGCTTGGTCTGGCAAGCGGGCGGGTTCAGCTCAACGGCGATATCTATCATATCCTTTGGTCAAATGTGCAAAGCAGCCAGGCCCCAGGCGGCGGCTGCGGCGACCAGTTCACGACCAATGCCGGTCATGCGGTGAGTCAGGGCCTCGAGCTGAGTGCCCAGGCGATCGTGCTCGCGCCGCTGACGTTGAATGCCGCCTTCGGGTATGACCATGTGTATTACACCGAAAACGCCATCGCGGTGCATGGTGCGCCGGGCTTCCCCAGTTTGACGGTCGCCTTTCAAGGCGAGGATCTCCCGCTCGCACCGTGGACAGTCGATCTCGGCGGGCGTTTCGACATTGCGGCGGCGTTTCATCTCGGTGAAGGCATCGATCCCTATATTCGTGCCGACTGGCACGAGTCGGCAGGCTTCGGGCCGGTATCCGAGTACCCACTGGGCAGCTACGATCCGGATGTAAACGAACAACCTCCGATTTCGGAGCTGAATTTGCGCGCCGGCGTGACCATGGGCCCCGTCGACGTGAACGTGTATGCACTGAACGCTCTCAACACCACTCAGGGGAGTCTTGCCGGTGGTCGCAGTGGTTGTGAGAACGCCGCTTGTACTCTCTATACCACCTACACTCCGTTCATGAGCGAGGCGCTACCGTTTCCTCCGCTGACGGTTGGACTGCAGTTCACGTATACGGACTGAGGGGGTCGCGCCATGAAAGAGACTCGCGGCTTGCCCTTGTACAGGCGGCGCGACATGCTGAAGGCGGGTGCTGCAGCGACGTCGCTGCTGCTTACCAGCGGCGCGGCATGGCCGCAGACATCGCCGGCATCCGGTGGGCCCGTGGCGCAGACCACCGCTGGCAAAGTGCGAGGCTTCGACGCCGGCCCTGTGAAGTGCTTCAAGGGCATTCCTTATGGGGCCGATACCAACGGCGCCAACCGTTTTCTACCGCCGCAGCCGCCCGTGCCCTGGTCGGGCATCCGCGACGCAACGCGATTCGGTGACCAGGCGCCCCAGGGCCCGGACGTCGACGGCACGAACCTGGCTCGCAGGCACGACGTCGTCTTCATCGCAGTCAATCATCGTCTGAACGCGTTTGGTTTCCTGTACCTTGGCGAGGTTGGCGGCGAACGCTTTGCGGACTCCGCCAATGTGGGCATGCTGGATCTTGTCGCGGCGCTGCGGTGGGTCCGGGACAACATCAGCGATTTCGGCGGCGACCCAAATAACGTTACGATATTTGGGCAGTCCGGTGGGGCTGGTAAGGTCACGACCCTGATGGGGATGCCGCCCGCGAAGGGTCTGTTCCATCGTGCCATCGCGGAGAGCGGAGTGGATATCCGGGCTGGCACGCTCGAGAAAGCAGATCAAACGGCCCGAGCACTGATGCGCACGCTCGGGCTGCAAGCGAACCAGGTGGAAAAGCTGCAGCAGCTGCCCTGGCAGAAGATCATAGCGGCCATCCCGACCGGCCTTGGAGGCGGGCTCGGACCGGTGGTCGATCATCGCTCGCTTCCTAACAACCCCTTCGATCCGGTTGCGAGCTCAGTGTCTGCCCACGTGCCGCTGATCCTCGGCAGTACCCTGCTCGAAATCACCTTCATGACCAGCACTCCGCTCGGTCCGATCGACGACGCGCTGCTGCATGATCTGGTCACGCGTTTGGCGCGCGGCAACTCGGCCGAGGCACAGAAGCTGGTCTCTTTGTACAGGCATGACTTCGCCGGCCAGAGCAATGTGCGCATCTATCAGCTCATCGCCACCGACAACTGGCTTACGGCCAATGTAGCCCTGGTCGGGGCACGCAAGGCGGCTCTGGGTCAGGCGCCGGCGTATGTCTATCACTACGAGAAGCTCACACCGGTGCATGATGGCCTGCTCGGCTGTCCGCATACCTCCGAGATCTATTACGTATTGGACAATCTGAATCTGCCCGACGCACACCTTCTCACCGGGGATAATCCGGACCGCTATGCGTTGGGCGACAGGATGAGTCGTGCCTGGACCGCCTTCGCGCGAACCGGCGTACCCGACGTGCAGGGCCTGCCGCATTGGCCGGCCTATTCGGCCACGGACCGCAGTATGATGATCTTCAATGATGACTGTAAGGTCGTAACCAATCCCCTGCGGCCGAGCGCGAAGCCATCCAGTCCCTGCATGAGTCGCTGGCTCAGGCTTGATGCCGCGCGGCAGGCCAGGGGGCGAAGAGCTGCAGCGCATGCAGCCCTATGATGAGTGACCGGTTAACCGATCTTCGTCTGTTCACCATCATGACTGCGGCGGGCAGCCTGTCAGAGACTGCAAGGCGCCTGAACTGCTCGGCGGCGGGTATCAGCAGGCGCCTGGCTGCAATGGAAGCCCGCCTGGGCGTACGCCTGATCGACCGCAGCTCACGCCGCTTTGCGCTTACTCAGGAAGGCAGTCTCTATCATGCGCGTGCGCTCGATATACTTGCAGCGCTCGATCGAGCTGATGCGGAGGTTGCCGAACGCGTTAAAGACCCGCAGGGGCGTCTGCGTGTGGGCGTTCCGTTGGAGATCGGCCGGCGGCGGTTTGCGTCGATCATTGCGCAGTTCACCGAGCGCTATGCCAATTTAGCCGTAGAGCTGATCCTGTCGGATTCGCGCCTGGACGTCATCAGCGACGAGCTGGATGTACTGTTGCACCTGGATGCGCCCAATGACGGCAGCGTCGTGGTACGAAAGCTGCTCGCGAGCCGCCGGGCCGTATGTGCATCGCCGGATTACATCGCCAGGCACGGCAATCCCGCGGTACCGAGCGATCTTCTGCGGCACGATTGCATCTGTCTGGTGCGCGGTCGTGAGGCGTTCGATCGTTGGGTTTTCCGCGAAGGGGGCAAGCTGCGCGAGGTCCGCGTTCATGGTCGCCTGACGACCAACAACGCCGAGGTTATGCACGGCTGGGCGCTTTTAGGGCGCGGCATCTGCCTCAAGGCCCTTTGGGATGTCGAAGGCGATCTTGCGGAAGGCCGTCTGGTCGAATTGCTGACACCCTATGCCTCAGACGACATTTGTCTTTATGCGACTTACGCGACGCGCCGGCATCTGCCCTCACGTGTCAGGGTCTTTATTGACTTCGTTGCTACGGCGATGTCGAACGGTGACGCGCAGCTAAGCCGCTAGCGAGTCTTCAGTCGCCTCCCTGCTGCAGCAGATATCTGGGAGAGATCGTCACGTGCTGCCAGTCACCGGATAGGGACTGGACCCCGATGCTCAGACATTAGTGGTGAAGCCGATCCAACGGCCCATGAAGATTACGGCAATCCACAGCGCGATCGACAAGCCGCCGGCGACGCGTGCTCCGAGGGGAGGACGTGTTGCTTGCTCCCAATCGAGTACGTGGCGGTAAACGCCGCGATGAAAAATCAGCATGTTCACACCGGCCAGGAACATGAACAGGAACTTCAGCTCGAACTGCAGGTTGTGAAAGTACTGCTCGGCCTTCGACAGGAAAAGGAGCGAGCCTGTCAGCGCGGCGCAGCCAAAGGCTGTCCAGGTGTACGGCAGGATTTCGCGCGATATCTGCGACACCGTGCCGTCGCGCTCGGTCAAACCCAGCAAGCGGATGTCCACCATGAAAATCGACCCGAACACCACCGCGATGGAAAGTACGTGAAGGGTCTCGATGATCGGAAAAAACCAGGTCGTTATCTGAATCGGGTCCGACTCGCCGCGGACCGCCGCGGCGAGCGGATTATGCTGCAGGGTCTGCAGAATCAAATGCAGGCTCATGGCAGGGGTTGCGCTGGGGGACTGTGCAGCGCGACGCGCATGGGGAGCTCAGACATAGAAGTTCCAGGTGTAGGCTATGAAGCGGCCACAGAAGATGATTGCCGTCCACAGCACCAGCGAGACAATGGCGAACAGGGCGGCGCCGCGCGGCCTCGACGAGGGGTCGTTCCAGCGTTCGTGATTGCGCCTGACGGCACGGTCGAATGCCGCAGTGAGCAGGAACACGATAAGAACCATCGTCATCTTGGCCCAGAACGCCGGAGCTACGAATTCGCGCATCGGCTCGGCGATCGTCTGCAGGGAGCCAGTGATCAGCAGCACGAGCAACGCGCCGTACATCCAGCGGGTCAGGGAACGCACCAAGGTCGAGACGGACCTGCCGCGGGCACTGATGCCGAGCACCCGCAGGTTAATGACCACGGCGCAGCCGAACACCACCGAGAGCATTACGATATGAGTCGATTGCAGGACCACGATCACCCATTCGCGGTCCAGGAGCCACTTGCTCAGGGCGGTGGCCGCGAGATGGTTCGCCCAGTGATGTAAAGTCGGCTCCATGGTCGTTTCCCTGCGGCGCGACATTTCGACCATGAGTGCGACCGCGTCGCGGCGCGCCCGGAACAGCTGGTCGTATCGATCCAGTATACGGTACCTCTTCCGACACCGCGCAAGCAGGTGCCGGCCAGCCGGCGCCGCGCAATGCATTGAGTTGAATTGAGCAACAGTGCAGGAATTTGATGTTGGCTTTGCAAATGGCGCACGAAGCGCCTGGTTACAAAGCCGCTGTAGTCTGGGTGCGCCGCCGCAGAATGCCGATCAATCTCAGATAAAGGGTCGGCGCGAGGGCGCTACGGGCCCGTAGTAGGCATGAACCTCTGACATCCACTTCGGATCTGCCATCGAGGGCCAATGATCCTTGTCAAAGCCGGGTGCACCGCGTAGCCGCTCGGGCTCGATATTGAGCACAAACCATTTGTTTTCGACATCCAACGCAAGCGCACGCCAGGGTACCGCGAATAATTTGTCTCCCAGTCCGAGGATTCCGCCAAACGACAGCACGGCGTAGGCAATCGTGCCGCGGGCCACGTCCAGCATGATGTGCGTGATGGTGCCGAGCTTCTCCCCGCGCTCATTGACCACTTTCTCACCAGTCAGCGAATCCGCAGCCATGATGCGCGGGCCCGGACCTTCGGCCGTGCCCGGCGTGCCAAGGATTCCCTGCTGCGTAATTTCCTCGGGCATTGGCATTCCCCTATCAAAATTGTCGGTGAAATCATCGCGGATGGCACCGACCGGACGCTAGCGGCTGGTTTGATTTCCAGCTGTAGGATATGCCGACGCTCAAATCGCTGACGGATATTTAGCCGCGAGCAGCGCGGCCTGATCTGCCCGGCCCGTGGCGCGCAGGCGCTGCAGGTATGCGGGCAATGCGCCGCGCACGTGAAAGGGGCCGCCTTCGCGAATTACGTTCTCGAGCGGATCGCGGCCACGCGCGGCGTGCGGGATCATTTGTGTATGCCAGTGCGACAACAGCGTCAGGCCGTGGGCCACGACCTCGGGTCGCTCGCTGGCGAGGTTGCGCTGCTCGAAGGGATCGTGCGCCAGATCGAACAGCATGATGTCGTCGTAGAGGTGATAGCCATCGTGCAGTGTGCTGATGAGGATCCACTCGTCGAAGCGCACGGCGCGCTGGCAGGTCCAGGCGCCGTGCGATAGCACGAGATGATCGCGCCCTACATCGCTGTGCGCGCGCAGGCTCGCGGCAAAGGATGCTCCGTCCCAGCTGGCGGGCACCTCGTGTCCGAGCAGCTCGAGCAGGGTGGCGCTGACGTCGATCTGATAATGCAGAGCCTTGCGGCGGCCGCTGCCGAGCCCGGGCCACTTCAGAACGAGTGGCACGTGCGTAGTGTACTCGTCGGCCGTGTGGTGATCGCAGTACACGTTCAACTCGCCGAGGGTTTCGCCGTGATCGGCGGAGACCATCACGGCAGTATCGTCGGCGACGCCAAGTTCCTCGAGCAGGCGGAATAATCGTCCGGCGTACAGATCCGCGACCATGACCCCGGTGTCATACCCATCGAACATGGCGCGCACCGCAGCCATGTCGACGATTTCCTGTGGTTGACGCGGGTAGTGAGCGCGGTCGTATTCATTGGGATGGAAGCCGCGTCCTTCCTGTGCACTGTGTGGGCCGCAGCCGCGCCAGTGGCGCGCGCGTACTTCCTCGGTCAGCCATGCCGGATGCGGTTGGTCGGCGAACGGCTGGCCATAGGAGGCGGCCGCCCGATAGGGACCATGCGGATCCCATAGATGTACGTGCAGAAACCAGTTGTCCGCCGCGCCGCGCCGTTGCAGCCATTCGGCGGCGAGCGCGTATACCTCCTCAGCCGTCTCCATGCCGTACTTGCCGACGTTACAGCTCTCATCGAAGCCTGCGTACCAATGAAACGCCGAATGGCGAAACGCAAAGGAGCTCACCGTTATCGTGTGCAACCCGGCACGTTTCAGGCGGTTCGGAAAGGAATCCATCATCAGGTGCGTATGGAAGCCGCGCGTAGCGCCCTCGATGGCCGGATCTGCGTCGGTGCCGCCGTGGTTTACGACGCCGTTGTGGATGCCAAACTGCCCCGTGAGCAGCGCCGTGCGACTCGGCAGGCAGGGAGTGTCCGATGCGTAGACGTTGTCGAAGACGAGTCCCTGGGATGCCAGGCGGTCGATGTGCGGAGTCGTGTTGCGCGGGTAGCCGTAGCAACCCAGATGATCGAACCGCAGCGTATCGATGTCGATGTAAAGCAGCCGCATTGCGGGCATCTTACGCCAGCGGCGATGGCGCGCGAAGGCACGCCTTCACGACACGACGCGCAGGAGCGATGCGCTGCGCGGCAGAGGTGCGGCTCAGGGCGCGCGCGCCGTGGCGGCGGCAGCCGGCACGCTGGCCATGTTCTGCTGCAGGTAGTTGATGACGGCTTGCAGCAGTCGATCGCGCGACTGGACATCGTCGATCGCCACGGCCTCATCCGTATAGAAATCGAGCTGCCTGCCGGCGTGCTGCGCGGCCCGGCGAAATGCGGCCGACTCGCTGGCGAACTCTTGTTGCTGCCGCTGGTTCATGTCATAAGCCAGCATCAGCTTTGCTGGCAGTTGCGCAGCCCATTGCGTTGGGTCGGAGAGCTGGGCGCTGCGCTTCGAGCACCAGCAGGTTGGTGTCGCTTTGCTGGTCCGGCACGAGAAGGGCAACGCGTGAGCCGGAGGGCGAGAGGCGCACGTCGCGGATACCGCTTGGCCGCAGTAGCGCTGCGAGGTCCGGTGAGGCCGCTGTCGCCCGGATTGCCACTCCTGACAGCACTATGATCATTGATGCGAGCGCGCGCAGAAGCACGCACCTGGAGCTGGCACGTAGCATGCGAATCCCCCTGTCGAACTAAACAACGAAGAGGGTCGGCGTCGCGGCTGTCACGCTTCCTGAGACAGATCCTTTTTGTCTTGCGCGGACGCTGAGCGCATTTTACAGCGCCGCTGCAAAATAAACAGGTCAGCCACTGGTTGGTCTGGAGTAGCTGCCAATAGGCAGTACGACCTCACCACGCACTTCGTTGATCACCTCGGCAGCCGCCAGGTAGAAGGCGAGCACCGCCGTCACCAAGCCCGCGTAGCCGCCGGCGTGGCTTAGCGTCGAACTGCCCAACCAGGTACCCAATGCCAGCAGCAAGAAGGTAATCCACAGTACCAGGAAGATCAGCTGCACGGCCCGATTCAGACTGAACGAGGCAATCCATAGGAAGAAGGTAAACACGCCCCATAGAAGCAGGAACCAGCCGATGATTGCGCCCGGCACCTTGCTCGCGAAGAATTCGACGAACAGCGCATACGACCACCAGAACGCGCCATACCCGCAGAACGCGACCAAGCCGAAGGTATTGCCCCGCGGCATTTCCATCAGCCCGGCGAGCACCTGCACGCTGCCTCCGAAGGCAAACGCTGAAGCGAGCACCATCGGGATCGCGGAATCTCCGAACCATCCGGCATTGATCATGCTGAGCAACCAGGTGGTCAAAGCAAAGCCGGACAGACCCAGGGGAGCAGGATTGGCTAATTTCATGTCGAGACTCCACCCCACTCGGAGTGCAGGACTTCGCGTCGAGTCCTGCTTGACGTATCTTTGAGATTGTTATAAGGGCCTTGGAGATTTCTTGCGGATCCTCTCAAAGGCTTAGCAAAGTCTACCGTGCCGCCGTTGCAAATGCAGCGACGCCGAGAACGCTGCCTTGGGCGCGATAACCGCTGATCAAAAAGACACCGCCAGCGCAAAGCGGTTGGCCGACGCTGACACATCGATTTTTTTGCTCGGCCGACTGCGCGTATAATAATTTGCCATTAGCCGAACTTATACGGAGGGGGAGTCATGCCTAAGCGAGTGAGTCCGAGCGGGAGTGTCTGGCCAGGCGGCTCTTCGCGGCTGGGCTATGGGCGGGCCCGAGGGCGCGTAGGGTTCGGCGTTGCGCTGGGAATCACGGCCGGCTTCGCGCTGATGGATGCGCCGCCGGTGAAGGCAGCAGCGCCGACGTGCCAGGAGCCCCCGATGGCGTCCAAGGTATTGGCCGATCAATTCAAGGATGTGGCGCCGGGCGTGCCGTATCAGGCGGGTGTGCCGCCGGTCAAGGAGCGGCCGAAGGGCGAGGCCGCGATTTTGACCATGGTGGAGGATCAGGTCGGTATGATCCGCGGCGCGGGACCGGCCGAAACTCTCCATGCGATCAACCGCTTGCGCTATAGCGGCTGCGGCGAGATCGTGGAGGGTGGCCACACCTTGGAGGTCACGAACTACATCTATGGGGTGAGCTTGCACGAGGACGCGGCGCGTGAGGACATTGACGCCGAAGGGTCGGACGGCAAGGTCCATCTGATTCGCGTGGTGCGTGGCAAAGAAGCGTGGGATGAGAGCGCCCCCGGCGTGGGCACGAAATCCGCCGATAAGCTCGCCAGGGATCGGCAGCTGCAGCTGCAGCGCACGCCCTATGGGATTGTCGACGCCATCACGAGTGACAGCCCCTCTCAGATCAAGGTACACGACACCGGTAGCGGTGTGGTGACGCTGACGCTACCGGTGGACGGGGTATCCACCAAGGTAGTGCTGGACAAGAATTACCGTCCAGCGACAGTGACGCAGCGCGTGGGTCGCAACGTGATCGTGGATCAGTACAGCGACTATCACGACCTGAATCAGTACGGCCTGATGGTTCCCAGGCACATCGTGGAAACGATTGACGGGCGACCGCACGAGACTCTGCACATCGTGCAGTCGATGCTGTCCGAATACGAGGCATTTCCGGCACCGTCATTCGAGGCTGCGTTCCCGCCGCCGGCGCAGACCGATAATTTTGAATATATCGGCGGTGGATTTGGCGTCCCGCCGAAGATCACGGTCGTTGGGGAGACCCCGCGGCTGCCCGATGGGCATCCGGATCTGAGTGGCTTCTGGGGTGCTCCCCCGGCACCCGGTCAGAGGACGGGTGCTGGGCAGGACGACCCTGGTCAGGCCCTTTTTCCTGCCCGTCATGGCATTTTTTCCAACTTTGAGGACGACTTCTTTGTAGTGGGTCAAATGGGCAGCAACATCCCGCTCTACAAGCCGCAATACTGGGCGCAGATTCTGGACAATCAAACCCACGGCGCGGCTCGCGATCCTTACCTCCACTGCCTGCCGATCACGCCGCCGCGTCTGGGCGCACCGGTGAGGATCGTGCAGGTTCCGAATCCGAAACAAGGTGAGTTCCTGTTCTTTCGCGAAGCGTTTGGTACCCCCAACACTTTCCAGGACATCCCTGTGGGGAAGGTATTCTTTCCGGCCGATCCCGACGGCACCTGGCAGGGCGATCCGGCGGCACATTGGGATGGGGATACGCTCGTGGTGGACACCGTGGGTTACAACGGTATGACCTGGCTGAGTCGCGCCGGAGACATGGCCAGCTACAACCTCAAGACCATCGAGCGCCTGACGCGGCTGGGCAACACGATGAATTACGACGTCACGGTCGAGGATCCGGACTATCTGCAGAGACCGTGGACGCTGCCGACTATCCAGCTGGAAATACGTGCCAAGGGCGTTTCGTCGATTGGGACGCCGTGCATGTGGCAGGACTATCCGCCGTCGATCGGAGGGACGCTGGGGTAAGCCATAGGTTGATCGATTTGGGTGATTGGGCCGCTGACGCCAGCGTGCAGCGGCCCGGTCACCTGCTTGCGCAACAGCGGGTCCTTCGGCGGATGTGCCATCGGCCGCCATGAACCATCCTGTTCCCCCGAGCCGCTCGACGGGGACGAGCCAGCCGTCTGGCTCCGTGGCGGCTGTTCCCTCGCGCCTCGGAGCGGATCCCACCGGTGGTTATGGCTGGGTCTCGATCGTGCTGCACTGGGCGACGGTCGCGGTGCTGTTCCCGCTGTGGTTCGTCGGCTACGCAACCAGCCACCCGGGTTCCGAGAACGTACTCAAGCTGATTCATACGCATACCACGATCGCTATCTGCGCGTATGCGCTGCTGTTGCTGCGGGTGCTGTGGCGGTTCAGGGAGGGGCATCCAGCACCGCTGCCGCGTCAGCGGGGCTGGTCGTATCAGTTCGGCAAAGCCATCCATTTCCTCTTGCTGCTGGCGATAGCCGTCATGTTGGTCTCGGGGCCGATAATGGCCTGGAGCGGCGGTGATGCCATCCACGTGTTCTCAGCGGCCATACCTTCACCTTTGCCGAAACTTCCGCAACTCTCTGCCTGGCTGCTGGCCGTACACCGCACGACCTCGCGGATCATCATGCTCGCCATCCTGGTACACGTGTGCGCGGTGCTCAAGCGCGTGGTCTTCAATCATGATGGCACCCTCGGCCGCATGCTCATGGCGGGCAGACGCACAACCGATCGTTAGTCTGCTGGCGGAATCCGAGGGGCCTATTGATGCCCTGCGTAAGATGAGCTAGGCGCGTTGACGATTCTCAAAACTTGACATCAGGTTGCTAAACCACCGATATACTATGAAACTCGACGATCCCACCTACGCGCGGCGGCCGTCACGTCCGCGAGACGAGTTTCGGCGTGGTGGGCGCCAAAACGCAATGCGACATATGCGGCCCACGGCACGGGGGCGGGGCTCTCGGGTAGTAGCGTGCCGCCGTACGGATACGGAGTAGACAGCGATGACTCACTTCCTGGCCCCAGGGCAAGGTGTGTTGGATTGGATGCAGTCTCTGCCCATCAGTGAATGGATCACTGACTCCAATTGGGGATTTCCGATCATGCTGGTGCTGCACTCCTGGGGCATGGCAGCCGTGGTCGGCATCCTGGTCATGCTCGATCTGCGCATCCTGGGCTTTGCGCGAATTGCCCCGTTGTCTGCCTTCCAGCCGATGATGGGCCTCGCTTGGACAGGGTTCTTCATCAATTTGATCTCAGGCGTTCTGATGTTCATGGCGGACGCCAATCGGCTGATCGTCAACTGGTCGTTCCTGTCCAAGATGACCTGCGTGTTGCTGGGCGGCATCGTCACGGCCGTGTTGTGGCGCAGGCTGCGAGCGGCCGGCGCGCTGGAAGCCCGTCACGCCACGGCGCAGTCCAGCGTCGCGGTCGCCGGTGGGGGGCGGGTGGTTGCCGTGAGTGGCGGAGATTCGCTGGCCGCCGCGCCGCTGGCGGTCGATAACTCAGTACGTATTCTGGCAATCCTGTCGATCGCGATGTGGAGCGGCGCGATCCTGTTTGGGCGCTGGATTGCCTACGTCATGGATAACATGATTCTGCATGGCGCTTTTGGGCCACACTGATGAACAGCTTGACTCACCATCTCACGCCGTTTCTGAATTGGCTGAACGATAGCTGGTTGGGTGTCGTAACCCGCCAATATCATTACCTCTTTACGGCCTGCCTGGTCATACATTTCATCGGGCTGTCGATGCTGATGGGCGCCATGTTGATCGTCGACCTGCGCCTGATGGGTTTCCCGCGCCAGCTGCCGATTGCTGCGGCGATGAAGTTTTTGCCGATTGCCATCGCCGGTTTTCTGATCAATCTGTGCACCGGCATCACGATGGTCTCATTCGATGCGGTCGACTATTGGCTCAACCCGGCCTTTCGAGTCAAGATGCTCCTCGTGCTGGTGGCGGGACTGAATGCTCTGTGGTTCACCCTGGCTGAGCAACGTAAAGTGCTGTCTCAACCCAGCGATCAGAGAACGACCATTGCCGTGCGGACCTCTGCCGCCGTGTCGTTGCTCGTGTGGTTTGCGATCATTTATTGGGGGCGCATGATCGTCGCTTACCAAAGTTCAGCTAGCTTTTAACGTCTGAGCTGCCCTGCACCACGGATCTTATTGCGAATGGGGCATATGAGGGGCGCCACCACCAGGCTCAGACCCGGTGGTGCCGGCATGGCGCAATATCGTTGAGCAGGCGCGTGAATTGCCGCCATTTGCCTACGGAGATGCGAGCAAGAAGGTACGTTGTATTCATGCGCGTACCATGGTACGTTTTATAAGAAGCCGCATCCGGGGGGTTGGGTTGCGACGCTGCAGTTTATCGACGAGCGGCGGCTGTTTTTATGTTTGTCAGACCAAACGCAAACCAAGCGTAAACCATATGCAGACTTTCGAGCGCTCCGGGGGTACCGGTCGCTCGACCCGTAGGAGGATAGATTGATGAATATGCTGAAGCAGGCGGCCGTGGCGATGGTGCTGGCGCTGGGTACCTTTGGCCTCGCCGATGCCCATCATGCGGATAACTCGCAGTTCAATGCGAACAAGAGTGCGGTATTCACGGGTGTCCTGTCGAGGATGTATATCGGCAACCCGCACAGCTACCTGTACTTCACGCGCATGGTCAACGACCAGCAGCAGAACTGGACCTTTGAGACCGAAGCGGTGTTGGCGCTGCGCCGAGCCGGTTTGTCGGTTCGCGATTCGTTGAAGGTCGGGAGTAGCTATTCCCTGGTCTTCTCCCCGGCCCTCGACGGGTCGAGCTCCGGTCTGATGACAGCGATAAAGCTCGCGGACGGGCGCGTGATTGCCTTCTTGACGAAGAACAACGTGGATACGGCTAACAAACTGCTGAATGAGAAGCTGCTGGACGCGGCGCCACAAAGCGGCCAGCCAAGCAACCCGCAGTAACTCCAGGGTGAGCGGTCGAGCCCATCGCTGCGCGCGGCGGGCCGCTCCGCTGCATTCCGGGCGGTCCAGGATGCGGCCAGATCCGTATCTGAGCGCAAAGATCTCACCCATCTACGCCGCTGCCCAGCGGGACCAGCGTAATGACTCGGCCGGCGGCCCTGAGGCCGCGCGGCGCAGGGCGTCGGAGAGACGCCGCTTTGGGGTCAAGGTCAGGTCGGGGGCCGAGCACACTTAGGGATCCTATGAGCGTAACAGCGGGACGAATGCAGGCGGGGCTAGGCGTGGTCATGCTGCTACTGGTCGTCGGCATCTCGCCGAAGGCACTGGCGGCATCGGCAGCGGACCCGGAGGCGGCGGTGGCCGTACTGCCGGTCGTGCCGGGCATCGACATGCTGACGGTGGACGGCGTCAATGTGGCCGTGGACAGCGGGCCGGATGGCGTGATCGTGGTTGATGCGGGCCCGGCCAGCACCGCCCCCCAGCTGCTGGCGGCGATCAAGAACATGACGTCGCTGCCGATTCGCTATGTCATCGATACCAGTGGCGATCCCGACCTGATCGGGGGCGATGCGGTGCTGGTTGCCGCTGGCCAATCACTGATCACCGACCCCGGTACCCTGCGGTTATCCCCCCGCAACGTCGCGGACGCCCATGTGGGTCGATATGCCCCGATCGTCGCGACGCAGGAGGTGCTGGAGCGAATGATTCAGCAGGGGGGCTACCCTTCCTGGGCGCTGCCGTCGGAAGTCTTCGACCGGCCTGAATACCAGTTCTATATGAACAGACAGGCCATCGCAGTCATCCGTGAGCCCGCGGCGCACTCGGATGGGGACGCGGTGGTGCGGTTCGAGCGCTCGGACGTCGTGGTGGCCGGGGATATTTTCGACATCGAGCATTTCCCAGTGATCGATGTGGAGCATGGAGGCAGCATCCAGGGAGAGCTTGATGCGCTGAACCAGCTGCTCAATACGCTGGTGTTTACGTCCACGCCGATCGTCGAGGACGCAGTGGGAACCGTTGTGATTCCGGTGCACGGTCCGGTATGCAACCAGGCCGACATCCTGACGTACCGGGACATGGTTGCGAACGTGCGCAACCGGATTGAGTATCTGATCGATCACGGCAAGACTCTCAAGCAGGTCGAGGCTGCTGACCCGACGCAAGGCTATGCGTCTCGCTATGGCGAGGGCAGCGCGGCCACGGCCTTCGTCGATGCCGCCTACAAGAGCCTGATGGCGAGCCGATCACACGGCCACGCGGCGAAGGAGTGAGCGGGGCATGAAGCAATTGCTGAATGGCACGGGCTCGCCTGCGGGCGCAACATCATCCGTGCTGTGGCGTGCGGGATGGTCGCTGTGCGTGTGTGCCTGGCTCTGGAGCCCGGGAACGCGAGCGGCCGAGCCGGCCGCCGCGACTTCGGCTGCCAAGCCGACGCCGCAGGCCCAGACGCCGCGGGGCTTCGATTTGCCGGGCTACTGGGTCTCGATGGTGACGCAGAACTGGCGTTTCCGCATGATCGTGCCCGGCAAGGGCGAGTATGTGGAGATTCCCATCAATCTGAAGGCCAAGCAGTTCGCCGATGCCTGGAATCCGGCGGCGGATGTGGCTGCTGGCAAGCAGTGCGAGGCCTATGGTGCGGCGGCGATCATGCGGGAGCCCGAGCGCCTGCACATCAGCTGGCAGGATGCCAATGACTTGAGGATGGATACGGACTCCGGAATGCAGACGCGAGTGCTGCATTTCGCACCGACGGCTGCCGACGCCGCGGCTGCTACGAGTGCGAGCTTGCAGGGCTACTCGGTGGCGCACTGGGAGACTCACCGGGCGGCAGGCCCGCCCGGTCCCGCGGGGGCCAGTCAAACGCAGCGGGAATACGGCGGCATGGAGGTCACGACCAACCATATGCTGCCGGGGCTGCTGCGCAAGAACGGCATCCCCTACAGTGACAAGGCGCAGATGAGTGAGTATTGGGAGGTGAACGGCGAGCCGGATGGTGATCAGTGGTTGACCGTCACGACCGAGCTGCAGGACACGGAATACCTTCAAACCGCTTTCTACTTCACCTCGATCTTCCAGAAGGAGCCGGACGGCTCCAAGTGGGATCCCACCCCGTGCTCGCTCACACAGTAGGACGTTTCGCATGAGGCACCTTATGAGGCATCAGCTGGTCGCATCGGTGCTTGTGGGCCTGATCACTGTGCTGGCCGCCGCTCCTGTCCCGGCGCAGGTCGATTTATCCGGCAACTGGGCGCTGCTGGATTTCCAGAATTCCCTCAAAGCGGGGCCGGGTCCGTTTCCAAACAGTTTTCAGGGCATTCCAATCAACAAGGACGGGCGTGACGCTGCACTGAGCTTCGACAATGAATCGCTGTCCGAACTGCAACGCGAGTGCGAGCCCTGGTTAGTGCACTACGTCATCGAGGGGCCATTTGGCTTTCGGATCTCTTCGGTGGTGGACAATCAGGTCTCCGGTGACGTGGTGGGATGGACCATCAGTGGCGAGGTGTACGATCGCCTGTCCACGACCATCTGGGTGGACGGGCGTGCCCCGCCGCCGCCGCAGGCCCTGCACACCTGGGGTGGGTATACCACCGGGACGTGGCACGGCAACACGCTCGTCACCACTACCACCCACATCAAGGACGGAGCTCTCGAGCGCGTCGGTGTGCCGAGCAGTAATAAAGAAGTGTTTCGGATGTTCATCACCCGGCACGCCGATCTGCTCACCATCACCGGCATCATCCATGACCCCGTCTATCTCACCGCTCCCTACCCCCTGGCGCAGATATTTCAGTCGAGTGCGACTGCCGATCCCTCTACACCTGCGATGCACTGTGCGCCGGAGCTGGAGGATACGAGGCTTGCGAGTGGCACCCAGATCGCCGCCTATCTACCCGGACAGAATCCGGCTTTGACGTATATGCCGGACCATTACGGGATTCCGTTACAGGCGGCCATGGGCGGAGCGCAGACCATGTATCCGGAATATCGAAAAACGCTCCAACCTCTATATAAGCGTCCGACCAAGTACTGCACGCAGTACTGCTGCGAACGAGGTTACGGCGGCGCTGCGGCTGTTTGTAAGTCGCGTAATTAAGCCGGCGGGTCCTCCCCGAAGGCCACCGCGGCGGCGCTGATCGCGCTCTGCCGCCTGGCGCCGCCACCTGCGGCAGTTCCGACGCGAGCGCGCCGCACGCATCCATGCGTGCGGCGCGGAGTAGCTTTGCGTCTGCCGCAACGCGCGTGCAACACCCATGATGTATTTTCCTGACTCTCGTTTTTAACGTATAGTCCGCCGCCTCGGGCGCTTTGTTCCCTTTGAGCAACAACGCTCCCAGTCGATAGTGGCGGATGTAGGACAATTGGAAGGGGAAGGGGAATGACCGATAGAACCACGCGATGGCTCGGGCGTGCGAGCCTGTTTGTTTTGTCCGGGGCGCTAATTTCAGCGGGACCGGCGTTTGGCCAGAGCGCAACAGATCAGGCCACGACAGATCAGACCGCAACCGCTCAGACGAGCACGGACACGCTCCAGGAGGTAGTAGTCACCGCCGAGCGTCGCGCGGAAAACGTACAGACCACACCGATTTCAGTCGTCGCAATTTCGGGCGGCGACCTGCAAGCCCAGACGGTGCTCAACGTCAACACTTTGACGCAAGTGGCGCCAGACCTGACGGTCCAGTCCGCCGGCAACAGCAGCATGCTGGACATTCGGGGACTTGGCACAGAAGCGGTTGGCATCCAGGTCAGCGGTGTCGTCGTGACTCGCGACGGAATACCCAACGTCACGGGTGGGACGGGACTCAATACGCCGTTCTACGACATCGCCGATGTTGAGGTCCTGCGTGGCCCGCAGGGCACCTTCTCTGGCGGCAATTCCACCGGCGGGGCCGTCAATATCAACTCGCAGGACCCCAATTTCCGCGGCATCAACGGTTACGTCACCGCCAAGGTGGGGACGTACAGTGATATCGGAGTTCAGGGTGCTGTGAATCTGCCCGTGAGTGACACCTTTGCGATGCGTCTTGCGTTCAACGAGGAGCAGCGCAATAGCTTTTATTACGACGAAGGAACATCGCTTGACGGTCCTAACACGGCTGGAAAGTTATACACCCCCGCCAGCCCGACCTGCCCCTCGTACCTGGTAACCGATACGCCGTGCGCAAGCTCTGCCGTCACGGGTAAGTCGGAGATCGATCCGGGTAACCAGAACGACAAGGATGTGCGCCTGGGCCTGCTGTGGAAGCCGACCGACAATTTCCAGTCGCTGACAAAGCTCGAGATTGATGACAGCACCACCAATGGCGATCCGACGCAGCCGAATACCAATTTCTTCTCACCCATCGGCCCCGGGCAGCCTTGCCCCACCGGGCACGGGACGGCGCCCAATTGCACGGAATTGTATTATTCGGGCTACTCGGGCTCGCCACGTGTCATCAACAGCTGGCTTGCAGCGGAACTGGACGATCAAGAAGTCACCCTGGCCAGTGAGGAGCTGCGCTACACGCTACCGACCGGTACCGTGGCGCGTTTCATAGCCGGCGACGACAACATCGATCTGACCTCCCTGTCGAACCCCACTGCTGACTCGATCGATATTTCAGATGGAAATCCCAACGATTCAACAACCACGTACAACATTCAGAACGCGGAATTCGACCTGATTTCGCCCACGACCGGGGCGTTCAGTTGGATAGCGGGCGCATCCTGGCTGTACTCGTCGGGCCAGCTCGCCAGTTTCAGTACCACCACCACGCCGCCATATTCGCCGGCAACGCCTGCATATTCATTTTATGACGACGGCGAACAGGTCTATACCAAAACAGAAGGCCTCTTCGGCCAGACCACCTGGCAGATCAATCCCACGCTGCAGTTTCAGATTGGAGCGCGTGTGAGTTGGGATAGGGTTGATGGGCATGGAGGATTGGAGTCGTACCGGGGGAACATCGGCTTAGGACCGATTTATTCGCAGGCGACGGGCGCCGGCTCCATCGCTGGAGCTGCCGACAATGCCGTTCCTACCGGTAAAGTCGGACTCAACTGGACGCCGGTGCAGGGGCAATACTTTTATGCCTTCTGGGCGCGTGGCTACACGCCGGGATTGGAAAATCTCGGAGATAAGCCGCCCACCACGAAGTCGTGGGTCAACGACTCTGAGTTCGGATGGAAGGGCACGATGGCCAACGGGCACGTGCTAACGCAGGTCAGCGGGTACTATATGCAGTACTACCAGCTGATCCAGAGTCTGTTCAACATACACAACGTGGCGGGGACGGTGGACGGGAATATCCCCTTCTCCATCGTCAAGGGACTCGAAGCGTCCATGCAATCGCACGTCGGACAGCTGAGTTTCGACATAGGTGCAGACCTTAATAAGTCTATCCTGGGAGCCGTTGTGACGGCTAAAACCTATGCGTTCCCCAGCACCTATGGGATTACGAATCAGTGCGCGTCCGGTGTGACTCCCAACGCGGGGAACACCAACTGTACTAACTACCTGCCATACCTGGTGAACTTGTCCGGCGAACAACTGCCGTTTTCGCCTCTCTTCCAGGGCAATGCGTCACTCAGATATTCCATCCCTGTGGGTGAGGCGATGAACGTATCGCCGCGAGTGACCTACTCGTACATCGGCAAGAGTTACGCGAGCCTGTTCCAGAACGACAACTATTTCCTGTTGCCCTCGCATAGCCTCGTGAATGCGTACGTGGATTGGACTGCCGGTCCGTACACCACGACGATCTATGCGACCAATCTTGCAAACAAGCTATATCTAACGAGCATAGCCTCGACCGCTGAGTACTACGGTGCTCCGAGGCAGCTTGGTCTGCAGGTGAATAGAACCTTCTGAGGCTTTGCTTTGATCCGGGTTTGACGTGCGGTGCGATCTACGACGCACGTTGAACCCGGGTCGGACCGAGTCACAGCCGACGAAAGGCGCCGTAAGCCAGAGGCGATGGCGCGTACGCAACGCGGGGGAAATCTATATAGCGGCTTGACGCTCCGCTGCCTCAGCAGCGCGCTGTTGCCCTGCTGTTATTCCCTTCAGCGCTATTTTTATTGTATAGTCAGGGCAACCGGGTGCCATGTGGGGTTTGAACAACAAACCCTATGTAAAGTCACCGGACAAAGATAAAAGGGGAGGAAACGGGACATGACCGGTAGAACCAAGGGATTACTTGGACAATTGGCGGGCCTTTCAGTCTTATCTGGCGTGCTGATCTCGGCGGGACCGGCGTTTGGCCAAGCGGCCACTGACCAGTCCACGACGGACCAGTCCACGACTGGCCAGAACAGCGCGGATACGCTCCAGGAGGTGGTGGTCACCGCCGAGCGCCGCGCAGAAAACATCCAGACCACACCAATCTCGGTCATCGCGGTGTCGGGCAGTGACCTGGCGGCGGCGTCGGTGACTAGCATCTCGAATCTGCAGGCGGTGGCGCCCTCTCTGACGGTCCAGAACTCGGGCGGCTCCGGCAGCGTCCTGGTCAACATTCGCGGCATCGGCGTAGAGCCGATCGGTGCCGACGCCGTCGCCGGTGTCGTGTTGGTTCGCGACGGCGTCGTCAACAACAACACCGGCTTCGGCATGAATATGCCCTTCTATGACATGGCCGATGTCGAGGTGCTGCGTGGCCCGCAAGGCACCTTCCAGGGCGACAATTCTACCGGCGGGGCCATCGTCATCAACTCGCAGGATCCCAACTTCCGCGGCATCAATGGCTACGTTCAAGGCAAGGTGGCCACGTACAGTGATACCGGACTGCAGGGTGCTGTGAATCTGCCCGTGACCGACACCCTCGCGATGCGTCTTTCCTTCAACGAGGAGCAGCGCGGCAGTTACTCTTACGACCTGGGATCGGCAGAATACGGTCCCAGCGAGGGCGGGCCGTTCCTGGTCCACGGCAGCTCGAGCTGCCCTAATAACTTCGGAGACTACTTTCCGGGCAATCCCTGCGCCAGCGCTGCCGCGTCGAACAAGACGGGGGAAGACCCGGGTAATCTCAATAACAAGGACATACGCCTGGGCCTGCTGTGGAAGCCGACCGACAATGTCCAGTCGCTGACGAAGATCGAGATCGATAACCAAGACACCGACGGTCTGGCGACGCAGCCGAATCTCAATAGCTTCGCGCCGCTCGCGGCCGGGGAGCCCTGCCCCGCCAATCACGGGACGGCACCCAACTGCACTGCATTGTATGCTTCAGGCTATTCGGGCTCGCCTTATGTGCTGAATTACAGCGTGCCGACCCTATATGACGAGGACATCAGCATGTACAGCGAGGAGCTGCGCTACACCTTTTCGGGGGGTACCGTGGCGCGTCTGCTGCTCGCCGACACGGAAATCGGTGATGACACTCTGGCCAGCAACACCAACGACTCGATTGACACCCAAACGCTGGACCTAGCCGCATACCCGATTGCACAAAACGAGAACACGGCAACCTTCAAGGAGCACGGTTACAACGCCGAGCTCGACTTCATCTCGCCCTCGACCGGCAAGTGGAGTTGGGTAGCGGGTGCGAGCTGGACCTACACGGCCAACCAGTTTGCCAGTTACGATCCCAACACCTTCACGCCGTGGAGTCCTACAAATCCCAGCGTGGTTCTGTGGGTCGACGGCGAGACCATCTATGCCAAGGACGAAGGCATCTTCGGCCAGACTACCTGGCAGATGACTCCCACCCTGCAGTTCCAGATTGGAGCGCATGTGGGCTGGGACACGGATACGGGCTTCGGCGCGTTGCAGATCGGCTTGGGCGCACCGCCGGCACCGGTGCTGCCTCTCCTTGCAGTGGGGTCGTTTAACCACAGCCAGGTTGAAGCCGGGGACAACGCCGTGCTGAGCGGCAAGGTCGGGTTCAACTGGAACCCGGTGCAGAGCCAGTACTTCTATGTGTTCTGGGCGCGCGGCTACAAGCCCGGTCTGGGGAACCTCGGGTTGGTGGCGGCGACCACGAAGGAGGAGGTCAACGACTCCGAGCTCGGCTGGAAGGGCACGTTTGCGCAGGGGCACCTGCTGACGCAGCTCGGCGGCTACTACATGAATTACTACAACCTGCAGGAGAGCATCTTCAATCCGGCCAACGTCGCCGGGACGGCGGATGCGAATATCCCTTACTCCGCCGTCAGCGGAATCGAAGCGTCCATGCAGACACAGGTCGCAGGCTTCGGCTTCGATCTCAGTGGGTCTCTCAACCGGTCCGTACTGGGACACGTCGTCACGGGTGCGACCTACGCATTCCCGGTCAACGCCACGACGAATCAGTGTACCGCTGCCACTGGGCCGCCTAACAACCTGGGAGGGGCGCCCGGATTCGGTACCAACTGCACTGACTACACAGGGGTCTTCACCGGCAAATCGTTCATGAGGACCCTGTCCGGCGAATCGCTGCCCTATTCGCCGCGGTTCCAGGCGAATGCCACCATCAAGTACGCCATTCCTCTGGGCCAGATGTCCGTGACGCCGAGACTGCAGTACTCGTATGTAGGCGTCAGCTATGCAAGCCTGTTCCAGATCCCCTTCTACGAGTTGCCCTCACATGGCCTGCTGAACGCGTACCTGGATTGGAATGCCGGTCCGTGGACGGCCACGCTCTATGCAACCAATGTCGCCGACAAGCTCTATGTTACGCAGCTCTCAGACACCTCCGAGAATTTCGGCGATCCCAGAGTGTACGGTCTGGAGTTCACCAGAACCTTCTGAGCTGAAATTTTTCTGAGCTAACCCTTGACCCGGGTTCGACGTGCGCCTTCCACGGCGCACGTTGAACCCGGGTCACTCCTTTACGACAGGGGCGCGCCCGTCGCCTGCTGGTCAGGCGAACGATACTGCAGGGCGCTGTGCGGATGCACACGGTTGTAATCACTAAACCAGGCATGCAGCTGCGAGAGCACGCTCTGCGCATCGGGCATGGGGTTAAGACGCACGTAGTCACGTTTGAAGGTCTTCACGAAGGCCTCTGCCATGCCGTTGCTCTGCGGCGATCGGTACGGCGTCCGACGCGGCAGCATGCCGATGTCGGCGGCAAAGCTGCGTGTCTCGAAGCGCTCGGCCGCGTCGATCCGCGACGCGCGCTCCCCGTGCTCGACGCTGCGCGACATTGCTCCTCGACACACGAAGCACCCGACACACAGCAGCCACCGGATAGCGCCCGGCGTCGATTACGGCTTACGCATACGATCTGTCCGGTCTTTTTAGGGGCTGATCCAGGCCGCCACGGCGAAGCGCTGCTGCGTCTCTAATGGCGATGGTGCTGGCCGTGGGGACCGTAAGCGATATTGGCGCTGCGTCGGGCCGGTCTATCGGCTCGCAACGACTGGCCGATCGGAAGCACCTGTCGCCTGCACGCCTGCGATAGCGTGCACTGCAGTGCCTCGGGCGGACTGGTCTACCGTGACCAACTCCGCGCGAGGGCTGCCGCGGCCTGTATCAGGCTGCTAGTTGCTGCTACAGACTCGCGAAGTGAAATCGCAACAGACGATCTTGCAGTACTCTTTCGGCGGCTTATAGCCTTCGCTCAGCATCCGCTTGCGAAATTCCGGGTATTGGGTCTGCGGCCCGCCCAGGGCAGCATCCAGCGGAATGTTGTAGTGTTCCGTCTGATACATTTCCAGCGTCTTGATTTGATTCGGCAGCTCCCCGCCTGCGTGATAGCCGTCTGAGACGGCTTGCAGCTCGGCTGGCATGCAGTACAGGACGCTGTTATTGACGGCACCTCCCGTATCGACCCTGCGCGCAAGAGTGCCGGCAATCACCCACGGAGCGGCGAGATAGACCGGGTCGCGAACCACGCCGGTGATTGCCATCTGATCCCCGTGCGGGGTCATGAACATCTCAAACGTCTCCTGATTGCTCGACGGGGTGCCGTTGCGCTCCAGGAAGTCATCTTTCAGATGGGTGGTCAGGGTGACCAGTGTGTCGCCTTCCCACTTGCCGCTCGTATAGCCGCCATAGGTGTGCAAGGCTTCCGGCGACGGAGGCGCACGTCCATCGGTCCAGATAACCATGGGTAGTCTGTCATAGACGCTGATGGTGACGTTCCAGCCGTGCACGGTGCCAAAACGGTCGCGCACGGCCGTAAATCGACCGCCCCACAACCCGGTGATGATGTAATCGGGACCCCAAGGCTCGCACTGACGCTGAAGTTCCTGTTGCTCGTCAGCAGTCCAGGCCAGGCCCGCAGCACGACCCTGTGCGTTTAACGGGATTCCCGCAAAATCGTCGGCAACACGTCCTGTCCCGGCGTCGGTGGTGTCACTGGCCAGCGCCCAGTCTCCTGACAGATCAACCTGTGCCAGCACCGCACCGGTGTAAAGCATGGTCCCGCACAGCAGTACGACAAACCCAACTGGATTTCTTTTCATGGCTGATTCCTAAAGGGCGGAGCAGGGACTGGGATCCCACTTGGCGCCGTCTGGTTCCTTTTGGAAGACTGGATCGTATATATACGGCCTGGTCAGATAATGCGGATCCAGTACGGTGGTGCTGATCGACAACCATTGCTCGCCGGTACTTTCCTTGCGCAGGTCCCACCACTCCGTCTTCTTGGCGTTGCCATCGTAGGGTATGCCGTTCTTAGCCAGCAGACCCGGCAGCATGTGGTCGGTCGTGACTTGAAGTGAGCCGTAACGCGGCGCGCCCACGGCAGCGGGCCGGCCCCCCCGTTGGGCGCCAGCGGGTAGGACCCAGCGCGCGACGGAATAGCCCTGCCGACTCGGCTGCATGTCGGCCGGCGGCTGGGCCGGCCCAGCAGCCTCAGCCCCGGCGCGCGCTCCCCCTGCCGCGGACATGAAATGCAACACCCGCGTCTGCATCCCCGCGTCGGTATCCACGCGCAAGTCATTGGCGTCCTGCCAGCTGATATGCAGCCGCTCGGGCAGCCACATGATGATCGCCCCGCCGTAGGCCTCACATGTCCGGGCGGCCGCGGCAGCCGCCGCCGGGGTCCAGGCGTCGGCCACCTTCTTGGCCTCCGCATTGATGGGAGCGCCGATATAGTCGCCCGGGCCTTTTGCGACCATGCGAAACCGCCAATTCTGGGTGATCAGGGAGACCCAGTAGCCACTCGGATCGTATGGCGCCTGAGCTTGCGCACTCGGCGGCGCTGCTCCCGCACCCGGGCGGTTGCCGGGCGCCCGCCCTTGCTGCGCCCACAGGACCGTGGAGCCGAACAGCAGTACCCCCGCCAGCGCTGCGCGGCGCATGGCACTGTCCGCGCATGTCAGTGCGCGCCGTGCAGACCCTTGCCTACTGTGCCTCTTCATGACTTCACCTTGCCGTGCTGTGCGCTCTTCTCCATAACCAGGCTTTTGTAGATGGCCTCGACAAAGTCGCTGCTGGTCCAATTGCCCGTGTCGGAGCCGAAGCGAGATTCATACCCTTGCGCAGGGTGTTCTGCCTCGACCTGCTTGAGGCTCTTGCCCTGTGCAAGGTAATACGCGACCCGCGCTCGCATGTTCATGACCATATCTCGATATATGGCCAAATCGTCGGCGTCGCACAGTGGCCCACGCATTGGAATGATCAACGTGCCTCCCGTATTCGCAAGCACCGGTATTTGTTGGAATGACAGGGTGTTGACCACTTGATTCAGCGCGTCGATCTCGCCCTGGATGCTTCCGCCATGTGCCAAATCAATGACCGGGAAATGCGTCTCGTCAAACACCGCCCCGGTAACCACCACGTCCTGGCGGTCGAAGCGCACGACGCTGTCAGCGTCACTGTGCGCGGCAGGCATCGAGATCACCTCGATCGGGCCGTCGTTCATGTTGAAGTTGTATTGCCGGCGCTGAAAAGTCTCGGTGGGCAAGGCGCTGCTTGCATAGTTGTTCTGGCTGAGCATCTGCAGCTGAAGGGCCTGGCGCGCAATGATCGTTGCGCCCTCACCCGCGTTCGCACCCGGAAGGGAAACCGTCCCGGCGGCCGCAATCTGCTTGTCCTGGCCGGAAATGAAGTTATCCAATGACCCCAGATTCAGCCCAGCCGAACTCAAAACCCCGCCGCCTCCGACCAGATCCGCATCACTGTTGGTGTAGATCACCGTGCGGATCGTGGCGTTGTTGGTGACCTTGCTGATTGCCGCAAGGACCGCATCCGCGTCGCTCTGCGGCCCGGGATCGACCACGATGGTGCCGTCTGGTCCGGTTTGAACCGCCACGTTAATGCCGTTGACCGTCAACATGTACATGCCGCTTACGACTGGCAGTACGTGTACCGGCCCCACGGTCTGCAGCGGGGATGTGCCCCCGTCGGATATATCTGCTGCGGCTGCAAACCCAGTAGCTGCGGCCCAAAGCACGGCCGAGGCCAAGCCAAGCGCGGCCCGACTTACAACGCGATCCCGTAACATTGAGTCCCCCGCAATTTCTAGTGCTTCGCACGCACTCAACGCCGCTTCAGTATATTGACCCGAGTACGCCGTGACCACCACCAGGCATCAGGTCAACGCACCCCGCCTCATCCGTCCGTTGAAAATCGGCCCGCAGCCCAGGGCAGGGCGGCCCGGGCGGCTGGGCGGGTTGTCAGGCCTCAAGTGGCCGCACGGCGACGGCGGCGCACCACGCTTGACGGGCGATCCGACGCCTCCCTATAGTCGCCGGTCGCGGGGTGGGGGCATCTGACGCCGTTGCGAACGTGCGTCTGCCCTGGGTGACCCGCGGGCTCGCACCCAGTTAATCACCGCTTGGAGCGCCGGGGCGCGGCAGGCGGCGCACCCATTCGCCAAGGAGCGCAGTAATGAAGAGAAGTACGGATCGCATTCTGACAACTCACGCGGGCAGTCTGCCTCGTCCCGACGATCTGACCCGGATGATGTGGGACGAGATCGACGGCAAGAGCAATGACGCGGCCCAGGTGCGTGCACGCGTCAAGAGCGCCGTCGCGGAGATGGTCAAGAAGCAGGAGGAGGCCGGCGTCGACGTCATCAGCGATGGCGAGATGAGCAAGATCGGCTTCAGCAACTATGTAGTCCAGCGCTATTCGGGCTTCGGCAAGCAGGCAGGCTTCGTCGCGACCGATCTGGGCGAATTCCCGGAGATCATCAAGAAGATCTTCGCGAATGAAGGCGGTGCACACCTGAGTCTGCCGAACGTCGAAGGCCCCATCGAGATAAAGGATGCGGACGCCGTCAAGCGCGACATCGACAATTTGAAGGCGGCCATCGGCAAGCGCGATCCTGACGACTGCTTCATCCCGGCCGTCACGCCCGGGCAGATGCTGTTCAACTTCCCCAATCTCTACTATAAGAGCGATGACGAGTATCTCGAGGCTGCCGCCAAGGCCATGGCCTACGAGTACAAGGCAATCATCGATGCAGGCTTCAATCTGCAGCTGGATGCACCGGACCTGCCGATGCATTCACATAGCTATGCCGGCAAGACCGGCACGAAGGCGCCGAAGGACCATGTGCCCAAGGCCATCGAGGCGATGAACGAGGCGATCAAAGGGCTGCCGGCGCACAAGATCCGTCACCACCTGTGCTGGGGCAACTACGCCGGTCCGCATCATCACGACATCGAGCTCAAGGAGCTGGTCAACCCGGTGCTCAAGAGCAACGCCGGCTTTCTGTATGTCGAGGCTGGCAATCCGCGCCACGAGCACGAGTGGGAAGTCTGGAAGGACACCAAGCTGCCCGAGGACAAGGGACTGATCATCGGCGTGATCGACGTGCTGACCAACCACGTCGAGCATCCGCGACTGGTGGCGCAGCGCATCGAGCGCTTCGCCGAGATCCTCGGCCGCGAGCGTGTCACCGCGGGCACGGACTGCGGCTTCGGAACCTTCGTCGGCTGGTCCGGCTGCGACCCCGCTGTCGCCTGGCTGAAGCTCAAGAGCCTCTCAGAAGGGGCAAAGATCGCCTCCGACCGGCTCTGGAAGCGCAAGGCCGCCTGAGCTGCGGTACAGCGTGCCGGCGCCCGCGGGCGCCGCACGCCTATGCTAATATTGGGGTCTTCCAGAGGGCCGCCGCGACGCCGTCGCGTCAAGTCCGACAGGACGGGCAGCGCTGGCGGATAGTGAGTTCCCGTCAGAACGGGATTCCACAGTCGTCAATCACACAGGTAACTCCGGTCATGGCGCCGCTGAGAGTCGCAATCGTAGGTCTGGGTTGGTGGGGCGGGACGCTGATCGACTCCGTGCGCGACAGTGCTCTGATCCGCTTCGTGGCCGCGGCCACGCGCTCGCGCTCGCAAAAGGATCAGGAACTCGCGGGCAAGCATGGCCTGCGCCTGCTCGGCAGTCTCGAGGAGCTGCTGGCGGATGGGGAAGTGGACGGCATCGTGCTCGCCACACCCCCGACAGGCCATCCGCAACAGATCATCCAATGCGCCCGCGCCGGCAAGCACATCTTTTGCGAGAAGCCGCTGTGCACCTCCAAGGTCGCGGCACAGGAGGCCATCGGCGCCGCGCAACGCGCCGCCGTCACGCTGGCGCTTGGCTACAACCGTCGCTTTCATCCCTCCTGGATAGATCTGAAGCGGCGCATCGGCGCCGGCGAACTCGGCACTATTCTGCATGCCGAGTGCACCATGAGCGGACCGAACGCGCTGATGATGAGCGCGGATGCCTGGCGGGCCAAACCCGATGAGGCGCCCTGCGGGGGCCTGCTGCCCATGGGTGTGCATGCCATCGACGGGTTGATCGACCTGTTCGGCGATATCGAGGGTGTCTACTGTCAGAGCCTGCGGCGCGCCGCGCCCGGTCCTAACGACGATACGACCTCGATGCTGTTTCGGCTTGCGGCCGGGCCGTCCGCCTATCTGTCCACGATGATGTCCACGGCCGGCAGCTTTCGCTTCCAGGTCTATGGCTCCAAGGCCATGGCACTACTGGGCGGCGCTGTGCACGTGGCCGGCCAGTCCTCCGAGCAGCGCCGCAGCGGCCTGTTCGGCAGCTATCTGCTGCAACCCGTCAAGGGCGATGCGCAGTCGCTCGAGGTGCCGGTGTTCGACGTCAATCGCGCGGAACTCGAGGCATTCGCGACGGCCGCCCGGGGCGGCGCGCCGTTTCCGATTTCGCTCGAGCAGATGATCCATGGTGTCGCCGCGACGGAAGCCGTGCTGGCCTCCGCGCGTTCGGGCCGATATGAGCGTGTTGGCTAACACGCGGAGGTTAGGAGCTTGGATCTTGGCAAATACGGACATCTCACCTACTCCACGCTGGTGCATCCGGGCGATACCTGGCCGGAGATCTGGCAAAGCCTGACGACCTACGTGCCGAAGGTAAAGGCGCGCGTCTCGCCAAACTCGCCGTTCGGGGTTTCGCTGCGCATCTCGGCAGCCTCTGCGGAGGCTCTCACGCAGCAGCCGGCCGAGCGCGCCAAGCTCAAGGCGTTTCTCGACGAGCACGACATGTATCTCTACACGGTCAATGCCTTCCCTTATGGACCGTTCAAAAACACGGTCGTCAAGGAGCAGGTGTACGAGCCGGACTGGAGCACGGGGCTGCGCACCGAGTACACCAAGAAGGTCGCCAACATTCTGGCTGAGGTCTGTCCGACCTACGTGAACCCGTCGATTCAGAGTCCGCCGCTGGGATTCAAGGCGCGCGTCACGGACGGCAGCGCCGCGGCCTATGCCGCCAACGTGCGCACGCTGGCTGCGCATCTGCATGGCATCCGCGAGCGTACCGGTCGCACGATCACGCTGGCGCTGGAGCCCGAGCCGCTGTGCTTCCTGGAGACCACGGAAGAGACGGTCGCCTTCTTCAACAACCACCTGCGCAGCGAGCAGTCGATCAGCGCGCTGGCGAAGCTCATCGGGGGCAGCGCGCAGCAGGCGCGCGAGGTACTGCGGCGTCACGTCGGCACGGTTTACGATATCTGTCATCAGGCGGTGGAGTTCGAGAACATCAGTGCTTCGCTGCAGAGCCTGGTGGACCACGACATTCCGGTCTTCAAGCTGCAGGAAGCCGCGGCGATGCAGATCCCCGAGGTGACGCCGAGCATCATCGAGAAGCTGCGCGAGTACGCCGATTCAATCTATCTGACGCAGACCGTAGAGCGTCGCAACGGCAAGCTCACGCGCTTCACGAACCTCGAGGATGCCTTTGCGGCCTTCGAGAAGAGCCCCGGTGGGCCGCGCGAGTGGCGCACACACTTCCATGTGCCGGTGTTCCTCGAAAGCCTCGGCGAGCATTTCCGGACGACTCGCTTTGCGATCGAGGAAGCCCTGGCGTTCCATAAGGCGCATCCGTTGAGCGCTCAACTGGAAATCGAGACCTATACCTGGGACGTGCTGCCGGACCATCTGAAGAGCGGCGATATCGTCGACTACGTGACACGCGAGATCGAGTGGGTGCGCGGGCAGCTGCAGGGCACGGCGCAGCGCGCGGCCTGAGAAGCAGGGCCGTCCGCGGCAGGACGCCTCAGCGTGAGGCTAGCGGCGAGGTGGGCGCGGCGCGGAAGAAGCCGGTTGCGTAGCTGGCGACCGCATCCATCAGGCTGACATTGGCGGCATCGGGGGTCTGCGCAGTGACCGCGGGTGCATAGAACGACACCTGCTTGCCGGCCCTGCCGGCCGCCGATCGAAACGCGGCCGACTGTGTGGCGAGATTCGATCCGGTCAGATTCGATCGGTTGAATGCCAGCATCAGGTGCGCCGGCTGCGCTGCCGCCCAGCCGGTGGGGTCCATCAGGCCGTTATCGGAGCCGCCAAAGGCGGCCGGTACCTCAGTCTGCAGCGCCTGCTCACCCAGGGAAACTGTGAGTGTCTGCCGCCCATCGTCATAGATCTGTGTGCGCAGCGCACTGTGCGGGTCGAGCATTGGATTGACTGCGATGACGCAGCCAATATGTGGCAGATCGCCGAACGCCAGGGCCAGGTCGCCATTGGCGCCCTGACCGTACAAGCAGACATCGTGTCCCGGCGCCACGCGCTGACTGACCTGCGTGACAACGGTCTGCATGGCGCCTTTGAGCGCAGCGCGCCAGGTGGCGCCGGCCGCGTTGTCCTGAAACTCAGCAGGCAGCGATGCGAGCAGCCGCACGACGGCGATCCCCCGCGTCGCCAGCACCTGCACGTCGCCGCTGTACTCCAGCAGCGCGCTCTCGCCTGCGGATTCAGGGCTGGTGAAGGCAATGACCACCGCGCCGATCAGGGGCACGCCCTCGGGTGGCAGCGTGACCGACACGGCGACCCCGGGCACCCAGCCGCGCTCGATGTGCGTACGACCCAGCTTGGCGGCATCCAGCTTCACCGCCAGGGGCGCATACTCATGCAGGCCAGTCTCGGTCAGGAATAGAAACCGCGGGGGATGATCGGTGTCCCAGACCCGCAGCAGGCCGCGCGTGAGCTGATCGTTGAAGCCGCTCATTGCCACGCGCTCGCCAGCGAGCGGCCCCTGGAGCAGAGCCTCAATTCCATCCAGTTTCGAATCGACCGCCACCATGCTGCGCTCCGGCGCCCGTCCGATCAGCGCCACCACATGGCCGCTGGGCTGCGAGAGCACGCGCTCGCCATGGTGGATTCCGGCGCGCGCCGCTGCGTTGAGCTCGGCATCGTCGGGGGAGAGTGGGTGTGCCTGTTGCTGTCGGAAGATCTGACGTTGCCGTTCAAAGGTCCCCTCGGGCACGGGCTTCCAGGCACGGGTGGCGGGAAGCAGCTGAACCTCGTGCTGCATACCAGCCGAATCGCGACCCTTGGCATAAACGTCCCCGGACGACAGGGCAACAAATTCCAGCGGCAGCAGGGGTAGGCCGTCGGAGACTGGTTGCGTGTTGCCTCCCGCCAGATCCAGTGACAGCAGGCAGACGACGGCCAAAGAAGGAGCGGATGCGCAGTCATTGCCGGATGAGGAGATGAGCGCATGCTCGCCATCGCCCCATGGCACCTTGACCAGCTGCGTGAACGAGCTGAGGTAATGCACGGAGCGTCGCGGCACGTCGACCAGCACGTTCTGGCTCACGTTATGGCGATAGTCCGTATAGCGCAGCAGCAGATCATCGTTCGTCAGCCAGCGATAGCCGGTGAAGGAGCGATCGTTGCCGAGCCGATTGGCGAGCATTGGAACCACCGAATCGTTCTTCCGGCCGAGCACGATGAGTCCCATGCCGTCGGGAGCGGGCATCAGCGCGGCGATCCAGGCGCCGTTGGGCGAGAGGCTGACACCCTGCACGTCGGAAGGGTGCAACAGCCGGAAGGTCGGTATGGAAGCTGGCTGTGGCGGCTGGGCGGTCGCCGCTGTCGCATCGACCAGTCCGCAGATGACACCGACTGACAGCAAAGTCCCCGCGAAGCGGCCAGACATCCTGCTCATGATCCCCCCTGTACGCGCTGTGCGCGATGTTCGCCAAGCGCGCGTCTGCATTGCGCATCGCTATTTTTGCGGGCGGCGCGCAGAAAACAAGTTATTTCTGGCCGGCAGTAGCAGCACCACCGCCGCAGGCGCTCTGATACGATTACCGGCTGCATGCAACCGCCGAACCTCGATCTGTACCGCTGGGTGCTCGTCGCGCACAGCGATTGGCGCTGGGTGGTGCTCGTCTCCGGTCTGGCGACGCTGGTGAGCGCGATCAGCGGGCTGTCGGGAGAGCGCTCCTGGCCCGCAGGCGGCGCCAGGTCGGCGCGCTTCTTCGGCGTGGCACTGGATATCCAGGTACTGCTCGGATTAGCGATGTACCTGATTCTCAGCCCCCTGACGACTGTGGCACTGGCGCACACGACCACGCGGCTGCCCTCGTTCTTCACCATTTTTCACCCGGCCATCATGTTCGGGGCGTTCATCGCCGTGCACGTCTCGGCGGTGTTGGTGCGTCGCGCTCGCAGTGATGCGGGCTACCACCGCCGCGCTCTGATCTTCTTTGGCATCACCTGGCTGCTGGTGCTGGGCGGGGTGCCCTGGGGCATGCGGCCCTGGTTTCGCCTATAGTACGAGGCTCTTTCGAGGGGTCGATGGCATGAAATATAACTCGCCTTACAGCACCGCTTCCTTTGGGACGCAGGCCAAGGACTGGGAGAAGGGCGTCGATTATGACCGCCTGCTCAAGGCACGCATCGCGCGCGCGCAACAGGCGATCAAGCGCGCCGGGCTCGGCGCGGTCATCTGCTTCAATTTCGACAACATCCGTTATGTCACCGGCACGCATATCGGCGAGTGGGCGCGCGATAAGTTCATGCGCTATGCGCTGTGCGGGGCGGAAGGGGCGCCGCTGCTGTGGGATCCGGCGCCGCCGGCCAAGCGCATCTCCTCCCCATGGATCGCCGACAATGTCGCCGCGCCCATCTCCACGATGCAGGGGGGACTACCGCCCTGGCTGAATATCCAGGACGACTTTGCGCGCCAGATCAAGAAGGCGCTCACCGACCGTGGCATCGTCAACCAGCCCATCGGCATCGACCTCATGGAGCTGCCGATGCTGCGTGCGCTGGAGAAGGCCGGCATCGAGGTCGTCGATGGTCAGCAGGCGATGCTCGATGCGCGCGAGGTCAAGACGCCCGATGAGATCGAGCTGCTCAAGGTCGCCTGCGCCATGGTCGACGCGACCTATGTGGATATCTGCCGCGCCATCCGCCCCGGCACGCGCGAGAACGAGCTGGTGGCGATTGCGCACGACCGGCTGTTTCGCATGGGCTCCGAGCGCGTCGAGTGCGTGAACTCGGTGTCCGGCCCGCGCGGCCGGCCGCACTCGCACACGTTTTCCGATCGCATGATCCAGCCGGGCGACATGGTGTTCCTCGACATCATGCACAGCTACAATGGCTATCGGACCTGCTACTACCGCACTTTCATCTGCGGTGAGCCGAACAAACACCAGATCGACGCCTACGAGACCGCCTCCAAGTGGCTTGCGGCCTCGATGGATAAGGTGCGACCCGGTGTCACGCCAGACGAGATCGCCTCCGTGTGGCCCGATGCGCAGCAGTTCGGCTACAAGGACGAGGCCGAGGCCTTCCTGCTGCAGTATGGGCACGGCGTGGGCCTCTCGCTGTGGGAGCGGCCGATCCTCTCCAAGCGGTACAAGGGACAGAACACGCCGCTCAAGGAGGGCATGGTGTTTGCGCTGGAGACCTGGAAGGGCTCGGATGACGGCTCGGGCGCGGCGCGCATCGAAGAGGAAGTGGTCGTGACGAAGGACGGCTGTCAGATCATCACCAACTTCCCGTCCGACCGACTGATCTCCTGCGGCCTGCCGGGCTGCGACGTGTTCGTCTGATCATGGACATTCTGATGCCCCAGCTCGGTGAGACCGTCGCCGAGGGCAAGATCACCACCTGGTACAAGTCGGTGGGCGACAAGGTCGTCGCGGGCGATGCGCTGTTCGAGATCGAGACCGATAAGACCTCCATGGAGGTGCCGACCACCGAGCCCGGTGTGCTGACGGAGATCCGCGTGGCTGCGGGCGCCACCGTGCCCGTGGGCTCGATCGTCGCGGTGCTCTCCAGCGGCGCCGTGGCGGCAACGCCCGCGGCAACGCCAATAGCAGCCACGACGGGCAAATCTGCCGCGGCGGCCAGGAGCGACGGTCCGGCACCCGCCGCACGCGCCGCTTTCGATCCGGCCAACCCGGTGCGCTCTCCGGAGCGGAACTATGGGCCGGCGACGCTGCCCAGTGGCATCAAGGTGACGCCCGTGGCGCGCCGTCTGGCAGCCGAGTCCGGCGTGGACCTGGGGGGCCTTACGGGATCGGGGCCGCACGGCCACATCGTCGCGGGCGACGTGCAGGCAGCGGCGCAACGAGGTGGTGCGGCGCGCACGGCGGCGGCTGCGGGCACACGCTCCAACGGGGCTTCGGGTGCCGCGTCGACGGCGGCGTCAGCACTGTTGGCGCCTGCTTTGTCTTCCGCCCAGGTCAAGGCGCTCTACGGCGGCGTGGCCTTCGAGGAGGTGCCGCTCGACGGCATGCGACGCACCATCGCGCGTCGGCTGACCGAAGCCAAGCAGAGCATTCCGCATTTCTATCTGAGCGCGGATGTCTCCATGGACAAGCTCGTGGCGGTCCGCACCGAGCTCAATGCCCAGAGCGAGGGGCAGCTGAAGATCTCCATCAACGACTTCATCATCAAGGCCGTGGCGCTGGCGCTGCAGCGCGTGCCCGAGGCCAATGCGGCCTGGGCCGAAGAAAGCGTGCTGCGCTTCCGTCAGTCGGACGTGGCGGTCGCGGTGGCCATCGAAGGCGGCCTGTTCACGCCGGTAATCCGCGACGCTGCGGCCAAGTCGATCGGCGCGCTGTCGCGCGAGATGAAGAGCCTCGCCGAGCGTGCGCAGGGGCGCAGCCTCAAGCCCGCCGAGTACTCGGGCGGCGCGATCACCATCTCAAATCTCGGCATGTATGGCGTGCGCGAGTTCGCCGCCATCGTCAATCCGCCGCAGGCGGCTATCCTCGCGGTGGGCGCCGCCGAGCGCCGTCCCGTGGAGGGGCCCGATGGTTCGGTGCGCTTCGGCAGTGTCATGAGTCTCACGCTCTCGTGCGACCACCGTGTCATCGACGGCGCGCTCGGGGCGCGGCTGCTGGGCGCCATCCGCACGCTGCTGGAATCGCCGCTGCTGCTGCTGGCCTGAGGCCGGCCGCAGCAGCGCTGTCCGCCGACTCGGCGGGCAGGCTGCGACAGCCAGGCGCGTCGCGCCTGGCGCTGCCTACTATCTGACTGCATCAGGAGAGCGACCTTGAAAGTCGGTTTCATCGGACTGGGACTCATGGGGCAGGCGATGGCCACGCGTCTGGTGCAGGCGGGTCACGACGTCATGGTCTATAACCGCACGCGCGAGAAGCTCGCTCCGCTGCTGGCGCTCGGCGCGAAGCCGGCGGCGAGCATCGCCGAGGCAGCGCGGCATGACGGCATCGTGCTGTCGATGCTCACCGACGATGCGGCGCTGGCCGCAGTCGCGCACGATCCACAGGGACTGCTGGCGTCGCTGCCGCGCGGCGGCGTTCACGTCGCGATGGGCACCCACGGCGTGCCCGCTGTGGAGGCGCTCGAGAAGGCGCATCAGGCTGCGGGACAGACGCTGGTGTCCGCGCCGGTGCTCGGACGGCCCGAGGCGGTGACGGCCGGCCGCCTGGGCGTACTCGCGGCTGGCGAGGCGGAGGCGGTGGGGCGCGTGCGCCCGCTGCTCGAGGCGCTCGGTCGGCGCGTGTTCGAGCTCGGCAGCGAACCGCGCGCCGCTGCGGCGACGAAGCTAGCGAATAACATGCTGCTGGCCTGCGCGATCGAGGCGATGGGCGAGGCGTTCTCGCTGGTGCAGAAGTGCGGTGCTGCGCCGGCGGCGTTCTACGATGTCGTGACCGATGGCCTGTTCGCTTCGCCCGCGTACACCATCTATGCGCGCATCATCACCGAGCGCAGCTGGGACAAGGCGGGCTTCACCGTTGCGCTGGGGCTCAAGGACGTGGATCTGGCGCTGGCTGCGGGCGGCCGAACCGCCGTGCCACTGCCCAGCGCCGGCGTCTGCCGCGAGCGGCTGCTGGGCGCCATTGCGCACGGGGACATCCACAAGGACTGGGCGGCCATGGCACTCGAGCAGGCGCGCGCCAGCGGTCTGGCCTGACGGGAGCTGTCCATGACCGAGGAGCGCACAGGCCGCCCGGACGTGCATACGCCCGTCACGCTGCTGACCGGCTTTCTCGGCAGCGGCAAGACGACACTGTTGAACCGCGCGCTGCGCGACCCCGCGATGGCGCACACGATGATCGTCGTCAATGAGTTCGGCGAGATTCCGATCGATCACGCGCTCACGGAAGTGAGCAACGATGCCATCGTGGTGCTGGAGAACGGCTGCCTGTGCTGCACGGTGTTCGGCGATCTGGTGCAGACCTTCAACCAGCTCTGGCTCGCACGCGAGGCCGGCGAGATCGCCTTCGATCACGTGGTCATCGAGACTTCGGGACTTGCCGAGCCCGCACCAGTGCTGCAGGCGTTTCTTTCCCAGCCCCTGCTCGCGGGGCTGTGGCGCGTCGGCGCGGTAGTCACGACCGTCGATGCGATCAATGGGTCGCACACGCTCGATGAGCATGCGGTCTCTGTGGCACAGGCGGCGCTCGCCGATCATCTGCTCATCACCAAGCTCGATCTGATCGAGCCCGCGCAGCGCGAGAGCGCGCGCGCTGCGCTCGCCGCGCGACTGCGCACGATCAATGCGACTGCGAGCATCAGCACGGTAGACGATCCGGCCGCCGATCCGATCCGGCTCATGCGCAGCGTGGCGCCCGATCCGGGCGGGGGGCCCGAGAGCGCTGCGGCGTGGCTGGCGCGCGCGCTGGGTGAGCGGCATGAGCATGAAGGGCACGGGCATGAGGGGCACGCTCACGCCAGTCAGGGCGCACACACGCACGAGGACGCCATCGCGACGTTCAACTTAATCCGCGAGGCGCCGCTGCCACGCGAGGCGGTGCAGCTGCTGCTCAGCTCCCTCGAGCGGCATCTGGGCCCCAAGCTGTTGCGTGTCAAGGGCCTCATTCACGTGGCCGAGGAGCCGGAGCAGCCCGCCGTGATACAGGGCGCGCAGCACCTGCTGCATAACCTGACCTGGCTGCCGCGCTGGCCGGACGCCGATCATCGCACGCGCATCGTCTTCATTACGCAGGGGATCGCTGCCGATGAGCTCTCCGAGATGGTCGACCTGCTGGACCGGGTCGCGCAGCGCACCGCCGCGGCGCGCGCCCGGGCGGAGGCGGCGCCGGAAGCTGGAGCCCCCCAATAACGGTTAGAATGGGTTCGATTGCCGGTTCTGGAGGTCATATGGTGGTCAAAGCGAGTCCGAGGGGCCTGGCAGCCGTGCCCACGGAGACGGCCCGGGAAAACGATATCGGTGAGGCCAAGCGCCTGGAGCTCTATCGACTGCAGGTGCTCCTCCGCGAGGCCGAGCAGCGCGCCTACGACCTGTTCCTGCAAAACCTCGTCAAGGGCACGAGCCATCTGTCGCTCGGCCAGGAGGCCGTGGCAGCCGGCTGCGCCGCGGCCATGCAGCGCGGGGATCTGAGCTTCTGCACCTATCGCGGCCACGCCCACACGCTGGCGCGCGGCGTTCCGGTCGAGAAGGTACTCGGCGAGCTCATGGGGCGCGACAACGGGCTGATGCGCGGCAAGGGCGGCTCGATGCATCTGACCTCGGTCGAGCACGGCGTCATGGGCTCCTATGCCATCATCGGGGCGCATCTGCCCATCGCCTGCGGCGCGGCCTGGCGCGCGCAGTACAAGAAGCAGTCCGATGTGACCACCTGCTTCTTCGGCGACGGCACCACCAACATCGGTGCCTTCCACGAAGCACTGAATTTCGCGGTGATCTGGAAGCTGCCGGTGGTGTTCGTCTGCGAGAACAATCTGTACATGGAGTACACGCCGATTGCCGACGTGACGGCGGTTGCCTCGCCGGCCGGCGATCGTGCCGCGGCCTATGGGTTACCGAAGATCGTCATCGACGGCAATGACGCCGATGAGGTGTTCACCACGATGCGCGCCGCCTATGACAAGGCGCGGAGTGGAGAAGGTCCGTCGCTCGTCGAGTGCCTGACTTACCGCTACTCGGGGCATTCGCGCGCCGATCCGGCCAAGTATCGCCCCGCCGGCGAGCTCGAGCGCTGGAAGCAGCGTGATCCCATCAAGCTGTATCGGCGCCGCCTGGACGAGATGGGGATCGATGCCGGCAAGCTCGACGCGATCGATGCAGACGTGCGCCGCATCGTCGATGAGGCTACCGAGGCCTGCAAGAAGGCGCCGCCGCCCTCGACCGATATTCTGTTCACCGACGTCTATGCCGATGGGGGCAGCACATGGCGGAACTGACCTACCGCGACGCCGTCGCACGCGGCATCGCCCAGGAGATGGCGCGCGACGAGGACGTGGTGTTCCTCGGCGAGGACATTGCCAAGGCCGGCGGCGTGTTCAAGGCGACCGTCGGACTGCTCGAGCAGTTCGGGCCGCTGCGTGTGCGTGACACGCCGATCTCCGAGCAGGCCATCCTCGGTGCGGCGATGGGTGCGGCGATGACGGGGCTCAAGCCCATCGCCGAGATCATGTTCGCGGACTTCCTCGCGGTCTGCTACGACTACATCGCCAACGAGTTCCCGAAGAGCCGCTACATGTCCAATGGGCAGGTCAAGTGCCCACTGGTGGTACGCGTCGGCAGCGGCGGTGGGGCGCGCTTCGGCGCACAGCACAGCCAGAGCGTGGAGAACTGGTGCATGCAGTTCCCCGGCCTGAAGGTCGTGGCGCCTTCCTCCCCCGTCGATGTGATCGGGTTGCTGGCCGCTTCGGTGCGCGATCCGGATCCAGTGATTTTCGTCGAGCACAAGTCGCTGTATGCAACCAAGGGCGAGGTGCCCGACGGGGAGATCGTCGATGAGCTTGGCCGCGCCAAGCGGCTGCGCAGCGGCAGCGACTGCACGATCCTCGCACTTGGGCTCATGGTGCCGCGCGCACTGGCTGCCGCCGAGAAGCTCGCCGCCGAGCACGGCGTGCAGGCGGAAGTCATCGATGTGCGCTCGCTCGTGCCGCTGGATGCACAGACCATTCTCGCCTCGGTCGCGAAGACCCATCGCGTGTTCACCGTCGAGGAGAATCCGCGCGTGCTCGGTTGGGGCGCGGAGATCGTCTCGATCATCGCCGACGAGGCGTTCTACGACCTCGATGCGCCGCCGATACGCATCACCACGCCGCACATTCCGCTGCCGGCCTCCGACATTCTGGAGGACCTGGCGATCCCGAGCGTTGCCCGTATCAGCGAGAGCGTGCGGCGCTCCCTGTCCGCTTGAGATGAGCATCGCGGCGGCAACGCCGCCGCGATGCTTGCACCCGGAGGCTCTCCCATGAATGCCAACGCCCAGCCCATTGCGAATGCGAATTCCCCCGAGCAACTGCTCGCGGGTGTGCCGACCGACCTGTGGATCGGTGGGCGCTGGCGCGCTGCTGCCGACGGTGCGCGCTTCGAGGTAGAGGATCCGGCGACCGAGCGTGCCGTCGCCTCGGTCGCGAGCGCTACAGTCGAGGACTGCATCTCGGCGCTCGATGCAGCGCAAGCGGCGTTCGGCGCCTGGTCGACCAAGACCCCGCGGGCACGCGGGGAGATCCTGCGCCGCGCCTTCGAGCTCATCATGCGAGACGCCGAACGGCTCGCGCGCATCGTCACGCTCGAGAACGGCAAGAGCCTCGCGGACTCACGGGGCGAGATCGCCTATGCCGCGGAGTTCTTCCGCTGGAACGCCGAAGAGGCCGTGCGCATCATCGGTCAGTCCTCCAGGGCGCCAAGCTCGGGAGCGCGAATTCTGGTCAATCACAAGGCTGCCGGCATCGCGCTGCTGGTCACGCCGTGGAATTTTCCCGCGGCCATGGCCACGCGCAAGATCGGCCCGGCGTTGGCCGCCGGCTGCACCGTGGTGATCAAACCCGCCAGCGCGACCCCGCTGACAATGCTGGCGCTGATGCCGCTGCTGCAGGAGGCCGGTGTGCCGGCCGGCGTGGTGAATCTGGTGCCCTCGCGCGCCTCGGGCAAGGTCGTCTCGGCGATGCTCAAGGATGGCCGCGTGCGTGTGATCTCCTTCACCGGCTCGACCGAGGTCGGACGCACCCTCCTCAAGGAGGCCGCCGACAACATCGTGCGTCCGGCGATGGAGCTCGGCGGCAATGCGCCGTTCATCGTCTGCGAGGATGCGAACATCGATGAGGCGGTGGAAGGTGCGGTGATCGCCAAGATGCGCAACATCGGCGAGGCCTGCACGGCCGCCAACCGTTTCTATGTGCACGAGACGGTGGCCGACGAATTCTCCAGGAAGCTCGCGGCGAAAATGTCGGCACTGAAAATGGGCAATGGCCTGGAGGACGGCGTGAGCGTCGGGCCGCTGGTCAATGCGCAGACGCGCGACAAGGTGCACTCGCTGGTCGAGGACGCCAGGAAAAGAGGTGCCCGTGTGGTCACCGGCGGCGAGCCCGGCAAAGGCAGGGGCTACTTCTATCCGGCGACCGTGCTCACACAGGTGCCGCCCGATGCCGACCTGGTGCGCGAGGAGATTTTTGGACCCGTCGCGGCCATTCAGACCTTCTCCAGCGAGGAGGACATGCTCAGCCGCGCGAACGCCAGTGAGTTCGGGCTGGCCTCCTACGTCTACACGGCGGACCTGAAGCGCGGGCTCGCCATTGCCGAGAAGCTCGAAGCGGGGATGGTGGGCCTGAATCGCGGCATGGTCTCCGACCCTGCGGCGCCGTTCGGCGGCGTCAAGCAGAGCGGGCTGGGACGCGAAGGCGGCCATGAGGGACTGTTCGAGTACCTTGACACGCAATACGTCTCGGTAAGTTGGTAGGAAAGCGGCGCGAGCCCTGCTCGCTGGCGCGCTGCGATGGACGCACCGTTGTTGCAGGGGCTGCCGGACCGACTGATATCGGTGCGCGAGACGTTCGACATCGATTCGGATTGGCAGTGTCCCGCGTTTGCCAATGCCAACGACTTGGTGCCGGAACGCGATGACGCCTACCGCTTCGACGCGGACACGACGCTGGCCATCCTGGCGGGATTCGCGCACAACCTCCGCGTGCTGGTGCAGGGCTTTCACGGCACCGGCAAGAGTACGCACATCGAGCAGGTGGCCGCACGCCTGAACTGGCCGTGCCTGCGCATCAATCTGGATGCGCATGTGAGTCGTATCGATCTGATCGGCCGCGATGCCATCGCGCTGCGCGAGGGGCGTCAGATCAGCGAATTCCGCGAGGGCATCCTGCCCTGGGCACTGCAGCGGAACGTGGCGCTGGTGCTGGACGAGTACGACGCCGGCCGTCCGGACGTCATGCTGGTGCTGCAGCGGGTGCTGGAGAGTCAGGGACGACTGGTGCTGCTCGAACAGAATCGCGTACTGACGCCCCACGTCGCGTTTCGCCTGTTTGCCACGGCCAATACCATCGGTCTGGGCGACGCCACCGGTCTTTATCAGGGCACGCAGACCCTCAATCAGGGGCAGCTGGACCGCTGGCAGGTGGTCGCCACGCTGAACTATCTACCGGCCCCCGTCGAGCAGCAGATCGTGCTGGCACGTGTGCCGGCCAGCGATACCGCCGCAGGTCGAGAGGTGGTTGCCCGCATGATCAATGTTGCCGAGCTGACGCGCGAAGCCTTCATGGCCGGCGAGATCTCCACCGTCATGTCGCCGCGCACGGTCATCAGCTGGGCGGAGAATATGCAGATCTTCGGGCAGGTGGGCTTGGCATTTCGGTTGAGCTTCCTCAACCGATGCGACGAAGCCGAACGCGCCGCGGTCGCGGAACTCTACCAACGCTGTTTCGGCAGCGAGGTGGATGAAGCCGACGGCCCGACGGAAACTGCATGACGAGCCATTTTCAGCTGACACCTGTGCATGCGCTGCAGTTCATCTGCGGTTTGTTCTACGTGCCGCATATCGTGGGCAAATTCACCGCCCGGGAAGCGTCACTCGGCTTTTTTCGCGCTGCCGGCATGCGGCCCGCCGAGGCGTGGCGCTGGGCGGCGATGATCATCGAGATCGTGCTGGTCATCCTGCTGATCTTCGGGTTATACGTGCACATCGCCGCCTGGGTGTCCTGCGTCTACCTGTTGATCGCCAGCGCGGCGGCGCTGAAGGTGAGCAAAAGGTGGTTGTGGCACCTCGGCGGCTGCGAATACCCGCTGTTCTGGGCGCTGTGCTGCGCGGTGCTGGCCGAGCTGGTGCGCTGAGCGCCTCGTAGCCTTGCACAAGAAGGATGTAATCACTCATGCCCGGCATTGATCTGTTCAGCCCCGGCCAGGTCGGCGAGCTCTCGATTGCCAATCGCATCCTCATGGCACCGATGACGCGTAATCGCGCTACCTTCGAGGGTGTACCGACGCAGATGGCGGTCGAGTACTACACGCAGCGCGCGTCAGCCGGCCTGATCATCACCGAAGGGACCTCACCCTCGGCTGCCGGGCTTGGCTATGTACGCACGCCGGCCATCGAGACGCGCGCGCAGGTCGCCGCCTGGAAAAGCATCGTCGAGGCGGTACACGCCAAGGGCGGCAGAATCTACCTGCAGCTCATGCATGTCGGCCGTGTCAGTCAGATCGCCAACCGCGTGCTGCAGGAGCCGCCGGTCGCACCCTCGGCGATCCGCGTGTCAGGGCAGATTTTTACCGACGCGGGCATGCAGGACTTCTCGATGCCGCGGGCACTCGGGAGCGGTGAGATCCCGGCGGTGATCGCCGAATATGCGCAGGCGACCCGTCATGCCCTGGAGGCAGGCTTTGACGGCGTTCAACTGCATGCAGCCTCCGGATATCTGCCGATGCAATTTCTGTCGAGCGGCTCGAACCGTCGCACGGATGCCTACGGTGGCAGCCTGACAAATCGGCTGAGATTCGTCATAGAAACATTGGAGGCGATGATCGAGGCGGCGGGATCGCCCTCCCGCATCAGCCTGAAGATCAGTCCGGCCATGCCGTTCAACGACATACAGGATGATGATCCGGTGGCGACGTACTCGGCGCTGGTGAGCGCCGCCTCACCGCTGCAGCTGGCATTTCTGCATGTGCTCAGGTCGGATCCGCTGCCGAACATATTTGAAATTCTGCGGCCCTTATACCCGGGGACTTTTGCGGCGGTGGGTGGCTTCACGCACGAATCGGGTAATCAAGCGCTCGCCTCCGGCATTGCCGACCTGGTCGTATTGGGCAAACCATTCATCTCCAACCCGGATCTGCCGTATCGATTTCGAGTTGGCGCGCCGCTGGCACCGTGGGATCCGAGTACCTTCTACTCGGGTGGAGCCAAGGGCTATATCGACTATCCCTCGCTTGCGGATGGCGTAGCCTGATGGTCGACCCGTCGTTGCAACTGCCCGATTTTCTCAAGCAGCTGCGAACCCGGCCGCTCTGCACGCTCTTCGTTCAGGTGCACAAGCCGCAGATTGTGGGCACTTCCCCGGACGGCTATCGCCGAATCGGCGTCATCGCCAACGGCTCATTCGAAGGCGAGCGACTGTGCGGAGAGGTGCTGGAAGGTGGCAGCGACTGGCAGCGGCTGCGGCCCGACGGCGCGACGACCATCGATGTGCGGCTGGTACTCAAGACGCGCGATGACGCGCTCATCGGCATGCAATATCGCGGATTTCGCCACGGTCCGGCCGATGTTCTGGCGCGCCTCGACCGCGGCGAGGCGGTCGATCCATCGCAGTACTACATGCGCATTTGCCCGTTCTTCGAGACCGCGGCACCGCAATACGACTGGATCAATCGCATCGTCGCGGTTGGCGTAGGCCATCGCGACTCACGCGGTGCCCTGTACAACCTGTTCGAGATTCTCTAGGTAAAAGCGATATAGCGGCCGGCGGTGATCACGGCCAGCCAGATCACTATCGACACCGCGGAGATGATTTTGGCGAGACGCGAGGCCTCGATGCCCGGCCCCCAGCGCTCCAGGTCCAGGAATACCCCGAGACGGAACCATAGTGCGTTCAGGCCCGCGATGACGATCAGCAGCATCTTGATGCGGAAGCTGATGTTGGGCGCGTAGACGCGCGGGTCATGGCAAAAGAAACAGATGCCGGTGATGAGGTTGATGAAGAAGCCGATGAACGCCAGCGGCAGGAAGCGATGCAGCGGCGCGAGCGGTACGGCGCGCGCGACACCCAGGACGCGCAGGTCGATGGCGCCCACCACCCCGAGCAGCATGGTCATGCCGACGAAATGCCAGGACTGCAGAAATGGAAACGCCCAGGCGCTGTTGCGGACCCACTCGCCCACCGGCGTGTTGTAGCAAAAGCCCATGAAGGGGTGCGCATGCCAGTATGCGGCGATCTGGGCGTTGTACTGTGCCGCCATCTGCGCGGCGATATTCGCGGTCGACTGGGTCGCGTCGGACGAACCGCCCGCGGCTTGCGCAGCGGCGGCGGCAACGAGATGCATCATAGACAGGGAACTCCGTTAGCGAGCGTTAATCAGCCGCCCGCGCCGATATCCGCAAACGTGCTGTAGGCAAGGTAGCGACCGGCGACGATCGCGCTGACCCAGCAGGCGAGCGACAATGCCGCCAGCGCCTTGGCTTGCCCCGTGGCCCGGGTGTCGGCGTCGGCATACTCGTCACCCACGCTCAGCAGCGTCGAGTTGAGCACCGCACCGAGCACCAGTCCGGAGATGATGAATCCGATCTTGAAGCGAAACAGCGTGTTGTGGATGTACTTGTCGGGGTAGATGGAGAACAGCAGCACCCCCGAGCACAGGTTCATCCAGAAGCCGATCCACACGACCTTCATGAAGCGGCGCATCGCCGGAATCGGCAGGCCGCCGCGCCCGATGCCGAGCACACGCAGGTTGATCATGCCCTGCAGGCCTACGAGCAGCGCCATGCCGGCCGAATGAATGGTGATGATGGGCGGGAATGCGCCCTGCGCCAGCCAGTAGGCAAAGTGGCTGTTCTGCAACGCCAGCAGCAGATGGTCCATCCGGTCCTCGCAAATCGTTAGAGTCGGCCCGCCGCGCCTTCATGGCCTCTAGCCCATGGACACCGGGCCGTCGATGTCGCTGCCGGCGCAATGTTCCCCACAGCCTCGGCCCCTAAGGAGGCCCGGGCGGATCCGCGCGCCTGATGGACTGGACGGAGGGGTCGAAGACCCCTCCGTCTCTCAACTCAGCTCAATCAATCAGCCGAACGTGCCGGACCACTTCCAGCCGTCGGATGGACGCGTGATGGCCCGCATGCGCAGACGATGCGAGGTCGCATCACGAGCCGGATTGCCCGTGACGACGACTTTGTCACCGGGACGCAGCGTGTCGTGCTGGACGTTGTCGGCACCCAGTGCGCCGCCCGCGCCCCACTCGACGGCCCACACCACGTTCGTGTGGGTCTTTGGATCTTGCGCCATTACGTGCACGAAGGAGTGCGGATTGCGGAACAGGAACTGCACCACCGTACCCTGGATCGTGACCGTCTGGTCGACCATGTAGGTGGCCGGAAAGGAGTGATGCGCCTGCGCCGGCACGCTCGCCGCCGCACCCAGCACCCCCGCCAGCACTGCGCCGGCACATACAGCTTTGAATCTCGTCATGCCCCTCTCCTGAATTTGCTCTCGCCTATCTCGCCTATTCTGGCTACGGCTCATCTCCTATTGAGATGGCCCCGAACAGTCGCTTGACCATCAACAATAACATCACCGCAGGCTTCTCGACCACTGCAACCCCTCGATGCGCCAGGGGTTCGCCCGATGCGCGAGACCGCAGATATGTGGCTATACGCGGCCCCATCCTCGGGCACTCAACATTTTGACATTTTTTGTCTTGAGACCCCCCCAAGGGGGCCGAATGATAGCACCGCGTCGCGCGACGGCGGGCCAGTTTGCGATGCAAAGATCGCTTTACATAGGCTGCGGGATTCGCCGCTGCGCTGCGGTGCTATGCTGCCCGCACAAGAGGCCGACCGGTCTCCCCGGGGTATCTCATGTCACGAGCTGTGCCGCTTGACCGTCGCCGGATTGCCGTCCCAGTCATGCTGCTCGGTGGCCTGGCCGCAGCTTTTGCGTTGGGTGCAAGCGCCCAGGCGGCGCCGCCCCGTACCGTGCAGCGCACCCCGCCGGTCAGTGGCACCGTCGAGGCGCTCTCTGGCCAGACGCTGCGGGTGAACACCACCGAGCACGGCGAGATCTCCGTGATGTTGCCCGCTGCCGCTCGCATCATCGAGCAGCGATCCGCCTCTCTGGCTGAGGTCAAGGCGGGGGAGTTCATCGGCACGACCGCCGTGCAGGGTCCCGATGGCAAGCTGCGTGCGACCGAGATCCACATCTTTCCCGAATCCATGCGGGGCGCAGGGGAGGGGCACTATCCCATGGGTGCGCCTGCGACCACGATGACCAATGGCAATCTGGAGGCGGTGGCGGGCAGCGTGTCGCAGTCCGAGGGAGCCGCAAGCGGCGGCGAACGGCTGCGCATCGCCTACAAGGGTGGCCAGAGTCAGGTCGAGGTCCCGCCCGGCGTCAGCGTGACGCTTATGCGGGTTGCAGATAGCACCGTCCTACAGCCCGGCACCAACGTCACCGTACTGCTCGCGCCGGGGGCACATTCGGGCGAGGGCGGACTCACAGCTGCCACGGTCATCGTGCGCGAGGCGGCGAGCCACTGAGGCAGCGCGGGCAAGCGTTCACCGCCGATACCAGGGCGGCATGGCAGCGTCCACGTTGATCCAAATGGACAGTTTACCCCTAGCATTCCCGCGTTTATTTCACGGGCGAAACGGTGGGCGCCTCAATGTTGGCGGCTCGTGTGGGTGGCTCAGGGCGTCGGCGTGTAGCTCCATAGGTCGTTCAGATCCTGCTGTGCCCCGTACGCATCGAAGCCGTAGCCACCGAACAGCCAGAAAGTGCCACTGGCGTCGCGCCAGCCGACCGCCTGTTGGCGCGCACCGGGCATGGTGCTGCTGGTGGAGGTGTCCTCCGCGCCGTAGCTGCCGCTGGCGCGGCCCAGAGAGGAGCCTGCCACCCAGGTCCACAGGCCGGTGGAGAGGTTGTACTCCCACAGATCGTTGAGCTCGCTGACGATCCCGCCCTGATCGTATCCGTAGCCGCCGAACAGCCACAGATCTCCGGCACTGTCCTGCCACGTGACGCTCGCAACCCGGGCGCCCGGTGCAACTCCGGCGGCACCAGCGCCCTGCGTCCCGTAGACGCCGGAGTTATCGGCAGCGGTAGAGCCGTTGACCCAGGTCCATTGATCGCTGCCGGGGCTGTATTCCCACAGATCGTTGTATTGCTGCGAGACCCCGCTCTGGGTTACGCCCTCGCCACCGAACAGCCAAAAGTTGCCGTGGGCATCGACCCACGCACTGGCGCCCAGACGTGACCCCGGCAGGTTGCCGGCGGCCGAGGTTCCCTCGGTACCGTACACCCCCACCGCATTGGGCGCGCTCGAGCCGCTAACCCAGGTCCACATCCCGGTCGACGGACTGAAGCTCCACAGGTCATCGAGCACGGCAGCGAGGCTGCCATCGGCTTTGAGCTGCGCGCCACCGAACAGCCAGAAAACGCCCGAACCATCCATCCAGCTGGTCGCATTGGTGCGGGCGGGGGGCAGATTGCCAGCAGCCGCCACGCCGAGGGTGCCGTAGTTGCCGGCATTCCCCGCACTGCTCGAGCCGCCAATCCAGGTCCATTGCGAACTGGATGGCTGATATTCCCACAGGTCGTTGAACTGCTGGGCGCCGCCCGCGGCAACGCTGTCACCGCCAAACAGCCAAAGGTTGCCCGCAGCGTCGCTCCAGCTCGCGGCGCCTTCGCGTGCGCCGGGGTTGTTGTTGGCCGCCGCCATGTCCAGGGTGCCGTAGGAGGCTGCCGCCCCCGACGCCTGCGAGCCACCCTGCCAGGTCCAGAGCTGGGAGGTGGGACTGTATTCCCACAGGTCATTGAGCATGCCAGCGCTGCCTACGGCGCTGCCCGTGCCATAGCCCCCGAACAGCCAGAGGTTGCCGCTCAAATCAGTCCAGGCGCTCGGTTGCCGACGCGCTCCCGGAGTGTTGAGGGCCGCCGCGCTGCCTTCGGTGCCGTACATTCCGGCGCCATCCACGGAGTCGGTTCCGCTGCGCCACATCCACTGGTCGGTGACCGCCGTCGTTGAGGCGCAGGCGACCAGGACGCTGCTGACCGAGCTCTGCAGCGTGCCGCTCGCATTGGTGATGGTGCAGGTCTGGTCGGTGGGCTGCGTGAGGATCGAGACACTGTAAGCGGCGCCAGGCGCCAGTGTCGTCGTGAATGCAAACAAGCCGTTCTGCGAGATGGAGAGGTTGTCGCCACCGTTGTTCTGCAGGACCAGCGTTTCAGAGAGGCCCGATACGCTGCCGCCCACCGAGTAGGTTGTGGCCGAGGTGGTGCCGCTGGAGTTGCTCTTGCCGCCGCATGCGGTGAGCAGCACAGTGATCCCGAGTACGACGAAGCGGCGATTCAACGGCATCCTGCGCTAGCCTCCCAGGCGATGAGATTGGGTCCAAACCCGCATATAACGTCGCCAGCATAGCGATGGTTGACTGCTGGCGCGCGACTTAGCCGCGTTGTTTCCGAACGCTGGCGCGCCGTCCGCTTGGCAGCCCCGTGCATGCAGGCGATTCCAGCGCGGCAGTGGTGTGCGCGCGCACCACCGCCTTCATCGCCGCGATTCCCCGCGCATCGAACTGCTGCCAGCCGAGCGCGGCGAGGGTTCCCTGTCTATTAGCATGACACATGCTCACCTGTCCCATGATCGTCAGCCCGCGCAGGCGTGTCTGTTCAGAGTCTGACGGCTCGCGCAGGATAAGTCCGATCAACTCGCAGACTGTCACTCGCAGCGGCGTACTGACGCGCTCGCGAATCATCGTCATGGCTGGCACGGAGCCATCGGCTTTGCCGCGCGCGATGAAGCGGCTCCAGGCTTCGGCACCCGCCGCAACCAGGGCGTCGGCCAGTGCATCCAGCAGTCCCAGCAAAGCCTCGAGCGCCCCAGAGCGCGTGCGCGCGCGGATCACCGCCTGAGCCCGCTGCATCGATGGCGCGAGCACTTCCAGAACCCGGTCCAGGATGGTCTGCACGCAAGCGCGATACAGCCCTTCCTTGCTGTCGAAGTAGTACTGCAGCGCCGGTGGATTGACGCCCGCGCTCGCGGCGATCTGCCGCGTGGAAGCCTGGTCATAACCCTGATCGCCGAATATCTGCAGCGCCGTGGCGATGATGCGCGCGCGAGTTTCCTCGCCGCGCGCGTAGCCGCCTTTGCGCGGGTGACGCCGCGGTGCTGCGCGAGCGCCCGCGTGACTCAGCGCGTTCCCCTGCATCGTGCCCATGCGCGCAAATGTATTCCACTTGACACATAGTTTCCAGCTGGACAACATTGGTCCCTCACGTCCCGCCAGCCGGATCTCTCCATGGCCGATGTCTCCAACTCTGCCGCCGTCGCCAACCCCGCCGCGCGGGGTGCTCCTGCCGCTCCGGCAGCTTCCCCTGCGGTGGCGCCGCGCGGACTGCGCAACCCTCGCGTGCGTCTGGGGCTGTCGGTGCTCGGCGCGCTGGCGCTGGCGGTGGCGCTGGTTGTGGGCCTGCGCTGGTGGGTCTACGGACGCTTCATCGAGTCCACCGACGATGCCTATCTGCGCGCCGACGTCGTGACGGTGGAGCCTCGAGTCGGGGGCTACGTGCAGGCCCTCTACGTGCAGGACAACCAGCAAGTCGCAGCCGGACAGCCGCTGCTGCGCATCGACGTGCGCAACTATCAGGCGGCGCTGTCGCAGCAGTCGGCCGACTTGGATGCGCGCCGCGCTGGAATCACCTTTGCAGAAAACCAGGTCCGACAGCAGCAGGCGCTGGTCACCCAGAACCGCGCGCAGCTGGCCGGCACCGAGGCGAACGCCCGATTCGCCGCTGGGGAAGAGCAGCGCTACCGCATGCTGCGCGATGAGGGCGTGGAAACCGAGGAGCGCTACGAGCAGGCGCTCAATCAGAAGAATCAGGCGCAGGCTTCGTTGCAGGCGGCGCGTGCCGGGGTGAGCGTCGCCGAGCGGCAACTGGCCACCATGCAGAGCGCGCTGTCGCAGAGTCGGGCACAGTTGCAATCCGCGCAGGCGCAGGTCAATACCGCTGAGCTCAATCTGGGCGACACATTGCTGCGCGCGAGCGTCGCGGGCCGCATCGGCGATGACACTGCGCGGCTCGGCGAGTATGTGGCGCCGGGCACGCGCCTGATGTCCATCGTGCCGGTCCGGGACGTCTACGCGGTAGCCAACTTCAAGGAAACCCAGATCCGTCGCATGCGCATCGGCCAGAGTGCGACGGTGCGCGTGGATGCGCTGGGCGATCGGCTCATCAATGCGCGTGTCGAGAGCTTCTCACCGGGCACGGGTGCGCAGTTCGCGCTGCTGCCACCGGAGAATGCCACCGGCAACTTCATCAAGATCGTGCAGCGCGTACCGGTGCGGCTGCACCTGCTACCTCCGGCCGATCTGGCCGAGCGGCTGCTGCCCGGGCTGTCGGTCACGGTGTCGGTGGATACGCGGCAGGAATCGAGTCGCGCCCCGTGAGCGCGTCCACTGCGATGGCAGCGCCGCATAGCGAGCGCGCCAGTGCCCAGGACTGGATTGCCGTCTGCGCCGGCGCGCTCGGCGCGCTGATCGCCTCGCTCGACATCTCCATCGTCAACTCGGCGCTGCCTCAGATCCAGGGTGAGATCGGCGCGACGGGTACCGAGGGCACGTGGATCTCCACCGGCTACCTCGTCAGCGAGGTGGTGATGATCCCGCTGTCGGCCTGGTTCAGCCGCGTGCTCGGCCTGCGCACACTGCTGTTGAGCTTCTCGATTCTGTTCACGCTGTTTTCAGTGGTCTGCGGTCTGAGCCACAACCTTCCGATGATGATTGTCGGCCGCATCGGCCAGGGCTTCTTCGGCGGTGCGCTGATCCCGACGGCGCAGACCATCGTGCGCACGCGTCTGCCCTGGGCGCAGATTCCCGTGGGCATGACGATCTTCGGCCTGATCGTGCTGCTCGGTCCGCTGCTCGGGCCAGTGGTGGGCGGCTGGTTGACCGAAAACGTCAGTTGGCAGTGGTGCTTCTTCATCAACCTGCCGGTCGCGATCACGCTCGTGACGCTGCTGCTGATCGGCTTGCCGCACGAGAAGGCCGACCTGCACGAGGTCGTCAACGCCGACTGGCTCGGCATCTTCGGGTTGTCGCTCGGACTGTCCTCGCTGACGGTGGTACTGGAGGACGGGCAGCGTGACCAGTGGTTCCAGTCGCAGCTGATCGTCTGGCTGACGGTGGCCGCGGTCGTCGGCATCGCGATCATGGGCATCTCGCAGTTCACGGCGCGACGCCCCGTCATCAAGCTGCGGCTACTGCAGAACGGCTCCTATGCGAGCGTGGTCGTCATCATCATGTCGGTGGGCATGGTGCTCTACGACATCCTGTACGTGCTGCCGCAGTTCCTCAACATCATCGCCGGCTATAACGCCGAACAGTCCGGCTGGGTGCTGGCTCTTTCCGGCCTGCCGGCCTTCGCCATGATGCCGATACTGCCGCGAATCATCGGACGCATGAACATCCGGCTGGTAGTGCTCTGCGGGTTGCTGTGCTTCGCGACCAGCTGCTTCATCGACATCCACCTGACGGCGCAGTCAGCGGGCGGGGATTTCGTCATGTCGCAACTGCTGCGCGGCGTGGGCCAGATCCTATCGTTCATGCCACTCAATCAGGCCTCGGTCGGCGCGGTCAGCCGCGAGGACACTCCTGACGCGGCGGGGCTCTTCAACATGGCGCGCAACCTCGGTGGCTCGATCGGCCTGGCGCTGCTCGGTGTGTTCATCGACCGGCGCACCGAGCTGCACGCCGATGCGATCCGCGCCACCGTAGATGCCAATTCACAGCTCGTGCAGCAGCGCATTGCCGCGCAGGCCGCGGCTTTTGCGCAGGGTGGGGGCGATGCCGCCTATGCGCATCAGCAGGCGCTCGGGCAGTTGGCGGCGCAGATTCATCAGCAGGCGATGGTCATGACCTACTCGGACTGCTTCTGGCTGCTGGGCGTGTGTCTGGCGCTGATGCTGCCGCTGGTACTGGTCCTGCGCGCGCCGCCGCGTCCGCCGCAGGATGCGCCGCGGCCGGGGACACTGCCCGGCGCACGCGCGCCGGTCGTGGCCGCACACTGACGGGGACGAAGCGCACCATGAGAGCCATTGGCTTCGCACCCGTCGCCGCAGCGCTGCTGCTGGGCGGTTGCACCGTGGGGCCGTCGTACCGCGGACCGCCAACCCAGGCCGGCGCGACCAATACAGCCTTCGTGCGCGCAGGTGGTGTGCCCACACGTGCCGCCCCGCCGGTGGCGCGCTGGTGGACGACGCTGCAGGACCCAGAGCTCGACCGTCTCGTCGCACTGGCCGTCGCCGGCAGTCCCGACGTCCAGGAAGCCGAAGCGCGGCTGCGTAGCTCGCGTGCTGTGCTGGCCCAGCAGGCCGCGGGCCTGCTGCCGACGACCGGATTTTCGGGCGCCTATGTGCGCACCCGCAATCTCACCTCGCTGCTCGGCGGCGGCAGCGGCAGCGGCGGTGGGGGCGGTGGGGGCATGAACCTCTATGCGCTCGGACTGGATGCCAGCTGGGAGGCGGATATCTTCGGCGGGCAGCGCCGCGCGATCGAGGGCGCGCGCGCGGCCGCCCAAGGCTCGCAGGCCAGCCTCGCCGACGTCCTCGTGAGCCTGTCGGCCGAGGTCGCGCAGGCCTATGTGGGATTGCGCGATGCGCAGCAGCGCCTCGCGCTCACGCAGCGCGATCTGGATGCCGAATCGCGGCTCGTGGACCTTTACAACTTGCGCCGCCGCGCCGGTACTGCCTCGGATCTGGACCTGGAGCGCATTGCCAATCAGGTCGATACGACGCGCGCCACCCTGGCACCCCTGCGCGCAGAGGTCGATGTTCAGCTCGATCGCCTGTCGGTGCTGGCAGGCAGGCCCCCTGGCGCCCTCGATGGCGAGCTGGGCAGCGCCGCCCCCGGTGCGCCCCCTGCCCCTCCCGCTCAGGTGGCGATCGGCGATCCGGTGGCGATGCTGCGGCGGCGGCCGGACATCGTCGTGGCGGAGCGGCGCCTGGCGCAGCAAACCGCCGCGATCGGCCAGGCCGTGGCCGCGCAGTTTCCGCAGGTGCGCCTGCTCGGCGAGGTCGGGTTCGCCTCCCTGAGCCCGGGAACGCTGTTCAACGGCAACAACTTTTCGTACATCGTCGCGCCCATCCTGCAGTGGACGCCGTGGGACTTCGGCCGCAACCGCGCACGCATCGCGCAGGCCCGCGCCGGCCGCGACGAGGCCGAGGCGCAGTATCGCGCGGCCGTGCTGGCAGCACTGCAGGACGCCGAGTCTTCGCTGGCGCAGTACGGGGAGGCGCGCAATGCCGTGCTCGATTTGGCGCGCACGCGCGATTCCGCCGAACGGGTCTACACGATGACGCAGCTGCGCCTGCGGGGCGGTACGGCCGACACCACCGACGTGCTGGACGCGGACACTCGCCGCATCCAGGCCGAACTCAGCTATGAGCAGGGGCTGGCACAGCTCACGCAGTACTACGTGACGCTGCAGAAGAGTCTCGGGCTTGGCTGGAGCGCAGACTGAGCGACGCGGCTGCAGACGACGCGAGAGGAATCAGTTGGCCTCGCAATTGACAATCATTCGCATTTGCATTAATGTTCACACAGCCGGGTCGCGCTGCGACCCCCTCTCCGGAGCGCTCAGGCCATGTACGTCTGCATCTGCCGCGGCATTACCGACAGCCAGATCCGTCGAGCCGTCGAGCAGGGTGCTGCCTCTCTCTCGGAGCTGCGGCGCGAGCTGGCGGTGGCCGCCTGCTGCGGCCGCTGTGCCCCCATGGCTCGTGAGATTATCCGCGAGCAAAATGAGGCTGCGGCGGACTGCGCTGCGGCCCTCCCGGCCTAGGCCCGCATCGTGAGCTGGCCCGCGGTGACGCGGGCCGTGGCCATTGCGCCTGCCGGCGCGTAACGTAGCAACCATCGGGACCAGGGGGAGCGCCGCATGCAAGGTGACGCCGTTACGATCAGGCATCTCAATACCGTTCTGAAGAACGAGCTGACGGCAATCAACCAATACTTTCTGCACTCGCGCATGTTCCGTAATTGGGGACTGAAGCGCCTGCAGGAACACGAGCACCGCGAATCGATCGATGAGATGAAGCATGCCGATCGCCTCATCGAGCGCATCCTGTTCCTGGAGGGCCTGCCCAATCTGCAGGATCTCGGTAAGCTGCTCATCGGCGAATCCGTTGCGGAAATGATCGCCTGCGACCTGCGCCTGGAAATTTCCGCCCGCTCCGATCTGCGCGAGGCGCTGGCGCATTGCGAGCAGGTGGGCGATTACGTCTCGCGGCGCCTGCTGACCGCGATCCTCGAGTCCGAGGAGGAGCACATCGACTGGCTCGAGACGCAGCAGGACCTGATTACGCGCATTGGCTTGGAACGCTATACACAGTCGCAGATGTTCGAGCTCGAGGCGCAGGGCGAGTGAGAGCGCCGCGAGCGGTAGAGCGGTAAGATCCTGGCAGCGCACGGTGCGGGCGCACTACAAGGAGCAGGGGCATGAAGCTGGTCACGGCCATCATCAAACCGTTCAAGCTTGATGAGGTGCGCTCCGCGCTCTCCGAGCTCGGCGTTTCGGGCATGACGGTCACCGAGGTCAAGGGCTTTGGCCGCCAGCGCGGCCACACCGAGCTCTACCGCGGCGCCGAGTACGTCGTGGACTTCGTGCCCAAGACGCGCATCGAGATCGCCGTGCGCGCCGATCTGCTCGAGCAGGTCATCGAAGCGATCCTCAAGACCGCCAAGACCGGCAAGGTCGGGGACGGCAAGATTTTCGTGACGGACCTGCAGCGCGTGATTCGCATCCGGACCGGCGAAACCGACGACAGCGCGCTGTAGCGCCGCTCAGCCGGTGCGCCGGTAGACGCTGCGGATTTCGATGCGTCCGACCGCGGGATCGCGCAGCGAGCGCGTGTAGACGAGCGCGCCGTGCGCATCGAGCGCATAGCGCTCCTCGAGCCGTGCGCCACTGGTATAGCGCTCGTTGAGTACGAACGCCTGATCCCGCCAGGCGGACTTCAGTTGCGCCGTGCCGTATTCCTCGAATCGGGTGATGGTGTCCCCGGGCTGGTAGTCCCGCCCAGGCAGGCCATCCCGCTCGATCTGCACGTCGTCAGACTCCACTTTGAATGACAGCGTGCTCGGAGAGTCAAGCGTTTGCAGCAGCCGCGCGCGCAGCTGCTGGAAATCCGGGCCGATGCGGGCGCCCAGATCAAAGTTATTCGCGGCTGCGTCGTCGCCGCTGCCGCCGCCGTTGCCGAACTCCTCGCCCGCGCCGTCGTCAGCGCGGAAGTGGCGCGCGCGCTGCTTCTGGGCCGTGCGGATGGCGCTGGTGATGCGCGCCGAAGCATCGTCGCTGGCGGCGCTATCCACGCGCCAGCGGCCCTGCAGCTGCGCATTGGCCCTGCCCGGGTTGCTCGCGCAGGCTACCAGCGCGGCTACCGCCGCCAGCGCCAGCGCGGCAGACCCCAGACGTGCCGGCGCCGGGGGGGGCGGCTGGGGCTTTGCGCTCCTCGGGTGCGGGTGGCGGGCCATCTGGCAGGACAGTATGGCTGCGCCGCAGGGCTGTCAAACCAGTACACTCTTGCGCGTGTACCGTGCGCTGCTGTATCTGATCGCCGGCTGGTCCGGCTTCTTCGTCATGGGCGTGGAACTGCTGGGGGGGCGTCTGCTGGCGCCCTATTTCGGCAGTAGCATCTACGTCTGGGGCGCCCTCATTTCGGTCTTCATGCTGGCGCTGTCGATCGGCTATCTGGCCGGAGGCCGGGCGTCCTTGCACGCGCCGAGCCTGCGGCGGCTGGCGCTCATCCTGCTGGCTGCAGCACTCACCACCGCGCCGATTCTGCTGTATGGCGATGGGCTGCTCGACCGGCTGTCGGTTACGGTACGAGATCCACGCTTCGGCTCGCTCTGCGCGGCGATGCTGCTGTTTTTCGTCCCGACGGTGATCTCGGGTATGGTGTCCCCCTACGCGGTCCGCCTGCTGGTCGCGGACCTGCAGGGCGCCGGTGATCGCGTCGGCCGCCTGTACTTCGTTTCGACCTTCGGCAGCGCGGCCGGAACGCTGCTGACCTCGTTCTACCTGGTGCTGTATCTGGAGATCAATCAGATCATTGAGCTGATGTTGGCCGTCTCTGTACTGGTCAGCGTGCTGGCCTTCCTGCCAACCAGGGAGGCCGCCGTCGCATGAGACCGCCGGTCCCGTTTGCCCGGCACCGATTGCGCTCGCTGCTGCTGCTGGCCCTGAGCGTCGCGGCCGGAGTGGCGGTCGGTGCGTGGCTGCCGCACGCCACGGCGGCGGCGAATGATCCGCGGCTGATCCATTCCGAGCGCTCTGTGTATCGTGACGTGCTCGTGTATCAGGACGACGAGGAGCACACGCGCTGCCTGTGCTTCACGCGCTACTGTGACATCGGCCGTCAATCGTGCCTCGACCTGGCCAGTCCAGATCGCCTGGTGTTCGAGTACACGCAGATGATGCTGGGCGCCCTGTACCTGAATCCCCAGCCGCACACCGTGCTGATCATCGGGCTGGGCGGCGGCACTCTGCCGCGCACGCTCGAGAAGTTGCTGCCGGATGCGCAGATCGACGTGGTGGAAATCGATCCGGCCATCGTGCGCGTGGCGCGCGACTACTTCAGCTTTCAGGGCGATGCGCGCGTGCATATCATCGTGCAGGACGGGCGCGCCTTCGCTCGCCAGGCGCTTCGCGGCAGCAAGCGCTACGACCTCATCATGCTGGATGCTTACGAGCGCCAGTACATCCCCGAACACATGCTGACGCGCGAGTTTCTGCAGGAGGTGCGCGGGCTGCTGACGCCCGGTGGCATCGTGGCGGCCAACACCTTCTCCTCGAGCCGGTTGTATCAGAACGAATCCGTGACCTATCGGGCCGTGTTCGGTCCGTTCTACAACCTCAAAAGCAGCAACCGCGTCATCCTGGCCGCCAACGGGTCGCTGCCGCCGCTGTCGCTGGTGGACCGCAACGCCGCGTCTTTGGCGCAGCCGTTTCGCGCCTTCGGCGTCTCCTCGCAGGGGGTGCTCGAGCTCTTCAGTACGACGGTGGATTGGAATCCGCGCGCACGCGTGCTCACCGATCAGTATTCACCCGCGAATCTGCTGAACGGGCTGCCGCCCTGAGAGTGGCTCAGCCGCCGGCGCCGTCGCGCGTGCGGCCGCTGTCCCCGCCGCGGCTGCGGTCGGCGATTGCCGCACGCATTTCCTTGAGCTTGGCCTTGACGGCGGCTTCGTTCTGCGGGCCCATGCGCACCAGCATCTTCTGCCCGGCCGAGAGATTCTCGAGCATCGGGTCGGCGAATTGATACATCACGTTGGGACGCACCAGGGTGATGTCGCCGCTGACGTCGGGAGTTTCGAGCAGGTTATCGATGGTCTCGACCAGTCGGTCGTTGAAGTAGCCGTTGGGATAGCCGAGGTTCTGATATGCCTGCTGGAACAGCGGGTAGAAATGAAAATACACCTGCACCATCTGCTTGACGTCAATAGCCTGCAACGCCTGCACATATGGCGTGTAGCGCTGATAGTTCGCCGGATCGATGACGGCGTGTTGATCATCGCCCTTCACCATGAACTGGCCGGGTGCGGGACGCACCGGCCGCAGCTCCAGGGCGGCGCGCTTGCGCGACAGGTTGTCGACCGTCACGACGAGGTGTCGCACGATCATGTCGGGCTTAACCAGGTGGGTTGTGGCCGCCTCGCCGATCAGCATGTTCAAGGCATCGCGTACCGGGTTGTCGCTGTCGGCCAGCGAGGGCAGCGATTGGCTCTGCGAGGTGCTCGGGGTGGGCACCGGATTCTGAACGGCGGGCGCCGGTGTGGCGGGCTTGGGAGCCTTGGCCTGGATCGCCGGCGGGCGGGCCGTCAGATGGCTGGCGCGCCAGGAGTAGAGAAGCACGGCGGCGCTGGCCAGAATGAGGACTCCGACCACCCACCATATGGACTTGCGCATAGTGGAACCGTATGCCGGTCATGGTCGGATTGCAACCGCGCCGTTCACGCGGCGAGCGCCCATACGGCCGCTGACTTGGCCACGCCGCTGCCACGGCTGAAGTATGATCGCCGCGGCGCGTTGCGGGCGAGTTCCTATCCATTCCGTGAGTGCTTCCAATCCCTTCCAGTCCTCCCGGCGCTCCCAGAGCGCTGCGTGCGTGCTGCTCGTGCGTCCCGCGGCCTTCGGCTATAACCCGGACACCGCGACAACCAACCAGTTCCAGCGGCCTGCCGATGCCGATGCGCAGGTACGGCCTTTGAAGCAGCGCGCCCTGGCCGAATTCGATGCGCTCTGCGCTGCGCTCGAGGCCGCGGGTGTACGCACCGTCGTCGGCGAGGACAGCCCCGAGCCGGCCAAGCCCGATGCAGTGTTTCCCAACAACTGGGTCAGCTGGCATCACGATGGCACGGTCGTGCTCTATCCCATGCAGCCGGCGAGCCGTCGTCCCGAGCGGCGACCCGAACTCATCGCGGCCGTGGAGCAACAAGCGGGCTTTCGCCGCCGGCGGTGCATCGATCTGTCAGACCGGGAGCTCGAGGGGCGCTATCTGGAGGGAACCGGCAGTCTCGTGCTGGACCATTGTCACGGCATCGCCTACGCCTGCCGCTCGGCGCGCACGGATGAGGGGCTGCTGGCGGAGTGGGGAGGATTGCTGCACTACACGCCATGCATCTTCGATGCGCGCGCAGCCGATGGCAGCGTTCCCTACCATACCAACGTCATGCTGGCGATTGGTACGCACTGGGCGATCGTGTGCGCGGCAGCCATCGTGCCCGCCGATCGCGAGCGCGTGCTGGAGAGTCTGGCTGCCTCGGGACGCACTCTTATTACTATCTCCAGGGAAGCGATGCAGCAGTTCGCAGCTAATGTGCTGGAAGTGCGCGCCGGCAGCGCCACGAGCGGCCGGGGGGCGAGCGACCTGAGCTGCCATCGACACGTGCTGGCCATGTCGGCGAGCGCCGCGGCGGCGCTGCAGGGCGAACCCGGCGCCTGGAGCACACTGCGCGGCTGCGTCGATGAGGTCGTCGCCGTCGATATTGGTGGCATCGAGCAGGCAGGGGGCGGCAGCGTGCGCTGCATGCTTGCGGAGGTCTTCAGCGCATGAGCGAGGGGCCGCTGGCGCGCGCCCTGTACGCGTTGCTCTCGGATGCGCAGTTCCATTCCGGAACTGCGCTTGCGCAGCGCTGCCGCGTGAGTCGCAGCGCCATCTGGAAGGCGGTGTCGCGACTGCGCACGCTCGGCGTAGTGGTCGATGCGGTGCCCAATCGCGGCTATCGCATCCCTGCGGGTACTGCGCTGCTGGACGCAAGCCGCATCCTCGCGCTGTTGCCGGCTGCCGAGCGGGGCCGCCTGCACGAGGGCAGCTGTGTCTGGATGACGAGCTCAACCAATGCCGATCTGCTGCAGCGTACCGGGCTGTCACCGGGGCAGTTCGATTTCCGCACGGCCGAATATCAATCCGCGGGTCGCGGGCGGCGTACGCGCCGCTGGTTTGCGCCGCCGGGGGGCGCGCTGTGTCTGTCGATGAGCTGGAGCTTTGTCAGCCTGCCGGCGCACGTCGCGGCGTTGAGCCTCGCGGTTGGGGTCTGCGTGCTGCGCGCGCTGCGCAATATCGGGCGCGCCGGATCCGCGCTGAAGTGGCCCAACGACATCGTCCTCGACGGACGCAAGCTCGGCGGCATCCTCATCGAGTTGCGCGCCGAGGGCAGCGGACCGGCGTTGGTCGTCATCGGTATCGGTCTGAATGTCGCGCTCGGGTCGCGGCTGCTTGCACAGGTGCGCGCCAGCGGCACCGAGGCAGCCGATCTGAGCGCACTCGGCGGCGGTCCATGCGATCGCAATCAGCTGGCCGCGGCGCTGCTCACGGCGTGCGTGTCCGGGCTGGCGCGCTTCGAGCAGGACGGCTTCCACTCGTTCATGGCGGAGTGGCGCGCGGCCGATGCGCTGGCAGGCAAGGAGGTGCTGGTGAGCGGGCAGGGCGCTGCGATCGCCGGTCATGCACGAGGCATCGATGTGGACGGCGCCCTGTGCGTGCAGACGCGCGAGGGTCTGCAGCGATTTGTCACGGGCGAGGTGTCCGTGCGGGCGGCGGCTTGAAACGGCGCGGCGCATCGGGGGGTGCCACAGAGGCGCGACGAACCCGGCGGAATTCGCCGCTGAGTGCGCCGCGGTTGCTGCTCGATATTGGCAACTCGCGTCTCAAATGGGCACTGTGGAGCGAGCAGGCAACGCCACACGCCGGTGCGGGGCGCCTGGAGCGGCGCGGCGTGCTGGCGCGCAGCGCGCTGCGGCGTTCGGATGCGCCGCTGCGGGCGCTGTTGGCAGCGATGCCACCCGGCACCGCCATCCTGGCTTGCAACGTCGCGGGTGCCCAAATCGAAGCGCGCCTGCGGGCCTGCGCGACACGCGCGCGCCTGCCGCGGCCGCAGTTCGTGCGTACCGCGGCTCGCGCCGCGGGGGTGCGCAACGGTTACGCCGAGCCCTGGCGGCTGGGCGCCGACCGATGGGTGGCGCTCATCGGCGCCCATGCGGCGTGGCCGCGCCGCGCGCTGTGTCTGGTGGGCATCGGCTCAGCGTTGACAATCGACCTGCTGGCACCCCGCGGCCGCCACCTGGGAGGTTGCATCGTTCCGGGGCCACAGATGATGATCGAGTCGCTGCTGCGCGAGACGGCCGGCATCCGCAGACGTGCGCAACTCGGCGACGGCGCGGCGATTGCGCGTGCACTCAACCCACCTACACGCCTCGGCCGCCGGTCGCGGCGGCGCACGCGCGATGCGCTGTTCTCGACCGCAACTCGCGAGGCTCTGCTCGCCGGTGCGCGCCACGCCTGCGCCGCACTGATCGAGCGCGCAGCGCAGCAGGCGCGGCAACGTGTGGGGATGCCGGTGCAGGTGGTGCTCTCGGGTGGTGCTGCCGACGCCATCGCGCCGTTGCTGGGAATCGCTCATCGTCGCAACGACGAGCTCGTGTTGCAGGGTCTGCTCGAGCTGGCGCGGGCAGCACGTTCAATCGCGTAGAATTCCCGCATGAGAGCCGCCTTCTACGCCCTGCTGCTGCTGAATGTGGCATTCTTCGGCTGGGCGCATTGGATCGATCCGCCGGCAGCGCCCGTGCCGGCGGCGCCGGCGCGCGCATTGCCCACGCTCGCGCTGGTGTCCAGCGGTGCGGCCGGGGGCGCTGATGGCGCATCGGGCGCGGCACCCGTTGGGAGCGCCGCGCCGCCCGTCAATCAGCCTGCGCTCAGCAATGCGCCTGCGCGGGCTACGCCTGCTGCCGCTAACGCCAAGGCCGCGGGCGCCGGTGTGCGTTGCCGCAGCCTCGGACCTTTCACGAGTGCCACACTGGCGGCTCAGATGGCGGCCCGCCTCAAGGCGCGCGGCCTCGCACCGGCCGATCGCAGCGTGGCCATCAGCATCAACGACGGCTATACGGTTTATCTCAGCGAGCCCGACGGCGATGCCGACGCGCAGCGTCGCACGCTCGCACGCCTCGCGCGCGCCGGAATAGACGACGTGCACACCATGTCCGGGTCGCAACAGCAAGCGCGCATCTCACTCGGCCTGTTTGCGGATCAGGCTCGGGCGGTGCGTCGTGCAGAGCAGATCCGTCAGCTAGGCTTCAAGCCGGCGCTCGACATCCACCAGAGTTCGGTCACTACGCACTGGCTCGATCTGCAGCTCGAGCCCAACGAGCCCACGCCGCCGCTCGGCCAGCTGCTGCAGGAGCTGCCTGGCGGAGCCGCCGCGGTCACGCCGATGGTCGCCTTCAGCGACTGCCCGACCCCGACAACGGGTGGCTGATAGAATTCGCGGCGCTGCAGGCGCTGCCCAGGACGCTGTGCGTCTGCAAGCAACTATGCCGGCTTAGCTCAGTGGTAGAGCAGCGGTTTTGTAAACCGTTGGTCGGGGGTTCAAATCCCTCAGCCGGCAGCAGAAATACAAATCAAATCAACAAATTGAGAAATCCGCCGATTCAGGTTGGCACAAATTTGGCACAGTTGTGTGGGTGCGCGTAGACTCGTCCGCGTCGGCGTCAATTGACATGAGGGCGAGCCCTCGATGGCGACCATTCGCAAGCGCGGCGAGCACTATCACGTGCAGGTGCGGGTGACCGGATTCCCGACCCGCACCGCGAGCTTTCGATCGAAGAAAGCGGCGACCGAATGGGTGCGTCTCACCGAAGGGGAGATGGCGGAGGGCAAGCACTTCCGCAACGTGGAGGCGCGTCGCCGCACGCTGGCGGATGCCATCGACCGCTATCTCAATCAGGAAGTCGGCAAGCTGCGCGACGGGCGCATGCACCGGAGCGTGCTGCCTTGGTGGCGTGAACAGCTCGGCTCGCGCAAGCTCGCTCAACTCACCCCCGCGCTGATCACCGAGTATCGCGACCGGCTCGCCGCCAGCAGCTATACGCGTGCGCGCCCCGATTCCAAGCGGTCGATCGTCAAGGGCGAGCCCCGGCGCTTCAAGCGTTCGGCGCAGACCGTCAACAACTACCTCGTCGTCCTCGGAAGTTTGTTCACCACGGCCCGACGGCAGTGGCACTGGACGAGCTACAACCCGGTGGCCGACGTCGCGAAGCTGTCCACTGGCCGCGGGCGCGTGCGTTACCTGTCCGAGGACGAACGCAAACGGCTGCTGACCGAGACTGCCAAGGACGCGATCCTGCATACGTTCGTGGTGCTGGCCCTCGCAACCGCCGCCCGAGCCGGCGAGCTGTGGAACCTGCGCTGGGGGGACGTTGAACTGCGCGAAGGACAGCTGCTATTGCGCGTCACGAAGAACGCCCAGCCGCGTTCGGCGTGGGTGCAGGGGGAGGCGCTGCGGCTGCTCGAACAGCATGGCAAGGTGCGCCGCCTGGGCGACGATCGCGTGTTTGTCAGCCCGAAGGGGCGGCGCTACCGCTACCAGACCGGGTTCGTGGCCGCCTGCAGAGCCGCCAACGTGCAGGGATTCCGCTTCCACGACCTGCGCCACAGTGCGGCAACGTACCTTGCACGAGAAGGTGCCACCGAGCAGCAGCTGCGAGCCATCGGCGGCTGGAAATCCTCGGTCGTCAGCCGATACGTGCATTTGGCTGCACAGGATGCCAGGACTGTAGTGGCGAAGATGAACGACAAGATACTCGGCCCGCGACGGTCGTGAGCGGCCTGCCTTGTGATAGATCACGTCGAGCTGCGCCACTGTCTATGACCGGCCGGCTTTCGCGTAGTGGCTGCCCGGTCTGTGGATCGGGCTATTTCCGCCCCGTGTGCGTATTCACGGGACCGCCGTTCCTCGCTGCGGTGTATCATTGCCGAGCATTGATACACTGTTGCAACACTGGGGCCACACGGCGCGTGTATAGTGCGCTTGGCTTAGAGCTGCGCCAAGGGGAATCAGCGTGACCGTCGGACGCGACGACGAGATCTATCCGAATTCCCCTCTTGTCGATGTCGCGTGCGAAATTCGATTCGCGGGTGAGATAGTCGTCGAGACGCAGCGTCATATTTTCTGGGAAAGGATTCGCGATCAGTACCCAGAAATTCGCGTGCCGCATATTCAACAGGGGCAAGCCCCGGCGCTCCAACATTATAGGTTCTGCAATGCAGATGGCCGCGTCGTGGCCGTGGCATTGAATAGTCTTGCATACTCGGAGGCCAAGTATTCTGGCCACGAGAAATTCATCAGCGAATTTGCGCGACTCGCCAAGATTTTTTCCGAGTGTTATCCGGCCATCGACAAGCTAAATCGCGTCGGCTGGAGATACATGAACGTCATTCCATTTCAGCGTGAAAGCGACTGCATTCCAGTCAATCGAATTCTAAAAAAGCGAATCGACTTCCCCTTCAATGTCCTGGAGAACGCCAGAAACTTTGATGCCCGCTTTGAAACAAAGCGCAGGGAAGGATTTGTCATAATTCGGTTAACCTCCGTCTCCAATACACAGGCGCCGGGCGTAGAGGGCGTTTTGCTGGACATAGATTTCGCTTTGGAGAGTTCCGACCTGCGAATGCGGAATCTTGTGACCGACGTGAAGGTCGCGAGAAACCACGCTCGTGCGATATTTGAAGACTTGATTACGGACGACTACCGAACCTATTTACGCGGCGAGGGCCAATGAACGCTCAACTGCGCCCGACCTATGACGAGGCGTTTGCGCTGAAAGAATGGAGAACCACGGAGATCAGAGGCTCCGCGCCATGGCGTCAGCCAGATCAACCGGTCAAAGATCGGCACAAGATATTGGCTTGGCTATTTGTGTCACACGGCACCCGCGTCATGACTAACGTGCCCGTTGACGTCTTACTATGTCGAGACGAAGGGCGTTACTACGCCGAATGCCCGACCCTGCATGTGTTCGCGGACGGTGATTCGTACGAGAGCGCACGGTCTAGTTTGGACGAGCAGGTGGTGTACTTCTATCAGCAATACACGGCAATAGCGGAAGACCGCGTCATCGGTCTTGCAGCGGAGCTGCGCGCTTTCTACCGGCAACGCTTCTCCCTTACACAAGAATAGCAACGGACCGCAGGGGTCTCCCGATGCCATTCACTGGCTCGACGGTGAAGCGCAACCTTAAGAAGAAGGGATTCGAGGAAGACTCCTCTCGAGACCACGTCTACCTACTTCATTCCTACAAAGGCAAGAGAACCGGCCCTTACACGAAGGTATCTCACGGCGCGGGCAATGAAGACATCGGCCCCAATCTCGTCCGTTCGATGAAGGCGCAGCTCAGCCTCGACTCTCACAAGCAGGTTGACGATCTAGTCAATTGTCCCATGACCGCCGAGCAGTACATCACCCACTTGAAGGGCAAGGGGACAATCAAGGATGAGGAGTCCAAGCCTGAGGGTACTCGCGACGCCCAGCCTGCGAAGCCGGCAGTTCTGAAGCCACGGCGCGGTCGTCCCTGACAGGTCAATCTGATACGGGCTACCTGTATGACGAGCAGAGAGGAAAGCACGACATTCAAAGTTCAACCTCCCACTGAAAAGCGCCTTCTCATTCCATGTCGGACCTGCCGGGGCGATACGAACCACGAGGTGCTGTGCGCCGCAAAAATGGAGGGATCGGATTCCAACCAGTACGTCGACATGTCGTGGGGCACCGATTATGAGGTTTTGAGGTGCTGCGGTTGCAACGATGTCACGTTCCTTCAGCGTCAATGGCACTCAGAAGACACCGGGCCAGAGGGAGAGCTTAACTATAGGGAGGAGCTGTTTCCGAATCGCGCATCCAACTGGCAAGCCATTGAACACGAATACTTGTTACCGGAAAAGCTTCGCCGCATTTACCATGAAACCGGCACCGCCTTAAATGCCGATCTTCCTGTGTTAGCGCTGATTGGCACCCGTGCCATCATTGAGACCGTCGCAAATGATCGTCGAGCGGCAGGGGGTAACCTTCAGAGGAAGCTAGACAACTTGCAAACGCAGGGCGTGCTAACGAAGGACGGCGCAGCGATCCTCCATAAACTCCGCGATTTGGGGAACAGCGCCGCGCACTCAGTAACAGTCTACCCGAAGGCGCAACTTAAGCTGGCCATGACGGTGGTGGAGCACCTTCTGCAAGCCGTATACATTCTTCCCAAGCACGCAAAGAAATCATTGAAGGCGTCCACACGAAAGCGCAGAAAGAAGCAGGCCGCTCTATGATCGCCGAAAACGGGCGCGCCGTTCCGGGCGTGACGGAGAACAGATGGTAGCGGCGTAGACTCCAGGATTGCCCTTGGACCCATTAAAGGCATGCTGAGGATGGCAGAAGATGCCGGAACCCGCATCGCAAGTGATAATTAGAGCCGTGTTCCGCATCGATTTTCTCGCAGACTTTCCCGAGTGCATATCGGCGTTGGCTCCGCCGCTCCTGGAGCATTGGAGCTACGTATTCCCTGAGGACACACTTGATACGCGCGTTGCGAAGCTCCGCCGCCACCTCAACCGTGACGTGCTGCCGATTGCTTGGGCAGCACACGAGGGCAGTCAGACAGTCGGCACAGCGGCGCTGCGAGTTCATGACTTCGAAGGTCGCGAAGACCTCTCGCCTTGGCTAGGTGGCGTATTCGTCCTTCCCGCCTTTCGGGGGCAGGGTATTGGAAGCACCCTTTGTGCAGCGGTTGAGCAACATGCTCGGCTCATAGGAATCGGAACGCTCTATCTCTTCACAATTGATCAGCAGGCGATGTACGCGGATCGTGGCTGGCAGATTCTCGAACATACTGTTTGGCACGGGTTCGAGAGCGACATAATGAATAAGCGGTTGTAGTTCGCCGACGGCGCTGTCGGACCCATTGGAGACGGTCGTGACTGGCGGCCATCGGGAAGGCACAATTGCTTGAGATGACCACGTTTGGAAAATGGACCTATACCTGTGACCGAAATGCAACGGCACACGCTTACTCACAGACATCCACCGGGAACGTCGACAAGTGCACTTGTAACGGCTGCCGAAACTTCGTACTGGTCCGAGACGAGGTATTTTCAGTCGCGTTTGTCGAATTACTGCAGTCCCTCGGCATCGACCCTCACAAGGACGGGGAGATTTATCACAACGGCCGCGTGTCGCAAGGCCGGCATGACTATGCGGGCTGGTTTCATTTCATCGGCTCGCTCGACCAGACAGGCGACTTTCCCGCAGTAGAGCTCGGGAACGGGCTCACGGCCTGGTTATGCGCCGGGTCGGCACCGGGAATACCACCTTTGAAGGGAAAATCACGCGTGCAGTTGGAGTTTCATTTGACCAATGTCCCCTGGCGCTTGGCCGAGCCTGAGCCAGACTGACAGTTGCCCAATCGACCCCGACCGGATTGTCGCAATGACCGCTCCTCGGCGGTTCGTTTACAATGCTGTGCCAAAGGAAGAAGCGCCAGTAGCATGGTAAACCGCTGGGTTCGTGATTCCACCATCGCTTTGGCGCGAGCCGGTGGGTTTACACCCACAGGTACCCATTGGGTTGAGCGAATCAGACTTTTGCGCGGGGAATTCCGGCCTTCGTCGAGGGAATACTTGGTGCTGGGCGCGGTCTCCGCCGTCAGTGCCTTTGTCTGCGCGATGGCAGTATTCGGCTTGATCAATGAACTCCGGACGGGCTTTCTGGCGGACGATGTCTGGTTGGACTTTTCGATGATACTGATCTTCGCCGCCTTTTCTCTTTGGTTCGCCTATTTCATGGGTCGTCGATACACCTTCGAGAGTGGCAGCGTGCTCTGTGTTTGGGCCAATGGTCGCGAATTATGGCGCGAGGACTTGCAGGGCCTGCTGGACATTGTATGTACCTCGGGACGGGGCGGGATCACTTGGATGAAGCTGCAGTGGCCGAAACGCTCACGGCGCGTGCAACTCTTCGACGGGCTCAGAAGGGCCCTCGACAGCGAGGTTACCAATGCGGCGAAGGAGAAGGCTCGGCCGGTGACGGACATACACTAACGACCCGAACCCGCCAGTCGCGGGTGTCCGCTTAGTAGAGGCTACTTTGTCGCGCGCACATCACTTGAAGTAGAGGTAGTAGTTTCCCCCAGCCTTGTTCTGCACATCCTCTTCCGATGTGAAGGCTACTCGCATAGTTTCTGTACCTTCCTTCGGATACCCACAGTTATTGAGCTCCGCTCTCGTAAAAGTATCGAGATCGGAGGTTAACCCGCTCTCTCGCGCTGTCTCAAGATCTCTGTCCGTCTGAAAGATGTACCAACTAACGAGATACCTGGGATGTATGGTCGAAGCGCCATAAAAGATATGCTTTTGCACAGAGGGCTTGCGAGCAGCGACAGCATCAAGGACTCGTGTGATCGCGCTCTTGGCAATTCCGTTTAAACGCCGCTGGCGTACCGCGCGAACTTTTAGCTGCAGTGGGTACAGGGCTTTGCGCACTGAGAGGGGCAGTCTGTCGTACAAATGTCGATTCCTTTTGTTCACATCTGCCACGTGACCAGGCTCTAGAGTGTTGTAAGGCCGCCGTTAGTCGAATCGCTACGGTCGCTTAACTTCGCAGTAGCGAATTCTTCGCAAGTCACCGTTCGCCACGAGATAGCCATCAGACACAAGTTTGGCAGCACGCCGAGAATAGAAGGCGTCCGACACTCCCTCGATTGCCTCTTCGCAATCGGCCATGGCAAGCGCAACAACCATTGCCAACTTTCGCCACTGGTTGCCTGTGTGCGACATCAGTGCGGCATCGATTTGCGCTATCTCTTTAGGGGTCAATAGCGCTGCCCGAGCCTCCGCCTCAGACGACAGCTCGTCGTCTACCTCCAAGACGTTCGAAGAGCTTCGTCCGGTGAGCGCCAACAGTCGCGCCATGATTGTGGCTCCCAAGCCTTCGTATTCGGCACTCGATAGCTGCATTGCTTCGACCGCCGCCGTGTCGAGATCCTTGTGGGTTACGAACACGTCAAAGGTCCAATGTGTCTCGCGGCGGGTAGACCCGGATTTAACGTCGTCAAGTGTCATCCGGGTCTTACCGTCCCCCAGATCCCGGAGGGTAACAAGCACACCCACCTGTGGGCGCTTCCCGTCGTCGCTTGTCATAGGCGTCACCGGTTTCATGGGGCGCACATGCTGGCTGCGCAACAACCCTCAGCTTACCGCGGGCGTCGAATGACCGCTTCGCGGCACGCATTTCTATGGTTCGTCTCTCCGGTTTTGGCCGATGGCCGTCTCTCGCCGAAGGGACACTGAGTGCCCGTACCCGCCGCTGTGGACGTCTGCTATCAGGCGCCCAGTGCTTCCATGACCGGCGTCGTGGCCGCGCGAATGGAGGGCAGCAGCGCGCCGATGAAGGCGACCACGACGGCCCAAGCCGCCCCGACGAAGAACAGACGAAACGTCACCGCGGCCCGGAACACGCCGAAAGCACCGTTGTAGGCGTAGCCTTCGAGCCAGAGCCGATCGATCAGCGTGGCGATCGCTGCGCCAAGACAGGCGAGCACGAGGGCCTCGATGACGACGGAGGCGGCGACCGGCACGCCTGAAAAACCGATCGCGCGCAGCACCGCGATCTCCGCCGCGCGCGCGTCGACCGCCGCATGCATGAGGTGGATGATGCCGGCGAGTGCCCCGGCTGCGACCAACGCGCTGATCACATAAGCAATGATGAATGCGGTGGAGGGGATCGTCGCGTAGAGGTGCGCCCAGTAGTCGGACAGGCGTTCGACGCTGACCGGCAATGCCTGCGTCTGCAGGACGTCCCGGCGGAATGTATTGAAGCCGCCCGGTGCCTGGAGGCCTACGAGCACCGAGCTATAGCGTGGCAGCGGTAACAGATCCAGGAGCCGCTGCGAGCTTACCAGCAGATCACCGTCGTCGAAGCTGCTGGTGGAAAAGACGCCGACGACGGACCACGTATTGCCCTCCAGCGTGATCCTATCGCCGAGCTTGAGGCCCGAGAATTTACCTTGCGCGGTCCCCCCCACCATGAGGTCGTTTGAGTTCGGTCGAATGCTCCGCCCGGACAGCAATCGGAAGTGGGGCATCAATGCCAGGCCATGGACACCGATGCCACGCAGATTGGTGAAGCCGGTGCCGCCATTCACCTTCGTCAGACCTCCCTGGAAGAGCGCGACCTGCGCGTCCGCGAGCGGGGAGCCGTCGGGTAATCGACGTATGCCGCTCGCGCCCTCGATGTGCGAGATGAGCGCCGGCGCCAGGGAGCTGGTGCCGTCGACACCCCTGACCACTACCTCGGCGCCAGTGATCGCGCCTGCCGATAAGACGATGGCGATGTGGGCATCGCCCGCGCCGAGACAGGCCAGCCGCATGCCTTCTCCGAGCGAGAGTATGGCCAGAAGGAAACCCACAACCGGGACAAGACTGAGCGCGATTACGAGCGCCGACTTGATACGCCTCGGAAACGTGCGCACGTGCAGCCGCAGAACCACGAAGAGCTGAGTCAGATAACTCATGCAAATCTCGAGAGCGCCGCGCTGACGTTCAGGCGCAACACCCGGCAGGCCGGCACGACGATACTTAGGAGTGAGACGACAGCGGTGGCTAACAGCGCGAGGACAATGGCCGACCCGGTCAGATGAGGGAGCGGCAGCAGCTCACCGTGAGGGAATAAGCGCATAACCCATACCGCGAGCGGTTGGGAGAGCGTGAGCCCGAGCAGAGAGCCAGAGAGGGCCGGCAGGGCAGTTTCCAGGAACACGAACCCGACCAGACGCAGGGATGAGAAGCCGATGCCCTTCAGAATCGCAAGCTCCCGAATGTGGGAACGCACCGAGAGTGCAACGGCGCTGCTGGTCAGGATCAGCAACGTCAATAGTCCCACGGACACCAGCGCGGCGGTCCCGGCATCCAGCTGTACGCGGGCCTGTGGATCGGTGCTGATGTGCCGAAGACTGGTATTGACGCTGGCGGCCAATCCAAACAGTACCAGGGTCAGTGTGTAGGAGATGAAGACCAGCCGCGCCTGCGCTGCTCGCGCCCGGATCGCCCGCAGGGGGAGCAGCAAATGCTTCATGCGGCCAATTGGATCTGCCGGTGCGCGCGTGCAGCGGCCTCGGCAGCGTGCGTCACCATGAGGATGCTGCGGCCGCGCTCCGTCAGTGCTTGCAGTAAGGAGAGGATGTCGTCGGCGCTCGCCCGATCCAGATCGGCCGTTGGTTCATCACAGAGCAGCAGCGGGGCCTCGGCGATGATCGCCCGAGCGATGCCCACGCGCTGCTGCTGGCCCCCGGAAAGTTGGCCGGGCTTGTGATCCGCGCGCTCCAGGAGACCCACCTGATCGAGGCAGGCGGCCACGCGCCGCTGCCGCGCGGCGCGCGACAGGGAAGTCAGCAACAGCGGCAGTTCGACGTTCTCGGCGGCTGTGAGGATGCCCAGCAGGTTATGCGACTGGAAAACGAACCCGACGTGCCGCGGCCGCCAGCGAGCCAGCTGGCCGCTGTTCATGCGCTCCAGATGAGTACCCATGACGATCACCTCGCCGGCGTCGGGCCGATCAAGCCCGCCGACGAGATTGAGGACGCTCGTCTTACCGGCGCCGGACGGGCCCATCAGCGCAACGAACTCCCCGCGCCGCAGATCCAGATTGAAGTCCCGCAACGCACTCACGTGCTGTTGCCTGACCGTATAGTGCTTCGCAACGCCGCGCAGGGAGATGATGGATTCCAACGGGTCTACCCCAGTCGTTGAGATTTGCGCTATCATGCCTCAAAGTTTGAGGTATATGAATTGCCGCGTGACACCAACCCAAACTTCATGGCGGGCGTGCCGGAGCTCATGATCCTGCGCCTCTTGCAGCAGCGCTCGATGTACGGCTATGAGCTCGTGCAGGCGATCCGGCTGCAGACCGGTGACGTGATCAGCGTCGGCGAGGGCGGGGTGTATACGGTGCTGCACGCGCTCGAGCGGGAAGGGGCGCTGAGTTCCCGTCGCAAAGCGGTCGAGGGCCGAAGCCGCGTCTACTACAGCCTCACCGCCCGGGGGCTGCGGCGCTATCGTGACCTCGCGGACACTTGGACAGTGCTCGCGGGCGCCATCCAATCGGTGATCGGCAGAGCGGGCGATGCCTCGACCACTTGAGGACGTACGGGAGCAACTGCTGCGCGCCGGCATCTCGCCCCGCTATGCCAGGCGCTATGTCCGGGAGATGCGTGAGCACCTGGCGGATCTCACCGAGCGGGAGCTGGCATCCGGCCTGGGGGCCGAGGAAGCGGGTGAGCGCGCCATGGCCATTATGGGCGGCGATGCAGTACTGACGCAGACTGTCATCGACAGGGGTGCTCCCCGTTCGTTCGCGGCTCGCGCACCTTGGGCTACGTTGGCGGTGCTTCCGGTGATGCTGTTGATGGCGGTGATAGTGGCTAACGCCTTTTTGACCATGCATCTGCTGCACGCTGTGAGGGGATCGAGGCCTCTACAGGTCCCGGAGAGCTATCGCGAATTATTTTCGATAATGAGCTTCGTCGTCAGCTACCTGCTCGCAGCGCTGCTGGCGGTGGGTTGTCTGGCGGTGGCGCTGCGCCAACGCCTCGCTTCAGGCTGGCTCTGGGTTGGCCTGATCGTGCTCTCGGTAGTCAGCGGAATTCTTGGTTTTCACCAGCATGTAATTGCGCCAGAAGGCGGCCCCCATGGCGTCACCCAGTATTCCGTGGCTGCCATTGTCTATCTGCACGGTCGCGCCAGCCTCGCTGCAACAGTCGGTGTGGCGCTGGTGCATGCAGGGGTGCTGTTCGCGATGGCAGCCACGGCCTATCGCGCCCTGAGGACCCGTCTGATCCCCGGTCAAGCTTAGGCCCGATCATTCGGAGAGCCGCCTTGAACAAAGCCTGTATGTTCCGAAGTCTGCCTTGTGCGCTCCTGCTGTTCACGCTACAGGCATCAGCGCAGCCAGCCACCCCCTCTCTACGCCGAGCAGCATCGGCGACGCACGGAGCGATACCACTCGATCAAGCCGCTGCGGACCGCTACGAGGGCTACTATCAGGTTGGTCCACAGCGAGCGGTACATTTTTGGCGGGAAGGCAATCATTTCTATTTTGGCGCGGTCGGCACGCCGCAGCGCTCTGAAGCCATTCCGGAAGCGCCCGATAAGTTTTCGTACGCGAACGGCGTCATCACCTTCGAGTTTAATGCCGGCGCTGACGGCAGGATCACCGGCTTGACGATCAATCAGGCTGGGCGCCGCATTGTGGCTCCCCGAATTGCGGAAACCGTGGCGAAAGGGGTCCCAGCGCCTGGCACCGTTGTCGCGCCAAAGCGCTCCGTGCCGCACACGTGGATCGTGATGCACGGCCTTATACCCAAGGCACTTACAGGCTCGACCGCCGGCACCTTGGATTACTGGCCGTGTTTCTCACCCGATGGGAAGACGGTGCTGTTTAGTCGCAGCTTGGACGGCGGCAAGAACTGGGGATTGTTCCGTGTTGCCGCTGAAGGTGGTACCGCTGAACTCTTCGCCAAGCTGCCGGTGTCTGCCACTCGGGCCAGTTGGTCGGGGAAAACCGGGCGCATCGTCTTCAACGGCACAACGCCGGACGGCAAGAGCGCCATCTGGGTGATCGATGGCGATGGCCGCAATGCCCGTGTTCTCGCTACACCCGGTATCCTGGTACCGAGCTATCCGTCCTGGTATCCCGACGGCAAAACCATCGGATTCAGCGACGCGGCCCGAAACATCCTCTATCGAATGAACATCGAATCCGGGCGTCCCATCGCGGTGACCCGCCAAACCCGGGTGCTTGCGGGAATGTCCAGCGTCTCTCCTGACGGCAAGTGGGTGGCTTTCGCAGGCCAGAAGAGCGCGGGCCAGGTATATAACCAAGGCGACAACCAAATCTGGTTGCTCAACGCGCATGAGGCATCCAGAACTCTGGAGGCACATCCGCTGCCGGGACGCACGCCGTCGTGGTCGCCGAATGGTAAGCGGCTGGCGTTTGAGTCCGACCGTGGTAGTCCGAACGGCCTTTATGCCGTCTTTATCGTCAATCGCGACGGTGGCGATCTGGTCCAGGTCACCGACTACGCGCTAAACGCCAACCACCCTGTTTTCTCGCCCGACGGGCGCAGGGTCGTCTTCAGCATGGGGAACCCCGCCAGCAGAATGACGAACGTCGCGGTCGTGACGCTGCCTGGTCGGGCACCATCGCAGCGATAATAAGCATCAAAGAGGCTGTAAGTGATTGTCGCTTAGGTGCCCACTGAGCGTCAGCTTTCTGCCTTGGCAAATCGACACTCAGGTGACCGGAGTTGGCCGGGACCGGCCCGTCGATAACCCGTCCTGAACCGCGCACCGCGCGCGTAGTCGCCACTGTCGCAGTGCGACAGCCTGCAAGGGCATAATCGTTGGGCGTGAGGAACCGGCTCGGGCCCCAGTATTCCGCTACTGTGGACTGCCGCCTATGCCGGTGGGACGCCGAAGTGGTCTGCTGACGTGTGATGGCGTTGAAGTGCGTCGTGTAGCGGAGGGTGGCGCGGTCTAGGGAAGCTCTGCACAGGTTGGTCTGACTGAACGATACTGTGTGTAGGCAGTAGCGGTCAGATATCGAGGATCTGGATGAAGCAGACCACCTTTGCATCAGCGGCGTACGAGCGGAAGGGCAAAGTGACGCGCCGT
>DATAXJ010000005.1:0-1518 GCA_036266795.1 Steroidobacteraceae bacterium | reverse complement strand
CGCCACCGTGCTGCATCCCGGCCTGGTGCGCACGGCGTTCTCTGCCGAGGATCCTTCGCCGCTGGCGAAGGTGATGATCCAGTTGCTGCGGCCGGTCATGAAGACACCGGCCCGCGGCGCAGTCACCTCCATCTACCTGGCATCCGCCCCTGAGGTCAAAAGCGTCACCGGCCGGTACTTCGCCAAATGCAAGCCGAATACCGCGAACAAAGCTGCCTACGACACCGCAACCGCGGCGCGGCTCTGTCAGATCAGCGCCGACCTGGTCGGCCTCACCACCGAGCCGTAACCGCGAGCGGGCCTGGTTACGTGCCTAACTGGTCGGCAGTTTCGGCCGCTTAAGACTCAGCCTGCCGTCCGGCCCGGTACAAGGCGAGGGTCAGCAGCTCCCACGTGCGCTCGCGCAGCGGGTGCTCCCCGCACACCGCGATCGCCTCGTCATACAGGTTGTCGGCTGCGGCGCCGCCGCCTTGCCCTCCTGGCAACGAGGCAAGACGCATGAGAATGAACAGCACATAGCCGCGTTGCCCCGCTTCGCATCGCTCCAGGAGCGCTTCGTAGGTCGCTGACGCACCATCGAGGTCGCCTCGGGCTTCGGCGATGCCGGGGAGGATGTTCAGCGGGTCGACGGAATACCAGACCTCCCCTTGCGCATCGAAGCGCACGACGCTCGAGTAGGCGGCCGGCTCCGCGTCATCGAACCGCCCCAACCACGCCAGGTTCAAGCCACAATCAAATCGTGCACGGCCAGCAGCCAGCCGTGCAGGCCCGGTTCCAGCAGATCGTGCGCCTCGCTCAATGCGCCGAGCGATCGCTCGAACTTGTTCGCATAAGCACGTGGGCGCAGAGCACCAGAGCCTCCGCTCGACGAACCCGATCGTGGCCGGTCGACAACGCGGCCGTCGCCGTTTCACATTCGAGAACACCAGCCGCTGAGCTGAACGCCATGCACACGCAATAGCCGTGCCAGACGTGGGCGGTCGCGGCCAGTTCAGGACGGCGCGACCCTTTCGCGCCGAGCGCGCCACCAGGCCAGTGTGCCCCTTCGACAGAGCCGCTGTTGATGGACCATAGCCGGGCCATTCCCGACGCCAGGGACAGCGCAGCATCGGCATCGCCTCTTGCGACGAACCAGTCATCAGCGAAGCCGACGCACGCGAACTCGGTGAGCGGCCCCCCCCGCCGCAGCTGTAGCGCTTCGCCCAGCGCGGTCGACGCGAGCGCCTTCTCCCGCTCCTCAAGCAGGCGCCGTCCCTTCGCCACCAGCTGTTCAAAACGGGCTGCGTCGACATCATCCGGACCGATATCGAGGGCGTAGCCGACGTCGGAGGTGAGGATCGCCGTTGCACCGAGGGTACGACGCAGCTGGCCGATCTCGGCCTGCAGGGCGTTGACCGGGTTGGCCACTTGCCCGTCACCCCACAGCGCGTCGATCAGCCGGTCCGCGCTGACGGGTTTCCCCCGGTGACGCGCCAGCAGGGCCAGGATCGTTCGCTGCTTGGCGCCCTGGACCGGCAC
>DATAXJ010000037.1:0-70646 GCA_036266795.1 Steroidobacteraceae bacterium | reverse complement strand
GGATCCCAGAACTCATGCGCGAGTACGTCGAATTTCTCGATTTCGCGCGGATCTGCCGTGGCGTGGCTGGCGTCGATGCTCATGGGCGCAAGTATAGTCGAGCGGGGGGCACCCACATGAGCGTCCCAGCCAGCTGGCGCCGCCTGTGCTATAATTTTCGGCTTAAATCAAGGCTTTCTGACGTAGGCTTACGCAAACAACGTGACCGATATCGCCCGAGAAATCATCCCCGTCAGTCTCGAAGACGAGATGCGGCAATCCTACCTCGATTACGCGATGAGCGTGATCGTGGGGCGCGCGCTGCCCGATGTGCGCGACGGGCTCAAGCCCGTGCATCGTCGCGTGCTGCACGCCATGCGCGAGCTCGGCAACGACTACAACCGGGCCTACAAGAAGTCTGCGCGCGTCGTCGGCGACGTCATCGGCAAGTATCACCCGCACGGCGATGTGGCGGTCTACGACACCATCGTGCGCATGGCGCAGCCCTTCTCGATGCGCTACCTGCTGGTGGACGGGCAGGGCAATTTCGGCTCGGTCGATGGCGATGCGCCGGCGGCCATGCGCTACACCGAAGTGCGCATGTCGCGTCTCGCCCACGAGCTGCTGGCGGACATCGACCAGGAGACCGTCGACTTCGTCCCGAACTACGACGAGTCCGAGCATGAGCCCTCGGTCCTGCCCACACGCATTCCGAACCTGCTGGTCAACGGCTCGTCCGGTATTGCCGTGGGCATGGCGACCAACATCCCGCCGCACAATCTCATCGAGATCTGCAATGCCTGCCTCGCGATGATCGACGATCCGTCGATCTCACTGGCCGGACTCATGCAGCACGTGCCGGGGCCGGACTTCCCGACGGCCGGCATCATCAATGGGGCGCAGGAGATCGTCAGCGCCTACAAGGGCGGCCGTGGGCGGCTCTCGATCCGCGCGCGCGCCAACTTCGAGGATCTGCCCGGTGGCCGGCAGGCCATCGTGGTCACCGAGCTGCCTTACCAGGTCAACAAGGCACGTCTGCTCGAGCGCATCGCCGAGCTGGTGCGCAACAAGGCGCTCGAGGGTATCTCGGAGCTGCGCGACGAGTCGGACAAAGACGGCATGCGCGTGGTCATCGAGCTCAAGCGCGGCGAAATCGCCGACATCGTGCTCAACAACCTCTACGCGCAGACACCGATGGAAACGGTGTTCGGCATGAACATGGTCGCGCTCGCGGACGGGCAGCCGCGGCTCATGTCGCTGCGCGACATGCTCGAGGCGTTCCTGCGTCACCGGCGCGAAGTGGTCACGCGGCGCACGATTTTCCAGCTGCGCAAGGCGCGCGAGCGCGCCCACCTGCTCGAGGGCCTGACCGTCGCGCTGGCGAACATCGATGAGATCATCGCGCTCATCAAGGCTTCGCCCAGTTCGGCCGAGGCGCGCGCGGGGCTGCTGGCGCGCAGCTGGGGTGCCGGTGCGGTCGCGCAGCTGCTCGAGCGCACCGGGGATGTCTCGACCCGGCCCGAGGGGCTGGCGGCCGATCTGGGTCTCACGGGCGAGAACACCTATCGGCTCAGCGAGGCGCAGGCGCAGGCAATTCTCGACCTGCGGCTGCATCGCCTGACGGGGTTGGAGCAGGGCAAGATCAGCGAGGAGTATCAGCAGCTGCTCGGCGAGATCGTGGATCTGTCGGACATCCTCGCGCGCCCGGCGCGGCTCACCGAGGTGGTGCGGGCCGAGATCATCGAGATTCGCGACACCTATGGTGACCCGCGACGCACCGAGATCAATCGCGACCAGCTGAACCTTTCGACCGAGGATCTGATCGAACCGCAGGACGTGGTGGTCACCCTCTCGCACTCCGGCTATGCCAAGGCACAGCCGGTATCCGACTACCAGGCGCAGCGGCGCGGCGGCCGTGGCCGCTCGGCCACGGCGGTGAAGGACGAGGACTTCATCGAACGCTTCTTCGTGGCCCACACGCACGATACGGTGCTGTGCTTCTCCAATCGCGGCAAGGTTTACTGGCTGCGCGTGTTCGAGCTGCCGCAGGCCGGCCGCGGCTCGCGCGGCAAGCCGATCGTGAATCTGCTGCCACTGGAGGAGGGCGAGAAGATCAGCGCGATGCTGCCGGTGAAGCAATTCGACGAGCAGCACTTCGTGTTCATGGCCACCAGCAGCGGCACCGTCAAGAAGACCCCGCTGGCGGCGTTCTCGCGCCCGCGCACCAGCGGCATCATCGCCGTGGATCTGCGCGGCGAGGACCATCTGGTGGGCGTCGCGCTCACGGACGGCAGCCGTCAGATCCTGCTCGGTACCAGCGGCGGCAAGGCCATTCGCTTCCACGAGGACGAGGTGCGGCCGATGGGACGCGAGGCCGCCGGGGTGCGCGGTGTGCGCCTGGGCGACGGACAGCGCGTCATTGCGCTGCTGGTGCTGGGCGAGGGACACGTGCTCACGGCGTCCGAGTTCGGCTATGGCAAGCTCACCCCGCTCGAAGAGTTTCCCGGCCATGGTCGTGGCGGCCAGGGCGTCATCGCCCTGCAGACCACCGAGCGCAATGGCGCGGCGGTCGCCGCGCTGCAGGTGCTGCCGCAGGATGAGCTGATGCTCATCAGCTCGACCGGTACGTTGGTGCGCACGCCGGTCGCCGACATCTCGGTCGTTGGTCGCAACACCCAGGGCGTGCGCCTGATCCGTCTGGCGGAGGGCGAGCGGCTCACCGGAGTGGAGCGTGTCGCGGCGCTCGAGAGTGCTGTGGAGGTGACGGCAGCGGCAGAGGTGGCCGGCGACAGCGCAGCCGGTGGCAGCGCGGATGAACCGCTCGTGCCGCCCGGGGGCGCCGAGAGCGCTGCGGCCGATACGGGCGAAGGTGGGCCGGATCCTGGCGAGCCCGGCTGAGATGCGCTGCGCTCGCGGGGCGGCGCTGCGGCACATCGACGCTGCTACAATCGCAGGTCCTTCGATCTTCACCGTCCGGCCCCGCTGGCCGACAGGGTGTTCGCGTGCGCGTATTCAACTTTGCTGCCGGTCCGGCGACGCTGCCGCTACCGGTGCTCGAACAGGCCCAGGCCGAGCTCACGGATTGGCGCGGCAGCGGCGCCTCGGTCATGGAGGTCAGCCACCGCAGTAAGGCCTTCCTCGCCGTGGCTGGCGAGGCAGAGGCGGACCTGCGCGAGCTGCTCGCGATCCCCGCGAACTATAAAGTGCTGTTTCTGCAGGGTGGCGCTGCTGGGCAGTTTGCCGCGATCCCGATGAACCTCACGGGCGCGGACAGCGTGGTGGACTACGTCAATACCGGCTCCTGGTCGAAGAAGGCGCTGGGAGAGGCGCGTCGCTTTTGCCGCGTCAACGTCGCAGCCGACGCCGCCGAGAGCCGCTACACCACGGTGCCGACGCAGAGCCAGTGGCAGATCACGAGCGGCGCGGCGTATCTGCATTACACGTCCAACGAGACCATTGGCGGGGTCGAATTTCCATTCATTCCGACGAGCGATGTGCCGCTGGTGAGCGACATGTCCTCGACCATCCTGTCGCGGCCGCTGGATGTGTCGCGCTTCGGGTTGATCTACGCCGGTGCGCAGAAGAACGTCGGGCCTTCCGGCCTGGTCATCGTCATCGTGCGCGAGGATCTGCTCGGCCGTGCCCGCCCCGATACGCCGCTGGTATGGAACTACGCCGGCATGGCTGCGGAAGGCTCGATGAGCAACACGCCGCCGACCTTTTCCTGGTACGTGGCGGGCCTGGTGTTCAAGTGGCTCAAGCGCGAGGGCGGCCTCGCGGCCATGGGCGAGCGAAACCGCGCCAAGGCGCAGCTGCTGTACCGGACCATCGATGAGTCGGGTTTCTACCGCAACCCGGTCGACAAGCCCTGCCGCTCCTGGATGAACGTACCCTTCATCCTGCCCAATGAGCAGCTGGACAAAGTGTTCCTGTCCGAATCTGCCGCAGCGGGGCTCGCGAATCTGGCCGGCCATCGTTCGGTCGGCGGTATGCGTGCCAGCATCTATAACGCGATGCCTCTCGCCGGGGTGCAGGCGCTGGTCGACTTCATGGGCGATTTCGCCCGCCGTCACGGGTAAGCGGCAGGCCGCGCCGGCGCACGTGCCCTACAAGATCCTCACGCTCAACCGCATCTCCGAGCGCGGCCTGGCGCGCTTCGCGGGCGCGCCCTATGAGGTCGGCGATCATATCGAGGCACCCGATGCCATCCTGGTGCGCTCGGCGGACATGCACGCGATGACGCTGCCCGCGACGCTGCTGGCGGTGGCGCGCGCGGGCGCAGGCACCAACAACATTCCCGTCGAGGCGCTCAGCCGACGCGGCGTGCCGGTGTTCAACACACCCGGGGCCAACGCCAATGCGGTCAAGGAGCTGGTGCTGGCGGGACTGCTGCTCGCGGCGCGCAATATCTGCCAGGCGTGGGAGTTCGCGCGCGGCTTGGGCGGCGACGATCAGGCCGTCGAGCTCGCCGCCGAGCGCGGCAAGCAGCGTTTCGTGGGCTTCGAGCTGCCGGGGCGCACGCTCGGGGTCATCGGCCTCGGGGCGGTGGGTGTGCGCGTGGCCAACGCCGCGGAGGCACTGGGCATGCAGGTGCTCGGCTACGACCCGCAGCTCACGGTGCAGCGCGCCTGGCAGCTGTCCTCCGGTGTGCAGCAGGCCGCCTCGCTGCAGGATCTGTGCGCTCGCTCCGATGCGGTGACGATCCACGTGCCGCTCATGTCCGAGACGCGACACCTGTTCGACCGTGCACGCTTTGCGCAGATGCGCCGCGGTGCATTACTGCTGAATTTCGCGCGCGCGCCCATCGTCGAGACCGCGGCCCTGCTCGAGGCGCTGCAGAGCGGACAGCTGCACGCCTACATCTGTGACTTTCCGAGTGCGGCGCTGCGCGAGCATCCGCGCGTCATTGCCCTTCCGCATCTGGGCGCGAGCACGCTGGAGGCGGAGGACAACTGCGCCGTGGCGGCCGCCGAGGCACTGCGTGAATTTCTCGAGCTCGGCCATGTGCGCAACAGCGTGAATTTCCCCGACGCCGTGCTGGCACGCCAGGGCGGCTCGATCCGCATCGCCATCGCCAACAACAACGTACCCAATATGGTCGGACAGATCTCCACCTGCCTGGCCGAGGCACGCTTGAACATCGCCGAGCTGCTGAACCGCTCGCGCGGTGAGCACGCCTACACGCTCATCGATGCGGAAGGCAGCGCCGATGAGCGCCTGCTGCAGCGCCTGGCGGCCATTGAGGGTGTGCGCTCGGTGCGCCTGGTGCGCGCCGCAGAGTGAGCGCCCTTGTCCGGCAACGACGCAGACAAGCCCGCGCAGCTGCGTGCTCTGCGCGCGCGCATCGACGCCATCGATGAGCAGCTGCATGCGCTCATCAATCAGCGTGCCGAGCTCGCGCGGCTCGCGGGTCAATCCAAGCAGCACGCGGCGGGCGCTGCCGCAATGTATCGTCCCGAGCGCGAGGCGCAGGTATTGCGCCGCGCGCTCGAACGCAACCGTGGACCGCTCACGAATGAGGAGATCCTGCGGCTGTTTCGCGAGATCATGTCGGCCTGCCTGGCGCAGGAGGACCCCTTGAAAGTCGCGTTTCTCGGCCCCGAAGGCACTTTCACGCAAACGGCGGTGCTGAAGCACTTCGGCCACTCGGTGCGCGCCCTGGCGCTGCCCACCGTGGATGAGGTGTTCCAGGAGGTCGAGGCCGGCAACGCAGACTTCGGCGTGGTGGCCATCGAGAATTCGAGCGAGGGCACGATCACCAATACGCTGGATCGCTTTCTGACCAGTCCGCTCTACATCTGTGGAGAAGTGGAGCTGCGCATTCATCACTGCCTGATGGGACGCATGTCGGGGCTGGAAGGCATCGTGCGCGTCTGCTCGCACAGCCAGGCGCTCGGGCAGTGCCGCGGCTGGCTCGCCGAGCATCTGCCCACCGCCGAGCGCATCGCGGTCGCCAGCAACGCCGAGGGTGCACGTCGCGCGCGCGATGAGCAGGGCACCGCAGCGATCGCCGGAGAGACCGCGGCGGACGTCTATGGACTGCAGATGATCGCGCGCGACATCGAGGACCACGAGGACAACGCCACGCGCTTTCTGGTGCTGGGGCGCAGCCTGCTGGCTCCCAGCGGCGCGGATCGCACGACGCTGCTGGTATCGGCGCTCGATACGCAGGCTCCCGGGGCGCTGTATCGCCTGCTCGAACCGCTCGCGCAGCACGCCATCAGCATGAGCCGTATCGAGTCGCGCCCCTCGCGCCGCCGGCGCTGGGATTACGTGTTCTTCATCGACGTGGAGGGTCACGCCGAGGACGAGCCGGTGCGCATGGCCCTCGAGGCGCTCAAGCAGCGTGCTTCGCTGTTTCGCGTGCTCGGTTCCTATCCGCGCGCGGTGGGCGGATGAGCGCGCCGAGAGCCGCAGCCGCTCGTCCCGCGGAGCTCGCGGTGCCGGCGGTGCGCGCGCTCACACCCTACGTGCCCGGCAAGCCGCTGGCCGAGCTCGAGCGCGAGCTCGGTATCGAGGACAGCATCAAGCTCGCCTCCAACGAAAACCCGCATGGCCCGAGTCCCGCGGTGCTCGCCGCGATGCGTGCCGCGCTCGAGGAGGTCTGGCTCTATCCGGACGGCAGTTGTCATGCGCTCAAGCAGGCGCTTGCGCAGCGGCTCAATGTGCCGGCGTCCGCCGTGACGATCGGCAACGGCTCGAACGATCTGCTGGTGCTGCTGGCGGAGTCGTTTCTGACCCCGGCAACCAGTGCCGTGTACTCGCAGTATGGATTCGCAGTCTATCCGCTCGTAATCCACCAGACCGGCGCGCACGCGATCGAAGTGCCGGCGCTGCCGCGCGACGCGCCGATGGCCCTGGGTCATGATCTGGTGGCCATGCGTGCGGCGATCCGCCCGGATACGCGCCTGGTGTTCGTCGCCAATCCCAACAACCCAACCGGTACCTGGCTCGAGTCGGGCGAGCTCGAGGCCTTTGTGCACGAGCTGCCCGCCACGACCCTCGTGGTGCTGGATGCGGCCTATCAGGAATATGCGCACGCGCAGGGCCTGCCGGACACGGTCGAATGGGCGCAGCGCTACCCGAACCTGGTGCAGCTGCGCACCTTCTCAAAGGCGTATGGACTGGCCGGGGCGCGCGTCGGTTACGCCATCTCCCACCCGGAAGTGGCTGATGTGCTCAATCGCCTGCGACCGCCGTTCAATGTGAATTCGCTGGCACAGGCCGGGGCGCTCGCAGCGCTCAAGGATGCTGCCTACATGCAGCGCGTTGTACAGGCGACGATGCGCGAGCTGACGCGCGTGACTGCGGCAATCCGCGAGCTCGGTCTGCCCGTGGGGCCCTCGGCAGCGAACTTCGTGCTGGTGCAAGTGGGCACGCGCTCCCCCGAGATCTACCAGGCACTGCTCGAGCGCGGCGTCATCGTGCGCCCACTCACCAACTATGGGCTGCTCGAGCAGCTGCGCATTACCATCGGACTGCCGGCACACAATGACCGCCTGCTCGCGGCGCTCGCCGAGATGCTACCGCTGATGGGTGTGCCGACAGCAGCAGCGCCGCGCCGGGTGAGCCAATGAGCACCAACGCCAACCCCGCCGCGGCGCCCGCGCCGCGCCGCTGGCGTGCGATCCCCGCCGCGCGCGTTCAGGGCGAGATTCAGGTGCCCGGGGACAAGTCGGTCTCGCACCGCGCGCTGATGCTCGGGGGTATCGCCGAGGGGCTGACCGAGGCCAGCGGCTTTCTGGCCAGCGAGGACTGCCTCTCGACGCTGAAGGCGCTGCAGTCGATGGGGGTGGTCGTGGAGCGGCCCGCCGAGACCGAAGTGCGCGTACACGGCGTGGGACTCTCGGGCCTGGCAGCATCGGTCGCGCCGCTGGATCTGGGCAATGCCGGCACGGCCATGCGGCTGATGATGGGCCTGCTCGCCGGTCAGAGCTTCGACAGCACGCTGGTGGGAGACAGCTCACTGATGCGCCGGCCGATGGAGCGCGTGGCGCAACCGCTGCGCGCCATGGGCGCGCGCATCGAGACGCTCGAGGGGCGACCGCCGGTGCGCATCCGCGCGTGCGCAGCGCTGGCCGGCATCGACTATGCACTGCCGGTCGCGAGTGCCCAGGTGAAGTCCGCGTTGCTGCTGGCGGCACTGTACGCGCGAGGCAACACCCGTATCACCGAGCCGGTGGCCACGCGCGATCACACCGAGCGCATGCTGCAGAGCTTCGGCGTGCAGCTCACGCGTCAGGGCACGCAGATCGCGCTGACGGGCGGACAGCGCCCACGTGGCTGCCGCCTGCAGGTGCCTGGAGACTTTTCTTCGGCGGCGTTTTTCCTGGTCGCCGGCTGTCTGGCGGCACACGAGGAGCCTCTGATCCTGCGGCGGGTCGGCTGCAATCCCACCCGCACCGGCCTGCTGGACATGCTGCGGCTGATGGGCGCCCGCATCGAGGTTCGGCCCTGTCTGGGCGACAGCGCAGGGGCGCCTTCCGCCGGCGCCGAGCCTATTGTCGATCTCATCGTGCACGCGGCTCCGCTGCGGGGCATCCGCGTACCCGAGGCGCTGGTGGCGCTGGCGATCGATGAGTTTCCGGCGTTCTTTATCGCGGCAGCGTCGGCCGAGGGCGAGACGCTGGTGACCGGCGCCGCGGAGCTGCGCGTCAAGGAGAGCGACCGGCTCGCCGTCATGGCCGACGGGCTCAGAACGCTCGGCGTCTCCTGCGAGCTGCTGCCCGACGGCATGCGCATCCAGGGGTGTGGTGGTGGCGGCCCGCGCGGCACGGATGGGGGTGCGCGCGCCTGTTTCGGCGGCGGATTCATCGACAGCCACGGTGATCACCGCATCGCCATGGCATTCGCCATCGCCAGCCTGCGTGCTCGGGCCGAGTTGGTCATCGACGATGTGGCCAATGTCGCCACCTCTTTTCCGGGGTTCGTGCGCCTGGCGCGCACCGTGGGGCTGTCGCTGCAGGACTGAAGGGGCGATCCATGAGCGTGCCGGTCGTGCCGGTCGTGACCATCGATGGACCGAGCGGCTCGGGCAAGGGCACCGTGAGTCGCCTGCTGGCGGCGCGGCTGGGCTGGCACCTGCTCGACAGTGGGGCACTGTACCGACTGGTGGCACTGGCCGGGCTGCGCGCGGGGCTTGCCGCGACGGACGTGGAGGGCCATGTGCGCGTGGCCCAGGCCATGGAGGTGCGCTTCGAGGCGGGCCCTGCCAACGAAGAGCGCATTCTGCTGCAGGGCGAGGACGTCAGTCGGGCGCTGCGCGAGGAGGCCGCCGGTGCGGGAGCCTCCCGGGTCGCCGTCTGGCCGGCGGTGCGCTCGGTGCTGCTGTCCCGCCAGCATGCCGAGGCGCGTCCCCCCGGCTTGATCGCCGACGGGCGCGACATGGGCACGGTAGTCTTCCCGCAGGCACCGCTGAAGGTGTTCCTGACGGCCAGCGCCGCGGAACGTGCCCAAAGGCGCTATAAGCAGTTGAGAGAAAAGGACTCCAGTGTTAGCCTTGCCGCCCTTTCGCGCGAGATCGCGGAACGCGACCGACGTGACGCGACGCGGCCGGTGGCTCCGCTCGTGCCGGCCCCCGACGCGATCGTTCTCGACTCCACGGCTCTGGACGCCCACGCGGTGACCGAGCAGCTATGGAGTCTGGGTCGCGCGCGCGGCCTGTGGGGGAACTCTTCAGCGAAGGGGACAGCGACAAGGTGAGGTGCTGCAGGACGCGGCATCAGTCATGGCAGCCCGCGGCGCCGGAGGCGCGGCGGCCCGATAGCAAGCACGGCGACGTGCGAGAGAGCGTATGAACGAGAGTTTGAACGAGAGTGTGGGCGAGAGCTTAGACGAGAGTTTCAGCGCGCTGTTCGAACAGAGCCTGGCGAATCAGCGGATTCGACCGGGCATGATTTTGACTGGCCTGGTGGTCGATGTCGGTCCCGACGTGGTCATCGTGAACGTGGGTCTGAAGTCCGAGGCCGTCATCCCGCTCGAGCAGTTCAAGAACGAGCGCGGTGAAATCGAGGTGAATTCCGGCGATCAGGTCGAGGTCGCGCTCGACTCGGTCGAGGATGGCACCGGCGAGACGCGCCTGTCGCGCGAGAAGGCCAAGCGCGCGCGCACCTGGACGCGGCTCGAGACCGCATTCAACAACGGCGAGATCGTCACCGGCGTGATCTCCGGTCGCGTCAAGGGCGGCTTTACCGTTGAGATCGATCATGTGCGGGCGTTTCTGCCCGGCTCGCTGGTGGACGTGCGCCCGGTGCGCGACACCAGCTATCTCGAGGGCAAACCGCTCGAGTTCAAGGTCATCAAGCTCGATCAGAAGCGCAACAACGTCGTGGTCTCGCGCCGCGCCGTGGTCGAGCAGGAATTTTCCGCCGAGCGCAGCGCGCTCATGGACAACCTGCAGGAAGGCGCCGTGGTGCGCGGTGCGGTCAAGAACCTCACCGACTATGGTGCGTTCGTCGATCTCGGTGGCATCGACGGGCTGCTGCACATCACGGACATGGCCTGGCGCCGTGTCAAACATCCGTCCGAAGTCGTCAAGGTCGGCGATGAGATCGATGTGCGCATCCTGAAGTTCGATCGCGAGCGCTCGCGCGTCTCGCTCGGCCTGAAGCAGTTGGGCGCCGATCCCTGGGAGAACATTGCGCGGCGTTACCCGCCGAATACGCGCGTGTTCGGCAAGGTCACGAACATCGCCGACTACGGTGCATTCGTCGAGATCGAGGATGGCGTCGAAGGCCTGGTGCACGTCTCGGAGATGGACTGGACCAACAAGAACGTCAATCCCGCCAAAGTCGTGCACACCGGCCAGGAAGTGGAGGTCATGGTGCTCGACGTGGACGAGGAGCGCCGGCGCATCTCCCTGGGCCTGAAGCAATGCAAGGCCAACCCCTGGAAGGAATTCGCCGAGAACCACAACCGCGGCGACAAGGTCGCGGGACAGATCAAGTCGATCACCGACTTCGGCATCTTCATCGGCCTGCCCGGCAATATCGACGGGCTGGTGCATCTGTCGGATATCTCCTGGGATCTGCCCGGAGAGGAAGCCGTCCGCAACTACCAGAAGGGCCAGCAGCTCGAGGCCATGGTGCTGTCGATCGATCCGGAGCGCGAGCGCATCTCGCTCGGCATCAAGCAACTCGCCAAGGATCCGTTCTCGGCGTTTGTCGCCGAATTTCCCAAGGGCAGCATCGTGCGCGGTACCGTCAAGGAAGTGGATGCGCGGGGTGCCACGATCGACCTGGGCAACGGGATCGAAGGGCAGCTGCGTGCCAGCGAGCTCGGCCGCGAGCGCGTCGAGGATGCGCGCACCGTGCTGCGTGTCGGCGATGAGATCGAGTCCAAGTTTGTCGCCCTGGATCGCAAGACACGCATGATCTCGCTGTCGGTCAAGGCCAAGGAAGTGCACGAGGAAGCCGAGGCGGTGCAGAGCTATCGCTCCGACCAGCCCTCGACGGGCACGAGCCTCGGTGATCTGCTCAAGGAGCAGATCGGCTCGCCAGGTGGCGAGCGCGACGACGACGATTGAGCCTGCCGCGTACCGCCGCGTGCGCACAGCGCGCGGCGGTACGCTCATCAGGGAGCGCTCGGGAACGTTATGACGAAGTCGGAACTGATCGAGCTGATCACGGCCAAGCAGAAGCATCTGCCCGCCAAGGACGTGGAGCTCGCGCTCAAGCAGATGCTCGAGATCATGAGCGACTCGCTCGCCCAGGGCGATCGCATCGAGATCCGCGGCTTCGGCAGCTTCTCGCTGCATTTTCGCCCGCCGCGCCAGGGACGCAATCCCAAGACCGGGGAGGCGGTCGCGCTGGCCGGCAAGTACGTGCCGCACTTCAAGCCCGGCAAGGACCTGCGCGAGCGCGTCAACAGTGGCGCGGACCGTCCCATCCGCGACTGACTGACAGCGGCATGAGCGCCGCACTGACAGCCGCGAGCCACGTGCGGATATCGCGGCTCGCCAGGGAAGCGACTACCATCGTCTGATCGCGAGCGGCGCGAACCAACAAGGCTCTCTCTCCATGGTCGCAATTGCCCGTATTCGTACCGCGGTGTTCCCGGTCGCCGGCCGCGGCACGCGGTTTCTGCCCGCCACCAAGGCCTCTCCCAAAGAGATGTTGCCGGTGGTCGACAAGCCGCTCATCCAGTACGCAGTCGACGAGGCGCTGGCCGCCGGCGCCGAGCGCCTGGTCTTCATCACCGGCGCTTCCAAGCGCGCGATCGAAGATCACTTCGATACGGATGACGAACTCGAAAAGCTGCTCGAGTCGCAGGGCAAGACGGAGCTGGCCGCACAGGTGCGCGGCGTGCTGCCGAGCTACGCAACCTGCATCTACATCCGCCAATCCGCGCCGCTGGGATTGGGACACGCGGTGCTGTGTGCGCGACCAGCCGTCGATCACGAGCCTTTCTTTGTGCACTTACCGGATGATCTGATCGCCGCTCCGGTGCCGTGCCTGAAGCAGATGGCCGGAACCTTCGCGAAGCACGGCGGCTGCGTGCTGGGCGTGGAGCAGGTCGCGCGCCGGGATACCGACAAGTACGGCATCGTCGAGACCGACGGTGAGGATGGCCCCGTCAGCCACATTACCGGTATCGTCGAGAAGCCCAAGCCCGCGGAGGCCCGCTCGACGCTCGGCGTGGTGGGCCGCTATATCCTCACGCCGGGGATCTTCGATGAGCTCGAGCACGTGGGGCAGGGTAGCGGCGGGGAGATTCAGCTCACCGACGGCATCGCAGCACTGATGCGCAAGGAGAGCGTCTACGCGCACCGCTTCGAGGGCCGGCGCTACGACTGCGGCAACAAGCTCGGCTATCTGCAGGCCACGGTGGAGTTGTCGCTGGCGCATCCCACCCTCGGTAAGGACTTCCGCGAGTACTTGAAGGGCGTCACCGCGCGCCTGAACTGAGAGGCGCATCACACTCCCGCACATCGCGCCGCCGGCGGCTGCGGATGTGCCGTGACGTGCTGCGTTCGCTACAGAAACCGCTTCCATGGCCGATAGACTTCGCGAGCCTGTTCGGTTTGCGGGATACGCGCGCCCTTGTTCACCATCATCGGCTTAGTCGTAGTGCTGGCTTGCGTCTTCGGCGCCTTCGTCATGGATGGCGGGAAGATTCTGGCACTGTGGCAGCCCGGAGAATACATCACCATCCTCGGCGCGGCGCTGGGCGCCTTCGTCGTCAGCAATCCCATGAAGATCGTCAAGGGAGCGTTCGCCGCGTCCCTCGGTCTGCTCAAAGGGCCGCGCTACAAGCGTGAGGACTATGTCGATCTGCTGAAGCTGCTCTACGACATCCTCGTCAAGATCCGCAAGTCCGGCATGCTCGCCATCGAAGCGGATATCGAGTCGCCCGAGAAGAGCAAGCTGTTCACCGACTATCCGCGCATCATGGCGGATCATCACATGATCGAGTTCATCACCGACTGCCTGCGCCTGATCGTCGGAGGCAATCTGGATCCCCACGAGCTCGAAAGCCTGCTCGAGTACGAGCTCGAGACGCATCACAAGGAGGCCGGTGAGCCGGGCCATGCCGTGCAGCGCGTGGCCGATGCGCTGCCGGGCTTCGGCATCGTCGCGGCGGTGCTGGGCATCATCAATACCATGGCGGCAATCGATGGCGCCGACACCGGCACGATCGGCCGCAAGGTCGCCTCGGCGCTGGTGGGGACCTTTCTCGGCATTCTCGTGTCGTACGGCTTCGTTGGACCAATCGCCGCCGCGGTCGAATATCGGGCGCATGAGGAAGGCAAGGCCTTCGAAGTGGTGAAGATGGCGCTGGTCGCGAGCGTGCGCGGCTATGCGCCGCCGGTGGCGGTGGAATTCGCGCGCAAGCTGCTGTGGTCCAATGTGCGGCCAAGCTTTTCGGACCTGGAGAGCCATCTCAAGGGCAAGCGCAAGGACGCCGCCCCCGCCAAGGAAGCGGCATGAACGCCAAGAGCGAGCGGCCGATCGTCATCGTCCGCCGCGTCAAGAAGGTCGAGGGCGGACATCACGGCGGCGCCTGGAAGGTCGCCTATGCCGACTTCGTAACGGCCATGATGGCCTTCTTCCTGGTGATGTGGCTGATCGCCTCGGTGTCGAAGGATCAGCGCGCGGCAATTTTCGAATACTTCAAGAATCCCAGCATGGAGCAGGGCAAGTCCGTCAAGCCCGCCCCAGGGCAGATGGGGCCGGGCGGCGCCAGCACCAGCGTCATCAATCTCGGCGGCGCACTGGATGCGCGCCGCTCCAGCAGCCCGATGTCCAGCGGTCTGGGCACTCCGGTAGAGGCCATCCACACCGCCGCGAACGTCCAGAGCGCCAATCCGCTGACCACGGAAGAAGAGGCCCGCAAGGTCATGGAGGCCGCCGAGCACAAGCGGCTCGAGACGCTGATGACGGAGTTGCGCCAGGCGATCGACAAGAGCCAGGCGCTCAAGCCCTTCAAGGATCAGCTGCTGCTCGATATCACCCCCGAGGGGCTGCGCATCCAGATCGTGGACGCCCAGAACCGCCCGATGTTCGATCTGGGCCGAGCCAAGCTCAAGGATTACACCGCAGAGATCCTGCGCGAGTTGGCGCCCTACCTGAACACGGTGCCCAACCGCCTGAGCCTCTCAGGCCACACGGATACCACGCCCTATACCGCGCAGACTGGTTACAACAATTGGGACCTGTCCGCCGATCGCGCCAACGCGGCACGCCGCGCGCTGGAGATGGGAGGACTCGCTCCCGACAAGGTGGTGCAGGTCGTGGGTCTCTCATCGGCCGTACTGTTCGACAAGAGCAATCCGCGTGCTCCCATCAACCGTCGCATCAGCATCATCGTCATGACCAAGCAGGCCGAGGAGGCGACGCTCAAGACCGACAGCAGTGCCCCGGTGACCTCGGCGGCCGCCGCGGCGAGCGCTGCGGGTGCCAAGCCGCCGTCGACGCCCGGCAGCGCCGCGCCGCCTGCAGCGGGTGCGGCCCCGGCATCCCCCCCAACGGTGTCTGCACCGTCGGCGGCACCGTCACCGGGCGCAGCAAGCCCGACAGGCGCCTCTGCTGCAGCTGCGCCCAGCATTCCGATCGCGTCGGCGCCCGCCCCTGCCAGGTAAGGCAGGTGCACGCTAGGGGCTGCAGCGCGTTATCGCTAGCATAGAGCCCCGGTCTGTGGCCCGCGAACGGAGTCGGTCATGTCAGCTCAACTCAGCCAGCTGCCTCGCGCGCTCGGAATAACCCTGCTGATCGTGCTGCTGGCCGGCGGCTGCGCCAGCGGTCCGAGCAACCTGGCGGCGCTGCCGGGCAAGCCAGGCTGCTTCTGGCTGAGGAGTTTCGATGGCTCGTGGACGGCGCTGAATCAGCGCCAGCTGCTGGTGTATGCGCCGCTGAGCAGCCCGCCCTATCTGGTGCAACTGTTCGAGCCGGTCCTGACGTTGAAGTTCGCCGAGCGGCTGGGCTTCGAGGATACGGAACACACGGGCATGATCTGCGACGGCAACTCGGATGTGGCAATCATCCCCAACTGGAATCCGCACCGGGTCTTCATCACCGCGGTGCGTCAGGTGACGCCCGAGCAGGCACGGCAGCTGCTACTTTCCAATGGCCTGAAGGCGCCCGGGAAGAAGGCAGGCGCTTGAGCGGCGTGCGCTCGGTCGTCGACCTGATCGGCCACACGCCCCTGGTCGAGCTCACCAAGTTCGACTGCGGCATGTGCCGCCTGTTCGTCAAACTCGAGAATCAGAACCCGACCGGCTCGATCAAGGATCGCGTCGGCCTGTCGATGATCGAGGCCGCCGAGCGCGCCGGCAAGCTGCGAGCGAATGCCGATCCGCCCGATACGCTGGTGGAGGCTACTGCAGGCAATACCGGCTTGGGACTGGCCCTGGTGGCCGCGCAGAAGGGCTACCGGCTGGTGCTGGTGATTCCGGACAAAATGGCGCAGGAAAAGATCCTGCATTTGCGGGCACTGGGCGCGCAGATTCATCTGACGCGCAGCGACGTGCCGCGCGGCCATCCAGAGCACTACCAGAGCATCGCTGCACGTCTGGCTGAGGAGCTGCACGCCTTCCACGTCGATCAGTTCGCCAACCCCGCCAATCCGCTTGCGCATGAGGCCACCACCGGTCCGGAGATCTGGGCGCAGAGTGGGCAGATGCTCGATGCCATGGTGGTCGGAGTCGGCAGCGGCGGCACACTCACGGGGCTATCGCGCTACTTCGAGCGCGTCGCACCGCACGTGGAAATGGTGCTGGCAGACCCCATGGGCTCGATTCTCGCCGATGTGGTGCGTACCGGGTCGATTCAGCAGCCCGCCGGCAGCTGGCTCATCGAGGGCATCGGTGAGGACTTCGTGCCGCCCGCCTGCGATCTGTCGCGCGTGCGCCATGTCTACCAGATTGGCGATGCGGAGAGTTTTCGCACGGCGCGCGAGCTGCTGGCGCGCGAGGGCATCCTCGGGGGCTCGAGCAGCGGCACGCTGCTGGCCGCCGCACTGCGTTACTGCCGTGAGCAGCGCTCTCCCAAGCGCGTTGCGACGCTGGTGCCCGACAGCGGCAACAAATATCTCAACAAAATGTACAACGATTACTGGCTGTTCGATCAGGGTCTGATCGAGCGTCCGCGGCACGGCAATCTGCTCGATCTGATCGTGCGCCGCTACCAGGAGGGTGGAGCCGTCACGGTATCGCCGCAGGACAGTCTGCTGCTCGCCTATCGCCGCATGCGCCTGTTCGATGTCTCCCAAATTCCGGTCATGGAGGGCGAGCGACTGGTGGGCATCGTCGACGAGTCGGATCTGCTGATGCATCTGCATGCCGATCCGACGCGCCTGACGGACTCGGTGGCCACGGCGATGAGCGCCCAGCTCGAGACGATCGCCCCGAATGCGCCGATCACGGATCTGCTGCCGATCTTCCAGCGCGGACACGTGGCCATCGTGGCCGATCAGGGGCGGCTGGTCGGACTCATCACGCGTGTCGATCTGATCAGCTACCTGCGCAAGCAACTTTCCTGAACCCATGGGCTCCCTCGGGGTGCTCGTGCAGGCCTGGGAGCGCGTGGCCGCAACCCCCAGCCGTAGCGCCAAGATTGCCGCGCTGGCCGAAGCCCTCGCCGCGATGAGCGCCGCCGAGCTGCCGCTGGCAGTGCATTATCTCGCCGGCGAGCTGCCGCAGGGACGCCTCGGCGTCAGCTATGCGCTGCTGCGGAAGGCGGGCAGCACACCGCCGGCGTCGAGCGCGAGCCTGACGCTCTCGCAGCTCGATCAGCGATTCAGCGAGCTGGTGGAGATTCGCGGTGCCGGCTCGGCACGCCGGCGTGCGCAGCTGCTCGCCGAGCTGTTCGCAACCGCTGCGGCCCGCGAGCAGCAATTCGTCCTGCGCCTCATCGTCGGGGAGCTGCGCGCCGGTGCCCTGGGCGGGCTGATGCTCGAGGCCATCGCTGCCGCCTCGGGACGACCGGCCGCGGCAGTGCGCCGCGCGGCGATGTTCGCTCCGAGTCTCGGCGCGCTCGCGCAGGCGGCGCGCTCGGCAGATGCCGAGGCACTGCAGGCGTTTCAGCTGCGCACGCTGCACGCGCTCGAGCCGATGCTCGCGCAGACGGCCAGCGACGTGGCCGCGGCCTACGCACGCCTTGGCGCCTGCCTGGCCATCGAGTGGAAGCTCGATGGCGCCCGCATCCAGCTGCACAAACAGGGCGGCGAGGTGCGTATCTACACCCGTCGTCTCAATGATGTGGCCGCCTCACTGCCGGAGATCGTCGAGCTGGCGCAGCGGCTGCCTGCCGAGCAGCTGGTACTCGACGGCGAGGCCATCGCCCTCGATGCCACCGGCCGACCGCGGCCGTTTCAGCAGACCATGCGCCGCTTCGGCCGCAGGCTGGACGTGGCCGCGATGCGCGAGCGGCTGCCGCTGCACGCCTATTTTTTCGATTGCCTGCGGATGGATGGCGAGACCCTGGTGGAGCGCCCGGCGCGCGAGCGCTGGGCCGCCCAGGAGCGCGCCGTGCCACCCGAATATCAAGTGCCGCGCCTCGTCGCACCGGATCTGCCCACCGCCGAGCGCTTCTACGCCGAGGCGATTGCCGCCGGACACGAGGGCGTCATGGTCAAGGCGCTCGATGCACCCTATGAGGCGGGCAGTCGGGGTGCGAGCTGGTTGAAGGTCAAGCGTGCCCACACGCTCGACCTGGTCGTGCTCGCGGCGGAATGGGGCAATGGCCGGCGGCAAGGCTGGTTGTCGAACCTGCACCTCGGCGCGCGCGTGACCAGCGAATCCCCGCACGCAGTGCCGGCGGCTCTGCCGGGGCATGCTGCGGGCTTCGTGATGCTCGGCAAGACCTTCAAAGGCCTGACCGACAGGCTGCTGCAATGGCAGACGAAGCAGCTGCTGGCGCGCGAGATCTCGCGCGATGCGCTGGCGGTATACGTGCGGCCCGAGCTCGTGGTGGAAGTGGCCTTCAACGGCATCCAGCACAGTCCGCACTATCCGGGCGGACTCGCGCTGCGCTTTGCGCGTGTCAAGCGCTATCGCGACGATAAAAGTGCCGGACAGGCCGATACGCTCGAAACGGTGCGCATGCTGTACGAGGCACAATCGCTGGCCCTATGATGCCGCGCAGACGCCTGGCAGCTGCCGGCAAATCATGACCGGGTGAACATGACCGATGCTGAGAGCCGACGCGCGGCCTTCGATACGCGCGTCATTCATGCGGGGCAGGCGCCTGATCCGAGCACCGGCGCGGTCATGCCGCCCATCTATGCGACCTCCACCTATGCACAGAGCAGCCCTGGCGTGCACCAGGGTTTCGAGTACTCGCGCAGCCAGAACCCCACGCGCTTCGCCTATGAACGCTGTGTGGCCGATCTGGAGGGCGGTACGCAGGGTTACGCATTCGCCTCGGGGCTCGCGGCGATCTCAACGCTGCTCGAACTGCTCAAGCCCGGCGATCACATCGTGGCCGGTGAGGATCTGTATGGAGGCAGCCGTCGACTGTTCACGCAGGTGCGCGGCGTCTCGGCCGCAGTCGAGTGTACCTACGTGGACCTGCGCAATGTGGCGGCCGTGGAGGGCGCAATCCGAGCGCAGACGCGGCTGTTGTGGGTGGAGACACCCAGCAATCCGATGCTGCGGATCTCCGATCTGGCAGCGCTGGCGAGCATCGCCCGCCGCCACGGCATTCTCACGGCCGCGGACAATACCTTTGCGACCCCGTATCTGCAGCGGCCCCTGGAACTCGGCTTCGACGTGGTGATGCACTCGGGCACCAAGTACCTCAACGGTCACTCCGACGTCGTCAATGGCATGCTGGTCGTCGGCGCCGATACTGCGCTCGCCGAACGGCTGACCTTCCTGCAGAATGCCGTGGGCGCGGTAGCCAGTCCCTTCGATGCGTTCCTGGCACTGCGCGGCGTCAAGACCCTGGGTGTGCGCATGCAGCGCCATTGCGAAACTGCGCTGGAGCTGGCGGGATTTCTGGAGCGCCATCCGGCCGTCGCGCGAGTGCACTATCCCGGACTCGCCAGTCATCCCCAACACGCGCTGGCGCGTGGGCAAATGCGCGACCCGCACGGGCACAGCGCCTTCGGCGGCATGATCACCATCGAGCTGAAGGGCGCTCTGCCCGAGGCGCGCCGCTTTCTCGAGCGCTGCGAGGTGTTCGCGCTCGCCGAGTCGCTGGGAGGTGTCGAGAGTCTCATCGAGCATCCAGCCAGCATGACGCACTCGAGCGTGCCGGATGCCGAACGGGAGGCACTGGGCATCGGCGATGCGCTCTGCCGCCTATCAGTCGGCATCGAGGATGTCGGCGATCTGCGCGCAGATCTTAACGCTGCACTGAAAGGGTTGTAGACCGGCGGCTCAGGCGTGCAGCGGCTGTACGCCGGCGTTGTCGCCGGCGCCGTTGCCACTGCTGCCGGCACGGCTCTCGCCGGGCGCGACCAGCGTCGGGCCGCCCGGTTGATCGCGCGGCAGGACGATCTCGACCTGCAGCCCCCCCGCCGGCAGGTTGCGTGCCCGCACATTGCCGGCATGCAAGCTCACGACGCGGGAGGTGATCGCAAGCCCGATGCCGTGACCGCCCGAGGCCCGATCCCGCGCTTTGCCGACACGGAAAAACGGCTCGAAGATGCGTTCGAGCAGGTCGGGGGGCACGCCGGGACCCTGATCGCTGACGCGAATGGTGACCTGCTCGCCCTGCGCGCGCGCCGACAGCTCGACCGTCGAGCCGTTGGGCGCATGACTGAGCGCATTGCGAACCACGTTTTCCAGTGCCCGGAACAGCAGCTCGCGGTCGCCTGCGACGGTCAGGGCGGCCGGTACCGCCAGGTCGATGCGTACGAAGCGCGGTTCGGCTTCCACGCGCGCATTGTCGGCCAGCGCCTCGAGCAGCTCCTCGAGATTGACGGGCTCGGCGATCAGCTCGCGCGCCGGATCCTCCAGACGCGAGAGGCTCAGGATCTCGCCGATCAGCTCATCGAGCCGCTGCGCTTCCTGCTCGATGCGATCGAATTCCTGCTCGAGATTGGCGTTGGGACGGCGCGCGAGTCCGAGGGCGATCTGCAGTCGCGCCAGCGGCGAGCGCAGCTCGTGCGAGACGTCGCGCAGCAGCTGGCGCTGTGATTCGATGAGATTGCGCAGCCGCTCAGCCATCGCATCGAAGTCGAACGCCAGCAGGGCCAGCTCGTCGCGCCGGCGGCCGATGAGGCTCGAGACGCGCACGCGCAGGTCGCCAGCGGCAATGGAACGCGTCGCGGCGCGCAGGTGACGCACCGGGTCGGACAGGTAGCGCGCCAGCAGGAAGCACACGCAGGTGCCGGCCAGCAGCGTCGCCAGCAGCGCCACGATGGGGGTTTCGGTAGAGCCGAACACGCCGAACAGATTCCCACGATGCAGCAGCGAGAGCGCGTAGGTCTGATTGGTCGGCGACACCAGCTGCGAGAGCAATCGCACGTCCCCGAAGGTGCGCGTCGACTGCACGGCGCCCTCCTTTGGTCGATGGCCGACCTGCGCCTGCAGGAAATCGGGTACCAGCTGGCCGAGAATATCCGCGCCGCGTTGATCGATGACGTACAAACGGTCGTGCATCGGCTGCAGTGGGATTTCGCGCTGCAACCAGTTTCGCAGCCCCGGTACGCCCTGAGAGGCGAGTACCAGCGAGGCCTGGCGCGCAAGCTCGTCCTGGCGCCCCTGCAGACGTTGCATGCGCTGACCGGTCAGCCACAGCGTGACGCCAACCGTCAGCGTGAGCACCAGTATCATCGCGGTCCAGAAGCTCAGGAAGATGCGCACATAGAGATTGCGCATGGCGATGCCGCGCCGGGCGGTGCCCGGGGTACTGGTGGCGACCAGGCCTGCAGGAGTGGATGTCATGCGGTCAGCTCGGGCGCTCGGTGGCGGCCGGTTCAGCAACCGTGAAGACATACCCGGAGCGGCGCACGTTGACGATGGACACGGCCTCGGTCACGGTGGCGAGCTTGCGGCGGATATTGCTGATGTGGGTATCGATACTGCGATCGTAGGGGGTGAGGCGTCGGCCGAGCACCTGACGGGTGAGCTGCTCGCGCGAAACGACCACGCCGATCTGCTGGATGAGCACCTCGAGCACACGGAATTCCACGCCCGTGAGTGCGAACGGCTTGCCTTGGGCGCTCGCCGTGCGACTGGCGAAGTGCAGGCTGATCGGACCGGCATCGAGCCGCTCGCGACGGCCCGGCTGCGCCTCGGGCAGCAGGCTCCTGCGCAGGATGGCGCGCATACGGGCCACCAGCTCGCGCGGATTGAAGGGCTTGGGCAGGTAATCATCGGCGCCGAGCTCCAGCCCAACGACGCGATCGACTTCCTCGCCGCGCGCAGTGAGCATCAGCACGGGGGTCGAGAGCTTCTGGCGCAGCAACCGCAGTACGTCCAAACCGCCGACGCGCGGCAGCATGACGTCCAGTACGATGAGATCGAAGTGGTGCCGCCCGAGCGAATAGAGCGCCTCATCGCCATCGTGCACGATGCTGAGCTTGAAGCCTTCCGGAGTCAGGTATTCCACCAGCATGCGGCACAGCTCGCGGTCATCGTCGACCAGCAGCACCGCCATGGGTGCGCTCTCGTCGGCACCTTCCCCAGCGTCCATGTTCACAGGCGATAGCATAGATTCCTAGAATTCCATTGTCGCGCAAAGGGGTTGGCGGCGGCGGGGGCCTTTACAATTCTTCGCGCCGCTTGGCCTGGCAGCGCGCGGCCCGGGGGGGGCAGGCATACTATCCGGATGCCTGCGCTGCGCTCACGCATCCTACTGATTGGCCTCGCCTTGGGGGCATTGCTGGCAGGGCTGCCGCTGCGCTGCGCCCGGGCTGCTGACCCGCAGCGCTATAGCGTGCATTTCGTCTCCACGGGCAACGGTCCGCTCAATAACCTGCTCAAGGCCAGCTCCGGGCTGCAATCGCTGCGCAAAGCCGCCCCGGTGAGCCCCTTCGCGCTCGTGGACCGAGCCCAGCAGGACATCGGGCGGCTGCAGGCCGCCCTGCAGAGCTTCGGCTACTACGAGTCGCGCGCGCTCATCACCATCGAAGGCCGCACGCTCAACGATCCCACGCTGCCCGAGCTGCTGAGCGCACTGCCCAAGAAGAGCTCGGCCAAGGTCACGGTAAACTTCCAGCTCGGCCCGCTCTACCGTCTGGGCCGGATCAGCGTTCAGGGCCCGGTCAGCCCAGCGGCCGTTGCCGCGTTAAAGCTCAAGAGCGGCGATCCCGCCGTCTCCCAGAATGTGCTGGAGGCGGGGCAACGCCTGCTGAACGCCCTGGGAGAGCAGGGCTATGCCTATGCCAGCGTCGATGAGCCCCCTTTGGCCGTGCTGCAGGAGCGCACCCGCACGCTGGATGTCACCTTCAAGGCGGATCCTGGCCCGGTCTACAGGATCGGTAGCATCCAGTTCGAGGGATTGAAGCTCGTGAAGGAGTCGTTCCTGCGCACCCAGCTGACGATCCATACGGGCCAGCCCTACCGCAGCAGCCAGATCGAGCAGGCGCGCCAGGCGCTGCTCAATCTGGGCATCTTCACGGCCATCAGCGACCCGCTGCCGCCACGCAATCAGGTCAAGGGCGATGAGGTGCCAATTACGTTCGTAGTCACCGAGCGCAAGCGCCACGAGGTGAGCCTCGACGGTGAGTATTCCAGCGACCTGGGCGTCATCGCGGGGGCGACGTGGACCGACCGCAATCTGTTCGGCCGCGCCGATCAACTGGCGCTCGGCGCCAATGTTTTCGGCCTGGGCGGCAATGGCACGGCCACCAATGGCGTCAGCTACGACCTCAGTGCACAGCTCACGTTGCCCGATTTCATCACGCCCACCCAATCCCTGGCATTCGAAGTGCAGGCCCTGAAGCCGGAGCTCACGGCCTACTCGCAGACCGCCGTTATCGGTGGGGTGACTTTGGCGCGCAAGTTGTCCTCCGTGTGGAACGTGTCGGCGGGCGTGGCAGTGGAGGAGGAGAAGACGCAGCAGAATGAGATCCTGGCCTGCGATAGCGTCATCACGCTGCAGCAGTCGGCCCAGATCGTTGCGAAGACGCTCGCATCTCCGGTGTACGAGGCTTGCCACTACACGTTACTGTCACTGCCGTTGACCGCCCGTTATGACAGCACGGACCTGGTGGACCCGCTGCTCGATCCGGTCCACGGCCTGCGCGTGCAGATTCTGGCGACCCCCACCGAGACATTGTTTGGCCACCATGGGACCTTCACGGTCGTGCAGGCGAATATCTCGACGTACTTCGACTTCCATAGTCTGGACTGGTCGGATCCGGGTGAGAGTGTGTTGGCGCTGCGCGCGCTGGCGGGTCAAGCGGTTGGCGTGGGCAAGTTCTACGACTTGCCACCGGACTTGCGCTTCTATGCCGGCGGCAGCGCGACGGTGCGCGGCTATGCCTACCAGGCCCTTGGTCCGACCTTCCCGCCACCCGATTCCCCGGGGGACTATCCCGAGGGTGGTACGGGGATCACCTCGGGCACCATCGAGCTTCGTCAGCGGGTCTGGGGCAACTTTGGCCTGGCGGTATTCATGGACGGCGGTGCGGTCACGGCGCCGGGCGCCGTGACAGCTCCTGGAACGATCGAGTCAGGCCATTATCGCTTCGGCTATGGTGGCGGCCCGCGCTACTACACTCCCATCGGCCCCATCCGCGTCGATGTGGCCTTCCCTCTGAATCGACCGCCCGGTACCGATGCCTTCGAGGCCTATATCGGCCTCGGGCAGGCGTTCTGATGCTCTCGCGCCACTTGCATCGTCTGCTGGCTGTATTGGCCTGGGTGTGTGGGGGCGCGATTGCGTTGCTGCTGCTCAGCGCAGCGGCGCTGATGCTCATCGGCAATACCCAGGCCGGCCAGCGTCTGCTGGCCAATGCCACTCACTCGCTGACCGGTGGCCAGGTGCAGCTGCAGGGGCTCTCGGGCCGCTTCCCCGACAATCTGCGCGTGCAGGAGTTGCTGCTCTCCGACCCGCAGGGGCCGTGGCTGCGCGCGAGCGATGTGCATCTCGACTGGTTCCCGCTTGGGCTGCTGCGCGATCGGATACGGATTCGGGACATCGATGCTGAGCAGGCCGCCGTACTGCGCCGGCCTGCCTACGGCAGCCATCCTTCCGGTCCATCGGCAGCTCCCAAGAGAGGCGGCTTCTCGCTGCCCATGGCGCTGCAGATCGATCAGCTGCGCCTGCAGCGCCTGATGCTCGGCGCGAACCTCGCCGGCAGCGATGTGACCCTGCGCCTGCAGGCCGCCGTGACCTACCGCTCGCTGGACCGAGCTGGCCTGCAGCTCTCCGTACAACGCCTGGATGCGGTGCCGGCAACGTACCTGGTCACCGCCGATATCACTCCGCGCCGCGTGGGCGTGCAGCTGGATCTGGAGGAGCAGGCCAACGGACCCCTGGCGAATATCCTGCAGGTGCCCGCACTTGGCGCCCTCTCCGTGCACCTGCTGATGGAAGGACCGCGCACGGCCCTCAAAACGCGCCTCGATGCGCACGCCGGACCCCTGAGCGCCAGTGCCAGTGGAACCCTGAATTTGCCCGCCCGCGCCGCCGAGTTGACCGCGTCCGTAAAGGCTGCAGCGATGCGTCCGCGGGCGGGACTCGCCTGGGATGCAGTGTCCCTGCAAGTGCAGGCGCACGGGGTCCTGACTGCGCCCACCACCAGTGCCCAGCTGGTGCTCTCGGGGCTGAAGTACCAGGCCATGGCTTTCGACAGGCTCACCGCTCAGCTGCAGGGCGTGGGCCAGGGGCTGTCACTGCAGGCGCAGCTGGCGGGCCTGGCACTGCCCGCACCACTTGGGGACCTGCTGCGCCACGCGCCGCTTGTACTGCAAGGGCAGTTTCGTCTGGCGGGCACATCACAGCTCGCCATGGACATGACGGTCACTCATCCGCTGCTGCAGGCCGAGGCGCACTATGCCCTCGACCTGCCCGGCAGGCGCGGCTCGAGCGCCCAGCCGGTGAGCTTCAAGGCCACGGTGCCGAATCTATTGCCCTGGACATCGCTCGTCGCGCTGCCGCTGCAGGGGCGGGGCACTCTGCAGGGGCAGCTGCAACCGCTCTCCTCAGGGCAACAGCTGTCGTTGACCGCTGCGCTGGCGGTCAGCGGCGGTGGCAAGCCCTGGGCGACACTGCTGGCGGGCCGTTCGAATCTCGCGGCGCAGTTGAGCTTTGACAGGGACGCGCTGCGCCTGACGCGCGCTACGCTCACCGCCCCACACCTGGCGCTCTCGGCCAGAGGCGAGGACCATGCCGGCGCGCTCAATATCGACTGGCACCTTACGCGTGCCGATCTGGCGGCGTTGGACCCGGCGGCTTCCGGTGCGCTGCGTGCCGAGGGTCACGTACAGGGCAGCCTGCCACGACTGTCACTGTCGGGCAGCGCCGATGCGCGCCTGAGCATGCATCAGGCCAACGGCGCCCTGCATGCGACCCTGCAGGCCTCGGATCTGCCCCAGCGCGCGAACGGGCAGCTGCGGCTCTCCGGCACGCTGGATGATGCGCCGGTGGCGCTGCAGGCAAGCTTGCAGCGCGCGGCCAATGGCGCTCTGTCAATGCAGATCGGCCAGGGCAGCTGGAAGAGCGCACACATCAGTGGCGTGCTGCGCCTCGATGGCGACATTCGTACCCCGCAGGCTCATCTGACACTCTCGGTGCCCAGGTTGGCTGATGTGGATCCCATGCTCGGTTCGGCGCTGACCGGTCGCCTTACGGCGCAACTGGACATGCAGGGCAGCAGCGCGCGCCATCGGGCGCTGGTGAGCATGGACGGACAGGACATCGCGCTGGGCAGCGTGCAACTGCGCACCCTGACGGCGCGCGGCACCATCGAGCAGCCGCTGCGCGCGCCGCAGCTTGCCATGCAGGTCGAAGCAACCGGCACCCTCGGCGGAATCGCTGCAACGCTCGCGCTGAACGCCAACGGCGCTCCGGCACGCCTGCAGCTGACGACGCATGCCGCCATCGGCGGCGGGGTACAGACAGCGACACAGCTGGAAGCTCAGGCGATCTGGTTGCAGGCGCGCCGGCAGCTGCAGCTCACGAGCCTGGATGCGCACTATCGCGACCAGATGCTGCGACTGCTGACCCCCGCGCTGCTGTCGTTCAATGGCGGGATTTCGGTCAACCGCCTACGACTGGGCGTTCCGCCGGCCATCGTGCAAGTGAGCGGTCAGATCACGCCGCGGCTGACACTGCGAGCGACCGTCCGCCGCTTGTCGCCGGCCGCCCTGGGTATCTTCCTGCCCGAGTTTCGCGGGCTGCAGCCGCGCGGCGAGGCGCGTGCCGACTTGGTGCTGCAGGGCAGTCTTTCCAATCCCACCGGCACGCTGAGCTTCACGGCGAACGGACTGCATTCGGCCAGCGCAGGCGTGCGCGGGCTGCCGGATGCCTCCCTGACCCTCAACGCTACGCTGGCTGCACGCACTGCGAGCCTGCAGCTTGCGCTCGAGGGCGGTCCGCAGATGCAGCTGCACGCCGATGGTCGCCTGCCGCTGGATCGCACTGTTCCGCTTGCCCTGCAGGTACGCGGCAATGTCGATCTGGCTTTCGCCAATGCGGTGCTCGAAGCCAGCGGTCAGCGCGCGCTCGGTCAGCTCGGTGTGCAGGCGCAGCTCAGCGGCACTTGGGCCTCACCCCAAGTGCGCGGACAGCTGACTATCAGCAAGGGCGAACTGCAGGATTTTTCGCGCGGCCTGCGGCTCTCGGGTATTGCGGCGACGCTGCAGGCCGACGGACCGGAACTCACCCTCACGCATCTGACCGCACAGGCCGGCTCGGGCACGATCTCCGCCACCGGCAAGATCAACGTCGCTGCACACGGGATGCCGGTGGAGCTCACGGTGAATGCTCGCCATGCCCAGGCACTGCGCAGCGATCTGCTGACGGCCGATGTCGACATGGCGCTGCAGCTGAGCGGGGACCTGTTGGACGAGAAACTGAGCGCAACGGGCAGCGTGCGCGTCAATAAGGCCACCATCAATATTCCCAATGCGATGCCGCCCGCAGTCGCGGTGCTGCACGTGGTGCGCCCCGGTCAGCAGCTGACTGCCCCGCCGCCGCCCAAGCCACTGCTGGCGAAGATGGACCTGACGGTCAACGCCCCGACCGGCATCTTCATCCGCGGCCGCGGCCTCACGGCCCAGTTGGGCGGCACGCTGCATGTCGTGGGCGACAGCAGCGCTCCCACCGTAACGGGTGGTTTCGATCTGATCCATGGCACCTTCGACGTTGCCGGCACGACGCTCAACTTCACCAGTGGCCGGGTGGGCTTCACGGGCAGCGGACTGCGCAACCGCATCGATCCGACGCTGAACTTGGTCGCTGCGAGCTACAGCGGCTCCTATCAGGTGACGCTATCGATCACGGGCTTTGCCGATGCACCGATGTTCACCCTCAGCAGCAGCCCGCCGCTACCTCAGGAGGAGATCCTCGCGCGGCTGCTGTTCGGCGGTCCTGCCTCGCAGCTCACCACGCTGCAGATCGCGAGTGTTGGCGCGGCGCTCGTAACCCTATCCGGTGCCGGCGGGGGTGGGGGCTTCAATCCGCTGAATACTGTGCAGCAGGCGCTTGGACTGAACCGACTCACAGTCAGCAGCGCCAGCAGCACCGCCGGGGCGAATTCGGCCGGTGGCACGGCTGCGCAGAACAATACCGGCGCCATCATCGAGGCGGGTCGCTACATCTCCAACCGCGTATATGTGGGTGCGCGCCAAAGCACGACCGGCACCACGCAGGCACAGGTGCAGATCGATCTGACGCGCAGCTGGAAGCTGCAGACCACCATCAGCACCGGCGGCGGTCCGGTGCAGGGGGCGGTCACGCCGCAGAACGATCCCGGCAGCAGCGTGGGCATGCGCTATCAGTTCGAATACTGACGCGAATGCCGCCCTGACTCCATGGCCTCGGCACGTGGCAGACGCAGCGCCGGCATCCTCGCCTTCCGCCTGAGCGGTGCGGCGCAGGGCGACACGCTGCTCGAGCTCTTCCTGGTGCATCCGGGCGGGCCGTTCTGGACACGGCGCGACGCGGGTGCCTGGTCCATTCCCAAGGGCGAATACACGGCCGAGGAGCCGGCGCTGCAGGCGGCACAGCGTGAATTTCTCGAGGAGACCGGGCAGAGCGTTCAGGGCCCGTTCATCGAGCTCACGCCATTACGTCAGGCTGGCGGCAAGCTAACCAGTGCATTTGCCGCGGAGGCGCCCTCACTTGATCCTGCAAAGCTACGCAGTAATCTCTTCCGGCTGGAGTGGCCGCCTCGCAGCGGCCAGTTTCGTGACTTCCCGGAAGTCGACCGTGCCGCCTGGTATGCGCTGCCCGAGGCGCGCACGCGTTTGCTGCCCGCCCAGCGGGGCTTGCTGGATGAGCTTGCGGCGCGCCTGGGTCTGCGTGCATAAGCGACGATGATTCATCTGCTCTATCGACTCTATGAGCGGCGGCTCGAGCGCGAGGTGCTGCACAGCGGGCCTGGCCCGCAGCACATCGCATTGATACTGGATGGCAATCGCCGGCACGGCGAGCGCGCCGGCCTGCGCGATCCCAGCGAGATCTATGCGCTGGGTGCACGCAAGCTCGATGAGGTGCTCGACTGGTGCGCGGCGCTGAGCGTGCCCGCGGTGACGTTGTGGGTGCTCTCGACCGACAATCTCGGCCGCCCCATCGAGGAGCTGTCGGGAATCCTGGCGGCGGTGGGCGACAAGCTCGCGGCACTGGCGGTGGATCCGCAGATCCATCGGCAGCGCGTGCGCATCCAGGCGATCGGACAGCTCGAACTGCTGCCCGAACGCACACTCGCATCGATCCGCGCCGCCCAGGAAGCCACTGCCAGCTATAACGGCATGGTATTGACGGTAGCGGTGGCCTATGGCGGGCGTGCCGAGATCGTCGATGCGGTGCGCGCGCTGCTCACTGCGCAGCGCGAGCGGGGAGCGAGCCTCGTCGAGATCATCGAGCAGATCGATGCGGATGCCATCAGCCGTCACATGTACATGGCCGGCATGCCAGATCCGGATCTGATCATCCGCACCAGCGGCGAGATCCGTCTCTCCGGCTTCCTGCTGTGGCAGAGTGCCTACTCGGAGTTCTACTTCTCAGACGTGTACTGGCCGGCCTTTCGCCGCATCGACCTGCTGCGCGCCATCCGCGCCTACCAGCAGCGTCGGCGACGCTTCGGCAACTAGCGCGGCCCGGTGATGGGCGGCGTCGCGAGCTCTGCGTCCAGCGCCTCATTGAGTGCCGCCGCCAGGGCAGCGTACTGCGGCTGCGCGAGGTGCCGGGGCGCATCGGGCACGGCATCTGCCCGCCAGATCGGCTGTCCCCACCGGCCATCGTCGCGATAGCGCGGGATGAGGTGCCAGTGCAGGTGCGGCACCTCGTTGCCGAGGCTGGCGAGATTGAGGTGGTCACAGCGCACGGTGCGCACGATTGCCTGCTGAGCGCGCCACAGGTCCTGCGCGAGCTGCTGCCACTCCGCCGCAGTGAGCTCATCGATCCGATTGACGTGCCGCCGATCGTAGATCGCGCGGCACGCGCCGCGATAGCGCTGGTCGCGCGCCAGGTACAGCGTGCAACTCGTCAGCTGCCGTACGCGGTAGACATTGGCGTCGAACTCGGCGCGCGGGACGCACAGTGGGCAGTCGGTGCCGCCGCTGAGGCGGTGCCACACGTCGCTGTTCGCATCCATGTTCCCATTGTAGGAGCGTACGGCGCGCCGATGCACGCTACAGGCCGACATCCCGGGTGACGGCATCGGATAGCCCCTCGGGCGGCACTGCCGTAATATCGACCCTGCGGGCGGAAGGAGACTTTATATGACTGCCATGTCTGCTTCGATTCGCCTCCGCGTTCCGGCCCTGCTCGGCTGTGCGCTGGCGCTGCTGCTGCCCGGGTCTCGGCCGGTGCAGGCTGCCGAGCCGGCTGCCGCCGTGATGCGTGCCCAGGCGCTGTTTGCGGCCGCCAACGCGTATTGGACGCGAGAGTTCGTCACGCTAAAGGCCCTCTATCAACCTGCCGAGCTGACCATCTCCAGTCACAGCCTCAGCAATTCCTGCGACGTCACCGGCATGATCCTAGGTCCGTTCTATTGCCCGGCAGACAGTCACGTATACCTGCCTGAGAATTACCTGCAGCAGGTGGCGGACAAGGCGGGAGCTTCCGCCGACCTGGCGCTGGCCTACGTGATCAATCACGAAGTCGGTGCTCATATCCAGGACCTTGACGGCACGACGGAGCAGGTCGAGCAGGCGCGAGCCCGCAGCACCGCGCAGCTATCCGCGCAGACCTGGGCGGTGGCCGAGCTGCAGGCGGACTGCTTTGCGGGCCTTGCGGCGCGTGCCGAGCTCGCGCAGCGGCAGATCGCCGCGGGCGACCCATCCGTGGCGCTGCCGGCCGTGGCGAGCGTGACACAGTCAGTGCAGGCCCATCTGAAGAGCGGCGAAGTCATGCCCGATCCCGTGCAGACCTACGCGACGCCTGCGCAGCGACTGAGCTGGTTTCAGCGCGGGCTGTCCAGCGGCAAGTTCGCCGAATGCGACACCTTCAGCGCAGAGGCAGCCGGAAAACTCTAAGACTGGTCAGAAGCGATCCTGCTCGTCGGTGGGCGAGAGTGGATTCACGGCCGCGGCGATGCCGTTGATGCTCGCACCACTGCTCGAGAAGACCGGTGCGCGCTTGACGAAGTCGAACGGAAAGTTCAACTGCGGGGTGGACAGCGCGTCGAGCTTCGCGATCTGCTCGGCCGTCAACTGCAGCTGCAGCGCGGCCAGATTGTCCTCGAGCTGCTGCAGCGTGCGGGCACCGATGATCGTGGAGGTCACGCCCGGGCGTTGCTGCACCCAGGCGAGCGCCACGCGTGCGGGTGTCGAGTCGGCCTCGCGCGCGATGCTCACCAGCGCCTCGATGATGTTGTAGGCCTTATCGTTGAGCGCCGAAGTTGCCCACTCGCCGCGTCCCGCCTGTACCTTGCCGGCGTTGGCGCGCGTGTACTTGCCGGTAAGCACGCCGGACTTCAGCGGCGACCAGGGCGTGATCCCCAGGCCATGCGCCAGCGCCAGCGGCACAAGCTCTCCTTCGATGGTGCGCTCGAGCAGCGAGTATTCGAGCTGCAGGGCGATCAATGGTGACCAGCCACGAAAGCGCGCAGTCATCTGCGCTTCCATGACCTTCCATGCAGGCGTGTCGGAGAAACCGATATAACGCACCTTGCCGGCGGTCACCAGATCGTCCAGCGCGCGCATGGTCTCATCGATCGGAGTGTGTATGTCCCAGCAGTGCATCCAGTACAGATCGATATAGTCAGTGCGCAGGCGGCGCAATGAGTGCTCGCAGGCGGCCATCAGTGCCTTGCGGCCGGCACCTCCGGAGTTCGGTTCCCCGTGAAGCATCGTGCCGAAAAATTTCGTGGCGATCACGGTGCGCTCGCGCTTGGAAGGCGCATCGCCGAAGTGCTCGCCGAGAATCTGTTCGGAATGGCCCTTGGTGTAGACGTTGGCCGTATCGATGAAATTGCCGCCGAGCTCGAGGAAGCGATCCACGATGCGACGCGAATCCTGGACTGTGGAGCCCCAGCCCCACTCGGGGCCGAAGGTCATCGCGCCCAGGCAAAAGGGGCTGACTCGCAGACCGGAACGACCGAGGGTCACGTAGTGATTCAGCGACATGGGGATTTCCTCACGGGATGGCCTGCATGGTAGCAAAAGGTAAACTGGCACCGTGAAGCCCATCCGAAGCGACGCGGCGAGGCGTCGATGACCACCGCGGCGGATCGCTGCCCGCGCTGCGGTCAGCCGAACGGCTGTGCCGTGGCTGCAGGTGCTGCGCCCTGCTGGTGCTTCACGCTGCCGCCGGTCGGGGGCGCATCGCTGCCCATTGCGGACCGGCGGCGTGCCGCCACAGGTGCACAGGCCTGCCTGTGTCGCCGCTGTCTGATGGTCGCTGGTGCGGAGCCGCGCCAGCTGCAGTGGAGCACAGGCGAGCTGACCGTCAACCTCGGCATGGATGAGGTCGGGGCGGGCGCCTCGGTGGTGCTGCTGCCGGCGCTGAGCTCGATTGGCACGCGCGGCGAGATGCGCGGGCTGCTTGAGCGGCTCGCGAGCCATTATCTGGTGCGCAGTGTCGATTGGCCGGGCTTCGGCGATCAACCACGACCGCGCGTAGACTGGTCCCCGGTGCTGCTGTCGGCATATCTGGAGTGGCTGCTCAACGAACTGACGCCACCGCATGCCCTCATCGCGGCCGGACACGCCGCCGGCTATGCGCTGCAATTGTGCGCCACGCGTCCGGGGTTGATTCGACGCCTGGTGCTGATCGCTCCGACCTGGCGTGGACCGTTGCCGACGATGATGGGTGGCCAGCGCCCCTGGTTTGCGCGCCTGCGCGCGCTGCTCGATAACCGCGTGCTGGGGCCCAGCCTCTATCGCCTCAATGTCAGCCGAGCCGTCATTGGGCTCATGGCGCGCGAGCATGTCTATGAGACACCCCGATGGCTGCAGGGGCCGCGCCTCGCCGCCAAACTCGCGGTGACACGCGCAGTCGGCGCGCGATATGCCTCCGTGCGCTTCGTGAGCGGCGCGCTCGATCCTGTTGCCAGCCGCGCTGCCTTTCTCGAGCTCGCGAGACGGGCGGCAGTGCCGATTCTGCAGGTATATGGCGCGCAGACGCCGCTGCGCTCATGCGCCGAGATGCAGGCATTGGCGCAGTTGCCCGAGGTGCGGTCGCTGTGCCTGCCGCACGGACGGCTGGCCGTGCACGAGGAGTTTCCCGAGCAGGTCGCCGCGGCGGTCCTACCGTTTTTGCAGCAGGGCGATGCCGTCAATTGACTATCAAGGTGTTGCCATGCCGGATGGCCACGCGCCCGCCCTATAGGGTCGCTCGCCTGCATGGAGTAGTATCCGCCCCTCGCCGATATCAGCGCGCGGCGTCTGCACGCTGAGCAGTGCGCGTCGCCTCGTGGAGGTGGGAAATGCGAACGCTCAAAATGGTCAGCATCGGCATCGCCAGTCTCGTGGGGCTCGTGATCGTGCTGATGGTGGCGGCGGCGCTGTTCATCCATCCCAATGCCTACCGGGCGCGCATCGAGCGCAGCGTCCAGCAATCCACGGGTCGCTCCCTGCAGCTCGGCGGTGAGCTGCACCTCGCGCTGTTTCCGTCCATCGCGCTGCGCTTTGGGCCGGCCAGCCTCGGCAATCCGCCCGGCTTTCCGGCGACTGCTTTCTTGACACTGCGTCAGGCCTCGCTGCGTGTGAAATTGCTGCCGCTGCTGCATGGTCAGCTACAGATCGGTCACATCGATATCGAGGGTCTGGACGCACAGCTGCTGCGCAATGCCCAGGGACAGGGTAACTGGCAAGGGTTCGGCGCGGGGGCGACCGCTGCGACGCCCGCGCCGACGGTTGCACCGGCAGGCTCACCGGCGACGCTGCCACAGATCGCCGGGCTGACGCTGCGCGACGCGCGCGTCAGCTACCAGGGCACGGTGCTCGAGCCACTCAATCTCACCATCGGCCGCGTGACCGAGGGGGCTGCCGTACCGGTGAGTCTGCAGCTGCAGCTGCAGCGCGCCGCGGGTCCGCCCATCGCGCTGGCCGGCTCTCTTGCGCTGACCTACGAGCCTGATGGGTTACATGTCAGCGCCATCGACCTGCAGCTCGATCAGTCGCATCTGAGCGGCAGTCTGGCGCTCGCCGGCGCCAGCAGTCAGACGGTGAACTTCAACCTGCAGATCGATCGGCTCGATCTGGATCGCTACCGCAGTGCGCCGGCCAAGGGCAGCGCGCCGGCGACGGCGCAGCCATCCACGCCGCTGCAGCTGCCAAGCACGCTGCTCAAGTCGCTGCAGATGCAGGGCTCGCTGCTCGTGGGCACGCTCAAGCTTGCCGGCATCACGCTGACACAGCTGCAGCTGCAGGCGCTCGCGCGCGATGGTGTGACCCATCTTGCCCCCCTTGCGGCGCAGCTGTATGGCGGGACATTCCATGGCGACATTACCCTCGATGCGCGCGGCGCGGTGCCCGTGATGACGACCGAGCAGTCGCTCGCCGGCGTGGATCTGGCGCGGCTGCTGCAGGACTTCGAGGGCACGCGGCGACTATCGGGCAGTGGCAATCTGAGCGCCATGCTGCATGGGCAGGGGAGCGACAGCGATGCCCTGCTGCGCTCACTGAACGGGCAAGTGGTACTCGACGTGAAGCAGGGCGCAATCCAGGGCATCGATCTGCCCTTCGAGGTCGGGCAGGCGACGGCGCTGCTGAGCCATCAGGCGCCGCCCGGCGGGCGTGCCAGCGGCCGCACCAGCTTCGAGACTTTGCACGCTTCCGCCACGGTGCACGATGGCGTCGCCGAGACGCACGATCTGGATATTGCCACGCAACTGCTCACGGTGCGGGGCCAGGGCACACTCGATCTGGTCAGCGACGAGGTGAATTCGCAGCTGCAGATCGCGCTGCTGAAGCCGCCGGCAACTGCGAGCGCCAGTAGCGCGACGCTGGCAGAGGTCCCGCTGAATGTCACCGGAACGCTCTCGAGCCTGCAGGTGAGGCCGGATTTACGGCAGCTGGCGCGCTTGCAGCTCCAGCAGCAGCTCAAGAAGCGCGGCATCCAGCTGCCGCAGAAAGTGCAGGGCGCGCTGCAGGGGTTGTTCGGCGGCGCACGCCCCCGTTGACCGATGAACATGCGGTACTGGTTCCTGATGGGCTCGCCGGTCGTGATGCGGCAAGGGCTGCAGATTGGATCTGGCGCGCAATTATCTCTGGAGAGTTGGCTATGAGGCTGCTGTTACGACTGGCCGCGATAGGCATCGGGAGTCTGCTGAGCATCGGAGCGTTTGCGGCGCAGTTGGGCGACTCGCCCAATCGCACCGAGCTGCATCGGGCCGACCTATCCGGTGCGCCAGGGATGGAGGTGATCGCCTCCATCGTACGCGTCAAACCCGGCGAGTCGACCCCGCGCCATTCGCATCACGGCATCGAGGCTGCCTACGTCGTACAGGGTACGGTGGTGCAGTACCCGGGGCATCCCCCACAGATGCTCAAGACCGGCAGCTCGCTATTCAATCTGCGCGATGCCGTGCACTCCGGATTCAAAGTCATCGGTCCGGATACTCTCGTCATCTACACGGTGCATGTCGTCGACAAGGGCAAGCCGCTGTATGAGCCGGCGACCAAGTCGGGGCCCTGAACTGGGGCGGCTACGCAGGTTCTGCAGCCGCCATCCCAGGACGCTGATCGCGCTGCTCGTCGGCATCGCCGGCTACTTCCTGCTGCCGCACTCCTGGGCTTTCATTACACGCCTGCTGACGGCCTGGGACACCGGCGTGCTGTGCTTCCTCGGGACCATCTACATTTGGATGCGGCGGCTGAGCGCGTCGCAGATCAGCGCGCACTATATCGAGGATGACCCGTCGGGCCCGGTGCTGCTGGTCATCGTCACCGCCACCGCGCTGCTGAGCCTGCTTGCCACGGTGGAGCTGCTGGCCACTCTGCGGCACGTTGCCCATGCGCAGCGATTCTGGCACTTCGTGCTGGTCGCAGTCACGCTGGCAGGTTCCTGGCTGCTGGTACCGACGATGTTCATGATGCACTACGCGGATCTGTTCTACAGCGCCGCCGCCAGCGAGCGGCCGCTGTCCTTTCCCCAAACCCCGATGCCGGTATTCTGGGACTTCGCCTATTTCTCGTTCACGATTTCCGCGGCGAGCCAGACGGCCGATGTGCTCACCACGCAGCTGGGAGTTCGTAAGGTGGTCATCGCGCACGAGATCATCGCGTTCTTTTTCAATGCTTCGGTGGTCGGCTTCGCGATCAATGTCACCGCGGGGCTGATCGGCGGCTGAGTGGGCTGTTGCGGGGGCAGGCCATTGGAGTAGAGTCTGGGCGCCGAGGCGTTCTCTTTCGAGGTGGCCAGCATGGCCCAGTGGCTGGACGATCTGCAGTTCTACACGATGCACTTCATGCCGTATGTGCATCTGCCGCCCGATCACAAGAAATACGATTCGCTGTGGGTGGATTTCTCCAACCGGTTTTTTGACCCGCAGAAGGGTCATGAGCTCTATCAGCGTTACATGAGCGAGATGGTGCTGGCCGATCAACTCGGTTATGACGCAGTGGTGGTCAACGAGCACCACAACACCGTGTACTCGATGATGCCGGTGTGCACCGTGATGGCTGCGGCGCTGATCCCGCAGACCCGACGCGCCAAGATCTGCTGCTTCGGCGTGCCGGTGAACCTCGAGATGCCCAATCGACTGGCCGAAGCGTACGCGATGCTGGATGTCATGTCCGGCGGGCGGCTGGAGATCGCCCTGCCGTTGGGAACCGGTATGGAGTACTGGGCGAATTCCATCAATCCCGCCACGGCGCGGGCGCGCTTCCGTGAATCGCTGGAGGTGCTGCTGCAGGCCTGGACCCAGGACGGGCCCACCACTTTCGACGGGGAGTTTTTCAATTATCGTTATCTGAATCCCTGGCCACGACCGATGCAGCGCCCGCACCCAAAGATTGCGATCGTCGGTTCAGGCAGTCCCGAGACCGTGCAGATCGCTGCCGAGCGCGGCTTCGGCTACTCCTCGGTGTTCGTGCCGATCGCTGCGCAGGAAAAGACCTTCCGCCGGCTGCGCGAGGAGATGCCCAAGTATGGGCACAACTTCACGCCCGACAAGGCGATGTTCAACGCCATTGTCTATGTCGCGGAAAATGAGCAGCTGGCGGAACAGGAATTCAAGGAGCATCTGCGCTTCTGGATCGAGGACACGGCGCGCACCACGCCACGCTTTCTGAACCCACCGGGTTACATCTCGCCCGATCAGCTGCGCACGCGTGCGTCGGCCACGGCCTCGCATGGCGGGTTTGACTGGGACGTGCTCACCTCGCAGTGGCGCATCGTTTTTGGCACCGCCGAGAAGATCGCCAACACGCTCGGGCAATGGTGCGAGAGCGCCGACTCCTCACGTGTCATTCTCCATCATCACATCGGCGACATGCCGCACTGGAAGGTGGTCAAGAACATGACGCTGTTCGCCGAGGAGGTGATACCGCGTCTGCGCGGTCGGCGCGCGTCGAGCCAGTCTCACCCGCAGAGCGAGGTGCGCGCCGCGGGCGCGGGGGCGGGTGTGGACGCGGCTGCGGGAGGACGTTGACGTGGCGATTGCCTGGAAATCGCTGCAGCTCGTGGTCAACGGTGTCAAGACGCAGGTGCTGCGCGCCGGGGAGGGAGAGCCGCTGGTGTTCTGGCACGGCGGCGGCACGGCTGGCGGCTGGGAGTTCGCGGCACCGTGGACCGAGAAGTTCGCGGTGTACCTACCGCTGCACCCGGGCTTCGGGGGGTCCGCCGACGACGCGGGCATGAGCAATATCCAGGACTATTTGATGCATTACCTGGATCTGTTCGATGAGCTGCAGCTGGACCGATTCCACCTGGTGGGTCAGTCGCTGGGCGGTTGGATGGCCGCGGCATTCGCGACCCAGCAGGCCCGGCGGCTGCGCCGGCTGGCGCTGGTGTGCCCGGCAGGTCTCTGGGTGCGCGAGCACCCCATCACCGATTTGTTTCGGCTGAAGCCCGAGGAGCTGCCCGCCGCACTGGCGGAGAATCTCGCGGCGCTCGGGCCGGCCCCCGACCCGCACGATGTCAACGTGATCGTGGAAGGCTATCGCGAGATGACGACGCTGGCGCGCATCGGGTGGCAGCGCATGTACGATCCGAAACTCGCCAAATACCTGCATCGCATCGACGTGCCAACGCTGCTCGTATGGGGTGAGCAGGATCGCGTCGTGCCGCTTGCGCAGTCCAAGGAATGGCAACGCCTGGTGCGCGGCTCGCAGTTGCGCACCTTCAAGCCGGCCGGACACCTCGTGCTGCATGAGCGCCTCGAGGCGGTTAAAGCGGTGCGGGAATTTCTGGCCGAGTAGGCCTCGCCGATGGCCGGCATGACTGCGCGATGAAGAAGATCGGGTTTCTATCTTTTGGGCATTGGACGCCCTCGCCCCAGTCGCAGACGCGCTCGGCGGCAGAGGCGCTGCTGCAATCGATCGACCTGGCAGTGGCGGCGGAGGAGCTCGGCGCAGACGGCGCCTTTTTCCGCGTGCATCATTTCGCGCGCCAGCTTTCCTCGCCCTTTGCGCTGCTGGCGGCAGTGGGCGCCAGGACCCGCCGCATCGAGATCGGCACGGCCGTGATCGATATGCGCTATGAGAATCCGCTGTACATGGCCGAAGATGCCGGCGCCGCGGACCTGATTGCCGGCGGACGGCTGCAACTGGGCATCAGCCGCGGCTCGCCCGAGCAGGTCATCGAGGGCTGGCGCTACTTCGGCTTCCAGCCGGCAGACGGGGAGAGCGACGCGGACATGGGCCGCCGTCATGCCCAGGTGCTGCTCGACGTGCTGCGCGGCGAGGGTTTCGCGCAGCCCAATCCGCGGCCGATGTTCCCCAATCCGCCCGGGCTGCTGCGGCTCGAGCCGCACTCCTCTGGACTGCGGGACCGCATCTGGTGGGGCGCAGGCTCCAACGCCACCGCCATCTGGGCCGCCAAGCTAGGCTTGTACCTGCAGAGCTCCACCTTGAAGAACGACGAGAGCGGCGAGCCATTCCACATCCAGCAGGCGGCGCAGATTCGTGCCTATCGCGCTGCATGGAAGGAGGCCGGGCATCGGCGCGAGCCGCGGGTGTCCATCAGCCGCAGCATCTTCGCGCTCGTGAACGATCAGGACCGCGCTTATTTCGGCGGGGGCAGAAACGAGCAGGATCAGATCGGCTTCATCGATGAGAGCACGCGCGCGATCTTCGGCCGCAGCTACGCCGCCGAGCCTGAAGTGCTCATCGAGCAGCTGCGTCAGGATCAGGCCATCGCGGAGGCCGACACGCTGCTGCTGACGGTCCCGAATCAGCTGGGCGTCGCCTACAATGCACACGTCATCGAGGCGATTCTGCGCCACGTCGCGCCGGCCCTGGGGTGGCGCTGACGGCGGCCGCAGACCGCATCAGCGCGCGCGTCAGTGATGAGCAAGGTCAGCCTTGACCTTGCCGCGGAATACCCAATAGGACCAGCCGGTGTACATGAAGACGATCGGCAACAAGAACACCGTGCCGATCAGCAAGAACACCTGTGTGCTGGGCGAGGAGGCCGCCTGCCACAAGGTGTAATGGTAGGGCACGACCATCGGCCACATGCTGATGGCGATTCCCGTGTAGGAAAGTAGAAACAGACCGACCGCGACGGTGAATGGCGCGACTTCCGCGCGCCCGCGCAGTGCCCGCCACTCCCAGACGATCAGCGCCAGCGTGAGAACCGGAACGGGCGAGAGCAGCGCCTCATTAGGCCAGGTGAACCATCGCTGCTCAATGCGATGTTCGAGCAGCGGCGTCCAGGCGCTCACGACTGCGATAGCGATCACCACGCCGATCAGGCAGACAAGGCCCCAGCGACGCGCCCGATGCTGCAGTTCACCCTCGGTCTTCAGGATCAGCCAGCCGGCACCGAGCAGTCCGTAGCCGGCGATGAGCGCGAGGCCGGTGAAGATGGAAAAGGCCGTGAAGCAGTCGAGCGAGTGGCCGGCAAATACGCGATCGCGCACGTTGAAGCCCTGAATGAAAGCTCCAATGATGATGCCCTGGGCGAACGTCGCCACGATCGAGCCATAGTTGAAGGCGTGGTCCCAGAAAGTGCGGTGTTCGAGGTCCCGATAGCGAAACTCGAAGGCTACGCCGCGGAACACCAGCGCCAGCAGCATGATCAGAATGGGAAAGTACACGGCAGGCAGCAGGACCGCGAACGCGAGCGGAAAAGCCGCCAGCAGGGCCACGCCACCCAGCACCAGCCAGGTCTCGTTGCCGTCCCACACCGGGGCGACCGAGTTCATGATCAGATTACGCGCGGGTGTGTCCGGCGCCAGGCCAAAGAGAATACCGACTCCAAGGTCAAAGCCGTCGAACACCACGTAGTAAAAGATCCCGACGGCGAGAATCAGCGCCCAGAGCGGGACCAGATCGGGCACGACCTGACTCATCGCAGTGGCTCCCCCGTCGCTGCCGATGCCGGCGCGCCGATACGCGGCAGGGCTTCCACGGGGTGCTCGGGTCGACCGCCTTCGATGACTTGCGGTTGCGTCGTCGGCTCGGAAGGCCCGCGTTGCACGCTGCGCCACATAAATCGCACGCCGACCGGATACATGATCAAGTAGACCGCGGCGTAGCCGAGCAGCGAAACGATGACATTCGCGCCGGTGAGCGAGGGCGAAACCGAATCGGCGGTGTGCAGCAGCCCGTATACCGTCCAGGGTTGACGCCCGACCTCCGTGGTCGTCCAGCCAGCGAGCACGGCAAGGAAACCAAGCGGGGAGGTGAGCTCGCAGATGCGCAGGAACAGCCGTGATCGCAGCAGCCGCCCCGACGCCTGCAAGACCCAGGCAGTGAGCACCAGGGCCAGCGTTGCAAGCCCGATAGCTACCATGATGCGGAAGGCAAAGAATGGATAGATGACCGGTGGCCAGGTATCGCGTGGAAAGCTCTTCAATCCGCGGATACTGCCGTTGCGATCGTGGGTCAGGATGAGGCTGCCAACCCCCGGAAGGTCGAGCGCATACCTGTTGCTGGCACTCTTCTGATCCGGAATCGCGAACAGCGTGAGCGGAAAGTGGCGTTGCGTGTCCCAGCGCGCCTCGATCGCGGCGAGCTTTTCCGGCTGATACTTGAGCGTATTGAGGCCGTGCGCATCACCGATGAAGATCTGCAGCGGCACGAGCACGGTCAGCAGACCGAGCGCCTGGTACAGCATCACGCGGGATTCCTGCGGGTGGCGATCGGCTCGCAGATAGTAGGCCGCAACCCCCAGCACCACCAGTGCAGTGGTGATGTAGAAACCGACGACCGTGTGCGCGAAACGAAAGGGAAAAGAGGGATTGAAGATGATCTGCAGCCAATCGGTCGGAAAGAAACGTCCATTGATGATCCGGTAGCCCGCCGGTGTCTGCATCCAGCTATTGGCGGCCAGGATCCAGAAGGAGGACATGAGGGTTCCGAAGCCGACCATCAACCCCGCTACCAGGTGTGCCCAGCGAGGCACGAGTCGGCGGCCAAACAGCAGCACGCCGAGAAAGGCGGATTCGAGGAAGAATGCGAACAGCACCTCATAGGCGAACAGCGGCGAGAGGACGTTCGCCGTGGCATCCGAGAAGCGGCTCCAGTTGGTGCCGAACTGAAACGGCATGATGACGCCCGAGACCACACCCATGCCAAAAGCGACCGCGAAGATGCGTGTCCAGAGGCTCGACAGCCGAAAATAGACCTCCCGGCGTCGCACGAACCACAGCGTTTCCAGCACGGCGATGTAGCTGGAGAGCCCCACGGTAAAGGCCGGCAGAAGGATGTGCCAGCCGATGACCCAGGCGAACTGAATGCGTGAGGCGAGCAGCGCGGAACTCACCGTACGTCTCCGATGACACGAGAATCTTCAGCGGCCATGATGCATTGTCGCCGTCGCACGTCGCGGCTGGCTGGGGTACTGTAGGAGAACTGTAGGGGAACTCTAGGGTACTGCCCGAGGGCACAAATATGAAGACTTTCGCACCTGCGCTGCTGTGGATGCTGTGCTGCTTCGTCTCGACAGCCTCATTGGCGGCCGTTCCAGGCGATGTGGCCTCTGCCCTGAGCGATCCGGCGCGCGCGCAGGATGCAAAAGTGGACGCGCGACGTCATGCCGCAGAGTTGGTTGCATTTGCGCACATTCGGCCAGGTGACACGGTCGTCGACCTGATTCCGGGCTCGGGCTACTGGACGCGCATCTTCAGCCAGGTGGTTGGCCCGCGAGGGCATGTCTACGCCATCTGGCCCAACGAATACATCAAGGACGATCACGACGACTTTGTGCTCACGCAACTGCTGGCAAAAGACCCGCACTACGCGAACGTCACCCTGCTTTCGCAGCCCGCCGCGCAGTTTTCCGTTCCGAAAAAAGTAGACGTGGTGTGGACGTCCCAAAACTACCACGACTACCCGGATAAGTTCATGGGCAAGGTCGATCCGCAGGTATTGGACCGCGCCGTCTATGGAGCCCTCAAGCCCGGCGGCCTGTTTGTCGTCGTGGATCATGTCGCCCAGGCGGGCTCCGGAATGCGCGATACCGACACGCTGCATCGGATCGACCCACAGATCGTCAAGGCGCAGGTCACGGCGGCGGGCTTCCAGTTCGATGGTGCGAGCGACGTACTGCGTAACCCTGCCGACGACCACACGCTGCAGGTGTTCAATCCGGCCATCCGTGGTCACACGGATCAGTTCAGCTTCCGCTTCCGCAGGACCCGCTGAGATCCACAGCGAGTCACAGCGCCGGCGCGGTGTTCTTCGCGGAGCGTCCCGGTAGCCGCACGCGCACCCACTCGCGCAGGCGATCGAGACAGAAGTAGACCACGGGGGTGGTGTAGAGCGTCAGGATCTGGCTGATCAGGAGTCCTCCGACGATGGAGATCCCGAGCGGCTGGCGAAGTTCCGCGCCATTGCCGGTAGTGACTGCCAGCGGTATGGCCCCAAGCAATGCGGCAAAGGTGGTCATCATGATGGGGCGAAAGCGCAGCAGGCACGCCTCATAGATCGCCGCGCGGGCATCGAGCAATCCCCGGCGCTCGATGTCGAGCGCCACATCGATCATCATGATGGCGTTTTTCTTGACGATGCCGATCAGTAGAAACACCCCGATCAGCGCCACCATGCTGAATTCCGTGTTGAACAGCAGCAGTGCCAGCACTGCACCGACGCCGCCGGAGGGCAGAGTGGACAGGATAGTGATTGGATGCACGAAGCTCTCGTACAGGATGCCGAGCACGATATACACCGCAGCGATTGCGGCCAGGATGAGCACGGCCTCGTTGGCGAGCGTCTGCTGGAAGACCTGTGCCGTGCCGGCGTAGGCGCCGTGAACCGAGATGGGTACGTGTAGTTCCCGCAACGTCCGGTCAATGGCCTGAGTGGCCTCACCAAGCGTCACACCCAGCGGCAGGTTGAAGGAAATGGTGGTCGCCACGAATGGCCCTTGATGCTGAACCTGCATCGCAGTCGTGCCGGGCGAGTAATCCGCGAACGTCGCCAGTGGAATCATGGTCTCGGCGCTGGTGCTCAGCGACGCGCCGGTCGAGGCCGCACCGCGACCGCTGTTGGTCAGCGCGTTGAGCTGCGCGTTCTGTGCCGCGACATCCAGGGCGCTGACACTGGAGGTCGCCGCCGCTGTGCTGCCGCCCGTGCTCGCGGTAGCACTCGCGCTGGAGGGTGCCGCGCCATTGGCGGCCGCTGCCTGGGCCGCAGCCTGCGCAGCCGCGATCACGCCGGCCTGGGGGGCTGAATTAGCGGAACCGGCAAGTGTCGAGCTGACCACTCCGGCAACGATCGCCGGCGAGGAGGCTATCGCCCCCCCTGTCGGCGCTATCGAAGCACCACCACTGCTGCTGCCCACACCGGCCGTGCCGCTGGGGGCGCCGCCGCCGCTGCTGGGAGAGCTGCTGGCGCTGCCGTTGGAGGCGGCGCCGACAAGAAAGTCGCCGACGCCGGCAGCACTGGTCTGCGTCCCCGAGAGCGCACCACCGGAAGTGCTGACCCACATGTCGCGCAGGCTGCCAGGACTCTCCCAGAAGCTCGGCTCAACCTCCATGATGACGTAGTACTGATTCATCTCGTTGTAGATCGTGGAGACCAGCCGCTGGCCGAACGCGTCGTAGAGGGTGTTGTCGAGGTTCGACATGTTGACACCCAGACGCGCGGCGGTGTCACGATCCACGGCGAGCTTGACGTCGAGGCCGCTGCTCTGGCGATCGGAGTTGACGTCCTGGAGCTCGGGAATGTGTTTGAGCGCCTCTGTGATGCGCGGCGCCCAGGTATTTAACTCGCCCTGATCGTCGGCCAGCATCGTGTACTGATACTGGGCATTGCTCTGGCGTCCGCCGGCGCGCAGGTCCTGCACCACCTGCAGGAACAGCTGCGCACCGCTCATCCCGGCGAGCTCACGACGCAGCCGCGCAATGACGCGCTCCGCATTCAGTTTGCGCTGCGCGAGCGGCTTCAAGTCGATGAACATGTTGGCGGTGTTTTCCGCGCCGCCGCCGCCGCTGCCCTGTCCGGTATAGCTCACGACACTCTGCACCGCAGGGTCACGCCGCACGATTGCGTCCGCCTCCCGTAAGCGTTGCGACATGGCCTCGAAGGAAACATCCTCATCGGCACGTAGATTGCCGCGGATGGTACCCGTGTCCTGCTGGGGGAAAAGCCCCTTGGGGATCGCCTCGAACAGATAAACGTTGAGCCCGACAGTGCCCACCAGCACCAGCATCACTGCTGCCGGGTGCGCCAATGCCACGCGCAGCGTGCGAGCGTACAGGCGGCGCATGGCGTCAAAGCCTAGCTCCATGGTGCGCAGCCAGCGGTCCTGCAAGCTGCCGGTGGAGGTGTGCAGCGCTCCGAGCAGATGGGCACACATCATCGGGGTCGTTGTCAGGGAGATGATGAGCGAGAGCAGGATGGAGATTGACAGGGTGATGGCGAATTCGCGGAACACGCGACCGACGATTCCACCCATCAGCAGGATGGGCAGAAACACCGCAATGAGCGAGAGACTCATGGCGAGCACCGTGAAGCCCACCTCGCGCGCTCCCTGCAGCGCCGCCTGGAAGGCGGGCATACCCGCTTCGCGATGGCGCGATATGTTCTCCAGCATGACGATGGCGTCGTCCACCACGAAGCCGGTCGCGATGGTCAGCGCCATGAGCGACATATTGTCCAGGCTGAAGTTGAGCAGGTACATTGCTCCGAAAGTACCGATCAGCGACACCGGCACGACGACCGCGGGGATGAGCGCGGCGCGCGGATTACGCAGGGCGATGTAGACCACGAAAATCACCAGCAGCGTCGAGAGCAGCAGCGTGGCTTCGACGTCATGTAGCGAGGTGCGAATCGTGCCCGTACGATCCTGATGCTCGCTGATGCGGATGCTGGCCGGAATGGAGGCCTGCAGCTGCGGCAGCAGCGCGCGAATGCTGTCGTCCACCTGAATGACATTGGCGCCGGGCTGCTTGTGGATGATCAGCAGTACGGCCGGCTCGCCGTCGGCCAGGCCGAGATTGCGGATGTTTTCGACGCCGTCGGTTACGGTCGCGACATCGCTCAGGCGCACCGGAGCGTTGTTGCGGTAAGCAATGATCAGCGGTCGATACGCCGTGGCGGTTTCGGCGGTGTCATTTACATAGATCTGGTAGTGGCGCGAGGGGTCCTCGAGAAATCCCTTGGGAGCATCGGCGTTGGCAGCCGATATGGCGGCGCGCACGTCCTCCAGACCGACGGCGTATTTGAAGAGTGCACGCGGATTGACCTCGACCCGCACGGCGGGGAGTGAGCTTCCACCCAGGTCCACCTCGCCGACGCCCGACAGCTGCAGTAGCTTCTGCTCCAGGATGGTCGAGGCCTCGTTATATATCTGGCCGGTGGTCAGCGTATCGGAGGTCAATGCGAGGATCATGACCGGCGAATCAGCCGGATCGAATTTGTTGTAGGACGGGTTGCTGCGCAGTGTGCTGGGCAGATCGGCACGTGCAGCCTGGATACTGGCCTCGACGTCGCGTGCGGCACCGTTGATGTCGCGAGTCAGGCCAAACTGCAGAATGATGCGGGCGGAGCCTACCGTGCTCGTGGAGGTCATCTCGGTGACGCCGGGGATGGTGCCCAGACGCCGCTCGAGCGGCGTCGTGACGCTGGTCGCGACCGTGTCCGGGCTGGCACCAGGCAGTTGCGCCGACACACTGATCGTCGGGATGTCCACGTCGGGCACCGGCGACACCGGGAGCAGGAAGAAGGCGAGCCCACCGGCGAGCGCGAGCGCCGCCGTGAGCAACGTCGTGGCAACCGGTCGTCGGATGAAAGGTGCTGAAATATTCATGGCAGCCCGAGGCCTTGGCGGGAGATTTGTAGACAGCTCCTAACGCGTGACGGGACATTCGGATGTCAGCGGTGCACCCCGAGGCTCGCGTCGCGTGCGCAGCCAAACAGCGACGCGTGTCGTCGCGTGGACCGTTCGTGAGGCGTCTACAGCGAACGGGATGTCAACTGTGAGCAAGCACCCTCAAGGGGCGTCGTGAGCGGTGAAGCGTTTTGACTGCTTGACGCAGAGTGCGAGCAGCGCTGTCAGCTGCCGCGTTTCTGGGCGTGCAGCTGGGTGGCACGGTCGGGAGATTAAATTTTATAGAACCGTGTGCACGGGCGCGTGCGGGTCGATCGGTGTTTGCCGGATCTCAGCTGTTGCGCAGCTGTCTGTAGGGTTCCTTGGCGATCAGCCATAGCCCGTAGGCGATCAGGCCGGCCGCCACGCTGCCCAGGAGCCACTCACCGTAAGGTTGGTGCTTGAGGCTGTTCAGGGCACCGGCGACGCCGACTGCGTACTGGGCATGGCGGCTCCAGGCGGCACGGGTCAGGTACACACCGATCAGTTCGAACATCACGCCGCGCGCGAGCAGTCCACATATCCCCAAGGCATCCAGATACGGACGCAGCCGCGTGTGTGACAGGTCCACTGTACTGTCCCTGCGTCGGCTCGCGGCGCGATACCCCTGGTACAGGCCATAAACCGATATGCCAATTCCGACCGTGCCAACGGCGTAGCGTCCCAGCGGCATCGTGAACGCCCGCTCAATCCATTCTTTCTGCGCGTGCTCGCCGTTCGTGGAATCCGCGACACCAAATAGGACTCGCAGGGCCTCGACCACGATGAGGCTGTTGAGTGCGCCACTGAAGAGGTGCCCGATGCGAACGAGGGAGCGGAAACGTTGATTGGGGTCGCGACGGTGTTCGGGATCGCGAATGGCAATCAGCAGCTGCCAGGTCACGAACGACGCGAGGCCCAACGCAACGGCTGCTAGCAGCAGCTCCCCTGGCGGCGACAGGCTGAGTCGCACGAGGACCCCCTGGGTCCCGGCGGCTCGCCGAGCGCCGTCCATCGTTGCAAGCAGGGCGAAGGTGCCCAGCAGCAGGTAGAGCAACCCCTCGGCCACATATCCGGTATGCGCAATCCAGCGCTCCCAGAGGCTCAACCCGGATGTGTCGGTCGGATCAGTCGTAACGATGTCCGCGGTTATCGCCGCGGCTCAGTCGAGCTTGGATGAGTGCGTTCGCTCAGAGACCCCGAAAATCAATACATCGACGATGAGCTTCCATATGCCCGCCACGATAAGGAAGCTGATAAACCACAAGCTACTGGAGTTGCTGTACATCCTGAGGTAGGACACGTATGCCCAGGCGCCTACCCCTGCCAGGAACAGGAAGGATCGGACAACTCGACGGCTACGATCGAGACGACGGCCCGTGACTCTCAGCAGCGTGTGCTCGGCCGGGGCCAGTAGCGCGATGAACAGCACCAGAGCCACGATGCCCCAGACGAGTTGTCTCGACACTTTTCAACCTCACTCCAGTGAGGCGTCGATATTATCCCAGCAAGACACCGTGTGCCGACGTATCGCCTGTCGAGCTGATCGAGTCCTCCGGAGCTACGCGACCGAGCTGGCGCTCAAGCCGCTTTCGCGACAACAGGCCGCGGACCGTGACCCGTTGATACTCGTCGTGCTCGATGAGCAGAATGTGGCTGGCACGGGTGGCGCCCAGAGCGTCCTCGAGATAGTGCACCCGTGCCACTTCCGCGGCCGGCCAGTTCAGCGTCGACAGCGCACTCCACGGCGTCATGACATCCCCGACCTCGATCTCGTCATGGCGTGTGTAGTTGGAGGCCCTCAGTATCTGCAAGGGCCGCTCGCCCTGTATGTCGTAGGAAGTGACGAGTCCCAGGACATGATCGTCGCGCACGACCAGCAGCGCGCGCACCCCTGCCGCGATCATCCGCTGCAAGGCTTCGTCGATGGATTTGTGGACCTCAATCACGCTGGGAAGCTCCCAGCTAAAGTCGGTCAGAACATGCAGGGCGGGGCTGCCGGCTGCCACCGGCACCTCCGCCGGTCTGGGATGGATTCGCGGTGGGAAATTGGAGGCACGGAGCCAGGGAGAGGAGCGGGTCCGATGGGGGAGTCGCGGGAAGTGGGATGACTGTGTGTCGTTTGACATGAGCGTTGCCTCGAGCGGGAAAGGAGCGGGGTCTTTCAACGAATGTAGAGCCCAGCGTTGATGGCATCAACGGCCGCGCCGGAGATGACACGTTTACTACGAGGAAATCATCCATGCGTCTGGCGGCGCCCGGTCACCGGGTGTTAACCGCGAGGAAACGCACCGTTCCCCTGCCCGCCGTTGCGCAGACGGAGCTCATCGCGAATCATGAGCCTGACAGGAGGCCCCCATGATAGTGAAACGTGCGAGTGCAGCAGCCGGTCGACTGCCGGTGCAGGATTACAGTCTCGCGATCCAACAGGCAGTCTCGTGGTTGGGTGGGCGTTATCTGCTGGCCGAGCCGGTCCGAGCGCATGCGAGACGAGGGCGGCAGCCGCACTATTTTCGTCCTGAGTCGTCCTGGATCGCTCCTCATCGCGTCAGGAATTAGCGTCTCAAACGCGCCCGCTGGCCGCCCAATGGTCAATGGTCCATGGTTCGGTCGCGGGAATTCACCAACAGGAAATCTGGCGTCAACGGATTGCACCTTGTTGCTTCGCTCGCTGATCGCAATGATCGGTGCATGTTCACTGCCGTATTACTGGCCGGCTTCTTCCTCCTGGTGGCGACGCAGACCGACGTGATGCCGGTGCGCATGATTCTGCTGCTGTTGGCGGCTCTGGTCGTCATCGGTGCGGGCGCATCCGAGCATCACGGCTCCTAGCAGGAGCCCATCCGCCACGGGACCTCAGCCGACTGCGACCGTTGTGGCAGTCTGCGGCGCGAGCTCGGCGGTGTCGGAAATGCGCTCGATGAGGAACTCAATGAAGCTGCGGATCTTGAGGGGCACGTATTTGCGGCTGACATACACAGCGTACAGGCTGGCCTTCTGCAGTGGATACTGCGGCAGCACCGGCACCAGCCGACTTCGGAACACCGGATCATCCAGCAGCAAGGCCGGCAACGCACCGATGCCGATACCGGCTGCCACAGCGCTGGTGGGAGCGGCACCGGCGCGATAACGCAGGACCACCCGGATGGGTACGTGTACCACGCCCTGCGGGCCTATGAGAGGCAGGGTATCGAAGTCTCTAACCGTGACGAACTCGTGCTGTGCCAGATCTTCGATGGTGTGGGGGGTGCCATGCTCGCGTAAGTATTCGTGCGACGCCGCCAAGATGAAATCCACCCGGCGGATCCGGCGCGCCACCAGGCCACCGGGTAGCGAGGAGGGATCACGGGTGACACGCAATGCCAGATCGTAGCCCTCCTCGACGATATCGATGACGCGATCCTCGAAGGAGACATCCAGCCGCACTTCCGGGTAGTGGCGGCGGTATTCGGCAAGCACATCGGCGAGCCGTTGACCACTGGTAAAGGAAGGACAAGTGATGCGCAGGGTCCCGCGTGGCGCATCGGTGAGCGACCCGAGCTCCAACTCCGTGGCTTCCAGATCGTCGAGGATGGTCTTGCAACGCTCGAAATAGACTCGACCAGGTTCGGTCAGGCTCAGAGTGCGGCTATTGCGATTGAGAACTCGTACTCCAAGCCGCTTTTCGAGATTCATTACATGCTTGCTGACCATCGCGGTGGATAAATCGAGTCGCTGGGCGGCTGCCGCGAAACTTCCAGACTCCACGATCTGGCGGAATACCTTGATGCCAGTCAGGGTGTCCACGTGCGTAGCTTAAGCGCTGCGCCGACACCTGGAAAGAACCATGCCACTGTGCCGCTCGGGCTGGAGCGGTTATCGGCGAGCAGTCTCGTCATCGATGCTCTTGCCGCAGTGGGGGCACGGCGGTGAGTCGTTGATGGCGTTGGGGGGTATCCACGCGAGTGCACGCCATCCCAGCGGTTGATGGCACTGCAGGCAACGCGTGCGGTGGATGCTGAGCAGGTAGGCAGCGAAGCTGACGAAAAGGATCGCCACCCGCCAAATGGGGTTGCCCAGCTTCAATCCCAATACAATCGTCAGACCAATCGCCAGAGCGAGCGCCAGGAACAGAAGCCAGCCTCGAAGGATGCGCCGATTGAGGAGCTGACGGGTCGTCACAGGATGCCAGGCGGCGCTACTGGGTGGCCTCCGCGCCGACCAGGCCGCGGTCCCTGAGCATCGGTTCGACACTGGGCGTGCCGCCCAGCCAGCGGTCGTACATCGTCTGGAGATCTTCCGTGTTGCCGCGCGAAAGCACCATGCGGCGGAAGCGCTCGCCGTTGGTCCGGGTCATTCCGCCATGGTCCTCGAACCACTGGAACGCCTGGTCGTCCAGCATCTCCGTCCAGAGATAGGCGTAATAGCCGGCCGAGTAGCCGTTTGCCCAGATGTGCAGGAAGAAGCTCGAGCGATAGCGCGGCGGTACGGTGCGCAGATTCATGTGGACGCGCTCGAGCGCCTGTTTCTCGAAGGTGTCGACGTCCTGCAGCGGCGCCCCCACCGGCAGCGTGTGCCACTCCATGTCGAGCAGGGCGGCTTCCAGGACTTCGCCGAGCGCGTAGCCCTCGTTGAATTTCATGGCGCGCATCACCTTGGCCTTGAGTTCGGCGGGCATCGGCTGACCGGTCTTGTAGTTGATGGCGTAGTGGTCGAAGACCTGCGGGTAGCTGGCCCAATGCTCGTTGAACTGGGAGGGGAATTCGACGAAGTCGCGGGGCACGCTCGTGCCCGACAGACTCGGATAGACAGTGTCGGCGAACATGCCGTGCAAGGCATGGCCAAACTCATGGAACATTGTCGTGACGTCGTCGAAGCTGATCAGCGCGGGCTGCCCGGGCGCGGGCTCGGGGAAGTTGGCGACGTTGTAGATCACGGGCAACGTTCCCAGCAATGTGGACTCGTTTACGAAGTTGCTCATCCAGGCGCCACCGGATTTGTTATCGCGCTTGAAGTAGTCGCAGTACCAAAGGGCCAGCGGCTTGCCGTTCGCATCGTATACTTCGAAGACGCGCACGTCGGGTCGATAGACGGGGATGTCGTGACGTTCCTTGAAGGTGAGGCCGTAAAGCTGATGCGCGGCGTAAAAGACGCCGTCCGTCAGCACGCGGTTCAGCTCGAAGTACGGCTTCACCTCATTCTCGTCCAGGTTGTAGCGCGTTTTGCGCACCTGCTCGGCGTAGAAATTCCAGTCCCAGGGTTGCAACTGGAAGCCGCCCCCTTGTTTGTCGATCAGCGCCTGGATGTCGGCGGCCTCGGCATCGGCCTTCGCGACGGTGGACGGCACCAACGCGTTCATGAACTTGAGGGCTGCTGCGGGGGTTTTCGCCATCTGATCCTGCAGCGTCCATGCAGCATAGTTCGGATAGCCGAGTAACTGCGCCTCTTGCGTACGCAACTGGGCCAGGCGCGCAATGGTCGCGCGTGTGTCGTTGGCGTCGCCGCGCTCGGTGCGGGTCCAGGAATTCTCGAACATCTTTTGGCGCGTGGCACGGTTGGAAAGCTCGGCCAGGTCCGACTGCTGCGTGGTGTTTTCCAGGGGAATGATATAACCCGCAAAGCCGCGCTCCTTGGCCGCCTGTGCGGCGGCGCCCACCTGCGCTGCGCTCAGTCCGGCCAGGGCCGATCGGTCGGTCGTCCGGTATGCCGCCGCCTTGGCCGCGGCGAGCAGCTTGTTCATGAAGACCGTTTCCAGTGTCGCCTCTTCCTGGTTTAGCTGTTTAAGCTTTGCTTTGTCGGCCTCTTGGAGCAGAGCACCAGCCTTGACGAACTCCTGGTAGTCATACTCGACCAGCCGCATCTGCTCGGGCGTGAGGCCGAGCGAACTGCGCCGCTTGTAGATCGCCGCGACGCGGGTAAACAATTTCGGGTTGAGATATTCGGCGTCGGAGAGCGCAGCAAGTTTGGGCGCTTCGATCTCCTGTACATGCTCGAGCAGGGGGTTGGTGTTGGCCGAGGTGATGGCGCTGAACGCAAGGTTGACGCGCGTGAGCAACTGTCCGCTGCGCTCGAGGGCGACGATGGTGTTGTCGAAGGTGGGTGGGGCATTCTGGTCCGCGATGACCTGGAATTCCCCGGTCTGCTCGACGATCCCGGCTTCCATCGCCGGTTGGTAGTCGGCATCGCGTATGCGGTCGAATGGTGGTGCCTGGAACGGCAGGGTACTGGCCGCATAAAACGGATTGCCCGGTCCGAATGCCTCCGCCGGTTTGGCTTGGGTTGCGGCCTGCGATGTGCCTGCTGCCGCAGCCAGGAGCCATGCAGCGGCCAGCAAAGTGGTTCCCCGTTTCACGGACGTTCTCCTTCGACTCTCGAGGCCGATGTGACCGCAACGCCAGCATACGCCGCTCGATTTCGTGGCGCACGCCGTGGGCGAGAGTTGCGGTGGCGGCCCGAGCCAAGGGCGGCGGCATGACCACGGGTGGCGTGGTCGGCGCATGCTCGGCCTAGCTATCGCGGCGCAGCTGCGCCTGAATGGCCTCTTCGCGAGCGTCGTCGATCGCGCTGATGACGGCGCCGGTGTCGGCGAGCGCGTCTGCGCGCTCAAAGTAGCCAGTGAGCCCGATCTCGGCGTGCAGCGCACCTTGTTCAAATAGGGACCACATCTCGCGCGCGAACTCCGTGGTCAACAGCTCCGGAGCAAAACGACCGAGCGTCGCCCTGAGGTTGTTGACGTCGCGCTTCAGCATCTCCAGCGCTCCGTTGTTGGCGGCGGCGTTGACCGCTTGGGGCAGGTCGATGATCACCGGGCCGTCGGTGCCGACGAGCACGTTGAATTCCGACAAGTCGCCATGGATGAGTCCGATGCTCAGCATGCGTACCACCTGCCGCATCAGCAGAGCATGGAATTCGCGGGCAGTCTCGGCGGAGAGCTCGAGTTCGCCGAGACGCGGGGCAGGATTTCCCTCGGCATCGGTCACCAGTTCCATGACCAACACGTCGTTGAAGTAGCCGTAGGGCCGCGGTACACGCACACCGGCCGCTACCAGCCGATAGAGCGCTTCTACTTCGGCATTCTTCCATGCCTCCTCCTGCTCCCTTCTTCCAAACGAGGTGCTTTTGCTCATGGCGCGCGCCTGGCGGCTGCCACGAACCTTGCGGCCTTCCTGATAGGTCGCGCGCTTCTGAAAGCTGCGTTGTGCCATGTCGCGATAGACCTTGGCACAGCGCAACTGATCACCAGCGCGCACAATGTATACGGTGGCCTCTTTGCCGCTTTTCAGCGGTCGCACTACCGCATCGATCACGCCGTCCTCAATGAGGGCTTGCAGGCCTTGGGGAGTCTTCATGCAGTCCTTGCGAGCGGGGAGGGCCGATCAGGCGTCAGGGAGCGTGCCGGGTACGGCGCCAGGGGCGCAGCGATAGTGAGCCAGTCAACGGTTGAACTGGGCAAGCTGCGGATCGGTCTCGCGCTGGGGTGGCAGTCCGGTGATGGATGCGAGCTGGGAGAGCGAGGGCATGCCAGCCTGCCCCACGACGTGTCCGGCAACGTCCTTATAGATGAGGCCAGGCGTGCCCTGGATGTTCGCGTCCTGCATGATCTGCAGGTTTGCGGCCAATTCCTTGTGCAGATCCGGTGTAATGGTGATGCCTGCGATGCCGCCGCTCTCGGTATTCACATCGAAATGCTGCTGGCACTGGGTCAGCGCAGCTGCGCCGCCCTTGAGCAGGGCTGCCGCCTTGGCCTCAGAATCCTGGTGCAAAAAACCCACTGGGATCCAGCGGACCTGCAGCCCGGCCTTTTCATAAGGCTGTAGGGCTATCCAGAGCATATGGCAGTAGATGCAGTTGGGATCCATCACGATGTATAGCGTGGATTTGGGTGCCAGCTGCGCACCGGTGACCACGATGTTGGCTTTCGGTAGCTTGGCCCACACAGCCGTCAAATCCGGCGCCGGTACGAATTGCCTGTTATAGGTATCCGAAAGATTCTCACCAGAGCTGCTCAGCAGATCGCCCGTCACCAGGGTCTGCCCATCCGCGGTGGTGTAGACCAGGGCGTAGGCTTTGTCGGAGCCCTGCAGCACCCATCCCGTCAGGCCCGAGACTGCCTTGAAGCTCCGAATGATCCGAAAGCCATGCTGCAGCGGTGTCTGCAGCGCCGGCGCAGTGCCCGGTGGGGCAGCCACCGCCTGCGGCCGCCCGGGCCGCACGGACACTTGTGCCAGGGCAGAACTGGGCAAGGCGCCGACGGCGGTCAAAATCAGCAGTGCGATGCGCAGGCAAGGCTGAAACCGCCCGATTGTCAGGCCCATCTGTCGATCTCGATGTGTCGCAGCCCCATGTACAGCTCCGCCAGAGTCTTCCGGTTCCGACCCGGTATCTTACGTGAGACATCCTGCGTGTGTCGGATCCGTTTTTCCGTGGGCGCGGTTGGGGCGCGACCCATCGAGCGCAGATCACGGTTACGCGCCCGGGACTGTCGACCTGCTCAACTATTTGAGCGGCGGCGCAGGCGTTTCCTGCCCTTTGACGATAAGCTGAAAACCCGTCGCATTGGTGGGCATATGATTTACACCCTTATCGTCGTTTTAGCCGTCATCTGGCCTATCTGCCGCGTGGTCGGCAAGACCGGTCATTCGGGCGCGTGGGGGCTGTTGGCCGTCATTCCCTTGGTCAACGTGATCGCGCTGTGGGTATTCGCGTTTACTGAGTGGCCGGTCGAGCGACGCTGACCGCAGGCCCTACGTCGGCATGTGCTCCGCTGGTACTTCCGTAGCGGCTATGGCCATGCCCACGGGGAGTGGTTCCAGCTCCTCAAACTTGGTGTAGTCGAAATGATCGATGCCCTGTTCATCGGTATGAAGGATGTCGACAAAGCTGTGATTCCAGCGTAGCGCGGAGGATGCGTAGCGCTCGCGCGCCATCACTACCTGGCCGGTCGTGTCATCGGTGCCGAAGATCGTCAATATGAGGAACGCCTTGGCCGCCTCCAGGGATTCGCCGTTTGCGCCAGCGAGCGGACTGGCAGCATCGATGACGTGCATCAGATTCCACCCGAATAGGAAGGCGGGCTGCTGACTGCGGCGCAGGGGCAGATCGTAGATGCGCCGGATCTGCGTGCCTTCGACCGTGACGTCATCGCGGATCAGCCGTAGTGAGGCGGACGCCTCCATGATGACGTTGGCGCGTGCGTTGGCGACACGCAGGATGAGCGTCGACGCACCGTCAAAGGGCCTGATGACCCCGTAACGCGCGAACAGGATGCGCGCGGTGGGTCGTGAGAATCGCGCGAACATCATGCCGGTGATGAGCGCGAGGCTCGTGAGGCCGGCGAAGTTCTCCAGCGTCGCAATGGTATGCGAGAAGGGCGTGCGCGGATGCATATCGCCGTAGCCAACAGTAGCGAAAGTTTCCGCGCTGAAGAAGAACAATCCCCAATAACCCTGCGGGTCGAGGTTCGCGACGTCGCCCGGACGTATGGCATAGACGCATGCGAACAATAGATTGATGGCGAAGAAGAACAGGCCGAATGCCAGGAACAGCGCGGGCCAGCTGACCGTCATGAACAGGTGATAGAGGTCATGCCAGAGAGGGCGCGGCAGGCCGTGGATCACGAACCGACGTCCAAAGTAGTCCAGATGCCGAGCGTGGTGTTTGCTGCGGGTCGCCATCACGAAAGTCTACACGGTCATGACCGGCAGGCACTCTGCGCCGGCTGGGACGAGGAGTTGGCACGAGCAGCCGGATCGCGCGCAGCAACGCAAAGACGCGGATCGCTTGCGGCATCTTCGGACGACCACGCGCAGCGTCTGGTCAAACAGTCTGGTCAAACAGTGGCCCCAAGGGGCTTTCAAAGTTCCTTGCAATAGTAATAACATGACTAGTATGCTTATGACTATGAAAAGACCAGTCAAGCGTTCGCCCATCGCGCTAGCCGTGCTCGCCATGTTGTACGTGGAACCCATGCACCCCTATCGCATGCAGCGTCTGATCAAGGAGCGCGGTAAGGACGAAGTCATAAACGTCGAGCAACGGGCGAGCCTCTATCAGACGATCCAGCGGTTGGAGCGTGAAGGTCTAATTGCGGCCAAGCGTATAACGCGTGAGGACAAGAGGCCGGAACGCACGGTTTATGAAATAGCGCCCGAGGGTCGCGCGATTGCGCTTACATGGATGCGCGAAATCCTTTCAACGCCAGTTCGAGAATATTCCGAGTTCCCCGCGGCGATTTCTTTTCTGCCCCTGCTCGCGCCGGATGATTCGCTGCGTCAGCTGGAGCTACGCGCCACGGCGCTGCATGCGGAAGTCGATCGGATCGATGCGTCGCTCAAAGCCGCCGCATCCGTTCCCAGGCTGTTTCTCCTCGAGATGGAATACCTACGCGCGCTACATGTCACGGAGTTGTCTTGGGTCGGATCCGTGATCGAGGATCTACGCGCCGGTCGTCTGTCGTGGAGTGAGGCGTGGCTGCGTAAGGTCGCCGCCGAATTCTCCATTGACTCCCTAAGCGACGTCGAGTGAGCCATGCATGTTCTGATCATTGGTGCAGGAACCGGCGGTGCGGCGTTGGCACATGCGCTGAAGCGCGCTGGTATCGGCGTCTCTGTCTATGAGCGAGACCGCATAGCGAGGGAGTTTACCGGCGGCTATCGAGTCGGTATCAGTCCGGCCGGCAGTCGCGCGCTCAAAGCCTGCACGCCGCCCGAGGTCTACGAGCTGTTTGTCGCGACCTGTGCGCGTGCTCCGCGCTACTTCAATATGCTCACGGAACAGTTCAGCGAACTCTTATGCTTCGAGTTGGAAGGAGAGGCCGCCGACGCCATGGATGGCGAAAAGAATGTGGTCCGAAAAACGCTGCGGCGAGTCTTGCTCACCGGTCTCGAGGGCAACGTGTTCCTCGGTAACAACTTCCTCGACTATGCGCACAATCCCGATGGCTCTGTCACGGCCCATTTCGAAGATGGCAGTAGCGCGACGGGCGATGTGCTGGTGGGTGCGGACGGATCGGGGTCTCGCGTTCGCAAGCAACGCCTGCCCGAGGCCCGCATGGAAGATACCGGCATTGTGTCCCTGGGCGGCAAGCTCCCCATGACAGCGCAGAGCAGGGCGCTTTTGTCGGAGAAGATGTTTCAGGGCATGTCGATGATCATGGCGCCGCGCGGCATGGGCGCCATCATCCATTCGCTGGAGTTCGCGCCCAATCGAGCCAACCCGGACTTTGCCGCGCGGTGGCCGGATTTCATCGACGCCATAGACGACGACAGTATTGGCTGGGGGCTATGGGGTGCCAGACAACATTTTCCTCAGGATCCCTCGGCCTTGGGTGCTGAAGAGCTCTTGAAGCTTGGCCAGCAATTGACCCGAGGCTGGCATCCGCATATGAGTCAGCTCATAAAATTGACTGAGCCGACGATGGCGCAATTTGTAGCCGTCAGAACCTCGGTATCTCCCGCCCCCTGGCCGAGTTCGAATGTAACGCTCCTGGGCGATGCTATCCATACGATGACGCCGGGGCGTGGCGCTGGTGCGAACACGGCGCTACGTGATGCACTGCTGTTGAGCAAGGTACTGGTCGATGCCGAAAAGGGCCGCAAGTCGTTGCTGCAAGCCATCGGAGAGTACGAATCGCAGATGCTGCGGTACAGCTCCGAGGCAGTGGCAGAGTCGCGGAAGCAAATGAACTCGAACGACCTGATTCACAAGCCGGTGCTCGGCCGCTTGCAGTTGGCCGGTATGCGCGCCGCCTTCCGAGTCATTGAAGCAATCCCGCCGCTGAAGCGGCGCGTTCTCCGGAACATCATGCGCGTTCGTGGGCAAAATTGATATTGATGCTCGGTACTCGAGCTGCCCCTCGACACCATCTGCTGCCGTGTTTTCACCGCTGTGCGCGCGCTACCCTCGTGATGGCGGCAACGCTGCGCTCGATATCCTCATCGGTCGTCGCCCAGCTCGACACGCTGATGCGCATGGCCGCGTTACCATGCCACCGCGTCGCGCCGCACCAGCAGGTACCGTCAGCCTGAACGCCGCTGATGACGCGCTCGGTCTGCTCGGTGGTCCCGAACGAGACGAGCACCTGATTGAGCACTACGTCGTTCAGAATTTCGAAGCGGGCGGAGCGTAGCCCCGCGGCGATGGCCGTCGCCTGACGACAATTGCGTTCGACAATCTCGCACAGACCGGAGCGTCCCATGGATTTGATGGCCGCCCAGAGTTCGATCCCGCGCGCACGTCGCGAGGCCTCCGGCGTGTATAGCCACGGATCTCGCTGCTGACTCGCCGGAATATAGGCAGCCACGGTGGTCATGGCGCGCCGCAAATGAGCGGCGTCACGCACGAACGCAGCACCGGAATCGTAGGGCACGTTCAGCCATTTATGGCAATCGATCGCCCACGAGTCGGCTGCGCCAACTCCGTGCAGCAGCTGTGCGTATTTTGGCGAGATCGCGGCCCACAGACCAAACGCGCCATCGACGTGGACCCAGGCGCCGGCCGATCGGGCGCGCTCGCAAATCTCCTCGGCAGGATCGAAGGAGCCGGTGTTGACGTTGCCAGCCTGAATGCAAACGATGGTGTTCGCATCCAGCGTGGGGAGCTGCGTTGCGCGCAGTCTGCCCTGCTCATCAGTGGCCACCCGCTCGACCCGGGCTCGTCCGAGGCCCAACATCTGTAGGGCCTTCAGCACGGACAGGTGCACTTCGTCGCTGACCACTACCCGAATGGTCGGGGCACCGAAAAGACCTCGTTCCTCGACATCCCAACCCTGCCGCGTGAGCAGTGCCGAGCGAGCGGCTGCCAGGGCGCTGAAATTCGCGGCGGTGGTTCCCGTCACGAAGCCCCCGCCACTGGCGGCGGGCAAGCCGAGCAGCTCCAGCATCCAGCCGAGCACTATTTCTTCGAGACGTGCCGCCACCGGGGACATGACCTGTACGGCGGCATTCTGATCCCAGGCGCCCGCGAGCCAGTTGGCGGCCAGGGCCGCCGGCAATGTACCGCCAGTGACAAATCCGAAGTAGCGTCCGCCGGTGGAAGCCATGGTCGCCCGAGAACCGTTCTCATCCAGCAGCGCGATTACCTCTTCCGGGGCCGTGGGCGCCAAGGGTAACGATCCACCGAGCCCCTTGAGCTGCGCAAGGGCTTGAGCGTTTGGGACCACGCTGCGGTCGCGAATGTCGGTGACATAGCGCGCCGCACGCGCGGCCGTGTCTGACAATAGCTGTCTCACCTAACCCCCTTATCCACGCTGCACCTCATGCGAAACTCCAATCGTCCAGCCTGCGTTGTCCGCGCTGTCCGTGCGGGGCGTGTCCGCGGACAGCTCGCACGACGCACGATAGCAATTTTCTCTGGAAAGCACGGGTTTGGGTATCAACAGGGCCATGGCATAAGCCTTGCTGGACGTCATTCAATTTTATCGCAGGGAAATCCGTGTTCGGCTACAACTTAAGCCTTGCGCTGCGCAGCCTGCGGCGCAATCCGGCCCTTACGGTGCTGATGATCGTAGCGATCGGCGTGGGCATCGGCGCGAGTATGACCACGCTGACGGTGCTGCACATACTCTCCGGTCGTTCGCTCCCGACCAACAGCGCATCCATATTTTTTCCCCAGGTCGATCCCATGCCTGCCGATTTGTACAACACCCATCATCCACTCAGCATGATGGACTATCGCTCGGCGGTGGATCTGTGGAACACACGACGCGCGGACCGACAGGCCCTGGTGGTGCAAAGCCCGGTGAAGGTGAGTGCGCCCGGCGTCGACCGGCCGCCCATGATGTTGACGTTGCTTTCCACTACCCCGGACTTCTTCCCCATGTTCGAGGTGCCGTTCCAGTACGGCAGCGCGTGGACGGCAGAAGAGGGCAGCAGGCGTGTGCGCGTCGCGGTGATTTCCAGCGACCTCAACGCCAAGCTGTTCGGCGGCCACGACAGCGTGGGCAAGACGATTCGTCTCAGGGACCGCGACGTGCGCATCGTCGGCGTGCTGAAGCCCTGGCGGCCGCATCCGCTTTTCTACGACGTGGAAGGCAGCGTCACTGGGAGCATGGTCTCGATGGGTTACTACGGCAAACCCGAGGACCTGTTCATGCCGTTTTTCTCGGCCCTCGACGTCAACGACGGCAATTTCTCCCAATTTACCTGCTGGGGAAACGGCCCAGCCAAGCCCGGGCATCTTGAAGGCTCGCCGTGCCTGTGGGTTTCGCTCTGGGTGCAGCTGGACAGTGCACGCAAGGTCGCGGCCTACCGCGCAGTGCTCAATAACTATGCCCAACAACAGCAGGCGCTGGGCCGCTTTGCCAAGACCGACACGCGCATGCTGGACCTGGTGCGTCGGCTGGATTATGAGCGGGTGATTCCCGGCGACGTGAGACTGCAAACGTGGCTGGCCCTCGCATTCCTTGCGATTTGCCTGTTCAACATGGTGGGGCTATGCTGGCCAAGTTTCTGCGCCGTGCGGGCGAGATCGGCATGCGCCGCGCATTGGGCGCGTCGCGGCGGGCCGTCTTCGCGCAGTACCTGGGCGAAGCCGCAACGATTGGCCTGATTGGGGGCCTGGGCGGCTGGTTGCTGACGCTAATCGGACTGTCGCTGGTGCGTCGGCAGCAGGCACCGTACTCCGATCTGGTACACATGGACCTGTCGATGTTCGCCACGACGTTCGTGCTGGCGATCGTGGTGACACTGCTGGCGGGTGCGTTGCCTGCATGGCGCGCTAGCCGTGTCGTGCCGGCGTTGCAGGTGAAAACGCTATAGCAGTGCACTGGCGTGCAATCGGCTCATGATGCAAATCCAACCCATTCTGGCGGCACTCAAGAAGAACCAGCTCGCAACGGTATTGATCGCAATGGAGGTCGCGCTGGCCTGCGCGATCCTGGTGAACGCGGTATTCCTGATCGCCAGCCGGTTTTCGATCATGCACATCCACAGTGGTGTGGACGAGGCTTCGTTGGGCACCGTTGTCGTCACAGGGTTCGAGCCGAAGCAGGCAAACGATCTGAATGCGCGCATGGTCGCCGGTTTGCGCACCATTCCTGGTGTTGAATCCGTCAACGTAGTCACTTCCGTGCCGTTCGGTCCGCAGTCGGGTGTCTGGGGTATCACGCTGGACCGCAAGAACTATCGCAGCGTGATCGAGTTCTACATGGGAGGTCCGGGTACGCCGGAAGACCTGGGTCTAAACCTGGTGGCGGGCTCGTTGCCTTCCATCGGCGACTATCAGCCATTGCCGGGGCAGGATTATTTTCCGGCTTCCTCGCGTGTCCTGATCACGCGCGCGCTGGCCGAGCGACTCTGGCCGGGCGAAAACCCGTTGGGCAAGGAATTCTGGGCAGCAAAGTGGCAATTCCGCGTGATCGGCGTGGTTGCCGATCTGGCCGTGTCCCAGTACACGGAGTACGGCGCACGCGGTGCTGAGTGGTGCGTGTTCGTACCAACGATGCCAGGCGGCCGGCTTGCCGGGACTTATATCCTCCACGCCCAGCCGCGCGAGTTGAACCGCGCGATGCTGGCTGCGCGTGCGATGGTCGGGAAGATCGCGCCGGGCGTGGTATTGGACGAAGAGGACAGTCATACGATCTCATTCTTACGGACGCGCTTTTTCCAGACCGACCGTGCGATGGCCGGGCTGCTGGCCGGGGTGATCGTGACATTGCTGGCAGTCACTGCGTTCGGGATCGTGGGACTCACCAGCTTCTGGGTGGCGCAGCGACGCAAGCAGATCGGCATCCGCCGTGCATTGGGCGCGGCGCGCATGGACATCCTGCGCTATTTTCAGGCCGAGAACTTCCTGATTGTCAGCTTTGGCATCTTGATCGGTGTCGTGCTTGCATTCGGGATCAACCTCGTGATGATGCAGTTCTTCGAAGTAGCTCGCCTGCCGCTGTGGTATGTACCGATAGGCGTGGTGGTGCTGTGGCTGCTCGGCCAACTGGCGGTACTGTGGCCGGCGCTGCGCGCAGCGGCGGTACCGCCGGCCGAGGCGACGCGGACGGTGTGAAGAGAGGACGTCTCGGCGGCTGAATGGGGCTGATCGCGGTGACCACAACGCGGCCGCCACCGACCTGTTAGCGGCCTCCCATGCTCGTGGGCCCAATTGACTAAGGAATCACCGACGCACATCATCCGAGCGGTACGCACCAAACAGGCGAGCAAGCGGGTATGAGCGAGCAGTTGGCCACGCGCGCACCAAGAGTGTGGCTGATGGGCTTGGCCAATTCTACCTACGGCTTCGGCTATGCGGCAGTCCTCGTTACAGTGCCGCAACTTTTGGCATCGCATGGTGTCGCCGAACCCGTGATTGCGGGAATGACGACGTTGGCACTGGCGGCCTCCCTGTTAGCGTTCGCCGTGGCGCCGGTGCTCGACACCTTGATTAGCAGACGGGCGTGGTCCATCGGACTCGGCGTTGTTGGAGCTGCCCTGACGACGCTTGTCGTGCTCTTGCCGGCAAGCAGCCATTTTCTCAGTGCTGCTCTTGCGGCAGATGCTCTGGTGCTGATGCTCTACTACTCCGCCATCGGGGGATGGCTCGGCGCGGTCCTCCCGAAGGGATCCGATGAGACCATCGGCACATGGTTCACAATCGGGAACGCCAGCGGATTTGGGGTGGGTGCGCTCACGCAGTACTGGTTGCTCACGCACCTTCCGGGTGGGTTAGGCGCGACGTTGGTTGGCGTGGGGACGTTGATCCCGCTCGCTGTCCTGCGGGTGATTCCGGTGGCCGATGCCGGCCGCAAAGCCGTGCACGAAAGCTTCCGGAACCTCGCTCGAGACGTAGTCCAGTTGGTGAGGCGCCCCTTGGTTCTGAAACTGCTGGTGCTGTTCATTCTGCCATGTGCCGCCTTCACCCTCACGAACGCTTTCGGTGGCACGGGGCCTGACTTTCATGCGGCCAACAATCTGGTGAGCGTTGCGAACGGGATTGGCGCTGTGGTCATCGGTCTGTTCGCATCCATTTTGGCTCGTCTGGTCCTGCAGCGGGCTTCAGCGCCATTCCTCTATCTCGCGACCGGAAGCTTGGGCGCCGTCTTCACCCTGGGCTTGCTGGTGTTGCCACACAGCCCCGGCACGTATCTTCTTGCCGTCATGGGCGAGAATGCTGCTCAGAGCTTTGCCCAAGTTGCGCAGAACGCCATAATTTTCCGTTCGATCCGACAAGGTAGCCCGCTCGCTTCCAGCCAGTTCGGTCTGTTATCGACAGCTCTTGTCGTGCCCTACGTCTACATGCAAGGTCTCGACGGGTTCGGTTACAAGCTCGTCGGCGGCGTTACTGGTTCATTCACGATGGACGCTCTGGTTAGCCTTGCAGCCTGCGCTCTGATGTTTTGGCCGGTACTGCGCTGGACCGCAACGGGCAAATTGGAAGTGACCAGCGGGGAAACTACCAGCGCCCATAGCGGTGCGTTACCTGCTGTGACTTAGTCGTGCAGCGCTCAAGGGGAACTCTTGGTTGCCGAGTCCAGTTGCCAACCGCCGCCGAGAGCCTTGTAGAGTTGCACCAGATCGAGCGACACTGACTCGGTGCTCCCGACCAGAGCGTCCTGTGCAGCGTAGAGCGTACGCTCGGCGTCGAGTACGTTCAAAAAGTCGACCAACCCGCTCTGATATAGCTCCGAGGACAGGCGAAATGCCGTTTCGCTCGATTGGACGGATTGTGCCAACGATCCTCTTCGGATCTGTTCCTTGGCATACGCAACCAGGGCGTTCTCGGCATCCTCGAGCGCGACCAGTACTGTCTGTCGATAGGTATCCAGGGTCTGCTCGGAACGGGCCCTCTGGACGCGTACGTTGGCTCGCAGGCTGCCACCCTGTAGCAGGTTCCACTGAATCGATGGGCCGGCCGACCAATAGCGGCTCGCGTAGTCAAGCAAGTTACTCGTCGATGTGCTCGAGATCCCGAGCGCTCCCACCAGCGAGACTTTCGGAAACAGCTGCGCCTGCGCAACGCCGATCTGCGCCGTGGCTGCCGCGAGCTCACGCTCAGCGCGTTGTACGTCCGGACGGCGCCGGAGCAGATCGGACGGCAGGCCAACCGGGACGACGGGCGGCGTGAGGGGGATGGGCGCAACGCGGGACATCCTCTCAAGCAGGGCGCCAGGATTCTCACCGAGCAGGATCGAGAGGTGATGTACCGCTTGCGTGAAGCCGCTCTCGAGTGCCGGCAGCTGTGCCTGAGTGGCAGTAAGCAGCGCCGTGGCCTGCTCAACGTCGAGGTCGCTCGCCAGACCGCCCTGGTAGCGGCTGCGGGTGAGCTCGACGACCGCCTGCTCAGCCGCGACGTTCTGTCGCGTGATGTCAAGGCGTTCCTGGTACGCGCGCGCATCGATGTAGTCGCGCGCGACTTCGGCCAAAACTGAAACGAGCACGTCGCGCCGTGAGTACTCGGCCGCACCCACCTCGGCGCTCGAGGCCTCAAGGGATCGGCGGACGCCGCCAAACAGGTCGAGCTCCCATGACGCATCGAATCCTGCGGTGTAGAGATCGTAATCAAGCGGGATCCCCGGCAAAAGACTGAGCGGGGGGAAAGAATGCGCACCGTAGCGGTTCCTGGAGTAAGCCGCCGAGGTACCCGCTGACGGCCATCGGCCTCCCGCGACCACGTCACGAGCCGCGCGCGCCTCCAGCACGTGCTCTTCGGCCACTCGCAGAGTCAGATTGGACCGGACCGCGGTATCAACGAGAGCGTCGAGCTGCGGATCCTTGAAGTTCGTCCACCAGGAGGCGAGGGCGGCCGGAGTGTCCGATTCGCCCGCCGCCAGCGGCGTTGCCCACTTGGCAGGTGCCGACGCGCTCGGCGGCTGGTAGTTTGGCCCGACCGTGCATCCGCCGAGCAGCGCCACGACGCATCCCCCGAGGACAGCTTTGTCGATCATGTGTGCGTCCCCTTGTCCGACTGGTTGACGGTATCGAGGAGTCGAAGAATGCTCTCGACCGTTTGGTCATCACCGATTCCAGTATTCAGCATCACGTGAAAGAGCTGCCGGTTCGGCCATTCGTAGCCCAGGTGGTGTTTGACGAATTTCTTGCGATCCTCGTCCACCTGGTCCACGAGTTCCACCGCCTCGTGCTTATCGCCGCCCACGCGCCGCAGGACGCGGCGGAAACGCAGCTCACGGGAGGCATAGAGAAACACGCACAAGGTATCCGCGCGCCCGCGCAGAAAGTACGGGGCGCCACGACCAACGATCACACAGGGCTTGCTTCGCGCAGCCGTCTGCACCGCCTGCTCGATCAGGCGCACGAGGCGGTCGGTGTCGAGAATCGCCAGATCGGGCGATGGCAGATTGCGGTCGAAGGTGCCTCGCCACACGACGTTGACCAGGCGCCGCAGCCAGGGATCGACTCGTTCCTCGTGTCGACGGCACACATCGACAGGAATACGCGCCAATGACGCGATCTCGCGGGTGAGCTCATCGTCGAACAGTCTCCAGTTGAGCTGCCGCGCGAGCCGTCCGCCGATGGTGCTGGCGCCCGCCCCGAATTCCCGATCCAAAACCAATATTTCTCGCATGAGGTTGCCTGCTTACTCGGCCAAGGACACCTGATGAGTCGCGACCGGTTTGCGGAAGATCGGAATGAGCACGATGCAGATGGCGCTCAGAACGCCGACGATGAAAAACAGATCCACGAATGCCCAGTACGTCGACTGCCGAAGTAACAGGTTGTAGAGCATTCCCCTCGCCTTGAGAAAGGCATCGGGTGCGGTGAATCCGCGCTCGAAAGCCCTCTGCAGCAGAGCGAGTTGCGCCTGATATTGCGGGCTCAGTTGCGACAGATGCCCGACCATATAAGCCTGGTGAACCTGCGCGTAGCGCTGCAGCATGGTCGAGACGTAAGAAAGCCCGATGCTCCCACCGACATTGCGCAAGAGATTCTGGATGCCAGTCGCGTTGCCGATCTGCTCGTTGCGAAGCGTTCCGATTGCCAGCGTCGTGAGCGGTACGAAAATGAAGCTGGTTCCGAGCCCCGAAAAGATGTTCGCAATGACGACACTGCTCATCGAGATCTGCAGATTGAGGCGGCTGAGCAGGAAACTCGCGAGCGCAGTCAGCCCGAAGCCAATTCCGACCAGGAGTTTCGGGTTGACCCGCGGCAGTAGTGCGCCGACGAGCAGCAGGGCGGCCAGAGCGCCGATACCCCGCGGTGTCACGGAAAGCCCGGCGTCGAAGGCGGGATAGCCCAGAAGCGACTGCAGAAACAGTGGCTGCAGCGTGATGAGCGCATAGATCGACAGACCGAAGAAACCGAACAGTACGCCGCTGACGGCGAAGTTGCGGTTACTGAAGACACGCAGATCGACGATAGGCTGATCTATCAGAAGCTCCCGGACGATGAAGGCGATCAGCGATAGCGCGGAAATGACGGCGACCCAGCGCAGCCAGACCGCGGAGAACCAGTCCGCGTCCTGACCCTTGTCGAGCACGACCTGCAGAGTGGCCAGAAACAGCCCCATGAAGGCAAAGCCCGCGGCGTCGACTCGGCGCGGTCGAGCGGCGCGAATGTAAGGCGGGTCTTCGATCATGATCAGCATCAGTATCGCGGCGATGATGCCGACCGGTAGATTGATGTAGAACGTCCAGCGCCAGGAATGCGCATCCGTCAGCCAGCCGCCAAGAGTCGGTCCGATGATCGGGGCGACCACGACGCCGAGGCCGAAGAGGGCAGTGGCGGTTCCGCGCTGGGTCGGAGGGAAGCTCTCGAGCAGAATGGCCTGTGAGAGCGGCTGCATCGCTCCGCCGCCGATCCCCTGCAGCACGCGGGCGATCACCAGCATGGGCATGCTGACGGCGACGCCGCAGGTCGCGGAGGCGACGGTGAACACGATCGTGCAGACGATCAGGAAATTCTTACGGCCGAAGAAGCTCGAAAGCCAGGAACTCGCGGGCAGAATCACAGCGTTCGCCACCAGATAGCTCGTCAGCACCCAGGTGGATTCATCCTGCGTGGCGCCGAGATTCCCGGCGATGTAGGGCAAAGCAACCACGACGATGGAGGTGTCGAGGATCACCATGAAGGTCGCGAGCATCACCGGGATTGCGATCAGCCAGGGATTGAAGCGCGGCTTCCAGTCCGTGCCGAGCGCTGGGGCTGCAACGCTCATCTGACTTTCACCCGCGGCGTGATGGACATGCCCGGTGCAATGTTCAGCCCCTTCGGCAACGGTCCATCGAACACAATCTTGACGGGCACGCGTTGCACGACCTTGACGTAGTTACCGACTGCGTTCTCGGGTGGCAGGAGACTGAAACGCGCCCCCGTACCGGACTGCAGGCTATCGACGTGGCCCTTCAGGGTGTAATTCGGATAGGCATCGAGGCGCAGCTCCACCGGCTGACCGGGGCGCATGTCGGTGAGCTGCGTTTCCTTGAAATTCGCCGTGACCCAGACGTATTGCGGCACGAGGGCCAGCATTCCCTGTCCCGGCTGCACGTAGTTGCCGGGTCCTACGGTGCGCGCCGTGACGCGGCCGTCCACCGGGGCGATGATGTTCGTGTATGAGAGATCGAGCTGTGCCTGACGTACCCGCGCCTGGGTCTGCATGACGGCGGCCGCGGCCGTCTGAATGGCCGTTTGACTCAGTGTCACCCCAGCGCGAGCGGCCGTCAGCTGGCTGCGCGTCGAGCGCAGCTGTGCCGCCGTCGAGCGCGCCTGTGTCGTGATCTGATCCAGGGCAGTCTTGGAGATGGCGCGTGCTTCCACGGACTGGTATCGCTTGAGATCGTTGTTGGCGCGCTGCGCATCCGCCTCGGCCGCGGCCTCGGTCGCGCTCGCCTCCGCTACTCGGGCTTGGGAAACATCCAACTGCGCGCGCGCCTCGGCCTCCTGACTGCTGGCTGACGCCAGTGCCGCTTGGGCTGCCGCGAGACTCGCCTCGTAGTCGCGAGGGTCGAGCTGAATCAGCAGGTCGCCGTGCCGGACATTCTGATTATCACGCACCAGCAGTCGCAGCACCTGACCCGGCACGCGCGCACTCACGAGCGTGGTGTAGCCATCGACGAACGCATCGTCGGTGGACTCGTACGGTGCGACGAACCTGATGTAGTAGAGTACGACCGCCGCGATAACCACCAGGGCCGCGACACCGATCAGGACGGTTCGGAGCCGTATCCGGCGTCTACGTGGCGGTGGCGGCGGAACATGCTCCTCTGCCTCGGGCCTTATTAGTATTGTTTCCGGTGGCTGCGCCATGATGAGACCCCCGTGGCGAGGATGCGCCGGCGCCCGCTTCGTCTCTCGGCATCAGCCCGAACTCACCGGGAGCGCGACGTTGAACTGCCCTTCGCCCGGATCATAAGCCAGAGCACCGCCTGTAATGGTTACAGATAGTCCTCAGTGAGCGGCCGAGGGGTGGCTGAGGGCCCACACGTAGGCAGCCACCGCCGATACCTGGTTTGAATCAAGCTGGGCGCCACCCTTGGCGGGCATCGGGCTGCGATACTGTTTGGGCTCGGACACACCCTGGTCGATCGTATGGGAAATGCCCGCATAGCTGCCATTACTCCACAGCCACGCGTGTGCCGTCAGCGGCGGCCCGAGTGGCGTGCCGCTACCATCGGGTCCATGGCAGCCGACGCAGGCCGCTCCCGCTACCTGTCCGTGGTAGATGCGGTCGCCGAGCTCCACCATCGCGTGCGTGGCTCCGGCGGGCACGGGCAGATTGGCTGCCTCTGCATCAGGATGCGTGCCCTCCGGCGGCTGCCCATTCGCGGTGCCGATGGCGCCCGGCGGCGTGGACGGATCGGGGCAGGGCGGCCCAGCACTCGAGCCCGCCGCGCCCGGCACATAGGTGATGCGGTAAATGCGGCCGCCCACATCATCCGACACGTATAGCGCCCCATCCGGTCCAACGGCGAGGCCGGCTGGCCGGTGCGCCGCTTCTCCGGGCTGCGCGACTGTCGCAGCGAACCCGGAGGCGAAGATCTGACAGCCGCCTGACACCTTGCCATTGGCAAGCGGTTGGAACGCGACGTTATAGCCGCCCTGTGCAAACGGTGCTCGATTCCAGGAGCCGTGGAAAGCGATGAAGACGCCGCCCGTATAGGCAGCGGGAAACATCCGGCCGTGATAGATCAACAGGTCGTTCGGCGCCCAATGGGCCTGGAAGGCGGCGACTGGACCGCGCTTCTGCGCGCACGTGCCCACGCGATGCCCGCCGTCACCGCCGTACTCGGGCGCGAGCACCAGATGCCCCTGCTGCGCGTCGAAGTAACATTCGGGCCAGCCGTAATCGCCGCCCTTCACGATGTGCATGACCTCTTCAGCCGGCAGCATGGCGCCCTGCTCGACGGAATAGAGCTTGGGCCAGTTCTGTCCGAGCTGATCGCGTCCCTGCTGTGTCGAATAGACATCGTGGCCGTTAGCGTCGACGGTGATGCCGTCGGCGTTACGGATACCGGTGGCATACCGCCCCGCGGGGGACAGATGCTGATCGAGCTGGTCAGCACGGTAGCGCCAGATGCCGTCGCGGTGGATGAGCTCGGTGCAGGGCCGCACGCCCGGCGATTCGAGTTGGCGATTACGCACCTGACACGCGTTCGTGGCCGAGGCGATGTCTACGTAGAGCCAGCCATCGGCATCGATGGCGAAGGGATGCATCGGATGATCTCCGGTCAGCGGCATGCCGGAGAGCACCGTCTGCGCCTCTCCCTGGGGCACGATGGAGTCGGCGGCCAGCTTGTAGCGCACGATGCGATCATTGCTCTCGGCGTACAGGTAACCATGGTACAGCGCGATGCCGGTGCCGCCGTGGTTACCCTGCTGCAGCGTCTGCCCGAAGCGCTCGATGACATTCGCGCTGCCCGACCCGGTCGTATCCTGCAAAGCGACCAGAAAGCCACCGGGATGCACCGGCTGATTGGCGTAGTAGCGGCCACTCCAGGTATTGACGTAGACGACGCCGCTTGAGGACACGACCAAGTGTCGGGCGTGCCCGATGTCCTGGGCGAAAAGACTGGCGCAGAATCCAGCGGGCAGGTGCAGTCCGCTGTCGTTGCGCGGACAGGATGCATTGGCCGGCTGCGCCTGAGTAGCAGAGCCACCAGCGCCTGACACTAGCAGCGCGGCGAGCCAAAGTGGGCGACAGCGCAGAGCCTTGCCAAGACGAATGTGGATCATGACAAATTCCTCGACACAGTGGTCTAGGGAAGCTCTGCACAGGCTTTGCCAGGCGCAGTTCTGGATGAAGAAGTCGGTGGGACTGGCATGATTAAGTCTGTGCAAGGCTCAGATTGCAGTGTCTGTCGACTCTTTCGAGCTGCCGAGGCGATCTTTTGCAGCG
>DATAXJ010000023.1:0-65625 GCA_036266795.1 Steroidobacteraceae bacterium | reverse complement strand
GGTTGAGGGTGAGGATTTTGTAGGGCACGTGCGCTGCTGCGACCGGTCGCTTACCCGTGACGGCGGGCGAAATCGCCCATGAAGTCGACCAGTGCCTGTACCCCTTCCAGCGGCATTGCGTTATAGATGCTCGCGCGCATGCCGCCGACCGAGCGATGGCCGGCGAGATTCGCCAGGCCCGCCGCCGCCGCCTCGGCCAGGAACACCTTGTCGAGCTGCTCGTCCGGCAGGATGAAGGGCACGTTCATCCAGGAGCGGCAGGGCTTGTCCACGGGGTTGCGGTAGAAACCCGACTCATCGATGGTTCGGTACAGCAGCTGCGCCTTGGCGCGGTTGCGCTCACCCATCGCCGCGAGCCCGCCCTCGCGCTTGAGCCACTTGAAGACCAGTCCCGCCACATACCAGGCGAAGGTCGGCGGCGTGTTGGCCATCGAACCCTCGGCGGCCATGCCGGCGTAGTTCCACACCAGCGGTGTCTCGGTGCGCGCGTGCCCGAGCAGATCCTCGCGTACGATGAGCACGACCAGCCCCGAGGGGCCAATGTTCTTCTGCGCGCCGGCGTAGATCAGTCCGAAGCGTTGCACGTCGAGCGGGCGGGAGAGAATGGTCGAGGACATGTCCGCAACGAGCGGCACGTCGACCTGCGGGATGAAGGGGTACTCGACCCCGCCGATGGTCTCGTTCGGAGTGTAGTGCAGGTAGGTCGCCCCGGCAGTCACTCGCCACTCGCTCTGCGGTGGCACGGTGGTGTAGTTGCTCGCGGATGCATCGGCCGCAACGTTGACGCGGCAGTAGTGCCTGGCCTCTGCGAGGGCCTTCTTCGACCAGCTGCCGGTGTTGATGTAATCCACGGTGCTGTCGGCGCGGGTGAGGTTCAGTGGCACGGCGGCGAACTGCCCCGCCGCTCCGCCCTGCAGGAACAGCACCTTGTAATGGCCGGGAACGCCGAGCAGCTCGCGCAGGTCCGCCTCCGCCTCACTCGCGAGCGCGAGGAAGGCCTTGCTGCGATGGCTGATCTCGACGACCGACATCCCGCTGCCACGCCAGTCGGTCAGCTCCTCGCGGACCTGCTCGAGCACTGGCAGCGGCAACGTCGCCGGTCCCGGCGCAAAGTTGAATACGCGCACTCCTGGACCCCGTCGACCTCGGCGGTCGGGTGATTGGACGAGAGAAGCGTTAATTGTAGCAGAGCCCCTCCGCCACAACGCTGCCATACAGCACCGCGGCAGCACCGCGCGCCGCGCCGCTCAGGCGGGAGCGTCGTCCTCGGAATCGAACCCGCCTGCGCCGGCACCCGGCGCGCCGCCCACACTGCCGGCGCTGCCGCCATCGCCCTCGCCCTCCACGGCCTCGCCGCTGGCGATGTCGGCGGCATCGGCCGCGGCGACCACTTCCGCGGCACTCTCGAGCGCGGCCACGCGCTCCACGCCCGTGAGCCGCTCGCCCTCACCCAGACGGATCAGACGCACACCCTGCGTATTGCGACCGACCACCGAGATGTCGGACACCGGTGTGCGCACCAGCGTGCCGGTCGAGCTGATCAGCATCACCTCGTCCTGCGGCTGCACCTGCAGCGCCGCCACCGCGGCGCCGTTGCGATCGGTGGTCTGCAGCGCGATCACGCCCTGGCCGCCGCGGCCGTGGCCGGGAAACTCCTCCAGGGGGGTGAGCTTGCCGTAACCGGACTCCGAGGCGGTCAGCACGTGTCCCTCCCCGAGTACCAGCAGCGCGATGACGCGCTGGCCGTCGGCAAGCCGCACCCCGCGCACCCCGGCGGCCTCGCGGCCCATGGGACGCACCTCATCTTCGTGGAAACGGATCGCCTTGCCACCGCTCGTGCACAGCATGATCTGGCGGCTGCCGTCGGTGAGCGCCACGCCGACCAGGTGATCGTCACCCCGCAGATCCACCGCGATGATGCCGCTGGCGCGCGGGCGCGAGAACGCCGCGAGCGGAGTCTTCTTGACGGTGCCGCTGCTGGTGGCCATGAACACGAAGTGCTGCTCGTCGAACTGCTTGACGGGCAGCATGGCGCTGATCTTCTCGCCCTCCTCGAGCGGCAGCAGGTTCACGATGGGCTTGCCGCGCGAGCCCCGCCCGGCCTGCGGCAGCTCAAACACGCGCAACCAGTACACCTTGCCGCGGTTGGAGAAGCACAGCACCGTATCGTGGGTGTGGGCGACGAAGAAGCGCTCGACGAAATCCTCGTCCTTGACGGCGGTGGCCGAGCGCCCGCGCCCGCCCCGGCGCTGCGCCTGGTAGTCCGAGACCGGCTGTGCCTTGGCGTAGCCGGCATGCGAGAGGGTCACGACCACATCCTGCGGCTCGATCAGATCCTCGGTGGACAGGTTCAGCTGATCGCGGTTGATCTCGGTGCGGCGTGCGTCCCCGTAGGTGTCGCGGATCTCGATGATCTCGGCGCGCACCACCTCGGTGAGCCGCATGGGACGCGCCAGGATGTCCGACAGGTCCACGATCTGCGCCAGCAGCTCGCGGTACTCGTCGGTGATCTTGTCCTGCTCGAGGCTCGTGAGCCGGTGCAGCCGCATGTCCAGGATCGCCTGCGCCTGCGCCTCGGAGAGACGGTAGAGATCATCGGCCTGCAGGCCGAGCTCGGCGCCGAGCCCCTCGGGGCGAGTGGACACATCCCCGGCGCGCTCGAGCAGCTGCGACACGGCACCCGCACTCCAGGTGCGCGCGAGCAGCGCGCTGCGCGCCTCGGCCGGATTCGGCGATGCCTTGATGAGCGCGATGATGGCATCGATATTCGCCAGCGCGACGGTCAACCCCTCGAGCAGATGCGCGCGCTCGCGCGCCTTGCGCAGCTGGAAGATCGCGCGGCGCGTGACCACTTCGCGCCGATGGCGCAGGAACGCCTCGAGCATGTCGCGCAACGACATGAGGCGCGGCTGCCCGTCGGCGAGCGCCACCATGTTGATGCCGAACACCGTTTCCATCGGCGTCTGCGCGTACAGGTTGTTGAGCACGATGTCCGCAACCTCGCCGCGCCGCAGCTCGATTACCACGCGCATGCCGTCCTTGTCGGACTCATCGCGCAGCTCCGAGATGCCTTCGATGTTCTTGTTGTGCACCAGCTCGGCGATGCGCTCGAGCAGTCGCGCCTTGTTGACCTGGTAGGGCAGCTCGGTGACTACGATCGACTGGCGGCCCTGGTGCAGATCCTCGAAGTGGGCACGCGCGCGGATCGACAGGCGCCCGCGGCCACTCTTGTACGCGCTGACGATTTCCTGCGCGCCGTTGATGATGCCGGCGGTCGGAAAGTCCGGACCCGGCACGTGCTGCATCAGCCCGGCGAGCGAGATCGATGGATCCTCGATCATGGCCAGGCAGGCGTTGGCAATTTCCGTAAGGTTGTGCGGCGGGATGTTGGTGGCCATGCCCACCGCGATGCCCGAGGCGCCGTTGACCAGCAGGTTCGGCAGGCGCGTCGGCATGATGGAGGGTTCGTGCTCGGACTCGTCGTAGTTCGGGACGAAGTCGACCGTTTCCTGATCGATGTCGGCCAGCAGCTCGTGCGCCAGGCGCGACATGCGCACCTCGGTGTAGCGCATCGCCGCCGGCGGGTCCCCGTCCACCGAGCCGAAGTTGCCCTGCCCGTCCACCAGCAGGTAGCGCATCGAGAACGACTGCGCCATGCGGACGATGGTTTCGTACACCGCCGACTCGCCGTGGGGGTGGTACTTGCCGATGACGTCGCCGACCACGCGCGCCGACTTCTTATAGGCCCGGTTGTAGTCGTTGCCAAGCTCGCGCATGGCGTGCAGCACGCGGCGATGCACGGGCTTGAGCCCGTCGCGCACATCGGGCAGCGCGCGGCCTACGATCACGCTCATGGCGTAATCGAGATAGGATTGCCGCATCTCCTCTTCGAGGCTTACGGGGATGATTTCTCGGGCGATATCGGTCACGTTGTGCGCGCCAGCCTGCGTCAGAAAGCCTTGATTTAAGCGGAAAATTATAGCACAGGCGGCTATACTCGCGCCCATGAGCATCGACGCCAGCCACGCCACGGCGGATCCGCGCGAAGTCGAGAAGTTCGACGTGCTGGCGCACGAATTCTGGGATCCGCGCGGCGCCTTCCATACGCTGCATGCGCTCAACCCGGTGCGTCTCGCTTATGTCAGCGCGCGCTCGCAGCTCGCCGGCCGGCGCGTGCTCGACGTGGGCTGCGGCGGCGGGCTGCTGTGCGAGGCGCTGACGCGCGCCGGCGCGACGGTTACCGGCATCGATATGGCGCCGTCCATGATCGAAGTTGCGCATCTGCACGCGCACGAGAGCGGCTTGAACATCGACTATCGACTGACGAGTGCCGAGCAGTACGCCGCGGCACGCGCCGGCGAGCCGCCATTCGATGTGATCACCTGCATGGAGCTCATCGAGCACGTACCGGATCCAGCACGCGTGTTGGCCGCTCTGGCGCGCCTGCTGCGCCCGGGCGGCGAGCTGTTCGTCTCGACCGTGAATCGCAACCTGCGCTCCTTTCTGTTCGCCATCGTGGGAGCCGAGTACCTGCTGCGCCTGCTGCCACGGGGCACGCATGAATATGCACGGCTGCTGCGGCCTTCCGAGCTCGATGCCATGGCCCGCGCGCAGGGATTCGAGCTGCGCGATCTCTCCGGCGTGCAATACAACCCGGTGCTGCGCAGCGCCCGGCTCGACCGCGACGTGAGCATCAACTACCTGGCGCACTTTCACCTCGGAGATGCCCCCGCGTGACCAGGGCGCGCGGTGTGCTGCTGGATCTGGACGGCACACTGCTCGATACGGCTCCGGACATGGCTCGCGCGCTCAACGCACTGCGCGCCGAACACGCGTTACCGGCGCTCGCGCTCGCCGACATTCGCCCGCACGTCTCGCATGGCTCCAATGCCGTGGTGCGCGCGGGCTTTGCCGAGGCACCCGCCGACGAATTCGCGCGCCTGCGCGAGCGCTTTCTGCAGCTCTATCGCGATACGCTCGCGGTGGATACGCGCCTGTTCGACGGTTTCGCGGAAGTGCTCGACAGCCTGGATACACAGGGCGTGCCCTGGGGCATCGTGACCAACAAGCCCGGCTGGCTCAGCGCGCCACTGCTGCAGGCGATCGGGCTGGCGGCGCGTGCGGGCTGCCTGATCAGCGGCGATACGCTGCCCGTGCGCAAACCCGATCCCCTGCCGCTGCTGACCGGCGCGCAGCAGCTGGGCTGCCCGGCCGAGCAGGCGCTGTATCTGGGCGATGCGCTGCGCGATGTCCAGGCAGCGCGCGCCGCGGGCATGCTGGCCATCGGCGCACGCTACGGCTACATCGGCCCCGAAGAGGATGTCGCGAGCTGGCCGGTCGACGGCTGGATCGATACACCGCGGCAGCTGCTCGACTGGGTGGCACCCCCGGCCGAGGGAGTGCGTGGACACGCCTGCCTCCGCTAACAGCCCGCCCGCGCCGACCCCCGGTTCCGCGCGCTACTTCGTGCTGCTGTACACGCCGAGGCCGCGCCGCGCGGCGCTCACGGCGCTGCTGGCCATCGCCGATGAGCTCGCCGTAGGGGCGGATCGTGGCCTGGATCACGGCGTTGCGCATTTGCGCCTGCAGTGGTGGGAAGAGGAGCTGCTGCGCTTTCAACAGGGCGCGCCGCGCCATCCTTGGTTAGTCGGCTGGACGGCAGCGCTGCGGGAGCCGGCGGACCTGCGGCCCCTCGCGCAAGCGGCCACCATCGATCTGGCCACGCAGCGACTCGCCGCCCGCCACGAGCTGCAGTTGTATGCAGCGCTGTTTATCAGCGCCGCACGGCTGCTCGGTGTGCCTGCGCAGATCCTCGACCAGCAAGCGGGCCAGGCGATGACCTCCGACCTCGAGACGCTCGGTCGCGCGGTGGGCACCTTCGAGGCTTGCGCCGCCGGCCAGTCGTGGGCACGAGCGCAGTTGCCCGAGACCCTGCAGGCGCTCGCCGAGCGACAGCGTCGCTTGCCGCTGGCCCCGCCGGACTGGCAGCCGACGCTCGCGCCGCTGCTGCTGTGGTTGACGCTGAGTGTGCATCGCTGGCGACGCGCCGAGCGGCGCCGTGGCGCAGCCGCGCGGCGGTCGGCTGGCAAATCGGCGACAATGACGAGCCCTGAGCTGCCGGGCCGCTTCGACGAGCTGGCAGACAACTTCATCGCCTGGCGGTACGCGCGCCGCGCCATGCGCCGGCGTTTCAGGATAGAAATCCGATGAGCGACAGCAGCCTCGAGCAGCCTGCGCCACCGCAGGCGGCGCGCGATTTTCAGGCGGACCCGCAGACGCTTGCGGGTCGAGTCATCGCGCTGACCGGCGCCGGCGATGGTATCGGCCGGGCCGTCGCGCTCGCCGCTGCTGGCTGCGGCGCCGAGGTGGTGTTGATCGGGCGCACGGTGCGCAAGCTCGAGGATGTGCACGCGCGCATCGCCGCGCTCGGCCGCGCCGAGGCCAGCATTGCGCCGCTGGATCTGGAAAAGGCCGTGGCGCGCGACTATGACCAGCTCGCCGATGCGTTGCTGCAACGGTATGGCAGGCTGGATGGACTGGCACACATTGCCGGCATGCTCGGCAGTCTCGCCCCCATCGAGCACTACGACGTGCCGACCTGGTATCGCGTGCTGCACGTGAATCTGACGGCCGCCTTTGCGCTCACCCAGGTGCTGCTGCCGGCACTGCGCGCTTCGAGCGATGCCTCGATCATCTTTACCAGCAGCGGCGTGGCCCGGCGCCCGCGCGCCTACTGGGGCGCGTACGCGGTGTCGAAGGCCGGCACCGAAACTCTCTCACAGCTGCTCGCCGCGGAGCTCGAATCCAGCACCGCCGTGCGGGTCAACAGCCTCAACCCCGGCCCGGTGCGCACCCGCATGCGCATGCAGGCCTTTCCGGCCGAGAATCCAGACACCCTGCCGGCGCCCGAGCAGATCGTCGCGCCCTATTTGTGGCTGCTCAGCGCCGCGAGCCGCGGCATCACGGGGCAGGCGCTGGACTGTCAAGTAACGCGCTGAGCTCCTCGGCGGACAGCTCGCGCCAGCGTCCACGGGCCAGCGTCGGCGGCAGGGCGAGAGCACCCAGGCGCGTGCGCAGTGCGCGGGTCAGCGTTACCGCCTGCCGCTCGATGAGCTGACGCACCTGCGCGCCGCTGGCACCCACCGTAACCAGCCGGTACCAACGGTTGCTGGCCTCCCCGCCGGCCGCCTCGAGCGCCTGCACGCGCACGCGCATACCGCTGTCGAGCTGCCCCGCTTCGATGGATTGGCGCTGCTCCTCGCTGAGCTCACCGCGCACCCGCAGGCTGAATTCCATCGGCAGAGAGCCCACCGCGCGCTGCAGGCGCGCTGCCAGCGTGCCATCGGCGGTCAGCAGCTCGAGCCCTCCATCGACGGCGGCCAGCGGACTGACGCTGATGAAGCGTCGTCCTGCACTTCGCGGCAGGTGTTCGGCAAAGCTCCCGGCACGTGCGGCGCGCACTGGGCCGGGCTCGCCGCTCGTCGGCTGCGCCGGCGGTTCCGAGCCCGCCGACACGCCCGCTGCGGCGCCGGGCGCACGCGCCCCGGTGCGGGGCGGCAGCAACGGTTGACCCGGGGAGCGGTGACACAGCAGCACCGCCGCGGCGGCGCGCAGGTTGGCACGCTGGCGGATGAGCCGTCCGTCGAGCCGCAGCTTATCCTGGGATGACACGCGCATGCCGAGCACTGCGGCCCGGCCATTGACGCTCAGACGGCCGGCGCGGATCCAGGCCTCGGCTTCGCGTCGCGAACCCAGGCCGAGTTGCGCGATGACCTTCTGCAGTCGTTCCGCGCCGGCGGGTCCCTCAGCCGCAGCGTGCGCGGCCCGCGAGGCAACCTGGCGCTTCAAGCATCCGTGCCGCGTGAGGCGGCCACCATGGCCGATCCCTCATCGATGTCTGCGGCACGCTCCAGCGCGGAACGCTCCTCGGGTCCAACACCGCCGCTCGAAGCGCTGCTCTCGGCCTCCTCACCCAGTGCCTCGGCAGCTTCCGGCGCCGCGGCAGCACCCGCGGAGGGCACCACCTCGGCCACGGGTATCTGTGGCAGCTCCGAGAGCTGCGGATCGAACTCACCGAGCGAGCGCAGCTCCGCGAGTGGCGGCAGCTCATCCAGACCGCACAGCCCAAAATAATCGAGAAACTCGCGCGTGGTGCCCAGCAGCTCCGGACGGCCGGGCAGTTCGCGATGGCCGACCACGCGAATCCAGCCGCGCTCGAGCAGCGTCTTGATGATGTTGGGATTGACGACCACGCCGCGCACCGCTTCGATCTCGGCGCGCGTGATGGGCTGGCGATAGGCGATCAGCGCCAGCGTCTCGAGCAGCGCACGCGAGTAGCGTTGCGGTCGCTCCGGCCAAAGCCGGCCGATGACGGCACTGTAGCGGTGGCGCACCTGCAGGCGATAGCCCGCCGCCGTCTGCTTGACCTCCAGCGCGCGTGTGGCGTAGCTCTCCTCGAGCTGTCCCAGCGCGACACGCAACGCCGGCGCATCCGGACGCTGCCCCTCCTCGAAGAGTTGCGCAAGCTCGGCCAGCGACAGCGGCCGAGCCGCGGCCAGCAGCGCCGCCTCGACGATATTGCGGATCTGTCCCTGCGCCTCTTCCTGCATCTGCTCCATCTGCTCGCTCATCCTGCCGCTCCATCCTCAGGTCCGGGCAGCTCTGCGACGACCTGCAGTGTACGAGGTGTACTGGCCGCCCGCACGTGCAGTGGTGCGTAGGCTTCGGTCTGCAGCACATCGATCATGCCTTCGCGCACCAGCTCGAGGATGGCGATGAAGGTCACGGTGATTCCCGCGCGTCCCTCCTCGGGGCGAAACAGCTGCACGAACGGTACGAATGCTTCCTGATGGAGCGCCGACAGGATGTTGCTCATGCGCTCGCGCACCGAGAGCGCCTCGCGCTGCACGTGGTGATGCGCAAACAGCGCCGCACGGATCGCCACTTCCTTGAAGGCGATCAACATCTCCTGCAGCGTGACCTGTGGCAGCGTACGGGGCGCAGGCCGCTCGAGCAGCTCGGCGCTCGCCAGCCACACATCCCGCTCCAGGCGCGGCAGACGGTCCAGCTCCGCTGCGGCGCGCTTGAAGCGCTCGTACTCCTGCAGACGTCGCACCAGCTCCGCCCGCGGGTCCTCCTCGCCGTTGTCCGCGCTGGCCGGCCGCGGCAGCAGCATGCGGGACTTGATCTCCGCAAGCGTCGCGGCCATGACCAGGTACTCGCCGGCGAGCTCGAGCTGCAGTTCCTGCATCAGCTCGATGTACTGCATGTACTGCCGCGTGATCTCGGCGATCGGGATGTCGAGGATGTTGACGTTCTGGCGACGGATCAAATAGAGCAGCATGTCCAGCGGCCCCTCGAACGCCTCGAGGAAGATCTCCAGCGCCTGCGGCGGAATATAGAGATCCCGCGGCATCGCGGTGATGGGCTCGCCACGCAGAACGGCGAACGGCATCTCCACCTGCTCGGGCACCGCTTCGGCGGCGTGCACGTCCGGGGGCGGGTTCGAAACGACGATCTTCAGGTCCGGCTTCATATCGGGCCCTCCGCTGCTGGCTTCGCACCGGTCACTGCGCGGCTCACGGCGCGGCTCACTGTGGACGCAGGTGCATCGCGCGGCGCACCTCATCGAGCGTGGCGCGCGCAGCCTCACGCGCCTTCTCCGCGCCCTCGGTCAGCAGGTTATTCACGGCCTCAGGATTTTCCTGGAACTCCTGCGCACGCTTGCGCATGCCCCCCACCTCCTCGACGACGCGATCGATCAGTGGCTGCTTGCAATCCAGACAGCCGATGCCGGCGGTGCGGCAACCCTGCGCCGCCCAGCTTTGCGTAGCTGCATCCGAGTAGATGCGATGCAGATCGAACACCGGACACTTGTCCGGATCGCCCGGATCGGTGCGTCGCACGCGCGCCGGATCCGTCTGCATGGTGCGCAGCTTCTGCGCGACCGCATCGGGCTCCTCGCGCATTCCGATGGTGTTGCCATAGGACTTGGACATCTTGCGGCCATCCAGACCCGGAACTCGCGGCGCAGCCGTCAGCAGCGCCTGCGGCTCGGGCAGGATCGTCACCGAGCTGCCTTCCAGATAACCGAGCAGCCGCTCGCGATCGGCCATGGTGATACGCGGGTTACTCTCGACCAAGGCTCGCGCGCGCTCGAGCGCCGCCTGGTCGCCAGCCTCCTGGAAGCGTCGACGCAGCTGCCGGTAGAGGGTGATATTGCGTCCGCCGAGCTCCTTGATGGCCCGCTCGGCCTTCTGCTCGAAGTCCGCCTCGCGTCCGAACAGATGATTGAAGCGCCGCGCCAACTCACGCGTCACCTCCACGTGTGCCACCTGATCCTCGCCAACCGGTACGAAGGCGGGCCGATAAAGCAGGATGTCGGCGCTCTGCAGCAGCGGATAGCCGAGAAACCCGTAGGTTGCCAGGTCCTTGTCGCGCAGCTGCTCCTGCTGATCCTTGAAGCTCGGCACGCGCTCGAGCCAACCCAGCGGCGTGATCATCGAGAGAAGTAGATGCAGCTCAGCATGCTCCGGGACATGCGACTGCACGAACAGCGTCGCCACCCCGGGATTCAGCCCGGCAGCCAGCCAGTCGACGGTAACCTCATGGATGGACTGGGGAATGCCGCTCGTGTCCTCGTACGCCGTGGTCAAGGCATGCCAATCGGCCACGAAGAAAAAGCACTCGTATTGGTACTGCAGCTCGACCCAGTTGCGCAGGGCACCATGATAGTTGCCCAGATGCAGCGCACCGGTCGGGCGCATGCCCGATAGCACGCGCTTGCCTTGGGGGACGACACTCATCCTGTCTCGCTGCTTTCCCCCGCGCTGGGGCGGGCGCTGTGCGGTGAAGCGGCGGATTATACGGAGTTTACGGAGGCTTCCCACTCGATGCCGGGCAGGCGGCCTAACCCTGCGCGCACCACCACCGGCGGCGAGGCCGCCAGGTCCACCACCGTGGTCGGCATGATGCCGCAGTGGCCGCCATCGAGGATGGCATCGAGCTGGTGCTCCAGGCGTGCGCGGATCTGAGCTCCATCGGTCAGTGGCAGCTCATCGCCCGGCAGCAACAGCGTCGAACTCATCAGCGGCTCGCCGAGCTCCTCGAGCAGCAGGCGCGGCACGCTGTGATCGGGCACGCGGATGCCGATCGTGCGCCGCTTGGGATGCTGCAGCCGTCGCGGCGTCTCGCGCGTGGCGGGCAGCAGGAAGGTGAAGGGTCCGGGCGTGGCCGCCTTGAGCAGGCGAAACTGCCAGGTATCCACGCGTGCATAACGCCCGATCTCCTTCAGATCGCGGCACACCAGCGTGAAGTGATGATGACGATCGGCACCGCGGATGCGCCGCAGCCGCTCCAGCGCGGCCGCATCCCCGATATGACAGCCCAGTGCGTAGCACGAGTCGGTCGGATAGGCGATCAGCCCCCCCTCGCGCACGATCTGCGCGGCGCGGCGAATCAGCCGCAACTGCGGCGTTTGGGGGTGCAGCTCGAAGTATTGGCTCACGCGTAAAAGGCCGCGAATTCCCGCCCGTATGGCAGATTCGCTATCATAGCGGGCTTGCCACACCCGAATCGCCGCAATGCAACCGCTGTTTGATCTCGCGCCGCTGGCAGCATTCCTGCTGGCGTACTGGCTGCGCGGCATCTACGTCGCCACCGCGGTGCTCATGGCGGCCATGGTCGCGCTGCTGCTGGTTGACTGGCTGCGCCTGCGCCGCCTGCCCCCCATGCACCTGCTCAGCGCCGGCCTCGTGCTGCTGCTGGGGGGCGCCACGCTGCTGCTTCGGGATGTGCGCTTCCTCAAATGGAAGCCAACCGTCTTTCTGTGGCTCGTATCGCTGGCTGCCATCGGTAGCACCTGGATGGGTGCAAAGCCGCTCGCACAGCGGCTGCTGCAGCCCCTGGTGGCCAAGAGCGAGCAACTGCCCCGCCGCGCCTGGTTGATGCTCAACTGGTTATGGGCCGTGTTCTATCTGCTGCTGGGTGCGCTGAACCTGGTGGTCGCCGACTACGCCAGCGAGCGCACCTGGGTGTATTTCAAGGTATTTGGTTTGACCGCGGCCTTCCTGGTGTTTGCGATGGGCCAGGGCGCCTGGCTGGCGGTCAGGACGGAGTCGCTCGCGTCCAGTGCGCCCGCCTCATGAACACCCCAATGAGCAGCCCCGGCAGCGGGCGCCTGGCGCGCATCGAGCAATGCTTGCGCGATGCCCTGCAACCTTCCGAACTGCAGGTGCAGGACCACAGCGCCGCGCACGCGGGTCATGCTGGGGCCGCCAGCGGTAAGGGGCACTTTAGCGCGCGCATCGTGTCAGAACGCTTCACAGGGTTGAGCGTCTTGCAACGCCACCGGCTGGTAAATCAGGCCCTCACGGCCCTCTGGGACAGCGACCTGCACGCGATGTCCATCACCGCCCTGACTTCAGATGAATTAACAATTTAATCCTTCAACTTCGTGAGAGATCTAATGAAAATCGAGAAACTGCTTCCGCTCGTGGCCGCCTGCGCGCTGGCCGCCTGCGCCAAGACTGGCACTCCGGCGCAGACCACGGCGAGCGCTGGCAGCGCCGCGCCGACCAACCCGGCAGAGAAGCCTGTCGCTACGGTCAATGGCACCCCGATCACTCGCGATATGTTCGAGTACTACGTAAAGAGCACCGCGAACAAGCCCTCGGCCGAGCTGACTGCCGACCAGCGCAGTGAGGAGCTGGACAATCTGATCCGTGGCGAGCTGGTCGCGCAGCAGGCGGAAAAGGACGGGCTGGGGAAGTCCACGGACGTCGCCTCGGAACTGCAGCTCTCACGCCTGGAGATCCTCGAGCAGGCCGGCGCCGAGCACTACCTGGCCGACAAGAAGCCGACCGACGCGGAGCTGCAGAGCGAGTATGACCGCCAGGTTGCCGCCATCCCCAAGACCCAGTATCACGCGCGTCACATCCTGGTCACCACGCAGGAGCAGGCACAGAAGATCATTGCGCAGCTCAAGCACGGCGCCAAGTTCGAGGAGCTGGCCAAGAAGGACTCGATCGATTCCTCCAAGGATCAGGGCGGCGATCTCGGTTGGTTCTCGCCCACGAGCATGGTCAAGCCCTTTGCCGATGCGGTCGCCTCGCTGAAGAAGGGTGAGGTCACGCCGGCGCCGGTGCAGACACAGTACGGCTGGCATGTCATTCAGTTGCTCGACACTCGTGAGACACCGGTGCCGCCACTGGATCAGGTCAAGGACCGCGTCAGTCAGCTCGTGGAGAGCAAGAAATTCCACGACTACGAGGATCAGCTGCTGAAGACCGCGCAGGTGCAGAAGAGCCTCGACAGTAGCGCTACGGCACCGAGCGAACCGCTGGCGCCAGCCCACTAACGCCGGTCACCGTGTTGGGCGGCGATCGCTCCTTGTGGAAGCGTCGCCGCCTTTGTTTTGTCCGCTGGCTGCCTACTCCGCCGCGCGCACGCTGACGTCGGCCAGTAGCTGCATCAGCCCCGCCTCATCCAAGATCGTCACCCCCAGCGCCTCGGCGCGCGAGAGCTTGCTGCCCGGATCCGCGCCGGCCACGACATAGCGCGTGCGCTTGGACACCGAGCCGGTGACCTTCGCACCGAGCGCCGTCAGCCGCTCGGCAGCCTCCTCGCGCGTCAGCCCCGTCAGCGTGCCGGTGAGCACGACGGTGACGCCATGCAGGGGAAGTGCGTGCTGCTCTGGGCGCCGTGCCGGCGGGCCCTCGGGAAAGCGCAGGCCCAGCTCGCGCAGCTGCGCGAGCTGGCGGCGATGTCGCTCGTCGGCAAAGAAGCTGTGCACGCTTGCGCCGATGGTCGGGCCGATGTCGGGCACTTCGAGTATCTGCTCCAGATCCGCCTGCTGGATCGACTCGAGCGCGCCGAAATGCCCGGCCAGTGCGCGCGCCGTCGTCTCGCCGACACCGGGAATGCCGAGCGCATAGAGCAGCCGAGGCAGCGTGGTCTGTTTGCTGCGCTCTATGGCCGCCAGCAGCTTGGCGACCGATTTTTCGCCCATGCGCGCCAGCTCGATCAGCCGGGTGGCATCGAGCTGATACAGCTCGCTCGGCTCGTGCACCAGCCCCTGTTCCACCAGTTGCTCGATGAGCTTGTCCCCCAGCCCTTCGATGTCCAGCGCGCGGCGGCTCGCGAAGTGCCGCAGCGCCTCCATGCGCTGGGCGGGACAGCTGAAGGCGCCACTGCAGCGCGCAGCGGCCTCCCCTTCCACCCGCACGACGGCCGCGCCGCACACGGGACAGTGGGTGGGCAGCACCACCGGATGCACCTCGCCCGTGCGGCGCTCGGGCAGTACGCGCACGATCTCGGGAATGACATCGCCTGCGCGACGCACCGACACGGTATCGCCGATCTGCACATCCTTGCGGGCGAGCTCATCGAAGTTGTGCAGGGTCGCGTTGCTGACCGTGACGCCGCCGACCTGCACCGGCGCGAGGCGCGCCACTGGCGTCAGCACGCCCGTGCGGCCGACCTGAAACTCGATGTCGCGCACCTGCGTGAGGGCTTCCTCAGCGGGAAATTTGTGAGCAATCGCCCAACGCGGCGCACGCGCCACGTAGCCGAGGGCTTCCTGGTCGACGCGTGCGTCGACCTTGTAGACCACTCCATCGATCTGGTAGGCCAGAGCGCTGCGTCGCGCGCCGATATCGCGGAAATACTCGAGGCAACCCTCGACGCCGCGCACTGTGCGCACCAGCGGATTGGTGCGCAGTCCCCAGCGTGCCAGTTGCTGCAGCATGGCGCTCTGGGTGGCGGGCGGATGACTCCAAAATCCGTAGCCGTAGAAGAACGCCTGCAAGCTGCGCGTGGCGGTAATGCGCGGATCGAGCTGTCGCAGACTGCCCGCCGCAGCGTTGCGCGGATTGGCGTAGAGCTTCTCGCCGGCCGCGGCGGCCGCCGCATTGAGCGTTGTCAGCCCCGCGATGGGCATGAAAATCTCGCCGCGGATCTCGATCTCATCCGGATAGGTACCGTGCAGCTGCAGGGGCACCGCGCGGATCGTGCGCGCGTTCGCCGTGACGTCCTCGCCGGTCGCGCCATCGCCGCGCGTGGCGGCGAGCGCCAGACGCCCGTGCCGGTAGGTCAGCGACACGGCCAGGCCGTCGAGCTTGGGCTCCGCGCAGTAAACGATGGTGTCCTGCTCGCGTCCGAGACGCGTACGCACGCGACGGTCGAAGTCGCGGATGTCCTCCTCGCCGAAGGCGTTGTCCAGCGACAGCATCGGTAGACGGTGCTGTACAGGCAGGAAGCCCGCGGCCGGCTGCCCGCCGACACGCTGCGTGGGGGAATCGGCGCTGATCAGCTCCGGGTGCTGTGCTTCCAGCGCGCGCAGCTCGACCATGAAGCTGTCGTACTGCGCGTCCGACACGCTCGGGTCATCGAGCACGTAGTAGCGGTAGTCGTGTTGTCGGATCAGGTCACGCAGCTCGCCGATGCGATGCTGCGCGTCAGCGCTCACGCGGGAGGTCCTGCCATGGCATCGAGCTCGCGATAGCGCGTGCGCAACTCGACGATGCGCGCCTCATCGAGAGTCTGGCCCGCATCGTCCTGCAGGCGCGCCTGCAATCGCTCGGAAAGGTCCAGTGCCGTATGCAGCAGGCGATCCACGGCATCGGGCGTCGACAGCGGCCCCGGCAGCACCGTGAACAGGCTCAATCCCGAGTAGCGCTGATAGTCCATCGAGCTCGGATCGAACACGCCTGGCTTGTTCAGACTTGCACAGGACACCAGCGCATGGCCCTGGGCATCGGGCTGATGAAAGATTCGATAGCGTCCGTGCACGAATCCGCAGGCCGCCAGCGCCTGACGCGTCGCGCGCCCCGACAGTCGCTGCTCGCCATTGCTGACGATGCGCACCGCGACGATGCGCCGCTGTTCCTCGGGCGGCCACTCGACGCTCACCCCCTGAGCGGCGGCCTCCGGCAGCTCGTCGTCACTCACCCGCGCCTGCGCATCCACCGGCTCGTCTGCCTGTAGCTGCGGCTCGGCGGACAGCTGCGCGTCGGCCTGCGACTGCGCCGCAGAATCTGCCGGCCAGGCCGTTTCGGACTCGCCCGCCGCCGCCTGTGCGGAAATCCCCGGGAGCGCCGCGTGCCGCGCCTCCAGTGGCACGCTCGGCAGTTCCTCGACATTGAGCGCGCCGCGCTGCTCAGCGCGAATTGCGGGCTCCTCGGACTCGGTCGCGTCGAGCGGAAAATCGGCCACTGCCGCAGCGGGCAGCTCACCCAACGCGGGTCCTGCGCCCCTGGCGGGCCCCACGCCCGAGGCCCCCGGCTGCTCGAACGGAATGGTCTCGGCGAGCGCGCGAGCCCGTTCGCGTGCCGCCACGCGCGCCAGGCGTGCGCGGCGCGACTCCCAGGCCGTCAGACCGATCAGAAACACCAGCCCGACCGCCAGCAGGATCCAGCGCAATTCGCTCATTGGGTCCTCCGCCCTAAACGGCCGCCAACTTGACGGCCTCGTCGATATCCACCGTGACCAAGCGCGAAACCCCTGCCTCGCTCATGGTGACGCCGACCAGCTGGGAGGCAAGCTCCATCGTGACCTTGTTATGGGTGATGAAAATGAATTGGATGCGACTGGACATCGCCCGCACGATGTCGCAGAAGCGCCCGACATTGTGCTCATCCAGCGGCGCGTCCACCTCATCGAGCAGGCAGAACGGCGCGGGGTTCAGATCGAAGATCGCAAACACCAGCGCCACCGCCGTCAGGGCCTTCTCTCCACCGGACAGCTGGGCGATCGTGCTGTTGCGCTTGCCCGGGGGGCGCGCCATGATCGCGACGCCAGCGGCCAGCGGATCCTCGCCAACGAGTTCCAGGTAGGCATTTCCGCCGCCGAACAGCGTCGGGAATTTCTCCTTCAGGCCCGCGTTGATGCGATTGAAGGTGTCCTCGAAGCGCGTGCGTGTTTCCCGGTCGATCTTGCGCATCGCCGTCTCGAGCGTCTCCAGCGCCTCGGTAACGTCGGCGAACTGCCGATCCAGATACGCCTTGCGCTCGCTCTGCTCGGCGAGCTCACCGATGGCCGCGAGGTTGACCTGCCCGAGCCGCTCGATATCCGCGCGCAGGCCGGCGAGGCGCTGCTCCCAGGCGGCCAGCTCCGCCTGCGGATCCAGATTCGCCAGCACTGCCGGCAACTCGCAATGCGTCGCAGCGAACTGCTCGAGCAGCGCCTCGCGCCGCAGCCGCGACTCCTGCACGGCCAGTCGCGCCTGCTCGCTGCCGACGCGCGCCTGCTCCACGCGCTGCTCGGCGCCGATGCGCCGCTGCTCCAGCGAGCGCAACTGCTGATCGCAGTCCTCGAGCGCTCGGCGCGCACCGGCCAGCTCACCCTCCGCATCCAGGCGGTGTGCCAGATGCTCCTGCAGCTGCTGCTCGAGCTGCCCGATGGGTGCCTCGCTGTCGCGCAAGGTGCTCTCGAGCTGCGCGCGCTGCGCGAGCAGCTCGCCGCGCCGCGTGAGCAGGCGCTCCAGGGCCGTGGACATCGAGCCTTCCGAGGAGCGGCGGCTCTCCAGCCGTACCATCGCGTCGCGCAGCTCGAGCTGCGCGGCCTGCGCGCGCTGGCGCGCCGCCGCCGCATCCGCACGCCGCAGCTCGCGTTCTTCCTCCAGTTCGCGCCGTCGCTCATCCAGGCGCGCGAGCGAGCTGCTTGCCTCCTCGTAGGCAGCCTGCGCGCGCGCGAGGCTGTCGGCCGTGCGCATTGCGTCGGCAGACACCTCCGCCTGCTCCGCCTCGAGGCGCGCGCGACGCTGCGCGGCCTGCTCCAGCCGCGCGCGCAGCGCTTCGAGCCGGGCACGCAGTTCGGCGTGATCGCGTTGCGCCTGCTGAATGCGCAGCTGCGTACGCTCCCGACCCTGCTCGGCCACACCGACCTGCGAGCGCAGACTGACGAGCTCCTGCTCGAGTTGTGCAACCTGCCGATCGGCGTGCGCACAGCGTTCGCGCAGCTCCTTCAGCCGATGCTCGCGCTCGATGACACCCGCGTGCACGTCGCCGCCGCGATTGACGCGCAGCCAGCCGCGTCCGAGCCACTCACCGCCGGCTGTCACAATCGACTCGCCCGGCGCCAGCTGCGCTCGCCCCTGCAGCGCCTCGGCCAACGTGGCTGCCGTGCGCACGCTCGAGAGCAGTTGCAGGGCCGAATCCGGACCGCGCACCCGGGCGGCAAGCATTACATCTCCCGTCGGGGGCACCGGCGGTGCATCTACCGTGGCAGCGTGTTCGACCGCCTGCTGCCGCTCGGCCGCGCGGCCGTGCTCGATGAAGGTCAACTGACCGATGGTCAGGCGCGGCAATTCGTTCTGCAGCGACTCGAGCGCCGCGACATCGACGGCCTCGAGATAGTCGCCAAGCACCGTTTCGACGGCACGCTCCCAGCCGGGGCTGACATCGAGGATCTCCGCCAGACGCCGCCCGACACCCTGGCCGAGCGAGGCAAGCCAGTTGGCCGTCTGCGGATTCTTTTCACGTAGCGCCGCCTTTTGCAGGGCCTCGAGCGACACCAGCTCCGAGCGCGTCTGCTCACGCTCGCGTCGCAGTCGCTCCAGCCGCCCTTCGGCCGCCTGCTGGGCGCTGCGCAGCTGCTGCACCAGAGCGAGGGCAGCGGTGAGCTCGCGTGAGAGCTGCTCGGTAATCTCCCGGCCACTCGTCTCGCGCTGCTGCAATCCCTCCAGCGCCGGATCGGCTGCCTGAGTGGCCAGCGTTTCGGCCTCGATGCGGAGGCGGTCCGCGTGCGCCTGCAGTCGCAGGCGCTGATTCTCCAACTGCTCGATACGCGCAGCCTCGACCTCGCCGCTCTGCCCGACCGCGCCGAGTTCGCGATTGAACACCTCCCAGCGCTCCTGCCAGGCGGTCAGCTGCGACTCCTGGGCCAATTGTGTCTGGGTCGCGAGCCGTTCCTGCTCGCGTCGGGCATCCAGCTGCGGGGCGAGCGCGGCGAGCTCGGCGCGCAAGGCCGAGAGCTGCTGCTCATCGCGCACGGCCTGCTCGGCAATGCCGCTCAGCTGCGAGCCGAGCTGGACCTGCTCCTGCGTCGCGCGCTCGCGCATCTGGCGCGCATGGCTCAGGCTCTGTTCGGTGCGCGTGACGGCCGCGCCCATCTCGTAATAGCGCGCCTGCACCTGTGAGAGCGTCGCGCTTAGCTCGGCATGGAACTCGCGCTGCTTCTCGATGGCCGCCTCGCTGGCGCGCTGCTCGGCCAGCGATTGCTGCATGGCAAGCTCCCGCTCGCGCATGCCCTGCTCCTGCTGAGCGGCGGTTTCATCCAGCTCGCGCAGTCGCAGCGCCAGCGACTCGGCCGTCAGCGTGCGCTCCTGCGACTTCAGATCCTGGTAGCGACGCGCCACATTGGCCTGACGCTGCAGATGACGGATCTGCTTGTCGACCTCCTCGCGCAGATCGCTGACGCGCGCCAGGTTCTCGCGCGTATCGGCGATGCGGCTCTCGGTCTCCCGCCGCCGCTCCTTGTACAGGGAGATGCCGGCTGCCTCCTCGATGAAGGCGCGCATGTCCTCGGGACGGGCCTCGACGACCCGCGAGATCGTGCCCTGCTCGATGATGGCGTAGCTGCGCGAGCCCAGGCCGGTACCGAGGAAAAGCTGGGTGATGTCGCGGCGGCGGCAGCGACCGCCATTGATGAAATACGACGAGGTGCCGTCGCGCTCGACGGTGCGCTTGAGCGAGATCTCCGCGTAGCTGGCATAGGCGCCGCCGACGCGGCCGTCGGCGTTGTCGAAGATCAGCTCCACCGAGGCGGTACCCACGGGCTTGCGCGAGCCCGAGCCGTTGAAGATCACATCCGCCATCGAATCGCCGCGCAGATAGCGCGCCGAGAGCTCGCCCATGACCCAGCGAACCGCATCGATGATGTTGGATTTGCCGCAACCGTTGGGACCGACGACACCGGTCAGGTTGCCGGGCAGATGAACCGAGGTGGGATCGACGAACGATTTGAAACCGGCGATCTTGATCCTGTTGAGCCGCATCTCTCCTGTCCTGGGGCGCCAGCGGCGCTGCTAGGGCACGTTCGCGCCGTAGTGTAAAGTATCCTTCGCGCTCTTTCGATGCAGTCACACTTCCGCATGCCGAGTCAGCCGTCCACCGACGTCGAAATTTTTCCAAACCCGGCGCCCGAGCGCGATTACACGATCCGCATGCGCATCCCGGAGTTCACCTGCCTGTGTCCGCGCACCGGACAGCCGGACTTCGCGACGCTGCAGCTCGAGTACGTCCCCGACCGTCTGTGCGTCGAGCTCAAGGCACTCAAGCTGTACCTGTGGTCATTTCGGGACCGCGGCGCCTTCCATGAGGCCGTGACCAACGAGATCGTCGATTATCTGGCCGGCCGGCTCGCTCCGCGCTTCATGCGTCTGCGTGCGCGCTTCAACGTGCGTGGCGGCATCTACACCAGCGTCATCGCCGAGCGGCACGCCCCCGGCTGGCGGGCCGCCGAGCCCGTCAGCCTGCCCTAGATTTCGCCGCGGCACCGGCTGGGCCTGCCCGCCGGGCCCCGTGCTGCTCGCAGCCTGCCGCTGCGCCGCTTGCACGAACTACCGGGCACATTGAATTTTTTTCCGGCGCCGCTGCCGTGCCGCGATGCGAACGCCCCGGGGAGCGCGAGCGGCCCCCTGCGCCTACGGCCTCGTCATGCTGCAGAGCAGTCCGCAAGCGGGACAATCACAAACCGCAGGCAAGGGCAAGCGGTACTTTGCGTCATCGCCCGCCCGGTGCATCCATTTCTTCCGCGGCCGCGTGACGTGCCGTTTGCGGCCCGCCTCTTGCACCCGGCAGTGACATGCGCGGTGACCAGGGAGTTCGACCACTGTACAGCGAGCGCTGTTCGCTGCCGCAGGACTACCTGGTCGTGCGTACGCAGACCGAAGCGCTCTGTGAGCCGCTCGCGATCGAAGACTATGTGCCGCAGAGCATGCCCGATGCCAGCCCCACCAAGTGGCATCTGGCGCACACCAGCTGGTTCTTCGAGCGCTTCGTCCTGCAGGTCGAGCAGGTCGGTTATCGCTGCTTTCACAGCAGCTACGACTATCTGTTCAACTCCTACTACCAGAGCGTCGGACCGCAGGCTTCGCGCCCGGGGCGGGGCCTGCTGACGCGGCCGAGCGTCGCGGAGGTCTACCGCTATCGCCGCCATGTCGATGAGCACCTGGCCGAGCTGCTGCACTCGCCGCCGAGGCCGGCCCTGGCTCGCCTGGTGCAGCTCGGCATTCAGCACGAGCAGCAGCACCAGGAGCTGCTGCTGACGGATCTGAAGCATCTGCTGTTCACCAATCCACTGCGCCCGGCTTATCGCCTGCCTACGGCCTCGGGCGCCTCATCCGTCGCGCCAGCCGCTCCCAAGCCACCACAGCGCCCGCTGACCTTTACCCCCTATGTGAGCGGTGTCTACGAGCTCGGGATCAGCGGCAACGAGGGCTTCTGCTTCGACAACGAGACGCCGCGACATCGTCAGTACGGGTCTGCCTTTGCCCTGGCCGATCGGCTCGTGACCAACGCCGAATACCACGAGTTCATCCTCGACGCCGGTTACGGGCGCCCGACTCTATGGCTCTCGGATGGCTGGCCGCTGGCCCAACAATGGCAGCGCCCGCTTTATTGGAGCGAGACACTGGATGCCGAGTTCACGCTCGACGGCATGCAGGAACTCGATCCGCATGCCCCCGTCTGCCATCTGAGCTACTACGAGGCCGACGCCTTTGCCCGCTGGGCCGGAGCGCGCCTGCCGACGGAAGGTGAATGGGAGCGGGCCGCCTGCGGTGCCCCGATCCTCGGCAATTTCCTCGAGTCGAGCCGCCTGCATCCGCGCGCCGCGTCCCCCGGCTCCCCTGCCTCGCTGTTCGGCGATGTCTGGCAATGGAGCGCATCGGCCTACCTGCCCTATCCAGGCTTTCGTGCCTGGTCCGGCGCGCTCGGCGAATACAACGGCAAGTTCATGGCCAATCAGTTCGTACTGCGCGGCGGCTCCTGCGCCACGCCCCGCTCGCATATGCGAGCGAGCTATCGAAACTTCTTCTACCCCCAGGCTCGCTGGCAATTCTCCGGCGTGCGGCTCGCAAAAGACCTCTAAGGAAGGACACCCCATCATGGCATCGACCAATACCGCCGCGCTTGCCGAGCGCTTCATCGATGGACAGTACGAGCAGGGACTCGCCGATGTGCTGCGCGGACTGCTCTTTATCCCCAGGCAGCTCTCGCATACCTGGCTGTACGACGAGCGCGGCAGCCGCCTGTTCGAGAAGCTCTGCGAGGTCCCCGAGTACTACGTGACGCGCCTGGAAACACAGATCATGCAGCAGCACGCCGCCGAGATGGCGGCGCTGCTCGGCGATGAGCTGTCGATCATCGAGTACGGCAGCGGCAACAGCCAGAAGGTCCGGCCGCTGCTCGATGCGCTGCCCCGCCTGCGAAACTACGTGCCGATCGACATCGCCGCCTCGAGTCTGGCGCGCACCACGCGTGCCATGCGACGCGATTATCCATCGCTCAACGTGCTGCCGCTGTGCGCCGACTTCGTGCGTCGACTGGAGCTGCCGCTGCACGCGGCCGACGGCACGCGACGGTTGATCTACTTCCCGGGCTCGACACTGGGTAACTACGAGCGGCTGGAGGCGGTACGGCTGCTGTCCTCCATGCGGGCGCTCGCGGGCACAGATGGCAAGGCGCTGATCGGCATCGACCTGCTCAAGGACCGCGCGGTGCTCGAGCGCGCCTATGACGATGAGCGCGGCGTCACGGCCGAGTTCAATCTCAATGCCCTGCGTCACGTGAATCGACGGCTCGGCATCGGCTTCGACATCAGCCACTTCCGCCATCGGGCGCTCTGGGTCGAGTCCCAGCAGCGCATCGAGATGCATCTGGTCAGCTCCGCCCACCAGACGATCCGCATGGGCGCAGCCGTGATTCGTTTGCTACGCGGTGAGTTCATCCGCACCGAGTGCTGTCACAAGTACACGCCGGATGCGTTTGCGATTCTCGCGGCGGAAGCCGGCTGGCGGGTGCAGGCGCGCTTCAGCGACGAGCGTGGCTGGTTCGCTGTGATGCTGCTGAACGCTGCCTGAGCGACCCGCGCGTCGACCGCTCAGTCTTCGCGATACGGCTCGACGCCGTAGAATTCGTACAGCGCGCTATTCCAGGTGGGCTGCGCCATGCTGGGCCAGTGCGCCGGATCGAAGCCAGGGGCGTCGCGCAGACGTTCGCGCTGCGTGTCGATCACCAGGCGCTGGCGCTGCCCATCCAGCCGCAGCGCCTCCCAGGGCACGGCGAACAGCTTGCGCACCGGGCCATCCGGCCTGCCTTCCTCGGCTGGATCTTCGAATGCCAGCACGACGTAGGCAATTCGTCCGCGCGGCACATCGAGCATGATCTCGCGCACGCGGCCCACGGGCTCACCCGCCGCATCGACGACGGCGTCATGGGCCAGCGCCGAGGCAGCCACGAGCCCCGGCCGGCTCTCGCCAACGATCTTGTCCGTCTGCTGCATGCGCAATACCCCTGAGGTGCGAACCGGCGCCGCCCCAAAGTCGCACCCTCCGCAGCATGTTGCAAGCGGTATGCCCGTAGGCAGCTGCCTCGTCGCAGGCGGGCAAAGGCGTTCCGGAGGGCACCGGCAGCACACGTAGAGCGCGGAACCATCAGGAATTTTTCGACCCTGTACAGCCCGGGGCGCGCCGGTATAATCGCGCGTTCCCAAGGGGCCGGACAGCACTCAGGAGCGTCGTGATGGCGGGCAAGAAGACCGCAGCCAAGTCGAGCAAACCCAAGCGACCCGCGGTCGCCAAGCCTGCGGCGCGCCGGGCTGCGCCGCCTCCTGCGCCTCGCAAGATCCCAGGCGCAAGTCGCGCCACTGTCGCCGCCTCCTCTGCCAAGCCCGCTGCTCGCAGCGCCAAGAGCACCGAGAGGCCGAGCGATTCCGGCACCGAGTCGTCACGCAGCTCCACCGCCGGCCACTCGACTGCGCATCCGGTGCCTGCGCACCCGGTGTCTGCGCACCCGTCGGCCTCGCGGCCGGCACCGCCGAGCAGCGCTGGCGCGGATGTGCCGCGCCCTGCCACCGCCGGCCGCGCTCTGCCCATGCCCGACGCCGACGAGGCCGACAGCGTCGAGCCCGGGAGCCTGCTGGCGGGCCCGCGCAACGTCAAACCCTACGTCGCCAAACGCGGCGAGCAGTACATGAGCAAGGAGCAGCTGGCGCACTTCCAGCAGATCCTGCTCAATTGGAAGCGCGATCTCATGGAAGAGGTCGATCGCACCGTTTCACATATGAAGGATGAGGCGGCCAATTTTCCCGATCCCAACGATCGCGCCACCCAGGAAGAGGAGTTCAGCCTGGAGCTGCGCACGCGCGATCGCGAGCGCAAGCTCATTCGTAAGATCGAAGAGGCGCTCAAGCGTATCGAGGACGGGACCTACGGCTATTGCCTGGAAACCGGCGAGGAAATCGGTATCAAGCGCCTGGAGGCGCGACCGGTCGCGACGCTGTCCATCGAGGCTCAGGAACGCCGCGAACGGCGCGAACGCCAGTACGGCGATCGCGACGACCGCTATCGGTGATCTTCCCGCGCCGGGCGCGCCCCAGTGCCCCTGGGGCGCGCCGCGCACAGGCGCAGCGGCACCGACACACCGCGTCGTCTCCCGCCGACGCGCTCTCCCGTCCCCCGGCTCTCGCGCAATCGCCCGTCAGGCCCCAGGCTAGCAGCTGATCGGCTGTCACATGCCTGCCGGTCTGCCCCCCCGGAGCGTGTGATGTCGGCGCAGGCCGATTTGGGTTCCGCGGGCGCTTGTACTATGGTATGTGGATCGTGGTCCCGCTGGCACGCGGGCTGACACATGAGGACTTCCGCATGAGCGAGCTACGCATCATCAAGAAGTACCCCAACCGGCGTCTCTACGACACGGTAGAGAGCCGCTACATCACCCTCGATGATGTGCGGCGACTCGTCATGGAGCGCGTGGAATTCAGCGTGATCGACAAGCGCAGTCAGCAGGACATCACGCGTCCGGTGCTGCTGCAGGTCATTGCCGATCTGGAGCAAAAGAACGACACCGTGCTCAGCCAGGACTTCCTGGCCGAGCTGATTCGCAGCCATGATCGCCAGGTCGGCCTCGAAGGCGTCCTGTCGAGTTATCTCGAGCAGAGCCTGCGACTGTTCTTAAACAGCAAGCCGCCGGCTGCCGATCCGGCGGCGGCGGCCAGTCAGCTGGCGCATCAGAACTATCAGCGCTGGCACAGTGCGCAGGACGAGATTTACCGCACGCTGATGAAGGCCGTCGCGACGACGGCCACCTCTTCCTAGCCGAGCAATACGCTAGGCAGCGTCGATATTGCGCATGGACAGGCGGATGCGGCCCTGCCGGTCCACCTCGAGCACCTTGACGCGCACCTCATCGCCTTCCTTGAGCTTGTCGGAGACGCGCTCCACGCGCTCATCGGAGATCTGCGAGATGTGTACCAAGCCGTCGCGTCCGGGCAGGATGGTCACGAAGGCGCCGAAATCCATCAGTTTGACGACCCGGCCCTCGTAGATTCGGCCCACTTCCACGTCCGCGGTGATCAAGCGGATGCGCTCCTGGGCCTCGCGCCCAGCCGCACCGCTCACCGAGGCGATCTTCACGGTGCCATCGTTCTCGATGTCGATCGTGGTGCCGGTCTCCTCGGTGATCTGACGGATCACCGCACCGCCCTTGCCGATGACGTCGCGGATCTTCTCCGGGTCGATTTTCAGCGTGATGATCGAGGGGGCCCACTCGGACATCTTCTCGCGCGACTGGCGGATCACCTTGTCCATCTCATCGAGGATGTGCAGCCGCCCGACGCGCGCCTGGCTGAGCGCCACGCGCATGATCTCCGGGGTGATGCCCTCGACCTTGATGTCCATCTGCAACGCGCTGACGCCATCACGCGTGCCAGCGACCTTGAAATCCATGTCGCCGAGATGATCCTCGTCACCGAGGATGTCGGTCAGCACCTGGAAGCGCGAGCCTTCCAGCACCAGACCCATGGCCACGCCGGCCACCGGCGCCTTGATCGGCACACCGGCATCCATCAGCGAGAGGCTCGAGCCGCAGACACTCGCCATGGAGCTCGAGCCATTGGACTCGAGAATCTCCGAGACGATGCGGATCACGTACGGAAAGGTCGTCATGTCCGGCATGACCGCGCTGATGCCACGGCGCGCCAGGTTCCCATGGCCGATCTCACGGCGCTTGGGCGACCCCATCATGCCGGTCTCACCGACCGAGAACGGTGGGAAGTTGTAATGGAGCATGAAGGGCTCGCGGCGCTCGCCCTCGAGCGCGTCGATGATCTGCGAATCGCGCGAAGTGCCGAGCGTCGTGGCGACCAGCGCCTGCGTCTCGCCACGCGTGAACAATGCCGAGCCGTGCGCGCGCGGCAGCACGCCGACGCGGATCGAGATCGGGCGTACGGTGCGCGTATCGCGTCCGTCGATGCGCGGCTCGCCATTCAGAATGCGCTCGCGCACGATCTGGCTCTCGAGCTTGAACAGCTCGTTCTTGAGCGCGTCGCCCGTCCACTGCGCAGTCTCCCCGGCAGACAGTGCCGCGGTAACTTCCTTTTTGATCTCGGTGATGCGCGAGTAGCGTTGCTGTTTCTCGGTGATGCGATAGGCATCCGAGAGCGCCTGCCCGGCGCGAGACTTCACGGCCTGCTCGAGCGCGCTGTCGAGCGCCGCGGGCTTCCAGTCCCAACGCGGCTTGCCTGCTTCGGAGGCGAGTTCGCGGATGTTACGGATCGCAATCTGCATCTGCTCGTGACCGAAGACCACGGCGCCGAGCATGACCTCCTCGGACAGGCACTGCGCCTGCGATTCGACCATCAGCACCGCATCCTGGGTGCCGGCGACCACCAGCTCGAGCTGCGAGTTCGCCTGCTCGGAGCGGGGCGCATTGAGCAGGTACTTGCCGTCGCGATAGCCCACACGTGCAGCGCCGATCGGTCCGTTGAACGGTACACCGGCGATCGCCAGCGCCGCGGAGGCGCCCAGCATCGCGGGCACATCGGCATCGACGTCCGGATTCAGCGACACGACCGTCGCGACGACCTGTACCTCGTTCTTGAAGCCGTCGGGAAACAGCGGTCGGATCGGTCGGTCGATCAGACGCGAGGTGAGCGTCTCGCGCTCCGTGGGGCGTCCCTCACGCTTGAAGAAGCCGCCCGGAATGCGTCCGGCAGCATAGGTCTTCTCGACGTAGTTGACCGTCAGGGGAAAGAAATCGCGTCCCGCGATCGCGGTCTTCTGTGCGACCGCCGTGACCAGCACGACGGTCTCGGCCATGGAAACCAACACCGCGCCGTCCGCCTGACGGGCGAGCTCGCCGGTCTCCAGGGTGACGTTATGCGGGCCGTATGAAAAGCTTTTCTTGACGACAGTCACGCTTCGGTCCTCGATGAGTCGGGCAGGATGCCGCGCCGCTGCTGCGGGAACGCGGCGGCAGGGATCAGCGGCGCAGACCCAGGCGCTCGACGAGCTCCTGGTACTTGGCCGGCCGCGTTGCCTTCAGATAATCGAGGAGTTTGCGGCGTTGATTAACAAGCTTGACGAGGCCGCGGCGCGAAGAATGATCGCGCTTGTGCGTGCCGAAATGCGTGCCGAGGCCATTGATGCGCTCCGAGAGGAGCGCAATCTGAACCTCGGGCGAGCCCGTATCCTGGGGATCGCGGCGGTACTGCGCAACCACACCGCTCTTCTGTTCTGTGGACAAAGACATTGGCTTGGAAAACCTCTGTGCTGAACCAGTCTATTGGGTCGTTTTGAAGGCCGCGCATTCTACGCGCACCCCCTGCTTCCCTCAAGCCGAAACAGGGGCTTACGTAATCGCCAACGGTGCCGGGAAAAGCCTGCGCGAGCGTAGCAGCCCCGTCGCATCACTCTCGCCAAGCCCCAGAAAGCGCCCCTCGACGTCGTAGAGCCGCCACAGCGCCGGTTGCGGGGAGGACTGCGCCGGCTGCGTCTGCGGCGGCAGCTGCGCCTGTAGCTGCACCGTTCGTCCCTGGGTGAGGGAGCTCGCCTGCGCGCCTGTCAGCGGCAGAGCCGGCAGGTGCGAGACTGCACGGTCCGCAGGCAGCAGCGGCCAGCTCAGTCCCGACTCGCTCAATGTGCGCAGTGTCTCGAGCTGCACCATGGCGTGGGTCTGGAAGGGCTCCACATAGAGTCGCCGCAGGCTCGTCAGCCGCCCGCAGGTGCCGAGCGCGCGCGCGATGTCCTCCCCCAGTACGCGCACGTACGTGCCGCTGGAGCAGCCCACTTCGAGCTGCAGCTCGTCAGGGGCCTGCTCGAGCAGCTGCAGCCGATCGATGCACACACTGCGCGGGGCTCGCTCCACCGTGATCCCGCGGCGCGCGAGCCGATAGAGCGGTTGACCGTCGCGCTTGAGCGCCGAGTACATCGGCGGCGTCTGCTCATGCGTACCGAGAAAAGTCTGCAGCACCTCGCCGAGTTGCGCCTGCCCGAGACTGGGCACCTCGCTGCGCTCGACGATCTCCCCTTCCGCATCGCCGGTGGCCGAGCGCTCCCCGAGCTTCAGTCCAAAGCGGTAAGCCTTGCGTCCGTGCAGCAGCTCGCCAGCGAGCCGCGTCGCCTCCCCGAGGCAGATCGGCAGCATGCCGCTCGCCAGCGGATCCAGGCTCCCGCCATGCCCCGCCTTGATCCCACCGGCGAGACGGCGCACGACCTGCAGCGCGCCGTTCGACGACAAACCCACGGGCTTATCGAGCAGCAGCACGCCGGCGCGCACGAGCTGTACCGAAGCATCAGGAGGAGAAGTAGGATCCATTAACGTGGTCGCCATCGTGAGAGCGATTGGGAGGCATGTGAAACATTTGATCTGAACAAATGTTCACATGCCTCCCAATCACTCTTCGGATGGCCTCCGCGTCACAGGTTCCTGCCCTTCCTCCTGCTGTTCCTGTGCGCGCGTTGCGTCGTCGGCGACTGCATGGTCGATGAGGCTCGTGAGCTGGTGTGCTCGCTCGAGCTGCTCGTCGAGGCAGAACTGCAGCCGAGGCATGTGGCGAAGCTTGAGCTCGCGGGACAGCTGGCCACGCAGGTAGCCCGCGGCACTGTCGAGCCCGGCGAGCATCGCAGGGGCCTCGGTGCCGCGATCGGCGAACGGCAGCACGTAGACCGTGGCGCTGCTCAGATCTGACGCGAGCGTGACGGCCGTGACCGTCACGTTGCCCACGCGCGGATCCTTGACGCCCCGGCGCAGCAGCGTCACGAGCGAGCGCTGTATCTGTGAGGCGATGCGGGCCTGCCGCGCCGGGTTGCCGGTCATTGGATCGTGCGCGTCACCTCGACGCGCGAGAAGCACTCGATCTGATCGTTGACGCGCACGTCCTGGTAGTTCTTGACGCCGATGCCGCACTCGGTTCCGGCGCGCACTTCGGCAACGTCGTCCTTGAAGCGTCGCAGCGATTCGAGGGCGCCCTCGAAGATCACCACGTTGTCACGCAGCACGCGGATTGGGTTGTTGCGCTTGACCACGCCCTCGGTGACCAGGCAGCCGGCAACCACGCCGAACTTGCTGGAGCGGAATACTTCACGCACTTGCGCGGTGCCCATGATCTGCTCCTTGATCTCGGGCGCCAGCAGGCCGCTGAGCTTCTGCTTGACGTCGTCGATGGCCTCGTAGATCACGCTGTAGTAGCGCACTTCCACACCGGTGTCCTTCATGACCTCCCGCGCGGCTGCGTCGGCGCGCACATTGAAGCCGATAACGAAGGCCTTGGAGGCCGCCGCCAGCTGGATGTCCGAGGCGGTAATACCGCCCACGCCACTGGCGATGACATTGACCTGCACCTCGTCGGTGGACAGCTTGTTGAGCGCGTCGTTGAGCGCCTCCGCGCTGCCCTGTACGTCCGCCTTCAGCAGTACCGCCACGATGCCGGCACGCGTCGCGCCCATCTGCGCGAACACGTCCTCGGCGCGCGTGCTGGTACGCGCAAGCTTCACGTCGCGGAAGCGGCCCTGCCGATAGAGCGCAACTTCGCGGGCCTTGCGCTCGCTTTCCACCGCCAACAGCTCATCGCCGGCGTTGGGCGCCCCGGAGAGGCCCAGTACCACGACAGGAATGGACGGCGGCGCCTCGGTGACCGGCTTACCGGCCTCGTCGAACATGGCGCGCACGCGGCCAAACTCGGAGCCGGCGAGAATGGCATCGCCCACCTTGAGCGTCCCGCGCTTGACCAGCGCGGTGATCACCGCGCCGCGGCCCTTCTCCATGCTCGCCTCGATGACCACGCCGGTCGCCAGGCCGCCGCGTGTCGCCTTGAGTTCGAGCACTTCCGCCTGCAGCAGCACCGCCTCGATCAGCTGATCGATGCCCGCGCCGGTGCGCGCCGAGACGTTGACGAACATGTTCTGGCCGCCCCAGGCCTCCGGGATGACGTCGTACTTGGACAGCTCCTGGCGCACCCGATCCGGATCGGCATCGGACTTGTCGATCTTGTTGACCGCCACGACGATCGGCACGTTCGCCGCGCGTGCGTGCTGGATCGCCTCGATGGTCTGCGGCATGACGCCGTCGTCGGCGGCCACCACCAGCACCACCACGTCGGTCGCCTTGGCACCGCGGGCGCGCATCGCCGTGAAGGCCGCGTGGCCCGGGGTGTCCAGGAAGGTGACCGCGCCGCGCGGCACTTCGACGTGATAGGCGCCGATGTGCTGCGTGATGCCGCCGGCCTCGCCCGCGGCGACCTTGGTGCGCCGGATGTAGTCGAGCAGCGAGGTCTTGCCGTGATCGACGTGGCCCATGACGGTCACCACCGGCGGGCGCATCTCCAGATGCTCGGCGGCCGCCTCATCGCCCTGCAGGCCTTCCTCGATCTGGTTTTCCTTCAGGACCTTGGCGGTATGCCCCATTTCCTCGATCACCAGCATCGCGGTATCGCGCTCGATTGGCTGGTTGATGGTCGCCATGACGCCGAGATTCATCAGCACGGTGATGACCTCGGTGGCCTTGACCGCCATTCTTTGGGCAAGTTCGGCCACCGTGATGGTCTCACCGAGGGCGACCTCGCGTTTGACCGGTGCAGTGGGCATCTCAAAGCCATGCTTGGCCTCTGCGCCGACCGCCATGGTACGTGCGCGCAGCTTTTTCTTCTTCTTGTGTCGCGCACTGACGTCGCCGGCGATGTGCAGCTCGTCGCGTCCATAGCGCGTGCGCTGCTTGTCGGCGTGCTCCTCGCGAGCCGCGGGGGGCGCATGTGCCTGCGTCTCGCGCGTCGTCTCGGCGGCCCGTCGCTGACGCTCGCGCTCGGCGGCCTCTTCGGCTGCGCGCTGTTCGGCGGCACGCCGCGCCTCCTCCTGCGTCTTCTTCTTGGCCTGCTCTTCCTCGATGCGGCGGCGATTCTCCGCCTCGATGCGCTCGTGCTCGCGCCGTTCGGCCTCGGCCTTCTCGCTCTGCGCGCGCTGGGCCTCCTCGGCCTCGCGCTTCTGCACATCGATCTGTTCCTGCTGCGCGCGCGCCTGACCCTCGAGCACGTCACGCTTGATGTAGGTGCGCTGGCGGCGCACCTCCACGTTGACCGTGCGGGCGCGACCCTGATTGCTGGAGAGCTTGAGCTCCGACTGGGTCTTGCGCTTGAGCGTGATGCGGCTCGGGGCGGAGCCGGACTCATGGCCGTGACTGCGACGCAGATGCGTCAGCAGCTCGAGCTTCGCCTCCTCGCTGATACGGTCCTGCGGACCGGCCACGCTGATGCCCGCCTGGTCGAGCTGGGCAATCAGCCGGTCGACCGGGACCTTCAGGACATCGGCAAATTGGGCAATGGTTACTTCAGCCATTCTGTCTCACCTTGGCACGGATGTGCCTTGTAGCGCACATCCGTGTCCCTATCGCATCTATCTCGCTCAATGCTGCGCCTCGAACCAGTGGGCCCGCGCCTTCATGATCAGGCTGCCGGCCTCGTCGGCCGACAGGCCGTCGATGTCACTGATATCGTCCACGGCCTGCTCGGCCAGATCGTCTCGTGTACGGACCCCGCGGCGCGCCAACGCCAGCGCCAGATCCGGACGCATTCCCTCGAGCGTCAGCAGATCCTCGGCGGGCATGGACTGATCGAGCGACTCTTCGCTGACAATCGCCTGGGTGAGCAGCACGTCCCGCGCGCGGTTACGCAGCTCCTTGACGATGTCCTCATCGAATTCCTCGATGCCTGCCAGCTCGCCGGCCGGCACGTACGCGACTTCCTCGACGGTCGAGAAACCCTCCGACACCAGGATGCTGGCGACGTTCTCATCGACGTCCAGTTGCTTCATGAACAACTCCACCAGCGTGCGCGTCTCCGTCTCGCTCTTGGCCTCCGCATCCGACTCGGTCATGACGTTGAGCTCCCAGCCGGTCAACTGACTGGCAAGACGGATGTTCTGGCCACCGCGACCGATGGCCTGCGAGAGCTTCTCCTCGGCCACCGCGATGTCCATGCTGTGCGCATCCTCATCGACCACGATCGACTGCACCTCGGCAGGAGACATCGCGTTGATGACGAACTGGGCGGCGTTCTCATCGTGCGGAATGATGTCCACGCGCTCCCCGGCGATCTCGTTGGAGACCGCCTGCACGCGCGAGCCACGCATGCCGACGCAAGCGCCGACCGGATCGATGCGCGGATCCTGACTGCGCACGGCGATCTTGGCGCGCACGCCCGGATCGCGCGCGGCCCCCAGGATATGGATGAGCCCTTGGCCGACCTCCGGCACCTCGAGCTTGAAGAGCTCGATGAGAAATTCCGGCGCGGTGCGGGTCAGAAACAGCTGCGGACCGCGCTGCTCGGCGCGCACCTCGCGCAGAAACGCCTTGACGCGGTCCTGCGGCTTGAGCTGCTCGCGTGGAATCATGTCGCTGCGCGACACGAACCCTTCCGCATTGCCGCCCAGATCGACGTAGATGCCATTGCGGTCGATTCGCTTGATGACACCGCTGACCAGCGTGTTGATGCGGTCCTTGTAAGCCTCGACGACCTGCGCACGCTCCGCTTCGCGCACCTTCTGCACGATGACCTGCTTGGCCTGCTGTGCGGCAATGCGGCCGAAGGCCACCGACTCCATCGGCTCCTCGACATAACCGCCCGGCTCGACGGACGCATCGAGATCACGCCCGTCCTCGAGGCGCAGCTCCGCAGACGGGTTCTCGAGTTCCTTGGAATCGTCGGCAAACACCTTCCAGCGCCGGAAGGTCTCGTAATCGCCGGTCTTGCGATTGATCGAGACGCGCACGTCCCAATCCTCGCCATGCTTTTTGCGCGTAGCCGAGGCGAGCGCTGCTTCCAGCGCCTCGAAGATGATCTCCTTATCGACACCCTTCTCGTTGGAGACGGCATCGACGACCATCAGAATCTCTTTATTCATCGCTCACGTTCCTCTGCTCTGCTGGGCTCAGTGCGTGCTCATTGAGGCGCTTACTGCGGCGCCAGGCGCGCACGGCTGATCTGCTCGAACGGCACCCTCACCATGGCGCCATCCACGTTCAATTCAACGGCCTGGCCATCACTGGCCATCAGCTGGCCGGTATAGCGGCGCCGTCCGTCACGCGCCACCTTCAACTCCATCCAGACGCGATCTCCCACAAAGCGCGCGAAGTGCGCGGGCGTCCGCAGCACCCGATCCAGTCCCGGTGAGGACACCTCCAGCGTGTACGCCGTGGGAATCGGATCCTCGACATCCAGCAGCGCGGACAATTCATGGCTGACGCGCTCGCAGTCATCCAGTCCCACCCCGCCGGGCTTGTCGATGAACACGCGCACCAGCGAGCGTGCACGCCCTGGCACGTACTCCAGGTCGATCAGCTCGTAGCCGAGCTGGCCAAGTAGCGGTTCGGCCAGCGCCATCAATTGCTCGCGCAAGGGCAACGCCATCGTGAGTGCCTGAAACTCCCGTCGCACAAAAAAGAAAAGCCCCATGTGGGGCTTATATATCAAGCACTTGGCCGCAAAATCTGCGGCTTTACAGGAAGCCGGCCCAAAGCCAACCCCCTCCACCGGCGTGCGGATTCTAGTGCGATAGGGCCAGTAGATTCAACCGCCTGCGATGACGGCGGGCGATCGTCGCTCGAAACCGGCTCTGCGACGCGCGGCCCGACCCCGCGGCTCAGACGTTGGGCGAGCGGGCGCCCGCGTCGCGCACGGCGCGGCGCAGCGCGCCGGTGAGCTCATCGATCTCCCCGGTCTTGACCACCACCGCATTGGCGCCAGCGCGCACACACTGCTCGTTGAGCGCTGGATTCTTGTATCCGGTGAACACTACGATGCCGGCGCGCGGCAGACGCTCTCGCAGCGTCGAAATCAATGGTAGGCTCGAGCCATCATCGAGTGAGAGATCGAGCACGAACGCGTTGGGCGCATGCTGTTGAGCGGCTTCCAGCACCGCGGTATTGGAAGCCACCGCCGCGACGCAGCGCATATCCGGTTCTGTTTCGAGCAGCAGACACAGCGTCGTCGCCAGATCTGGATTGTTCTCGCCCACAACGATCGACAGCGCGCCGTCGAAGTTCGCCGCCCCTGTATCACGTGCGGCCAGCGGTTCCATGTGCGTGCCTCCGTCCCTACCATTGTGTCGGTATTAAGTAGGATGATGACCTGTGAAAGACATCCTGTAAACGTTCACATGTGGCTACATATCAGTCTTTTCCTACAAGTAAAGCAGGGATCCTGAAGTTGGCTGATCACCCGCCCGGCCCGCGCGCGAGCGCTGCCGCCTGGCTGCTCGCCGGGGCGCTACTGCTGGTGGGTTGCGCCTCGGTGCCCACGGTCGAGCCCCCCGCGCTGCACAGTGCAGTGGCCATCCAGCCGATTCGCATCCGAGGCCCCCGGGGCAGGCTCTCGCGCCGTGAAACCGCGCTCATCCTGCAGCGGCTCAATGCGCAGGTACCCGATGCCGATGACTTCGACCGCCACCTGGCGATCGAGCAGTACGTGGCCGGCAGCCCGCTGTATACGGGCAATCGCGTGACGATCCTGCGCGATGGACCGCAGACCTTTGCGGCGATGTTCAGCGCGATCCGGCAGGCGCATCGATACCTGTATCTCGAGTATTACATCCTCGAGGACGTCAGCTACGACGGCCAGAAGCTCAGTGACCTGCTCGTCGAACGTCGCGCTCAGGGCGTCGCGATCGACATCATCTACGACAGCATTGGATCCCTCTCCACACCCGGGCAATTCTTTCAGCGCCTGCAAGCCGCCGGCGTACGCATCCGTCAGTTCAATCCGATCACGCGCGCGCTGTTTCACATCAACGACCGTGATCACCGCAAGATCCTGATCGCCGATGGCACCACCGCGATCGTCGGCGGGGTCAATCTGAGTACCGACTACGAGAGCACCCCGACCAGCTCACATGAGCTCAGCGAGCTGCGCGGCGGCTCTGCGAGCTCCAAGCCGACCGCCACGGCGCCCGCGGCCGCAGCGACCACCCCGCAGTCGCCCCAGTCGCCCCAGTCGCAGCAGGCCGCTACCGGGCCCGCCGCTCCCCAGCCCCAGGAGCAATGGCACGACACCGACCTGCAGATCGATGGCCCCGCCGTCACTGAGTTGAAGGTGCTTTTCGAGCAGCACTGGCGCAAGGAAGGTGGCCAGGCCGATGAGCTGGCCGCCGATCCGGCCGCACCCACAGCGCAGGGCGATCAGGTGGTGCGCATCATCGGCAGTCAAGGCGGACAGCTGCTGCCACGCTACTACGCCACGCTGTTATCGGCGATCCGCACCGCGCGGCATCGCATCTGGATCGAGGCGGCCTACTTCGTGCCGACCTTCCAGGAGCGTCAGGCGCTGGCGCGCGCGGCACGCGCGGGGGTGGATGTGCGCCTGCTGGTGCCTGCGCAAAGCGATTCCAAGGCAGCGCTGGCGGTGCAGCAGTCCTATTACGGACGCTTACTGCGCGCCGGGATCAAGGTCTACGAGCGCGACGATGGCTTTCTGCACTCCAAGACGGCCGTCATGGATGGCGTCTGGTCGATCGTGGGCTCCTCGAACTTCGATCACCGCAGCGTGTTGTTCAACGACGAGGTCGATGCCGTCGTGATCGGAGATCGCACCGGCTCACAACTCGAGCAATATTTTCAGCAGGACCTGCAACACGCGCATGCCGTCGACCCCAAGACGTGGCGACATCGTCCCCTGTCCCGCCGCATCGACGAGCAGTTCTGGCGCCTCTGGCAGCAGCTGCTCTGATCAGTCGGCGCCACCGACGTGGCGGCCGGCATCGGCCGAGGCGAGCACGTCAAAGCTCAGGTCGAACTGATTGCCGGTGGTCTGGTGCGGAATGCAGCGCAGGTTGCTGGTGACATTACGCGTGGTGAACATCGGCAGCAGCATATCCTTGAATTCCGACACCAGCTCGCAGTCCGAGCCGTGCAGCTGTGGATTGGAGTGGGTCAGGGAGAACTCCACGTGCCGCCACACCCCGTTCACGCTCTCGGATCCACCGCTGTCCTGTGCGGGCTGCAGGGTCGAGAAACTCAGATCGGCCGATAGCAACTTCGTGGGTCCGCCTCCGTTGCAGGGAAAAACGTTCACCGGCCGGTTGAGTTTCGCGCCGGACTGCTCCAGCAGGAATGTCAACGCATCCCGCATTCCCTGGCACGAATAAGTTGGCGAGATCCCGATGTACCCGAACGTTTTGCGATGCGGGTGCCAGGAGGCGGAAACCGGCTCGGTCTGCGCCCAGGCGACCGAACCCGCCAGCCCCAGCCCCAGGGCCGCCAGCAAAGCGCCGGCGCCGCGCGACCGGGCTGCCGATGACACCCTTCCCAGATGAAACCGATTGTTCATGCGCATGGAAACCTCCCGCAACTATCCACCGAAGGCCTCTCTTACCATAAGTGCAACGCCCACGCCGTTGCGGCGTTTACAGCTTGGACCCTGCCGGAGCGCAAAGTTCGCCGCCTACGCCGCCGCCACCGTCTGGCAGCGGGCGAGAGCCGCGGCAAGGTCGGCGCGCAGGTCCTCGAGCGCCTCAATGCCGACCGACAAGCGCAGCAGCCCGTCTGTCAGCCCGGCTGCGCGCCGCGCCGCCTCATCCATGGCGGCATGCGTCATCGACGCCGGGTGCGCGATGAGGCTCTCCACTCCTCCCAGCGACTCGGCCAGTGAGAAGAAACTCAGGCCGCTGACGAAGCTCTTGACCGCTGGAATGCCCCCGGCAAGCTCGAACGTCACGATGGCGCCGAAGCCCGCTTGCTGCCGCAATGCGATCTCGTGGCCCGGATGGCTCGGCAGTCCCGGGAAATAGACCCGGCGTACCTGGGGCTGACGTGACAACCAGGTCGCGAGCTCCAGTGCGTTGCGCCCATGCACGGCCAGCCGCGCGTGCAGGCTGCGCAGCCCGCGCAGAGTCAGGAAGCTGTCGAAGGCCGCGCCTGTCGTGCCGAGGCAGTTGGCCCACCAGGCCAGCTGTGCATGCACCTCGGGGTCGGCGCTGATGACCGCCCCGCCGACCACATCGCTGTGACCATTGATGTACTTGGTCGTCGAGTGCACGACGATATCGGCCCCGAAACGCAGCGGCTGCTGCCAGGCCGGCGATAGAAAGGTGTTGTCGACGACCACCAGGGCGCCGGCCGCCTTTGCCATCAGTGACACTGCCGCGATATCCGTCAGGCGCAGCAGCGGGTTGCTGGGCGTCTCGACCCACAGCATCGCCGCCGGACGCGACAGCGCCGCACGCAGCGCTGCATCGTCGCCGAAGTTGACCCAGTCGATCGTCAGATCGCCTCGTCGGCGCAGTGCGTCGAGCAGCCGATAGGTACCGCCGTAGCAATCGTGCGGCGCGACGATGCGCGCCCGCGCCGGCAGGATTTGCGGACACAGCGCCACGGCCGCCATGCCCGAGGCGGTGATCACCGCACCGGCGCCACCCTCCAGATCGCTGAGCGCCCCCGCGAGCAGATCGCGGGTGGGATTGCCGGAGCGCGAATAGTCATAGGCGCGCTTATCGCCGTAGCCGCGAAACGCATAGGTTGCGCTCAGATGGATCGGCGGCACGACGGCCCCGGTCACCTCGTCGGTCTCGAGCCCGGCGCGCACCGCGCGGGTCACCGGATCGCTGTTCTCGCCCACTCAGTCCTCTCCATACAGTGGTTGAAAAATGGCCTGCAACGCACCGGCCTCCTTGAGGAAGGCGTCGTGCCCGTGCAATGAGGACAACTCCTGCAAACGTGCCTGTGGCAGCTTGAAGGCCAGCGCGCGCATGTCCGCAAGCGGTACCAGTTGATCCTCGCGCACCGCCACGAGCGTGGCGGGCACGGGGATGCGCGTGGCATCCACTGCATGCAGGTCGATCGACTCAGACAGGCACAAAAACGCCTCGGCACGATAGCGCGCCGCGTAGTCGCGACCGCGTGCAAACAGATAGTCCTCGATCGGGAAGACGAATTGATCGCCGACGCGACGCGGCGGCTGCGCAAAGCGCGCGGCGAACTCTTCGGGACTGCGGTATGTGGCCATCGCCAGCGCCCGCGCGAGCTGCAGTCCTTCGCTCCCCTGATCCTGCGCGAGCGCGAAGCGCACGATGTGCCGCTGCACGCTGCGCCAGGCGGTGGACAAGGGGTGCGTGCGATCGGCGGCGCTGATGACCACCAGCTGCTCGACGCGCGCGGGATAGCGCTCGGCGAATGCCAGCGCGACCATGCCGCCGTAGGAGGCGCCGACGAAACCGCGTACCTGCTCGATGCCCAGCTGATCGAGCAGCTCGCGCAGCACCTCGGCCTGATCGTAGCTCGAGAGACTCGGGAACAGCTCACCGGGCTGCGGTGCGCTCGAGTCGCCGCTGCCGCCGAGGTAGTCGATGCCGAGAATCCGCAGCCGCTCGCTGTCGAGCGCGCGCCCAGGTCCGGCGACTTCGCACCACCAGCCCGCCCGCGGCTCCTGCGCGTCGAAGACGCGCCGATGCGCCGAGATGCCGCCCAGCGCCACGACGACCGGCGCCCCATCGCGGCCGGCGAGTCGCCAGGCAAGGCGCGGGCGCGCGATCGTGCCACCGTGATGCAGGGCCAGAGGCCGCTGCCGGTGCAGCACATCGTCGAGAAAATCGGGATGTCGGATCTGATCCAATCGCCGCTCCGCCGCGCCCTTCCCGAGCACTCCTGCGGACCGGCCGGTGGCAACCCTTGCGCGCCAACGAGTCCATCTTCCAAGGGCTGCAGCGCGGGTCTGTCGGCCCTCATCTACCGGCCACTACTGGCCGCAGGAGTTGGCACCATGTCGGCAGATCCGACGGTTGCCCCGGCGTCTAAGGGCCTTTCCCTCAGCCGGTCTCGATGAGTTGACGGGAAGTCTAGAGAGCCGCTGACGGGGGGTCAAGCGTTGCCGTACCCGGCACGACACGCCAGGGCCGGGGGCGAAGCGCGCGAGTTGTGTCCGGTCGCGGGCCATGCTACCGTACTAGTACGTTAATACATTGGTACGCTCGCCGACGCGGCGGCACGCAGGCCCGCATGAAATCACATCGACTGCTGTCGGCACGCCAGGAGGCGCTGGCCGAGCGCAACCTGATAGGCGCGATACTCACGCTGCGTAGCGTGGAGGAATGTCGCGCCTTCCTGCGCGACCTGTGCACTCCGGCCGAGCTGCAGGCGATGGCCGATCGCTGGGCGGTCGTGGACTGCCTGCGCCGCGGCCTGCCCTATCGCGAGGTACATCAGCAGACCGGCGTGAGTCTGACGACCATCGGCCGGGTGGCGCGCTACCTGGCACAGGGCAATGGCGGCTATCAGCTCGCCGCGGCGCGCATGGACGGAGGCTCACATGGATAATGCGGCACGCGGCCAGAGCCGGTTGAAACTCGCGGTGCAGAAGTCCGGGCGCCTGACCGACCCCTCGCTCGACCTGCTGACGCGCTGCGGCCTGAAGCTCTCGCGCGGCAAGGACCAGCTGTTCGGCTTCGGCGAGAACATGCCGCTCGACGTGTTATTCGTGCGCGACGACGACATCCCCGACCTGGTGCAGGAGGACGTCTGCGATCTGGGGCTCGTCGGGTTGAACGTCATCGAGGAGAAGCGCCTGGAGCTGGCGGCGCGCGGTGCCGCGGCGCGCTTCGAGGCGGTGCGCACGCTGGACTTCGGCCACTGCCGCCTGTCGCTCGCCGTGCCCGCGGAGCACAGCTGGGGCGGAGTGCAATCGCTGCAGGGCAAGCGCATCGCCACCACCTACCCCTTCATGCTCGGCCGCTACCTGCAGCAGCACGATGTGCGCGCCGAGATCGTCACGCTGTCGGGCGCGGTGGAGATCGCGCCACGCCTCGGGCGTGCCGATCTGATCTGCGATCTGGTCTCCACCGGCTCCACCTTGCAGGCCAATCATCTGCGCGAGGTCGAGACGGTACTCGAGAGCCATGCGGTGCTGATTCGCACGCCCATTGCGTTGCCACCGGACAAGCGCGAGTGGGTCGAGCGGCTGCTGCTGCGGATCGAGGGCGTCGAGCAGGTCAAAGAGAGCAAGTACATCATGCTGCATGCGCCACGCTCGGCGCTGGCGGCCATCCGCGCGCTGCTACCCGGAAGCGAGGCGCCCACGGTCATTCCCCTCGAAGGCTCTCCCGATCGCGTCGCGGTACACGCGGTCTGCCGCGAGAACGTTTTCTGGGAGACCCTCGAGCAGCTCAAGAAGGCCGGTGCCAGCGCTGTGCTGGTATTACCGGTCGAGAAGATGCTGGCGTGACCATGCGCATCCTGGAATGGCAAACCCTGGATGAGGCCGGGCGGCGCGCTGCGTTGGCTCGCCCCAGCGTCGCCCTGCAGTCGCGCACGCTGTTGCAGGCACAGGCCATCATCGAGGCGGTGCGCGCCGAGGGCGATGCGGCGCTCACGCGCCTGACACACGAGCTCGATGGCGTAGAGCTCGAGGAAACGCGCGTCACGGACGCCGAGTTCGCCACGGCTCGCGCCGAGCTCGCCGGTGAGGACGTGCGCGCCCTGCAGCTCTCGATCCGCAATGTCGAGCGCTTCCATCGCGCCGCCATGCCCGAGTCGCTCTCGCTCGAGGTGCAGCCGGGAGTGCATTGCGAGCGCCTGGTGCGCCCGATCCGCTCGGTCGGGCTGTACGTGCCGGCCGGCTCCGCTCCCCTGCCCTCCACGGTCGTGATGCTCGCGGTGCCGGCCGCCATCGCCGGCTGTCCCGAGCGGGTGCTGTGCACGCCACCGCAGCGCGACGGGCGTGCCAACGCGGCGGTGCTGGTGGCAGCGCAGCTCTGTGGCCTGACGCAGGTCTTCAAGATCGGCGGCGCACAGGCCATCGCCGCGATGGCCTATGGCACCACCAGCGTACCGAAGGTTGCCAAGATTTTCGGTCCCGGCAATGCCTGGGTGACCGCAGCCAAGCAGCTGGTGGCGGCCGATCCGGACGGCGCGGCGCTGGACATGCCCGCCGGTCCCTCGGAAGTCATGGTGATTGCCGACGGGCAGGCACACGCCGAGTTCATCGCCGCGGACCTGCTCGCGCAGGCCGAGCACGATCCCAACGCGCAGGCGATTCTCGTCACCGACAGCCGCCCGCTCGGCGAAGCCGTAGCGGCGGCAGTGCAGCGTCAGAACGAGCTGCTTTCGCGTCGGAGCATCCTCGCGCGCTCGCTCGGCAACTCGCGCATTCTGCTCGTGCCGGACCTGGCCACTGCCGTGGCGATCTGCGAGAGCTATGCGCCCGAGCACCTGTTACTGCAGACGCGCGCGCCGCGCGAGCTGCTCGCCGGCGTGCACAGTGCCGGCTCGGTGTTCCTCGGCCCCTGGTCTCCCGAGACCACGGGCGACTATTGCGCCGGCCCCAATCACGTGCTGCCAACCTATGGCTATGCACGCGCCTACAGCGGGTTGTCCGCGCTGGATTTCACGCGCCGCATGAGCGTACAGGAGCTGTCCGGCCCCGGTCTTACCGAACTCGGCCCCGTGGCGAGCCGACTGGCGCGTTTGGAGGGCCTGGATGCACACGCCGCTGCCGTGGACGTGCGCCTGGCGGCGCTGCAGACAATCTCATGAGCTGGTTGTCCGAACTCGCGCGTCCCGAGATCCGCGCATTGCGCGCCTACGAGCACGCCGTGTGGGAACCGGGACTGACCCGACTGCATGCCAACGAGCTGCCCTGGCGGGCAGCGAGCGATTCCTCGCAGGAAGGCCTGAACCGCTATCCCGAGCCGCATCCGCACGCCCTGACCGCCGCGCTCGCCGACTTCTACGGTGTGCCCGCAGCGCAGGTGCTGGTAGGCCGCGGCAGCGATGAGGCGATTGATCTGCTGATCCGCAGCTACTGTCGCGCCGGTCAGGATGCGGTGCTGATCTGCCCGCCGACGTTCGGCATGTACGCCGTGGCCGCGCGCATCCAGGGCGCGCATGTCATCGAGCAGCCGCTGCAGCGCGAGGCGGACTGGGCGCCCGAGATGGCTGCGCTGCGCTCCGTCGCGCTCAGCTCGCGCGAGCTACGATTGATCTTCCTGTGCTCGCCCAACAATCCGACCGGCAATCGCCTCGACGGCACGCAGATCCTCGCGCTGGCGCGCGCACTCGAGGGTCGCGCGCTGCTGGTCGTCGATGAGGCCTATGTCGAGTTCGCGCAAGGGCCCTCGCTGCTCGAGCACGTCGCAAACACCCCCGGGCTGGTGGTGCTGCGCACCCTCTCCAAGGCCCATGGCCTGGCCGGCGCGCGCTGCGGCGTCGCGATCGCGCAGCAGGAGATCATCGCGCTGCTGCGTAAGGTCATCCAACCCTATGCAATCACGCAGCTGACGATCGAGGCCGTGATGGCGGCGCTCACGCCCGCGGCACGCAGCCGCACCGCCGAGCGCATCGCGACGCTGCGCGCCGAGCGCGCGCGGCTCGCCGCGGGTCTCCTCGCCACGCGAGGAGTGCAGCGCGTGTGGCCGAGCGAAGCAAATTTTCTGTTGGTGGAATTCGCAGACGCCGGCGAGGCACTCGAGCGCACACATCGCGCGCAGCTGCTGGTGCGCGACCTGCGCGGCACGCGCGGGCTCGGCGAAGCGCTGCGCATCAGCGTCGGCAGTCCCGAGCAGAACGATCAGCTGCTCGCCAGTCTTGCGGGGCGCGCATGAACGGCGCTGCGACAGCGGCGCGGCCAACGCTGCTGGTGGACCGCGACGGCACGCTGATCGAGGAGCCGCCCGATCAGCAGGTCGATCGGCTCGAGAAGCTCCGACTGCTGCCGGGCGTGATCGCCGCGCTGGCAGAGATCCAAAAAGCCGGCTATCGATTGGTGATGGTCAGTAATCAGGACGGACTGGGCAGCGAGGGCTATCCCTTGGCGCGCTTCGAGCAAGTGCAGGGTTTTCTGCTCGAGCTGTTCGCCTCCCAGGGCGTGCACTTCGACGCCGTGTTCATCTGCCCGCATTTCGCGCACGAGCAATGCACTTGCCGCAAGCCGCTGACCGGGCTGCTGACCGAGGATCTGCATGCGCATCCGCTGGACCTGGCGCGCAGCGCCATGGTGGGCGATCGGCTCACCGATGTGCAGTTCGCCGCGAACCTGGGCGTGCGCGCCATTCGCCTCGCCAGCGACGCGGTGGCGGACTGGGCGAGCGTCGTGCGGCTGCTGCTGGCGCGGGGTGCGCCGATTGCGCGCCGCACGCGCGAGACGGAAATCACCGGTCGCGTCGAGCTCGATAGCAGCGAGCCCGCGCACATCGGCACCGGCATCGGCTTTTTCGATCACATGCTCGAGCAGCTCGCCAAGCATGGCGGCTTTCATCTGACGCTCGAGTGCCGCGGGGACCTGCACATCGACGAGCATCACACCGTGGAGGATTGCTCGCTGGCGCTCGGGGAGGCGCTGCGCCGCGCGCTCGGCGACAAGGCCGGCATCGGCCGCTACGGCTTCCTGCTGCCGATGGATGAGAGCGAGGCGCAGGTCACCATCGACCTGTCCGGTCGCGGCTATTTCCTCTTCGAGGGCCAGTTCGGACGCGAGCAGGTCGGCGGGCTGCCGACCGAACTCGTACCGCACTTCTTCCGCTCCCTCGCCGAGAGTCTCGGCGCAGCGCTGCACCTGCAGGTGCGAGGGGAGAACACGCACCACATGATCGAAGCCTGCTTCAAGGGTGTGGGACGCGCGTTACGGCCGGCGCTGGCCCGTCAGGGCGTGGACCTGCCCAGCACCAAGGGTGTGCTGTGATGGATGAATCGCCATGAGCCTGCCGATAGACGTGGCGGTGGTCGACAGCGGTGGAGCGAACCTGGCTTCTCTGCAGTTCGCGCTCGAGCGACTCGGTGCGCGCGTGCACGTCAGCCGCGAGCCAGCGGCGATCGCCGCCGCCCCGCGCGTGCTGCTGCCGGGTGTCGGTGCAGCCGCCGATGCCATGCGCCGGCTGCGCGAGACCGGGCTCGATCGGCTGATCCCGCAGCTCTCGCGTCCCTTACTGGGCATCTGCCTGGGGATGCAGTTGCTGTACGAGCATTCCGCGGAAGGGGATACAGCCTGCCTTGGCGTGCTGCCGGGACGCATCGAGCGGCTCATGGCCGCCCCCGGCATGCCCGTGCCACACATGGGATGGAATACGTTGCAGAACCGCGTCGACGATCCGCTGCTCGCCGGCCTCGAGCCACCCCCCTACGCCTATTTCGTGCACAGCTACGCCGCCGCGGTCGGACCACAGACACTCGCCTCGGTCGACTACGGCCGCCCGCTCGCCGCCGTCGTGCGCCGTGGCAACTTCTGCGGCGTACAGTTTCATCCTGAGCGCTCTGCGGCGCTCGGGGCCCGAATCCTGCAGAACTTTCTGTCGCTCTGAAGCCGTCCTCCAAAGCCCCTGCGATGCTGCTGATTCCTTCCATCGATCTGCGCGCCGGCCGCTGTGTACGGCTGCTGCAGGGCGACTTTGCCGCCGAAACGCGTTACCAGCTCGACCCGCATGCGCTGTTGAGCCGCTACCGGCAGCTCGGCGCCAGCTGGCTGCATATCGTGGACCTGGACGCCGCACGCGACGGCACCTTGATCAATCGCACGCTCATTCACCGCCTGGCGACGCAGCCCGCCATGCGACTGCAGGTCGGCGGGGGCGTACGAGATGTCGCTTCCGTCGAGGAGCTGTTGGCGCACGGCGTCGCACGCGTGGTCGTCGGCAGCGCCGCGGTGGAGCGCTCCGAGGAGGTGGCCACCTGGCTGTCACACTTCGGGGCGGAGCGACTGTGCATCGCGCTGGACGTGCGTCACGATACCGACGGCCAACCACGCATCCGCACACGTGGCTGGCAGCACGACAGCGCGCTGCTGCTCTGGGACGCGCTGCCGCCGCTGTGCGCCGCCGGGCTCAAACACGTGCTCTGTACGGACATTGCCCGCGATGGCGCGATGGCCGGTCCGAACCTCGCGCTGTATCGCGAGGCGCTGGCGCGATTTCCACAGATTCTCTGGCAGGCCTCCGGTGGCGTCGCCAGCGGCGCCGATCTGGCTGCTCTCGCGGCCATCGGCATGCCCGCGGCCATCAGCGGCAAGGCCCTCCTGGAGGAGCGCATCCCATTGCAGGAGCTACGTCCATTCTTGCCAAACGCATAATTCCCTGTCTGGACGTGCGCGATGGCCAAGTCGTCAAGGGTGTGCGCTTCCGCGATCATCGCGTGGTCGGCGACATTCTGGATCTGGCGGCGCGCTACCGCGACGAGGGCGCCGACGAGTTGGTGTTCTACGACATCACTGCCAGTCCCGAGCAGCGCTCCGTGGATCGCAGCTGGGTGCGTCGCGTCGCGCGCATTCTGGACATCCCGTTCTGCGTCGCCGGCGGCATCCGCTCGGTGCAGGACGCGGAAGCTGTGCTCAACGAGGGCGCCGAAAAGATCTCCGTGAACTCTCCAGCGCTCGCCGATCCAGCGCTCATCGACCGGTTGGCCGAACGCTTCGGCAGCCAATGCACCGTCGTGGGCATCGACAGTCAGTCCACCCCGGAGGGCTATCGCGTGTACCAGTACACCGGCGATCCGACGCGCAGCCGCGATAGTCAGCGTGAGACCCTCGCGTGGGTACGCGAGGTCCAGCAGCGCGGTGCGGGCGAGATCGTGCTCAACTGCATGGCCTCCGACGGCACGCGCCATGGCTACGATCTGGAGCAGCTGCGACGCGTACGAGCGCTGTGCGAGGTACCGCTGGTAGCGTCCGGTGGCGCCGGCAGCGTAGCGCACTTCACTGCGGCCTTTCAGGAAGCGCAGGTCGATGCCGCTCTGGCTGCCAGCGTGTTTCACAGCGGTGCGATCGGCATTGCTTCCCTCAAGCGTTCGCTCGCCGAAGCCGGCGTTGCGGTGCGGCCGTGAGCGCTGCAGCGTCGATCGAACACGACCCGCAGCTCGCCGCGCGGCTCGACTGGGACAAGGGCGACGGCCTCGTACCGGCCATCGTCCAGCACTCCCTCAGCGGCTCGGTGCTGATGCTGGGCTACATGAACCGCGAGGCCCTCGCGGCGACGCTCGAGCGCGGCAGAGCCGTGTTCTACAGCCGTACTCGCCAGCGTCTCTGGGAAAAGGGCGAAACCTCCGGTCACAGCCTCAGCGTGCACGCTGTGCGCACCGACTGCGACGCCGACACGCTGCTGATCAGTGCGCTGCCGCTGGGGCCGGTCTGCCATAACGGCACGGCCAGCTGCTTCGGAGATGCGCCGCTCGCGGCCGCCGAGTCACTGTCATTTCTGGCCACGCTGCAGCAGATCATCGACCAACGCATCAGCGATGCGACGGCCTCAGAGCCCAGCTCGCCGCCGCCCAGCTATACCGCCCGCCTCTATGCCGCAGGCCCGCGCCGCATGGCGCAGAAGGTGGGTGAAGAAGGTGTGGAGGTCGCGCTCGCCGCGGTCGCCAGCAGCGATGCAGATCTCATCGGTGAAAGCGCGGATCTACTGTTTCATCTGCTGGTGTTGCTGCGCGCACGCTCGCTGAATCTGCAGGCCGTGCTGGCGGAACTGCAGCGGCGTCACACAGCCCGGAGCACGGCCGGCTCGGCCGGCTCGGGCTAGCGTCGGGGCCCGCCACACGCTCGCGGCTCAATCCAGCAGAATCTCCCCGGCTGGTTCGCGAAGGTTATAACGCGAGCTCATCGCGTGACCGTAGGCGCCGGCGTTGGCGATCAGCAGTATGTCACCGGCGCGCGTGGGAGGCAGCAGCCGGTCATGCCCGAGGAAATCCGCGCTCTCACAGATCGGCCCGACGACATTGGTCGTCAACACGGCGGGCTCATCCAGCCGCGAGAGGTTGACGATCTCGTGCCAGGCGCCATAGAGCGCCGGACGGATCAGTGAATTCATGCCGGTCAGCAGCCCGACGTAATGCACGTCGTCCTTGGATTTCAGCTGCGTCACGCGCGCAATCAGCACGCCCGCGACCGCCACCAGGTAGCGACCGGGCTCGAGCCACAGCTCAATGCCGGCCCGCTTGCGACCGGCTCCCTGACGTGCAGCCGACAGCACCGTGTCGAGCTCGGCGAGGTCGAGCTGCGTTTGACCAGAACCATCGGGTACTCCGAGGCCTCCGCCGACGTCGATGACCTGCAGCGCCGGAAAGCGCTGCGCGAGCGCAAGCAGGCGCGTCGCCACGTCCGACCAGTTGTCCACATCGAACACACCGCTGCCGGCATGCGCGTGCAGACCCGTGACGCGTGTACCGGCGCGCTCGACCAGTCGCAGCAGCTCCTCGGCCTGCTCGAGCGGCACACCGAACTTGGCATGCGCACCCGCCGTGCGCACGTGATGGTGATGTCCTCGTCCGGTGCCGGTATCGATGCGGATGAACACACCTTTGTCACGAAACAGCTCGCCCCACTCCGACAGCACGTACAGATTGTCGATGGTGAGGGTGATGCCCTGCTCGAGTGCCCAGACGTATTCCTCGCGCGCCGCGAAGTTCGGTGTGAACAAAATGCGCTCGCGCGACAGCCCCGGCACGCTGTCGAGCAGATGCTCGATCTCCCCGCGCGAGACGCAATCGAATCCGACGTCCAGCCCCGCCAGCAGCCGCAGTACACCGGCATGCGGATTGGCCTTCATCGCATACAGCAGCCGATCGACCGACTTCACGGTACGCAGCGCGGCCACGGCCGCGCGGATCACCGCCCCGTCGTAGACGAAGGCGCAGCCGTGCTGCTCGCCGAGACCGACCAGCTCCGCTCGCCGCATACGCCACCAGGGCGCAGGCAGCGCCTTCGAGGGCGCCGGGGGCTCGAACAGCTGCTGCCAGGTTGGCCCGAGCACTGCATCGCCATGCACCGGCTGAATCAGCCGCTCATGCAATTCCTCAACGAGACGGTCACCCTGGTCTTCATCCACGACGAAGGTGAAGTTCAGATCATTGGCCGCCTGGCTCACAAGGTAGATGCGCTGATCGGCGAACAGCTCGAAGGCCTCGCCGAGGCGGTGCAGGATCGCTCGGATGTTGCGACCCACGAGACTCACCGACGCGCACGGGCCGATGATCTGCGTGCGGCACAGCCCCGCCAGCTCCGCGACCAGCCGCTCCACCAGCACTGCATCGAGCGCATTGGCGGCCGGATCGAGCGACACCGTGACATTGGTCTCGGAGGTGGATACCAGGTCCACCGACATGCCGTGGCGCTTGAAGATCTGAAAGGCATCGGCCAGAAAACCCGCTTCGTGCCACATGCCCGGGCTGTCGAGCGACACCAGCGTGATGCCCTTCTTGATACACACCGCTTTGACCTGCGCGGTGCCGTCTCCACCATCGGCGCTGATATGCGTACCCGGCAGCTCGGGTCGCTGCGTGGCGTACACCACGATCGGAATCCGCTGCGATTTAGCCGGCAGGATGCAGCGCGGATGCAGCACCTTGGCGCCGCTGCTGGCCACTTCCTGCGCCTCGTCATAGTGCAGAGAGCGCAGCAGGCGTGCCTGGGGCGTGGCGCGCGGATTGGCGCTGAACATGCCGGGCACGTCCGTCCAGATCTCCAGCTGCTGTGCCTGCAGCTTGGCCGCGAAGTAAGCCGCAGAGGTGTCCGAGCCACCACGCCCGAGCAGCACGGTGTCGCCGCTGGCGGCGCTGGCGATGAAACCCTGCGTGACGATCACCCCGGGGATGGCGCCGAGCTGCGTCTGCAGCGCGCTGTCCGCGCCAAACTCACAGGTGGCGGAGAGGAAATTGGCATGCCCGGATGCTTCACTGTGCTGCTCGGCGGCGAGACCGGTGCGCGCATCCCACCAATGCGCTGACATGCCGCGCAACTGCAGATAGCGCGCGCCGATCTCCGTGGCCATGAGCTCGCCGGTGGCGAGCAGCCGCGCGCGCGTGCGATCCGAGACCTCGCTCATCAGCGCGATGCCGCTGGTCATCTGACGCAGCACCGAGAAGTAGCGCTCCAGTTCCGGGCTCGTACCGACGCCCAGCTCATCGGCGAGCTGGCGGTGTCGCTGCTCGATGGCCAGCAGCAGCGGCTCATGTGCGCCCGCCAACGCGGCGACCAACAGCTTCTCGAGTCGATCAGTGATGCCGCTGACGGCCGAATGCACCACCAGGACACGCGCGCCGGTATCCAGACGCGCCTGCACGACTGCCACGATGTTGGCCCAGTTGGCTGAAGTCGAGACGCTCGTGCCGCCGAACTTGAGCACGATCCAGGGTTGCTGGCGTGAAGACATGATCTACCCGAGTGGTGGCAGACGGAACGTGAGGCCGCCGCGCACGCGGCTGCCTATCAGACGTCCTCTTCGAAGATGTCGCGCAGTTCCTTTTCGAGCCTGCGCTCGGCCAGCACTTCTTCGAGGCGGCTCCAGGCCGCTTTGCCACGCTTACCCTGCGCTCGCACACGTTTATCGACCCGCGCGAGCAGGCCGTCGTAATCGGTGCTGTCCTCGGACTCGACCAGGTATTCCTCGTCCAGATCGAAGCGCTCGTTTTCGCGTTCAGACATCTCTAAAAACCTAATGGAATCAAAAGATTAGCGCCAGCAGCAGCGCCACGAGCTGCGAACTATAGCCGATTTGTGCGGCCAATCACACTTACTACGGCGCACCTATTAATCTTCATTGCTCAGAGACATAGACCCGCTGGCCGGGCGCAACGTTCAATGCTGCGGCAGCGCTAACCTGCCGGGCGGCCAGCTCCAGCATCCCGGCGGAGTTGATCAGTGCAACGCACTGGCCGGCCGGTGCCTCCTCGTAGGTGCTCACCCAGGGCAGGGTGGGCGCCCCCGGAGCCAGCCGTACCTGCCGCCGCCCCGCCAGCTCGCGCGCCGCAATCGTCGTCAGGACGTTGCCGAAGTGATCGATCACCGCGACGCAGCCCTCGAGCGAGCCGTCCGGCAGCTGCCGGGGGGGCGTCAGCGACCCGGCCAGCGGCGCCTGGCGGGCACCCAGCCCGGCAGCGCCCACGCGCCGCATTGCCAGCTCCGCACCCAGCGGAGCCATGATGTCGCGACCGTGAAATGTGGCGCTCTCGGCCGACAGGCCCAACGCCGTGAGCGCGCGCGCCTCCACCCGCCAGGCGAGCGCCTCGGGTAGGCGCTGCACGATCAGCCCGAGCAGCCCGTTGTCCGGCGCGACGAACAGCTGGCCGGCGGCGCTGAGCACCAGGATGTCGCGCGCACTGCCGACACCGGGGTCCACCACCGCCACGTGTACCGTGCCGGCGGGCAACTGAGGGTAGCAGCAGTAGAGCCAGTAACCGGCCTCCTCGGGATGGAAGCGGCGGATGTCGTGCGTCAGATCGACCAGCGGGATGCCCGGGGCACGCTGCACGATACGGCTCTTCAGGATCCCCACATAGGGATCCTGCAGGCCATAGTCGGTCGTCAGGGTGATCAGCGGCGCCGCAGCGGCGGCACTCGCCACAGCCGGCTCACCGTCCGGGGCTGGCATCCACCGTCGCGAGCGTCTTGGTGGCGGTCGGCGAGCCGCGGCTCGGCGCGGCGGCCGGTGTGGTAGCCGGCCCTGTCCCCGGCGCGACTACCGCCGGCGAAGACGTCCCGGGACCGGCTGGGGTCGGGCTCACCGCCGGCGTAGGAGTCGCCGAGTCGGCACTGGTGGGATTGAGCGCGGAGGCATCGGCCTGCAGACCCACCGTGGCCAGCTGTCCGTCGGACTTGGCTAGCACCTCGCGCGCATAGTCCCAGTTGATCGCCACGGTGCTGTCACCCACGGCCGTCTGCAGCAGCTGCGCGAACGCATCCACGTTCGGCTCGACACTGTCACCATCATCGTTGATCGGCGGGTGCGCTTCGAGCAGCAACTGCCCGTCTGCCCAGGCGACCTTGATGGGCTGGTTGATGATGTGCACGGCGGTGCCCACCGGCACCAGCGGAAACAATGCCGCGACATCGTCCGGATAGAGCCGCACGCAGCCGTGCGTCACCGGCATGCCCACGGCGACCGGATTGTTGGTGCCATGGATCAGGTAGGTACCGCCCCCGGCCGCCAGCCGCAGAGCGTACTGGCCAAGCGGATTGTCCGGCCCCGGAGGCACAAACCTGGGCAATGGATCGCCCTCGGCCAGATGCTCCTTGCGCACTCCGGCCGGCGGATACCAGGTGGGATTCTTCAACTTCTGGGTGACCGACGTCAGCCCGATGGGCGTGTTCCAATCCAGTTTGCCGACGCTGACCGGATAGGTGATGACGATCTGCGGCTTGCCACGACGTCGCTTCGGGAAATAGTAGAGACGATGCTCCGGTACGTTGACGACAATGCCGTTGCGCAACCCGGGCGGCAGAATGAAGCGGCCGGGAATGATGACCTGCTTGCCGGCTCCCGGCAGCCAGGGATCGATGCCGGGATTGACGCGGATCAGCTCCTGCGAATCGATGCCGTACTTGCGCGCCAGATCGTAGAGCGTATCGGCGTAGACGGTGGTGATGACCTGATCGTCACCGACGATGGTCTGATCCGGTCCGGTGAGCTCGAAGGTCGAGGCCCGCGCAGGCGCGAGCGGCAGAAGCAGGGACACGACACCGAGTACGCACACAGCGAGAAGCAGCGCACCGTGGCGCGCAGCTCGAGAGGGGCGCGCGGGCGCCACAGGGCGGTTCGTGACCACGTTCATCTTCCTCGCAGGAGCATATGCCGGCATTTAGGGTGAAATCCTGAAGCAGTCCACGCTTTTAGCCTACCACGCCGAGCCATAATCCGACGCTGACGCAATATTAATGCAAGTTGCAACCCGGGACATGGGCCCGTGCGCGGGATGGGCCCGGCACGGTCCCGGAGCGTAGAGCGCCCAAGTGCCATCGACATGCAAGGATCGCAGCCACTGCGCACCGGGACGCGGGACGTGAAACGCGTGCTCTTCGTCGACGAGGACACCAGCAAGGTGGCCGCGCTGCGACGTGCCTTTGGGAACCAGCACGAGCCGCTCGAGACGGTGTTCGTCAGCTCCGGAGCGCAGGCGCTGGCCGAGCTGGCACTGCAGCACTTCGACGCCATCGTCAGCGACATGTGCATTCCGCAGATGGACGGCGCGGAGCTGCTGGCGACCGTGCGCGAGCGTCACCCCGAGGTGATCCGGCTGTGCGTGGGCGAGGCCGACGACGATGAGGCCTTTCTGCGCGCGGTGCCGGTGACACACCAGTTTCTGCGCAAGCCCTGCAACCCTGAAACGGTGCGCGAAGTCATCGATCGCGCCTGCTCACTGGCCGCGATCCTGCACGACCCGGCGATCCGCCAGCTGATCAGTCGGCTCGACACGCTGCCGGCCACGCCGCATACCTACCAGCAGCTCGCGGCCGCCATCGCCCGTCCGACCTCCCACACGCACGACATCAGCGAGATCGTGAGCAACGATCGGGCGCTGTGCGTCAAAACACTGCAGATCGTCAACTCCGCGCTGTTTCGCCGCAACGTGCCGATCACCTCGATTCCGGCCGCCATCACCTATGTCGGGCTGGAGATGCTCAAGTCCCTGGCGCTCTCGGCGTGTGTGTTCACGGCCCTGGAGGGATCCCCGCACATCCATCGCCTGCTCTCCGACATGCAGGACCGTTCGCTGCGCAAGGCACGCTTTGCGCACAGCCTGCTCGATGGCGAGCATGGCGCCGATGAGGCCTTCACCGCGGCGCTGCTGCTGGATGTGGGTCAGGCAGTGCTCGCGCTTGGCTCGCCCGACCGCTTCGAGGCGATGATCGCCGAGGCACGCGAGCGCAGCCTGCCCTGGCAGGAGGTGGAAGCGAAGTACCTCGGCGCCTCGCACCCCGAGGTGGGTGCCTGCCTGCTCGGCCTGTGGGGACTGCCGCTCGAGCTCATCGAGGCCGTCGCGCATCATCATCGCCCCAGCGTCATCGCCCACCCTCAATCGCGCATGCTGGCCGCGATTCACGTTGCCGACGCCGCCGTGGACGCCACCATGGCTGGCAGCGCGCTGCGACTGAGTGAGCGACTCGATGCGACGTTTGTGCAGCGCCCCGAAATTGCGCGCCAGCTGTCTGAATGGCACATCGACGTCGGCGCCGACACGCGACTGGTGCGGCGGCTGCAGGCCCTCTGAGCGGCACGCACGCACGAACGCAACCCCGCATGACAGCGCAGCGTACCCCACGGGCTAGCATTCTCTGTGTCGAGGACGACCGGCAGTTGCTGGACGAGCTGCGCCGCGAGCTCTCGGCCGACCACGAGGTCCTGACCGCGCTCAACGCCGCCGAGGCGCTGCGCATACTCGCCTCCCACAACGGGGTTGCGGCCATCATCTCCGACACGCGCATGCCGGGCATGGACGGAGCGAGTTTTCTGGCACGCACGCGCACGCTGGCGCCCGCTGCGGGCCGCATTCTGCTGACCGATCACGCGGATCTCGCCACTGCCATTGCGGCGGTCAACGAGGCGCAGATCCTGCGCTTTCTGAGCAAGCCCTTCCAGCGCGCCGAGCTGCACTCCGCCGTCGAGGCTGCCCTCGAGCACTACCGACACTCGAGCATCGAGAATACCGGGCTGATGCGCGCGATCACCGCGCAGATCACCAGCCAGGACCCGATCACCGGCCTCGCAAGCCGCCGCCGCTTCCTCGAGCTGCTGGAAACCGTCTGTGCCGATGCCGATGGCAAGGATCGCAGCAGCAGCTTCGCGGTCATGGTGATCAGCATCGACAACCTGCGCGACATTCGCGATGCGCAGAACCTCTCGGCAGCCGATCAGGTGATGCAGGTGCTGGCGCGCCGACTGCGCGACCACTGTTCGGCCGCGCTGTGCCTGGCACGCTGGAGCGATGACGACTTTGCCGTGCTGCTGCCCGCGGACCTGCATGACGAGTCCGGCGTACTCGCCACCGCCGGCGCCCTCATCGGACAGTTCACGCTGCCGATTCCACTCCAACAGACGACGCAGCGCGTGCATGCCTGCATCGGCATCGCCGGGGTGCCGCTGCACACCGGCGACGCACGCACGGCGTTGCAATTTGCAGACATCGCGGCGCGCCAGGCCAAGTCGCAGGGCGGCGCCACCGCCTGTCTGTTCCGTTCGGACTGGGCCTATCGCGTCGCCTATCGCCAGCAACTGCTCACGGCGCTGCGCGAGGCGCTCGATAACGATGCGCTGCACGTGAACTACCAACCCATCATCGACCTGAAGCATGGCAGCGTGCGCACGCTCGAGGCCCTGGCACGCTGGACGCATCCGAAGCTTGGCCCGATCGCCCCGGCACAGTTCATCAGCCTCGCCGAGGAGAGCGGCGAGATGCCGCGGCTCGGCCAGTGGATTCTACGGCGCGTGTGCCGCGATGCCCGCGCGCTCGTCGGCCGTTACTGCTCGCGCGTTGCCGTCAATGTCTCGATGCATCAGCTGTTGCAGGCAGGCTTCCTCGGCCATCTGGACGAAGCGCTGCATCTGGCCCATCTGCATCCCCAGGAGCTGGAGATCGAGCTGACCGAGTCGGTGCTCGCCAGCGACGCCGAGCGCTCCCTGGCGCTGGTCAAGGAGCTGCGCAAGCGCGGCGTGTCCGTGGCGATCGACGATTTCGGCACGGGCTATTCATCGCTCGCCTACCTGCAGCGCTTCCCGGCCGACGTGATCAAGGTGGACCGCTCCTTCGTGACCGCGCTCGGTGAGGGCGGTGAAACCATCATCTCCGCGGCGCTGTCCATCGGGCGCAGCTTCGGCATGAACGTCGTCATCGAGGGGGTCGAGACCGAGCTGGCGCGCCGCCAGCTCTCGGCGCTTGGAGCGACGCTGTTTCAGGGCTACCTGTTCGGCAAACCCATGGCCCCCTCGAGCGTGGACCAGTGGTTTCTCAACTGCGCCTTCGCGGCCGGCCCGAGCCAGATTACCGATACCGCCGCCACCGTCGAGCTTCCCATCCCGTCCGCACGCGCGCTGTAGTTCAGCGTCAGACGCGCCTGACGACAGGGCCCTGATCTCCGCTGCGCCTGAAGCGGTAGCGCTTATCGGCTATGCTGCCTGCCCTCGAGCGAGGCAAGGCCGGTGAAAATCGTTGATCGCCGCTCCATGGTGCGTGTGCGCCGCTCACCGGCGAGCGCACGTGCACGTGCGCTGCCCGCCGCGCGCCTCATGCTCATCCTGGCGGCACTGGCGCTGAGCGGCTGCGAGAGCTGGATCGCGCGGCCTGCGGGGCCGGTCAGCGGCGCAGAGCGCATGATCTTTCTCGATACACTGGTGATCATGCTGCTGATCGTCGTGCCGGTGATCGTCGCAACGATCGCCTTCGCGTGGTGGTATCGCGCTTCCAATGAACGCGCGCGACGCCTACCGGACTGGAGCTTTTCGGGCCGCATCGAGCTGGTCGTCTGGTCGATCCCCGCGTTGGTGATCTTGTTCCTCGGCGGCATTGCCTGGATCAGCGCGCATGATCTGGATCCGGCGCGGCCGCTGGCTGCAAAACGGGCCGCCCTCGAGATCGACGTGGTCGCGCTCGACTGGAAGTGGCTGTTCATCTATCCGCAGCAGCGCGTGGCGAGCGTCAATCGTCTCGTGGTGCCCGCGGGTGTGCCGCTGCATTTTCGCCTGACCTCCGCGACGGTCTGGAACGTATTCTGGATCCCCAAACTTGGCAGCATGCTCTATTGCATGTACGGCATGGCCGGCACCCTGTACCTGCAGGCCGATCGACCGGGAAACTACCGCGGTGTGTCCGCGATGATCAGCGGCGATGGTTTTGCGACCATGCACTTCGACACCGAAGCGTTGAGCGACGCGCAATTCAACGCCTGGGCGGACGGCGTACGCACGACAGGCCCGACACTCGACGAGCGCGCCTATCGGCAATTGCTCAAGCCGAGCAGTGCCGTGGCGCCCTATAGCTACCGCTCGGTGATGCCCGGCCTGTTCGATGCCATCGTGCTGCAGCGCCTGCCCCCCGGGCAGGGTAGCGCGCCCACCCCCTGACCGCGGCGCCACGCTCCCCCATTCCCATGCACCTCCTCGGACAACTCAGCTGGCAGGCCATCCCGTTCGATGAGCCGCTGCCGCTGGTTGCCGGCGCGGTGGTCATGCTGTGCGTCGCGGCGGTGCTGCTGTGGATATGGCTGAAGGGGTACATGCCCTACCTGTGGCACGAATGGCTCACCAGCGTCGACCACAAACGCATCGGGGTCATGTATTGCACGCTGGCACTGGTGATGCTGCTGCGCGGGTTCATCGACGCCATCATGATGCGCGCCCAGCAGGCGATGGCCTTTCACGCTGCGGGGTATCTGCCCGCCTCGCACTTCGATCAGATCTTCTCCGCCCACGGCACCATCATGATCTTCTTCATGGCGATGCCCTTCATGATCGGGTTGATGAATCTCGTCGTGCCGCTGCAGCTCGGCGTACGCGACGTGGCATTCCCGACGCTCAATTCGGTGAGCTTCTGGCTGACGGCCGCCGGTGCCCTGCTGGTCAACCTCTCGCTGGTCGTCGGCAGCTTCTCGCGCACCGGCTGGCTGCCCTACCCGCCGCTCTCCGAGCTCACTTATTCACCGGACGTGGGCGTGGATTATTACTGCTGGGCGATCGAGATCTCCGGCATCGGGACGCTGATGACGGGCATCAACTTCGTCACTACCATTCTGAAGCTGCGCGCCCCCGGCATGCATTACACGCGCATGCCCATGTTCTGCTGGACGGCGCTGGCCTCGAACCTGCTCATCGTCGCCGCCTTTCCGATTCTGACCGTGTCGCTGGCGCTGCTGCTGCTGGATCGCTACGCCGGCTTTCACTTCTTCACCAATACGGGCGGCGGCAACGCCATGATGTTCATGAACCTCATCTGGGCATGGGGCCACCCGGAGGTCTACATCCTCATCCTGCCGGCCTTCGGCGTGTACTCGGAAGTCGTCTCGACCTTCTCGGGCAAGCCGCTGTTCGGCTATCGCTCCATGGTCATTGCGACCATGGCCATCTGCCTGATCTCCTTCATGGTCTGGCTGCATCACTTTTTCACGATGGGTGCCGGTGCGGATGTCAACGCCTTCTTCGGCATCGCCAGCATGATCATCGCGGTGCCGACCGGCGTGAAGATATTCAACTGGCTGTTCACGATGTATGGCGGGCGCGTGCGCTTCAGCGCCGCGATGCTCTGGTCGCTCGGCTTCATGGTGAGCTTCGTCATCGGCGGCATGACCGGCGTGATGCTCGCCGAGCCCACCGCGGACTTCGAGCTGCACAACAGTCTCTTCCTGGTCGCGCACTTTCACAACGTAATCATCACCGGAGTGCTGTTCGGGGCCTTCGCCGGCTACAGCTACTGGTTCCCGAAGGCTTTCGGGTTCGTGCTCGACGAGCGACTCGGCAAGTGGGCCTTCTGGCTGTGGCTCATCGGCTTCTGGGTCGCCTGGGCGCCCGGCTACGTGCTGGGACTGGAAGGCATGACACGTCGGCTGCAGCGCTACGATGTCGCGGCTTGGCGGCCGTGGCTGCTGTTGGCGGCGGTGGGCGTGCTGATCATCCTGGCCGCTATCGTCGTACAGGTGGCGCAGCTCGTGGTGTCGATCCGCACGCGGGCGCGTCGCCGCGATCTGACCGGGGATCCCTGGAACGGACGCAACCTCGAATGGTCGATTGCCTCCCCGCCACCGCCCTTCAACTACGCAGTGCTACCGCATGTGGAGAAGCAAGAGCCGTACTGGGACATGAAGCAGCGCGCACTGGAGGCCGGACATCTGCAGACCCCCGAGCCGGGCTACAGCCCGATCGAGATGCCGCGCAACTCCCCCACGGGCTTCATCTGTGCGTTCTTCGCCGTGGTGACGGGCTTTGCGCTCATCTGGCGCATCTGGTGGCTGGTGGCGCTGGGACTCGCCGGCGCCTATGCGACCTTCGTGGTCTTCGCCTGGCGCGACGTGGAGGAAAAGGTCATCCCCGCCGACGAGGTGGCCCGCCTCGAGCGCGCCAACCGCGCAGCGCGCAGCGAAGCGCTGGCCGCGCGCGTCGCGCATGGGCAGACGCAATGAGCACTGCGGACGACGCCCTGCCCGCGGACCCCTCGCACCTGGGGCATCACAACGATGCGCCCGCAGCGCAGCTCGCTTACACCGGGGCGGGCGCCGGCGGTCCGGCGTCCAAGCGCATCGTGGTGGGCTACGGTTTCTGGATCTTCATCCTATCGGACGTCATTCTGTTCGCGACGCTATTTGCCACCTACGCCGTGCTCGCAGGTAACCGCGCCGGTGGCCCCGGACCACACGCGCTGTTCGACCTGCGCAATACCGCCGAGGAGACCTTGCTGCTGCTGTTCTCCAGCTTCGCCTGCGGCATGGCGAGCCTGGCGGTGGCGCGCCGCAATCTGCTGTGGACGCAACTGACGCTGCTCATCACGGGACTGCTCGGCGCGGGATTCCTGGCACTGGAGGCGCGTGAATTCGCGGACCTGGTGGCGCGGGGCGCAGGCCCGACGCACAGCGCCTTCCTGTCGGCCTTCTTCACACTGGTAGGCTGTCACGGTCTGCACGTAACCGCAGGCCTGCTGTGGCTCGGCACGATGATGGCGCAGTTTTGGGCGAAGGGCTTTCGCCAGAACATCCGTCACCGCTTCCTGTGCTTCACGCTCTTCTGGCATGCGCTCGACATCATCTGGGTCGGTATCTTCAGCCTCGTCTATCTCATTGGAGAGATCCTGCCATGAGCTCCCCGCGTGCGCCGGACGCGGGCTCCAAGGTCGGCGCAAGTGTCGGCTCCGAAGTCGGTGCCGATCGGCTGCCCGGCGAGCCGGCGGAGACAGGGCCCGGCGTGCTCAGGGCGGAACTACGCAGCTATCTGCTCGGGCTCGCGCTGGCACTGCTGCTCACCGCCGCCTCCTTCTGGGCACTGCATACGCACCTTATCTACGGCCCAGGCATCATGATGGCCATCGTGGTGCTGGCCGTGGCGCAGATGGGCATTCATCTGGTGTTCTTTCTGCATCTGACCAGCGCGCCGGACAATATCAACAACACCCTGGCGCTCGCCTTCGGCGTGCTCATGGCTGGCCTGCTCGTGTTCGGCTCCGTGTGGGTGATGAATCATCTCAACCACAACATGCTGCCGATGCAACAGCTCATCCAGATGCAGCCCTGAGCGGCTCGGGCGTAACCGCCGGCTTGCCGTGCCGGGCTCAGTCGCTCCAGATCGCGCGCGCGAACACGCTGCGCGCGATCTGCTCGCGCTCGGGCGAAGGGTAGCCGTACTCGACGTGGTCCGCGCGCAGCAGATTCTGCCCAACCAATGAGAGATTCAGTCGCCGGGTCGCCTGCCAGGCGAGACGGGTATCGAGCTCCCAGTATGCCGGCACGATCCCCATCACCGCTCCGCCGGTCGGACCATTATCGATATGCAGCGCATCGACCCAGCGCAGCGCCGTGTCGAGCGTCATACGTCGAGGCAAATTCATGCTCGAGCGCAGCGACGCCTGGCCGTGCGGATCAGCGGTCTCGTTGAGCGCATCGGTCGTATCGACCTCCCCGGGCCTGACGCGCAGGTGCTCGAGCAACAGATCGTAACCGGCGTGCAATTGCCACCACTGCAGCGGCTGATAGGAGGCGCTGAGCTGCAGACCATGGGTCTCGCCTTCCAGATTGTTCTGAAAATATATCGGGAAGGGATAGATGTAATAGAGAGTCGTCGCCGTGGCACTGGTGCTGCGCAGATGATCGTAGTCGTTATAGAACGTGGACAGTGAACCGGACCACTGCGATCCGAAAGCCGCGCGGTAGCCGAGCTCGTATGCGATCAGTGTCTCGGAGACAAAATCCCTGCTGCCCGTGAGGTACGCGCTCGGAAACTGGTACGGCGCAGGTGCATTGACCAGGCCGGTAGGCACGAACAAATTCTCGTCGTAACGGGACGGCGTTCGCACGGCGCGCGACACGGCGCTCCAGAGCAGCTCGGTGGAACTCGGACTCCACTGCCAGCGGATATTGGGCTCCGCCTCGAAACCGGTGTAGTCGTTGTGCTCGAGCTTCGAGCCGAGCACCAGCGACATGTCGGCGGTCAGCGCGATCTGGTCCTGCAGGAAACCGCTGTAGAGATCCTGGTCGAGCTGTGGCGGCAGGAAACGCACGAGCGATTCACCCTGGTCGAGTTCCTGCGTCGCCCGATACTCCAGACCCCACACGAACTGCTCGCTGCCGGCGTAGAAGTGATATTGGAATTGAGCGTCGTCGGTATCCAGAGCGTCAGTCAGGGACGAGGCTGGGAACCCCGTGTAATACGGTAGGGCGGCGGGACTGGCCGCGTACGGCACGAACAGGAACGTGTGGTCGTAGTAGATCTGCAGACTCAGAGAAGCTCCGCTGGCTGTCGTGTGGTTCCAGCGTCCGAGCACATTGCCACCGGAATAATCCTGTTCACCGATGCCACTGTCATCCTCAACGTCGTGATAGACATCGCCCTGCAGAGTCAGTTGATCGCGCGTCGAGGCGGTATCGTCGAGGCGGAAGCCACCTCTTGCCGTCTGCCAGGCATCGAACGCGCTGCTGGCATCGTTCGTCGTCTCATCTGCTCGGCCGGTGTATTCGCCATAGGCGCGCAGGTAGAGCCCTGAGGCGGGTTCGAGGCCGTAACGCAGCTCCTCCTGGTCCTGCAGTTTGTTGCCGCCCGCTTCCTCAGCATGCAAGCCCTGTGTCTGCGACGCCGACTTGGTGATGATGTTGATGACGCCATTGACGGCGTTGGCACCCCACAACGTGCCACCCGGACCGCTGATGACCTCGATGCGGTCGATGTCGAACAGTGGATAGTCCTGCACGTTCCACAACACGCCGCCGTACAGCGGCGTGTACACGGCGCGGCCGTCTATCAGGACCAGCAACTTGTTCGCCAGATTGGTATTGAAACCGCGCGCGCTGATCGCCCAATCGTGCGCGTTGATCTGCGCCACCTCCAGATTGTCTGCCAGCCGCAGCGCCTCCGGCAGACTGGTCGCGCCGGAACGCCGGATCTCGTCGGCGGTGATCACCACGATCGCTGCCGGTGCGCGCAGCAGGCTCTGCGGCTGTCGGGAGACCGAGGTGACCTGAACATTGATCAGCTGCTGCAGACTCATCTGCCTCAGCTGGTTGATGGACGAGTCATCGGAGGATGCGTCTGCACTTGCCGATTGCGCGGTCGCCGCCAGCGCAGCGACGCCGTGGCAGCCCAGCAGGAATGAAATCAGCACCAGCGTTGCGGGGCGCAAGCGGACCGTGCAACGCGGCAATGGCCGGCTGCTGTTCGCGTGCACACTGCTGCAAATCACCGCATGGCCCCGATGGTCGCCGGATGGCGGCGACCTGCTCTGCCCAAGTGGGATGCCAAAATAGCGGGAGGCCCTGGGTATGGGCCGTGCACTGGCTCACACCGGTGCGCGAGAGGCCCCCCGATCCGGGCGTGACGCGCTTAAACATAATATGGCCGTGTGCGCGCAATCCGAGATGCAAAGCACGCCCAAGGCGGGTAGGATGCGTATGGCTGGATAAATATACAGTCACGGCGTCGCCTACGGCCTCATCCAGCGATGGTTCAGCGCATGCTTTCCAACTCCGCCCGCACAACTTCTGAGCTGCGCGCGCGCCTGCAGCAGATGACGCAGCGCGGACGCGGCCTGGTGGCCGGATCGCCTGCACTGCACTCGGGTCATGAGGCGCTCGATGCGCTGCTGCCCGGCGGCGGCTGGCCGCTCGGTGCTCTGACCGAGCTGCTCAGCGATCAGTGCGGCATCGGCGAGCTCGAGCTGCTGCTGCCGGCTCTCCAGGCCCTGGCCCGCGACGGACGTTGTCTCGTCTGGATCGATTCGCCCTATGTGCCCTATGCCCCCGCACTCGTACAGCGAGGGCTGCCGCTGGAGCGGCTGCTATGGATTCGGACCGAGCGACCGCAGGCGGCACTCTGGGCCGCAGAACAGGCGCTGCGCTGTCCGGCCATCGGTGCGGTGCTGAACTGGTCCGAGCACATCGTGGACCGCAGCCTGCGGCGTCTGCAGCTGGCCGCGGAGAGCGGCCAGACGCTGGGGATTCTGCATCGTTCGGCCGCGGCTGCCCAAGAGCCCTCTCCCGCTGCGCTGCGCCTGCAGCTGCAGCCGCTGACCGATGGACTCGAAGTGCAGATCAAAAAATCTCGCGGTGGTCGCGCCGGCGTGCGGCTGCGCGTACCGCTGCGCCTGCCGGCGCTGCGCGCTTGCGGGCTTTCCGATGCTCTGGCTGTGCATCCGGCTGCCGGCGCTGCGGCATGAGGCGCTCGCGGCCGATGAAGACGCTGCGCTCGCGCGTCTTTCGGCCTGGGCCTATCAATGGAGCAGCCAGGTCTGCCATCGCCGCGGCGATGAGAGTCGCGCGCCGCTGCTGTGGTTGGAGCTCGCAGCCAGCCGTGCGCTGTTTGGCGAGCCGGCAGCGCTGCTGCCGTGCATCCAGCGGGAACTGCGCGAGATGGGCTACAGCCACACCTGTGCCATCGCCCCCTCGCCTGCGGCCGCGGCGCTGCTGACACGGGGCCAGGCACTGCGCTGCCTGCTCACGCAGGCCGGGCTTCAGACCGAACTCGCCCCCCTGCCCCTGGACTGGCTGGAGCTGCCGGCAGAAACACGCGACGCGCTGCGCTCGGCCGGACTGTCGCGCATCGGCGAGGTGCTCGCGATACCCCGCGCGGCGCTGGCGCGCCGTTTCGGGCCCGAGTGCTGCGACTACCTCGCGCGGCTGATGGGTGAGCTCAGCGACCCTCAGTCGAGCTTTCGACTGCCGGAGGTCTACCGCGCACGCTGCGTATTCGACTATGACCTGCATGACACTCAGGGGTTGCTGTTTCCCCTGCAACGTCTGCTGCAGGAATTTCAGGGCTATCTGCGCGCCCGTGATCGGGCAGTGCTGCGCTTCAACCTGGAACTCGAGCACGTACGCAGAGCTCGAGGCGGCCACGAGCGGTCCTGTCTCACCATCGGACTGGCAAGCCCCGCGCGCGAAGCGGCACGTTTTCTGATGCTGGTGCGCGAACGGCTGCAGACCCTGGTGCTGAGCGCTCCGATCAGTGCGCTGACGCTGTGCGCTGACGCCTTCACCACACCTGCGATCATGCAGGCGGATCTGTTCGGCACCGCTGAGCAACGCTCCGGCGAGCTGGTGCATCTGCTCGATCGACTGCACGCGCGACTGGGTATGGAGGCGGTGCGAGGACTGCAGCTACAGGCCGATCACCGCCCCGAGCGCGCCTTTGCAAGCGTGCCCGCCGTAGCGACGCGCGCTCTCCCCGGCACGCCGTCCACCACCCTCTCGCCCCGACCCCTCGCTCTGCTGTCCCAGGCACAACGCATCGAGGCTCCCGCGAGGCTGCTGAACGGTCCCGAACGCATCGCCAGCGGCTGGTGGGACGGCGACGATGTCATACGTGATTACTACCTCGCCCAGGGCAGCGATGGTTCGCGGCAATGGGTGTTTCACGATCTACGCGAGAACGCGTGGTACCTGCAGGGCCTGTGGGTATGAGCCACGGCTACGCGGAGCTGCATGCGCTCAGCAACTTCAGCTTTCTGCGCGGCGCCTCGCATCCGGCCGAGCTCGTGCAGCAGGCCAGTGCGCTCGGCTACCGGGCACTGGCATTGACCGATGAGTGCTCGCTGGCCGGCGTGGTGCGCGCACATGAGGCGCTGCAGGCTCTGCCGTGCCCCGAGCGCGAGCGCTTCCGACTGATCATCGGGGCGCAGTTTCGCACCACCTGCGGCTTGAGCCTGGTGCTGCTGGCGCCCTCGCAGCGCGCCTACGCACAGATCTGCCAGCTCATCACACTCGGTCGGCGCCGCTCCGGCAAGGGTGAGTACCGCCTGACGCGCGCGGACTTCGAAGGCGAGCTTTCCGAGTGTCTGGCGCTGTGGGCATTGCCCACCGATCAGCCCGCCGCTGCCGAGACCGGGATGCAGCAGGCGCGCTGGCTGCGGGATTTCTTCCCCGGCCGCGGCTGGCTCGCCGTGGAGCTGCATCGTGGCGCGCACGACGCCGAGCGCCTCCTGGGCGCGCACAGGCTGGGACAGGCGCTGGATCTGCCGCTGGTCGCCGCCGGCGACGTACACATGCACGTGCGCGAGCGTCGTGTGCTGCAGGATGTGCTCACCGCGATCCGTCACGGCTGCACCATCGATACGGCCGGCTGGCGGCTGCACCCCAATGGCGAGCGCCACCTGCGCACGCTGACGGAACTGGCGCAGCTCTATCCACCGGCGCTGCTCACCGAGACCCTCGCCATTGCCGAACGCTGCAGCTTCTCACTCGGACAGCTGCGCTACGAATATCCCGCCGAGCTGGTGCCGCAGGGCATGAGTGTCAGCGAGCATCTGCGCGCCCTTACGGAAGCGGGCGCCGCCCGGCGCTGGCCCTTGGGCGTACCTCCCGCCGTGCGCGATACGCTCGAGCGCGAGCTCACGTTGATCGCCGAGCTGCGCTACGAGCACTTTTTCCTGACCGTCGAGGACGTCGTGCGCTATGCGCGCGAGCACCACATTCTCTGCCAGGGTCGCGGCTCGGCCGCCAACTCCGCCGTGTGCTTTGCGCTGGGCATTACCGACGTGGACCCGGCGCGCATGAGCCTGCTGTTCGAGCGCTTCATCAGCCGCGAGCGCAACGAGCCGCCGGATATCGACGTGGACTTCGAGCACGAGCGGCGCGAAGAGGTCATGCAGTACATCTACCGCAAGTACGGGCGTGAGCGCGCGGCGCTCGCGGCCACGGTGATCTGCTATCGCACGCGCAGCGCCATCCGCGACGTGGCCCGCGCGCTCGGCGCCGCCGACCGCGACATCCAACGACTGACACGCCTGCACATGTGGTGGGACCGCCCCGGAGAGGTGCGCCGTCAGATGGCCACGCGCGAGCTGCAATTGCCAGCCGCGCGGGTAGCCCTGCTGATGCAACGGGTGCGCGAGCTGGTCGGCTTTCCGCGCCATCTGTCGCAGCACGTGGGCGGCTTCGTGATCTCGGGGGAACCGCTGAGTGCGCTGGTGCCGATCGAGAACGCGGCCATGGCCGATCGCACCGTGATCCAGTGGGACAAGGACGATCTCGAATCGCTCGGGCTGCTCAAGGTGGACGTGCTGGCGCTCGGCATGCTGACGGCGCTGCACCGCTGCTTCGATCTGATCGAAGGCTACCGTGGCACCCGGCTCACCATGCAGGACATTCCGCCCAAGGACGAAGCCACCTTCGACATGATCTGCCGCGGCGAGACCATTGGGGTCTTTCAGATCGAGTCGCGCGCGCAGATGAGCATGTTGCCGCGCCTGCAGCCGCGCAGCTTCTATGACCTGGTCATCGAGGTCG
>DATAXJ010000061.1:0-4985 GCA_036266795.1 Steroidobacteraceae bacterium | reverse complement strand
CGCCTCGGGGGCGTTGTAGGCAGTGAAAGGAGTTGTGTCATGTCGCTACGTATCGGAGATCGCGCGCCGGACTTTGAGGCGCAAACGACACAAGGTGGCTTGAGTTTTCATCAGTGGCTCGGCGATTCCTACGGCATTCTGTTCTCGCACTCCAAGGACTTCACGCCCGTCTGTACGACCGAGCTGGGATATCTGGCGCAACTTCAACCGCAGTTCGCCAGGCGCAACGTCAAAGTTATTGGGTTGTCCGTGGACGCAGTCAGCGATCATGAGAGCTGGCTGTCTGACATCAAGGAAGCGACCGGAGGGGAGGTCGCCTATCCCATCATTGGCGATCACGATCTGAAGATCGCCAAGCTCTACGACATGCTGCCGGCTGGCGCAGGTGAGACGTCGCAAGGGCGTACTGCGGCCAGCAATCAGACGGTGCGGTCGGTGTTTATCATCGGGCCAGATAAGCTCATCAAGGCGATACTCGTCTACCCCATGAGTTCGGGGCGCAACTTCGACGAGGTGCTGCGACTGATTGATTCCGTTCAGCTCACAGCTGAGCACAAGGTGGCGACGCCGGTTAATTGGAAGAGCGGACAGGATGTGATCATCCCGACGTCAATCTCAGATGCGGAGGCCAGGCAGAAATTTCCACAGGGGTGGCAGACCGTGAAGCCCTATCTGCGGATTGTTCCGCAACCGGGCCGCAGCGGCGCGGACTGGGGTGACGTTTTTCGCGACGGTTGAAGGGTAAGCGTCTGCTCCCGGCCGCCTAGCCCCGTCCAAGTGATGCGCGTAATGATGCGTGTTCATCGGTAGATGGACACGTACTACGTGTCCGCTTGGGGATCAGATGGACACGTCGGTAGAAGTGATCGGAACGGACAAGCTGGGCCGGCGCAACGGTCCGCGCCGCAAGTATACGAACGCCGAGAAGCGCACCATTGCCGAGGAGACGTTGCGGCCAGGCGCGTCAGTGGCGGTGGTAGCGCATCGGCACGGGGTTAACGCGAACCTGCTGTTCGGGTGGCGCCGACTGCTCAAGCAGGGACTGCTGAGCGAGACAGCACCGAGCAAGGCTGCACCGTTGCTGCCGGTGAAGGTTTCCACCCCGACACTGGTGCCGAACCAGCGAGCAAAGGTGCCGGTGCGCAAGAGCCCCGCCTCGGATGAGGGCAGCTGGCTCGAGATCGAGTTCACCGGCGGTCAGCGACTGCGCATTCACGGCCGCGCCGACCGCCCGACGCTGACGTACGTCATCGCGACGCTGTCACGCCGATGATCGCGCTGCCTGCCGGCGTACAGGTGTGGCTGGCTGCCGGGGCCACGGATATGCGCAAGGGCTTTGACGGCCTGGCCGCCCTGGTTCAGACACAGCTGTCCGAAGATCCATATTCCGGACAGCTTTTCGTCTTCCGGGGACGTGCCGGGGATCGGGTGAAGATTCTGTGGTGGTCGGACGAGGGATTGTGTCTGTTCGCCAAGCGCCTGGAGCGTGGCCGCTTCGTATGGCCGCAGGCCACGCACGGCACAGTAGCCCTGAGCGCCGCGCAGTTATCGATGTTGCTGGAGGGGATCGATTGGCGGCGCCCGGAGCGCACCGGGCAGCCGCAGATAACGGTGTAAAATGCCTTGTTTTATAGGCTTTTGTTGTGGAGTGGCACTGTGCATCTTGCTATACTGCATCATGCCTCGCGCACAGCCGCTGCCCAACGATGTGGAGAGCCTCAAGCAACTCCTGCAGGCGGCCCGCGGTACGGTGGACAGCCTCTCGGCACAGCTACGCTCGCGCGATGTGCTCATCGAGCAGTTGAAGCTGCAGCTCGCACGCCTGCGCAGAATGAAGTTCGGTCGCTCCTCGGAGCGACTGGATGAGCAGATCGCGCAGCTGGAGCTCAGTCTCGAGGAGCTCGAGGCCAATACCGCGACGATGCCGGCCGCTGAAGAGAGCCGCAGCGAGCCGGCGACCCAGCCCTCGCGCAAACCCTTACCGGCGCATCTGCCCCGCGAGCGAGCGGTGCACGAGCCCTCGAGCGGCACCTGCCAGTGCCCGCAGTGCGGCGGGGCGCTGCGGGTGCTGGGCGAGGATGTCTCCGAGATGCTCGAGTACGTGCCCGAGCACTGGAAGGTGCTGCGGCACGTGCGGCCCAAGTATTCCTGCAGCGCCTGCCAGACGGTGGTGCAGGCCAGCGCCCCGTCCCGGCCCATCGAGCGCGGCTATGCGGGCCCGGCACTGCTGGCTCACGTAGTGGTGTCCAAGTACTGCGATCACCTGCCGCTGTATCGCCAGAGTCAGATCTATGCCCGAACCGGCGTTGAGCTGGATCGCACCACGCTGGCCGAGTGGGTTGGCTCCCTGAGCAACCTGGTCGATCCCTTGGTCGGGGCCCTGGCCGATTACGTGATGGGCGCCCACAAGCTGCATGCGGACGACACCCCGATCCCGGTGTTGGCGCCCGGCACCGGCAAGACCAAGACCGGGCGGCTGTGGACCTATGTGCGCGATGATCAACCCGCCGGCAGCACCGATCCGCCAGCGGTGCTGTTTCGTTACTCCCCCGACCGCAAGGGTGAGCGGCCCCGCGAGCATCTGACGGATTTTCGCGGCATCTTGCAGGCCGATGCTTATGGGGGGTTCCAGGCTCTGTACGATCGGCCGCACGAGCCGTTGATCGAGGCGGCCTGCTGGGCGCACGCGCGCCGTAAGTACTTCGATCTGCACGCGGCCACCGACTCGCCGGTGGCGCGCGAGGCGCTCGAGCGCATTGGTGAGTTGTACCAGATCGAGGCGGACATCCGCGGCAAGCCGGCACAGGAGCGCCAAGTCCAGCGCCAAGCGCGCGCCGCGTCGCTGCTGCAGGATCTGCGGCAGTGGCTGGAGGCCACGGCACGTAAAACCTCCAAGAAGTCCGAGCTCGCCGCCGCCATCGGTTACACGCTCTCGCGCTGGCAGGCACTGACGCGCTACTGCGACGATGGGCGCATCGAGATCGATAACAATGCCGCCGAGCGAGCGCTGCGCGCCGTGGCTTTGGGAAGAAAGAACTACCTGTTCGCCGGCTCCGACGCCGGCGGTGAACGCGCCGCCGCGTTCTACAGCCTGATCGGTTCCGCCAAACTCAACGGGCTGGACCCGGAGGCTTACCTGCGCGAGATCTTCACGCGCATCGCCGAGCATCCGATCAACCTGATCGAGGAGCTGCTGCCGTGGAACGTACAGCACGAACTCGCCGCAAAGCGCGCCTTGGCAGCGTAAAACGCGGCAAGAAGCCAGCCCGCCGCAAGCCCGCTGCCTCGACGCCTTGGCCAACCATCGAGTCGTTCCTCGATGCTGAGGAGGGCAACATCTCCCTCGGCAGCATCAACGATGCATCACTCGGCTATACGGCCGTTGCAACCGATGAGCACGACATGCTCGTGGCACTCGTGCGTCGCCGCGGTGAAACGCTGCACCAGTTGCTCGACCGCCTCGAGCAAGCCTTGGGGCCCGCTCTGGAAGAGCAGATCTTCGTCGATGAAATTAACGGCCCCTGACACTGAATAGTCAACGCGGCCTCCCGCGGACGCTTACGTTGAAGGTCAAATTCAGGAGAGAGAACATGCGAAGTTCGCGCTGGCCGACGCGGCTCACTTTACAATTCATGGCAATGCTGCTCATCGCGGCCGGCTGTCTACAGTCGGCGACGAGCCGCGCCGCAGCCGCGGCGCCGGAAAAACCGTACATCGTCGAATGGGTCTACAAGGTCAAATGGGGCTACTCCGACGAATTCTTCGATATCTTCAAGAAGTATCAGATCCCGATACTCGATCGACTCAAACAGCTCGGCTACGTGACGCAGTACACCGTGTATCGGCCGAGCCTGCACACAGGTGAGGATGAGCGCTTTGATTACGCCGTCCTGATCGTCTACAAGAACATGGCCAGCTCGACGCACGAGGCGGAGGTCCAACGGCAACTGTTTCCGGACCGCGCGACGCTGCGGCGCGAGGAAAATCACCGCTGGGAGCTCGTCGAGTCGCACTGGGATCTGCCTATCCACGAGGTCGATCCGCATGCACCGGACGAATAACAACGACCGAGTCGGACCCCGCGGCAGAACGGCGCCGATAGGCTTCAGTGGAGCAACGCACGGCGCCGTCAGCTCGGCATCAGCCCTTGCAGCGGTCATAGCAGTCCGATAGCGCGCCCCGCCAATCCGACGCCGAGCCACAGCGCCAGCGCTACGAGCGCGGCCGCCTTGCGCGCGGCCGCCGTGCCGGCGAGCGCACGCCGGTGCAGCGTGAAATAGAAAACAACCGCCACGCCAAGCAGCAGCATTTTGGCCCGGAACGCCGCATTGGCGTAGTAGCGCAGCGGCCCGTCGGCGACCAGCAGCACACCCGAGGCGACCATGGCCGCGAGGCTCCCGACCAGCAGCGGCGTGAGGTCGCTGGCGATCCGGGCCGCCGGCTGACGCAGCCGGATCCATCCGAGTGCACACAGGTCGATGATCAGGACCGATCCACCCAGCAGCGACAACCCGAGCAGATGCACCATTTCAATGATGGCGAAGCCGTAGGTCGAGCGGTTGATCGCCATTCCCAACGAGGTGGCTCCAAGCCATTTGAAGACCGGCAGCAAAGACATCTCGTCCCGGTACCGGCGGGTTTTCAGTGAAAGTAGGCGATGGCCCGGCCGCACACCACGATGGCGCCCCACAACGCCAGCGATAGGGCGGCCGCACGCCGTGCCGGCACAGGTGTGAGCGGCGCCTCTTCCCAGGCCGACACCGAGCGCAAGGTCGTGCGATGAAACAGCAGCGCGTTCAGGCCCGCGGCCACGAGCAGCACGGACTTGATGCGAAAAGCGGTGTTTCGATAGGCGTCCGACGCCTCGGAGGTGAACAGCAGCGCGCCGCTGCCCGCCATCACCACCAGGCCGCACCAGGTCCACGGCAGGATTGCCCGCGTCACCGACGACACCGGCTCACGCTTGAGCAGCCACCCGAGCAGCC
>DATAXJ010000020.1:0-42827 GCA_036266795.1 Steroidobacteraceae bacterium | reverse complement strand
GCAGTCCACGTGCGCGTAGTGGCGAGCCTTGCTCTGATACTCCACGTGCGCGGTGCTGATCGTGATCCCCCGTGCCTTCTCCTCCGGCGCCTTGTCTATCTGGTCGTACGCCATGAAGGTCCCGCCATTGATCTGCGCCATCACCTTCGTCAGCGCCGCCGTCAGCGTCGTCTTGCCATGATCCACATGCCCAATCGTCCCCACGTTCACGTGCGGCTTATTGCGCTCAAATTTTTCCTTGGACACGGCTTGCGACTCCTCTGGACCTGCGTAACTGACGTGACTGACTTGACTGACTTGACCTGCAACTTCGACTGCGAAAGGACGGCTACCCCGCGTGGCTGGAGCTCACGACCGGGATCGAACCGGTGACCTCGTCCTTACCAAGGACGTGCTCTACCAACTGAGCTACGTGAGCGGACGGAGCGGAAACCTTCCAGGCCCGCGGCTGGAGCGGGTAGTGGGAATCGAACCCACGTCATCAGCTTGGAAGGCTGAGGTTCTACCATTGAACTACACCCGCCTGATGACGCCATTCGACTCCTCCATGCATCTGCCAGCCGCTTGCGCCCGCGGGCCATCCTGGCCCCCACGGTGGAGGGGGTAGGATTCGAACCTACGAAGGCGTGAGCCGGCAGATTTACAGTCTGCTCCCGTTGGCCGCTTGGGTACCCCTCCGCGAAAAGGAGCCGCGTATTCTGATTTCGACGGCCGGGAGTGTCAATGCACAATCGGTGCCAGAACTGCGGCGGCACCGGCGCGCCTCATAGCCGCCCCGCGCGGCTGCGCTCGAGCCACCTGCACTGCCCCGGCGGCAGGTCCGGCGGCAGCGACACGGGTCCGAACCGGATACGCTTGAGCCGGCTCACCTCGTAGCCTGCCGCCAGCCACAGGCGCCGCACTTCACGATTGCGGCCCTCCGCCAAGGTGACGACAAACCAGCTGTGGCCAACCGCGGCCTCCTCACGCACCTTCGCCCCGAGGGGTGCGCGGACCGGCTCGATCCGGCTGAAATGCGCCGGTCCATCCGGCAGGACAATGCCTCGCCGCAGCCGCGCCAGATCCGCAACCGTGGGCACGCCGCGCACTCGCACCAGATATTCGCGCTCGATCTCGCCCGAAGGGTGCATCCAGCGATGCGCCAGCGCCCCGTCGGTCGTAAACAGCAGCAGCCCGGTGGTATTGACGTCCAGCCGACCGATGACGACCCAGCGCCCCGCGCCCCGAGGTGGCGGCAATCGATCGAACACAGTGGGCCGACCCTGCGGATCGGAGCGCGTGGTCACCTCTCCGGTCGGCTTGTGGTAGAGCAGCACCTCACGCGACGGCTCCCCGCCCACGGCCGCTTCACTGGCGCCCCCGCCCGCATACTGCAGCACCCGCCCATCGAGGCGAATCTCGGCGCCGGGCATCGCACGCGCACCGAGCGCGACGACCACCCCATCCACTTGTACGCGTCCGTCGCGGATCCACTGCTCGAGCTGCCGCCGCGAACCCAGTCCCGCCGCAGCCAGCAGCTTCTGGACCCGCTCGCCACGTGCCGTCTCGGCCACGCGCCCTCAGCGCATCGGCAGCTGGATCTTGCGGAACAGTTCCGTCTGTCCCTCGCCATCGCGCGCATCGATGGCGCGGTCCACGAGCCGGCGCGTCAGGTGCGGCCCGAACAGCTGGATGAACTCGTACGCGAAATTGCGCAGCAGCGTGCCACGTCGAAAGCCGATCCAGGTCGTATGAATGGGGAACAGATGCGAGGCATCCAGCACCGCGAAGTCCCCGTCCTGCTGGGGATCGATTGCCACGCTCGCGACGATCCCCACCCCGAGGCCCAGTCGCACGTAGGTCTTGATGACGTCCGAGTCGCGCGCGGTCAGCGCCACACGCGGCGTGAGCCCTTCGCGCGAGAACACCGTATGCAACGAGGATGCACCGGTGAAGCTGAACACGTAGGTGATGAGCGGATACTGCGCCAGATCCTTGATGGTCACACGCTCGAGCTTGGCGAGCGGGTGGTGCTTGAGCACGATGATCTGCCGGTACCAGCGGTACACCGGCAGCAGCACCAGGCCGCTGAAGAGCCCTTCCGAGCCGGTGGCGATCGCCAGTTGCACCCGATCGGTCGCCATCATCTCGCTGATCTGCTCGGAGGTGCCCTGGTGCAGATGCAGCTCCACCTCCGGATAGCGCTCGCGGAACGCGTGCACCACCGGTGGCAGCACGTAGCGCGCCTGGGTATGCGTGGTGGCGATCGCGAGCGTGCCGCGATTGTCCTGATTCAGATCAGCCGCGACTGCCTTGAGGCTGTCGATCTCGGCGAGCGCGCGATTGGCGTACTCCAGGACCTTGGCACCCTGCGGAGTCACGCGTGAGAACGCCCGCCCCTCGCGCACGAACAGGTCGAACCCCAGTTCGCGCTCCAGGGCCTTGAGCGCACGGCTGATGGCCGGCTGCGAAGTCCCCAGCGCCGAGGCGGCCTGCGTGACCGAGAGCCCATGGCGCGCAATCGCCACGGCATATTGCAGCTGATGGAAGTTCATGGCAGCTGATAAGGGATCTGCGTTTCGTTCGCTCAGAATGGGGCCGAAAATTATAACAAAGAGTTATGAAAAAATGGCCCTTTCTTTATCGACCGCGCTGCAAGCGCGAGGCTAGAGTGCTGGCCCGCTCCGGGTGCAATGCTCGAGCCATGATTTACGACAGCATTCTGGCCACCATCGGCCGCACGCCCATCGTCCGCGTTCAGCATCTGGCGCCCGCGGGCGTGTCGATATACGTCAAATGCGAGTTCTTCAATCCGGCCTCCTCGGTGAAGGATCGCCTGGCGCTCGGCATCATCGAGGACGCCGAGCAGCGCGGCGAGCTCAAGCCCGGCCAGACTGTCGTGGAGGCGACTTCCGGCAATACCGGCATCGCGCTGGCCATGGTCTGCGCGGCGAAGGGGCATCCCTTCGTTGCCGTGATGGCGGAGACTTTTTCGGTCGAGCGCCGCCGCATCATGCGCATGTTCGGCGCCAAGGTGCTGCTGACGCCCGCCAGCGAGCGGGGCACCGGCATGGTGCGCCGCGCCGCCGAGCTGGCGCGTCAGCACGGCTGGTTCCTCGCTCAGCAGTTCGAAAATCCGGCGAATCCCGCCTTCCATCGCAGCACGACGGGGCCGGAGATCCTGCAGGACTTTGCCGCGCGGCGCCTGGACTGCTTCGTGAGCGGTTGGGGCACCGGGGGCACACTCACGGGCGCCGGTGAGGTCATCAAGCTTGCGCGACCGGAAGTGCAGATCGTGGCGGCCGAACCCGAGGGCGCGGCGCTGCTGTCCGGCAAGCCCTTCGGTCCGCACAAGATTCAGGGCTGGGCACCTGACTTCGTGCCTGCCGTGCTCAAGCGCAGCGTTGCTGACCGCATCGTGACGGTGAGCGATGCCGAGGCCATCCGTTGCGCGCGCCAACTGGCCGCGCGCGAAGGCATTTTCTGTGGCATCTCCTCCGGCGCCACGTTTGCGGCCGCCCTGAAGGTCGCCACCGACGCCCGCGAGGGCGCGGTGCTGCTGGCGATGCTGCCGGATACCGGCGAGCGTTATCTGTCGACCGCTCTGTTCGAGGACATTCCCGATGGCTCGGATCCGGAAACCTGATGCCCGTGGCGTGGTTGATCGCGCCTCGGGGGCCTTTGGCCGCCCGTCGAGCCGCGTGGGAGAGCCCATGGGCGCGCACTCCGTGAGCACGCAGCCCCGGAGCGCGCCGCAGAGCGTCGCTCTGCCCGAGCCGTTCCCTCTCTACCGCGGCGGCAGCCTGCCCACGGCGCGCATCGCCTACGAGAGCTGGGGACGACTCAACGATCGCGCGGACAATGCGATCCTGCTTTTTACCGGGCTGTCACCCTCGGCGCATGCCGCCTCCAACGCGCCGGACCGCACGCCCGGCTGGTGGGAGCGCATGATCGGTCCGGGACTGGCGATCGATACCGATCGATATTTCGTGGTGTGCGTCAACTCCCTGGGTAGCTGCTTCGGTTCGACGGGGCCCGCTTCGATCGATCCGCAGACTGGCGAGCGCTACCGTCTGACCTTTCCCGAGATCGCCGTCGAAGACATCGCCGCTGCGGGCATGGCGGCGCTGCGCGCGCTCGGCATCGAGCGGCTCGACGCGGTGGTCGGCGCCTCTCTGGGTGGCATGTCAGTGCTGGCCTTCGCCACGCAGTTTCCCCACGCCGCGCGCCGCCTGATCAGTATCTCGGGCAGCCCGGCGGCGTCTCCGTTCGCGATCGCGCTGCGCTCGGTGCAGCGCGAGGCGATCATGCGTGATCCGGACTGGCAGGGCGGGCAGTACGCGCCCGAACGGCCGCCGCGCAGCGGCATGCGCATCGCGCGCAAGCTCGGCACGATCACCTACCGCTCAGCCGCCGAGTGGCGAGCGCGCTTCGGCCGCGAGACTCTCGCCGGCAACGCCCGCAGCCTGAGCCCCTTTGCGCCCCGCTTCGCGGTAGAGGGCTACCTCGAATCGCAGGCCGAACGCTTCACGCGCATCTTCGATCCCAACTGCTATCTGTACCTGTCGAGCGCGATGGACCGCTTCGACCTCACCGAGCACGGCGGCAGCGCGGCCGCCGCACTGCGCGCGGTGAGTGCCGAGGACGTGCTGATCATCGGCGTGCAGAGCGACCTGCTCTTTCCGGTCGACGAGCAGGCCGCCATCGCGCAGGCGTTCCGTGAGAGCGCCAGCCGAGTGCATTTTGCGCCCCTGCCCTCCCTCGAGGGTCATGACGCCTTCCTGGTCGACTTCGCCCGCTTCGACCCCGAAATCCGCGGCTTCCTCAGCCGTCCCTGACGGCGCGCCGCGCCCGGCGCGGCGGCACCCCGAGACCTTCCCGCACCGCCGCACGCGCTGTGGCGCTCAGCCCACCTTTGCCCGCAGAGCGTGATGCGGCTCACGCGCGCGCCATCTGGTTTTAACAACACTGTCACTTGAATTACGTACAGTCTGTACTAACATACGGTATGTAAGACGAACCATTTGTGGTTCATACAGTATGACAGGAGCTGTGCCATGAACGAGCTGACTCTCGACCCGGGTATTGCGGCCCTTCCCGCCGGCGAAAAGCAGATCGCCGTGGCGGTGCTGCCCGCCCAGGCCGCTCGACCCCGCGGCGAGCCGCGCCTGCGCCGGCGCTTGAATGCTCGCGCGCTGCAGACGAGCGACGGCGGCTTCCGCCCCTTCCGCGTGTACTGAGGCGGCGATCCCGCCTCACCGGCCCGGGCACGGAGCATTCGTCCCGGGCCGCGCTGTCCGAGTGCTGCCGATCCGACCCCGGCCCAGGCGGCCGCGGCACAGTGGCAAGACGCCGACGGCACGCCTGGCGGCCAGCCAGACCCCGCATGCCCCGCTATGTCAGCTGATTAATGCCACTATCTCGCCTGATTAATGTCGAGTAGCGTTGGCAACGCTGCGGCTCTTGGCATACATTTCACCCTGCGATCGGTCGAGGACATGAGCAGGGTGGGCTCGGAATGGAACGACGGCTGCATACACGACATCGGGCACGTACCGCCGTCTACCTGCTGTTGCCGGGTGGCAAGCGCCGTCTCTGCAAGGCGGTGAATCTCAGCGCCACCGGTGTCTTTCTCAGGACCTCGGGCCTGGGCCTGCGCAAGGGCCAGCAGGTCAGTCTCGCCTTTGCCATTGATCTGGGCGCCGTGACGAAACTGCATCGACGCACGGCCATTGTCGCCCACGTGTCGGGTGGCGGCACCGGCCTGATGATGGATGCCTACGCCGCCTCGCGCTAAGCGGCTACGCTCTATCCCGCGACCCAGCGGCCCACGGCCGCCGCCACCGCAACTGCCGTCGCGCGCGTCTGCACAGCTGCGGCCGCGCTCTCGGGCATACTATACCCCTGTATAGGTGATACACCTCCCCGGGAGTGAGCAAACAGGCCATGGCACATGCACGGCGGGACAATGCCCGACTGCTGGCGCGCGTGCGACGCATGCAGGGCCAGGTCGAGGCACTCGAGCGGCTGCTACGCGATCAGCGCGACTGCAACGATGTGCTGCAACAGATCGCGGCGGTGCGAGGGGCGGCGACCGGCCTGATGGCCGATGTGCTCGAGGAGCATTTGCAGGAGCACTTGAGCAACCCGAGCAGCTCCTCTCAGCAGAGAGCGCAGGATCTCAAAGAACTGGCGCGTATTGTAAAACGCTACCTCAAGTGAACCCGTACTGAACGCGCCCCCGAGTGGCGCCAGCCCTTGGGCCCGTGATCCGCTGGGCCTACAAGCCCTTGAGCGCACAGGGTCAACCCACCGGACGTCCTGACCGTTATGACGGGTAGGACACGCAACGCCTCCGCCCTGCTCTACCATCTATGAGTGTGGCGCTGCGCGAATCCGAGGAGGTTTCTGCCATGAACAGGCGAGGCGCGCGGACAGCGTGGGTTTCGGCGGTTGCGCTTTTCGGCGCACTACTCGTGGTCAGCCCCACATGGGCTGAAGGCCATGGGGGCGGCGGTCATGGGGGCGGCGGCGGTCATGCGGCCGGCGCCCATGCTGGCTTTGGTGGAGGCCACAGCTTTGGTGGAGGCCACAGCTTTGGCGGCGGTCGCAGCTTTGGCGGTACGCGCAGCTTCGCTGCGTCACCCCGCTTCGGTGGCGGTTCGTTCCACGGCTACGCTGGCGGCCGCGTGGCTGGCTATGCCCACGTGGGCGTGGCCCGTGCCGGCTTTGCGGGCCGGCCGGGATTCGGTGTGGGCTATGGTCGCGGCTACGGCGGCGCGGTCTGGGGCCGCGGCTGGCACCCGGGCAATGGCTGGCACTGGGGCGGTGGCTATTGGGGTGGTCGTTACTGGCCGCCGATTTTCATCGGTGCTGCCTTTGCCTGGTATCTGCCGGTAGTGCCCTCATGGGCTCCGGTCTACTGGTGGGGCGATGTGCCCTACTACTATTACAACGACTCGTACTACACCTGGGATGGCACGGACAACGGCTATGTTGCGAGCGCGCCGCCGCCTGCGGTGAGCTCGGATGACGCGAATGCCAATGCGCCCATCCCGGACGGCGCACCCTACGACTCGGCGTCGGCCGATGCGGCAGCAGCGGAAGCGGCGGGAGCCGATGCGCCCACGGGCGGCCCCACGTCAGGCCCGCCGGCCGAGGGCCCGAGTGAGCCGCCCCCGGGGAGCGGCAACCTCTATGCTTATCCGAAGAACGGCCAGAGCGAGCAGCAGCAGGCGCAGGATCAGCAGGCTTGCCAGCGCTGGGCCGCAACGCATGCGACTGGCGGCGCGGCCACCGGCGACAGTTCGATCGATTACCGTCGCGCTCTGGCGGCATGCCTGACAGGACGGGGCTATAGCGTCGACTGACGAGACGCTCCGGCCACTCAAAGCAGGCGCGGGCGTCTTGCGACGCCCGCGCGGCTACAGGTAGAGTGGCCTGATGCAGATGCCGTCCACGACCTTCGCGTCCTCATCGCCCCTGCGACTGCCTGCGTCGATGCGCTCCATGGCCTGGCTGCTGGCCGCATTGATGGTGCTTACGCGTCAATGCGATTTCGCCGGCGTGGCCGATGCGTCCTGGGCGGTATTCTTCATTGGCGGCCTGTACATCGGCAGCTCGCTGGTATTCGCCCTCTTCATGCTGCTCGCCGTGCTGGTGGATTACCTGGCTACGCAGCAGCTGGGTGTCAGCAGCTATTGCCTGTCCGTGGCGTATCCTTTCCTCCTCCCGGCCTACGCAACGCTCTGGTGGGGTGGGCGTTGGCTGGCGCGACGCTGGAACCCAGCCCATCCACTGCGCACCCTGGCACTCACGGCAGCCACTCTGTCTGCCGCGGTCAGCGTGTGCTTCGTGATCTCCAATGCCAGCTTCTACTGGTTGGCCGAGCGCGCCTCCCAGCCGACGCTCGCTGGCTGGCGCGAGAATTTCTCTGACTGGTACGGCTACTTCCTCGCCGTGCCGTTTGCCTATGTGAGCGCGATCGTGGGCTTCACGGCCGCCACACTGGCGATCCGCTCACGGCTCACCAGCCGCAAGGCTCATGCGCACGCCGCGACGCTCGGGCCCCGCTAAGGCCAGTGCCAGCAACACCAGCGCCGTCAGCGCGCACACCAGCGACAGCGCGAAGGCGTAGTCGGGGTGCGCGGCGCCGCCGACATGCGTTGCGATGACTGCCTGCAGCGTGGCGTTGGACGACGCGATGAAATTACCCAGCTGATAAACGACCCCGGGGAACGTCGCGCGCATGCCGTCGGGGGACAGCTCGTTGAGATGCACGGGCACCACGCCCCAGGCCCCCTGGACCATGAACTGCATCAGGAAGGCTGCCACCGCCACCGGGATCACGTGCTGTGCCACCGCCCAGAACGGCAGGACCGCCAGCGCCAGCAGCGCGGCGAGCGCGATGGCACGTCGACGCCCTATGCGGCTCGAGAGTCGCCCGAAGAACAATCCGCCGCAGATCGCGCCGACGTTGTAGATGATCGCCACAATCGAGGTCGCATGCGTGGAGAACCCGCGCTGGCGCTGTAGCAGGGTGGGGTAAAGGTCCTGCGTGCCATGGCTGAAGAAATTGAAGGCAGTCATCAGCGCGATGGCATACAGCGCCAGCGGCCAGTGCGCAGCGAGGCTGCGCCAGTCGAGTGCGGCGCGGGTGCTCGCCGGCCGCGATTCAGGCACGCGGCGCCAGATATACAGCACCAGCAGCGCCGGCACCGCCCCGACCATGAACATGCCGCGCCAGCCGATGTGCGGGTACGCAAGCCCGAAGATCACGGCCGCCAGCAGGTAGCCGGCCGGGTAGCCTGCCTGCAGCGTGCCAGAGACCCAGCCGCGCGAGCTGACGGGCACGCTCTCGAAGGCCAGCGCGGCCCCCACGCCCCACTCTCCACCCATGGCGATGCCGTACAGGGCGCGCAACGCGAGGAACACCGTCAGGGAGGGCGAGAACGCCGTGGCGAATTCGAACACCGAGTAAAGCAGGATGCTCGCCATCAGCGCGGGCCGACGTCCATAACGATCCGCGACGCGGCCAAACAGCAGCGCGCCGATCGGACGCATCATCAGAGTGAGGGTGAGGGCCCAAGTGATGCCGGATATGTCGGTGCCGAAGTCGCTCGCCAGTCGCGACAGCACGAAGACCACGAGAAAGAAGTCGAAGGCGTCGAGCATCCACCCCAGAAAACAGGCGATGACGACATCGCGCTGCGCGCCCGTCCAGCCAGGCCCCTTCGGCATCGCCCCTCCCCCTTCTGGCCGCTCCCCGGCGGCCGCCCCGTCATCATAGCGCCGCCGGACACGGCGCCGTCGCGCGCGAACGTTGCGCAGACTGAATAGCACACGGCGGGCGCAGCCGCTGCCGATGCGGTGAGTGTGGCTCTCAGCCCGAAGAGACGCGCGAAACGCTGGACGGCAGTACCGTGCTCGGCAACGCCGTGACTGCGCCCTTGCGCGCATTCTCGGCCAACGCAGACATGGCGCGCAGTTGCTGCGGCAGCGTGCGCATCACGGGCAGCAGCTCATCACGCGACACCGGCGGCGAGAACAGGAAGCCCTGCAGATACATCGAGCGCTGTCCCAGCAGCAGCGGCAGCTGCTCGGGACGCTCGATGCCCTCGGCGGTCATCTCCAGTCCGAGTCCGTGACACAGTCCGATGATGGCGCGCGCGATCGCCGCCGAGCGAGGGCTGGTATCGATGCTGGCGATCAGGCTCTGATCGAGCTTGATGCGCGACAGGGGCAGCTTCTCCAGCGATGCCAGGGAAGAATAGCCGGTACCGAAGTCGTCCAGCGCGATAGCCACACCGTGCGAGCGCAGACAGCGCAGCGTCTCGATGGTCGCCGGCCCCGTCTGCAGCACGGTCTCGGTCAGTTCGATCTCCACGCAGCGTGCCGGCAGGCGGAACTCCTCCAACAGGCGCAACACCAGATCGACGAAGCGATCATCGAGCAGCAGTCGTGGCGAGACATTGACGGCCACGCGCGCCTCGGGCCAGGACCCGTAATGCCAGCGCGCCGCGGCCTCGATGGCGGTGCGCAGCACCCAATCGGTGACCTCCAGAATCAGCCCGGACTCCTCGGCCACGGAGAGGAACTCGCCGGGCAGTGCGTAACGCCCGTCTGGCAGGCGCCAGCGGATCAGCGCCTCCACCAGCGCGGTATCCTGTCGCTCCAGGCTGATCTCCGGCTGGAACAACAGCTCGAATTCGCCGCGCTCGATGGCACGGCGCAGGCCCTGCTCGGTGCGGAATTTCGCCGAGGCGAGCTGCAGCAGATCGGGCGTAAACAGCGCCATCTGGCTGCGTCCCAGGGCCTTGGCATGAAACAGCGCTGCATCGGCGGCGCGCAGCAGCGCTTCGCCGTCGCGCTCATGGTCCGGATAGATGCTGGCCCCGACGCTGACGCTGACGATGAGGTCGCGATGATGCACCACCAGCGGCACCTGGAAGGCGCGCACCAGCGCTTCACCCGCCCCGCGGATGTCCTCGACGCTGCCGGCACTGGGGAAGATCACGGTGAACTCATCGCCGCCCAGGCGCGCAGCGAAGCCGAAGGGCCCTGCCACGTCGGCGAGCCGCTGGGAGATCGACATCAGCACGGCGTCGCCAAACGCGTGACCAAGACTGTCGTTGATGTTCTTGAAGTTGTCGATGTCGAGAAAGAACACCCCGACGTAGCGCTGCGTCTGGCGTGCCTGCTCGATCGCGGTGTCCAGCAGCGCGAACAGTTGGCGACGATTAGGCAGTCGCGTCAGCGGATCGTGGGCAGCCAGCTCCTGCAGCTGACGCGTGCGCTCCTCGACCTTGGCCTCCAGTTGCTGCTGATAGGACAGCGCCAACTGCTGGGCGCTCGCGAGCTGCTCGGCCATCTGATTGAACGCCACGGACAGATCGTCGAGCTCGCGAATACCTCCGCGCGGCACACGGGTTTCCACCTCTCCGGCCGCCAGCCGGCGCGTCGCGCCGAGCATGCGCCGAATTGGCAGCACGATGCTGCGCACGGTCAGCAGGCAGATGGCGGTAAGCAGCGCCAGCACCGCCACGCTGATCCAGGCCATCAACGTGCGGGCGCGCGAGGCCGCGCGGTCCAATACGGGAGGCCCCACGGGCGTCTCGGTCGCTGCCGCGGCGGGGGGAATCAGCGCCACCACGGCGGACGCCGTTGCAGATCGAGCGATGCTGGGGGGCGAGGAAGTCAGCGGCTGCGGCTGCGGCTTAGGCGCGGAGGCGGGTGCCGCGACAGCCATGCGGCGTGCGACGCGGCTTACCAGCTCCGCGCGACGCGTCTGGACAAGCCCCGCGAGGGCCGCGCTCTGGGTGGAAATCTGCTGCGCATCCTCGCGCCGCCGCGGCTCGATCTGCGCGAGCCGCTCGCGCGCGCCGCTCATGGCGGCCAGATCTGCACGGGTCTGGGTCTCCCAGTCGGCGCCCTCGGAACGTTTGAGACTGCCGGCGTATTTGTCGAGCGTGCTGCCAAACGCCTCCTCGCCGTCAGCGAGCGCCGTGAGAGTCGCGACATCGGCGACATCGGCTGCTTCGAGCATCGAGAATTGCTGACGCACGACATCGATCGCCGCGCGCACCTGCATCAGCGAGCGTCGCGCCAGCACGCGGCCAAAGATGGTCCAGGCCCCATCCAGGGCGGTCTTGGTGCGATGATCGATGGCGTTGGCGTGTGCATCGTAGCTTGCCAGCACGTCGCGTCGCGCGTCGGCGAGCTGCACCCACTGTTCCGCCAGCGTCTGATAGGCGCGCAACCGATGCACGACGCGCTCGGCTGCAACCGAGCGTACGCCTGCGGCAGCGAGGTAGGCGCTGCTGGCTTGATTGAGCGCATCGGCCGCGCTACGCCACTGCGCGACCGCGCCGTCATCGTCGGACGCCTGGCGTGACTGGGTGGCGCGCTCAAAATCATCCAGGGCCGAGACCAGTGCATCGGAGCTCGCGCGCTGTCGCTCCAGATTCTGCTCCAGCTGAGCCAGCACAGCACCCGAACTGTCATGCTGCGCTGTGGCGCGTGCGATCGGAAAGTTGCGCGCGTTCGCAGCCCCTGGCGCACCGGCGGAGCGCGCCGCAGTCGCAGGATCCCGTACGCGCAGGACGCGCATGCCTTGCTCGAGCAGCAGGTTGGCCGAGAGCGCCAGAATCAGTACGGCGCCCACGGCGATGCTCAGACGGCTGACGATACTCAGCCGCAGCGAAGGCCAGGTCGTGAATCTGGCAGCTCGACTCAGGAAAGCACGTATGCGGCTCGCCGTCGCGCCTTGTCCCATGGGAAGCTTTGCCAGCAGCGGGGACGGCTATTGTCGCGCGTGCCTCCGCGGGGTGGGCGCGGACGTTACAAAGTGTGCGCAACGTATCGGCTGGCGGCGACAGTCTTGACTGCCGGGCACTCGTCGCAATGCCCAGCAGCGGCGAGGCGCCACCGGGCAGGCAGATTCCGTCAAATCCGGAACCGACGGTCTTTAACCTGCGGCGCGCCAGCCCTCGTGGGCCTCGGCCCGATTGGGCAGGATCAGAGTCACACAGACTCCACCGCCCTCACGATTGGCCAGACGGATGCGGCCAGCGTGTGCCTCAACAATCTCACGGGCCAGTGCCAGACCGAGACCCGTCCCCTGACGCTTGGTGGAGTAGAACGGCAGCAACGCCTGTGCGAGCACCGTCTCGCTCATGCCGGTGCCCCGGTCGCGCACTTCGATGTACTGCTCGCTGTCGGTCTGATGGATCGCCAGTTCCACTTCCTCCGCCGGGCCTCCAGCCTCGTGCGCATTCTTCAGCAGGTTGATCAGCGCCTGCTCGAGTTGCGCTCGGTCGAACCATCCCGGCGACTGCGGCAGCGGCATGACCAGGCGGCAGGGCTGCTGGCGTGCGAGCTCCTCGCACAGCGCAGGCCACACCACCGGCGCCGGCCGCGGAGTCGGCAGCCGCGCAAAGGCGGCATAGCCGGAGATGAAATGATGCAGGTAGCGCGCACGCTCGCCGATGGTGGCGAATACCGCATTGAGTGCAGCGGTATCGCCCCGTCGCACCATCTCCGCGCCGGACTGTGCCATCGAAGCAATCGGGGCCAGCGAGTTGTTCAGCTCGTGGCTCAATACGCGGATGAGTTTTTTCCAGGTGGTTACCTCCTGGCGCGATATTTCGCGCGTCAGCCGCTTCAGCAGGTACAGCCGATGCGGTGCGCCCTGCAACTGGAAGCCGCGCTGCGAGAGATGGAAGGTTTCCTCTTCCCCGCCCAGTTCCACGGAAAAAAGCGTGTCGCTGCCGCCGGCCACGGCCACGCGCAGCGCCTCGGGCGCGCGCGCCAACAGGGCACCGAAGTCCTGGCCGTTGAGGCTGCGGCCCTCGCCGAGCAGATGGCGGGCCGCCAGATTGGCATAGACGACATGCCGATAGGCGTCCACCAGCAGCAGCGCCACCGGTGAATTTTGCGTCACGGTGTCGAGCAGCAGCTCGCGCTGTGTCAGGTGGGCGCGCTGCTCGCGCAGCGCGTGGCCGAGCTCGTTGAGGGCCGCCCGCAGCTCGCCGAGCTCATCGCGGCTGTCCACGCGCAACGAGAAGCCAAAATCTCCATCCCGGTAGCTGGCGACCGCCCCGGTCAGGGCACGCAGCAGACGACGCACCGGTCGCAACGCGCGGTGCGCCCCCCAGATTGCCGCCACCAGCGCGCCCGACGCGACCAGCACCCAGGCCAAAGCTCCCAGGGACCTGCCCGCGAGGTAGTGCTCGAGCGTCGCGGCGACTGCGGCGGCCGCCAACATGAGGGCCAGCAGCAGCGCGGCCAGCCGCACTTCGAGTGTTACGCGCAGCCGCATGCGAAACGGCCTCCCGCCACCCTCCGACACCGCCACGGAATCGGCCTACGGGGGGCGGGTGCATTGTCCCCCCGTCGCGAGCGGCCGGCACCGATGCCGGCGGGACCGTGGCGATCCGATCCTGCCCTTTGGATCGAGCATAATAAACTTAGCCGAGTTCTTGGCACGGAGGTCCCCGTCATGAAGCACACCGGTGTTTTCAAAGCAGCGCTATTGGTGAGCCTCTATGCGCTCACGAGCGTCCTGGCAGGCTGTGTCGTCGCCGAGCCGCGCGAGGGCTATTACGATCACGCCCACGGACGCTACTACCACGCTCATGCGTGGGTGGTTTGCGGGCCCGGGGATGTTCACTGCCGCTGAGGTCGTGGCGCCGAGCCACCCGGAACTCAGGGGCGCAGGCCGAATCGCTCGAGCCGACGATAGAGCGCCTGACGCGACAGCCCCAGACTCTGCGCCGCCCGACTGATATTGCCGCCGGCGCGGTGCAGGTGCGCCTCGAGCACTTCCCGCGAGAGGTTTTCGTCTGCGGCTTCGCTCGCGGCCGCAACACCCGTACGCGCGGGCGCATCTGCTGCGCCCGAGGAGCGCTCAGGTGCTGCTGTGCGTGCGGGAGAGAGATTCAGGTCGGCAGCGCCGATGGTCCCTTCGCGCGCCAACAGCTTGGCACGCTCGATGGAGTTACGTAGCTCGCGCACGTTGCCGGGCCAGTCATGGCGCAGCAGGATCTCGCGCGCATCCTCGGAGAGTTGCGGACCGATACCGAGAAAGTGCTCGGCCAGTGGCAGAATGTCCTCGGGGCGCCGCGCCAGCGGCGGCACCGTGATCTCGATGAGATTCAGGCGATAGAACAAATCCTCGCGGAAGCGACCTTCGCGGATCATGGCGCGCAGATCCGCGTTGGTGGCGCTGACGATGCGCACCCGCGCCTGGCGCGTACGACTCGAGCCGAGCGGCTCGTATTGTCCGCTTTCAAGCACACGCAGCAGCTTCACCTGCCCTGACAGAGGCAGATTACCGATCTCATCCAGAAACAATGTGCCCCCGTCCGCGGCCTCGAAGCGCCCGGTACGCGCGCGTTGCGCGCCGGTGAAGGCACCGGCCTCCGCGCCGAACAGCTCCGCCTCGAGCAGATCGGGTGGCAGCGCACCGCAATTGACGATAACGAATGGGCCCGGCGGCGCCGCGGAATTCGCATGCAGAATGGCCGCGATGCGCTCCTTGCCGGCGCCGTTGGCACCGTTGATCAGCACCGGCACGGGGGCGCGCGCGACGCGGCAGGCGAGTTCGACGGCCGAGGCCATACCCTCCGACTCGAACACCACGCCTGCCAGATCGTACTGACGCGTGAGCTCCTCGCGGCGCGCGCGCCGCGCCTGCTGCAGGCGTGCGCGCTCGCGGTTGCTCTCCACGAGCTCCAATAGGTTCTCCACCGTGGCGAGTAGCTTGTCGTTATCCCAGGGCTTGGCAACGTAATCGGCAGCGCCGGCCTTGATCAGCTGAACGGCGGAGGAGAGGTTGGTCCAGCCGGTCAACAGGATCACCGGCAGATCCGGTTGTCGCGCACGAACCGCGCGAAACAGCTCGATGCCCTCCTCGCCCGAGGTCGTGTCGGCACGAAAATTCATGTCCGCGATAATCAGATCGACCCGCGTTTCTCGCAGCAGCGCCAGGGCTTCGGCCGGGCCGCCGGCAGCCATGGTGCGGATCTCGTGCATCCCCAACAGCAACTCGAGTGCCGAGGTAACCGCGGGATTGTCATCCACCACGAGCACCGTGCGCATGTCAGCTCGTTCGCGTCGCGACAGCCGGCGGGACCGAGGCCGCTCGTAGTGCCGGCCACAGGACTGCGAGCTGCCCGAGCACCAGCATCGTAAGGACTCCCCCGGCCAGATAGAACAGCGGCAGTCGCGCCGTCGAGAACCTCTCGACCATCCACAGGTTGCCGGCCATGGCCAGCGCCAGCCCCCCCACGATGCCAGCGACGGTGATGACCAGATTTTCGGTCTGGAAGTATTGCAGGATGGCCATTCGCGTCGCACCCAGCGTGCGACGGATGCCGATCTGCCGACGGCGCTGGGAAACCCAGTAGCTGGTCAGCCCGACGATACCGAAGGCGGTAACTGCCAGCAATACTGCACACACGACCATCAGCATCTGCACCATGGTGCGATTGGCGCGATAGATGTCGCGCCTTGCCTGTGACATGGCTCGTACCTTTTCTATGATGCGCGCCCGACTGACGCCCGCCAGCACGGCGGGAGCGGCGCGCATCGCGGCATCCATGGCACTGGGCTTGACCCGCACGACGTACCAGTAGGCATCCCCGACGTAGCGCCAGGGAAGAATCATGGAGTCTTCCACGAGATTGCCAACCTTGTCGTCGGGCGCATCGACGAAGGGTACCTGTAATCGATCGATGACACCGATGACCGGCACGCGCAGCACAAAGGGAAAGAGCGTTACCACACGTCCGAGTATCTGACCTTTGGGAGAGAGCTTGTGCGCCAGATCGCGCGTGATCAATAGTCCCCCGATCGGCGGCCGATCACCGAACAGGCCGTCGAGCTCACGGACATCGGTCGCGGAAAAGTCGCGGCCCGCGACGAGTTTCGCGCCTAGCGTGCTCAACGTGTGCTCATCGCCCAGATACGCGGCTGCGATGCGCATACTGTTGGGGTTATCAGGATTGGTCGTAATGCCCAGCGTCATGGCGGAATCGTTGAGCGGCACGCTCATGGCGGCAAACACGTCGCTGACACCGGGAATGGCCCGCAGCGCCGCGATATCGGCTCTCTGCAGCGCTGCCATATTCGATGGATTACCAACCCATTGGTTCGAGATGGTGAACAGATCGGCCTCATCGACGCCACTTGGCCTGGCGATGAGCGAGCGCCGCTGCTGCACGATGTAGAACGCATTGCAGAGAATGCCGAGCGTCACGGCAATCTGCAGCGCGATCAGCACGGCACCCACCTTATTGCGCCGGAGCGCGGACAGGATTGGTCGCAGTTCCATGGCAACACCTGCCTATTGCGTCTTCAGCTGCCAGGCCGGCTGTACCTGCGAGGCGCGCCAGGAGGGATACAGACCGGCGAGCATCGTGGTGAATACGCTCACGGCGATCGCAATCGCGATGTCGCTACCGTTCAGGCTGGTCAGCACCCGCGTGGCATCGCCGAACAGTCCACGCGCCATGCTCAGCCCCAGCAGTGTGAATCCGAGCCCTGCGGCTGCCCCCGTGAGCCCGAGGGTGCCGGACTCCACGATGCACTGTGCAAGGACCGCGCGCTGGTCGGCACCCAGCGCGCGGCGCACGCTGACCTGCCCGAGTCGCGCCATGAATTTTGCCAGCATCAGCCCGAGCGCGTTGAGCAGGCATACCGCCAGAAATGCGAACGACACCAGCACCAGCGTACTGACGTCCTCCGGCACGATCTGCCGATAGGCCAGCCACTGAGGCACGTTGCGCAGCGCGACGCGCGCCGGCCAATGGAAGCGACCGCTGTTACGCTGCTCCTGTGCGTAGCTGCGCAGGAAGCCCCGATAGGCGCGAGCCGCGGCCGCCGTCGGCAGCTCGACCCACAGCGAGGTCCAGATGCATTCGGAGCCGAGCAACGTCTGCCAGCCGCTGCCCACGGGCTTCAGGCAACTGAGACTATTGCTCTGGATCTGTCTGGCGATGGCACGCGTGAAGGGCAGATAGAGCTGCTCGGCGCCGCCGTAGTCGAAGGCGTTGCCCAGGTCATAGAAGCGGGGCGTCGGTTTCCACGTGTCGGCCACGCCCACGATGCGATAGCCATCCCCGTTCACCGTCAACGTTCGTCCGACGCTATTAGCGCCCCCGAACAGCCGATCGTTGAGCTGGCGGGTGATGACGACCAGCGGCGAGCGCGACTCATCGTCGCTGCTGCTCCAGGGCGCACCGTACTCGAAGGGCACTTCGAACATCGGAAAGAAGTCCGCGTAGGTAGCGCGAGTGGGCACACGAAACGGCAGCTGCTGGGGGTTCGCGGGCGTCACGGCCACGTTGGTGGCGTACATGGCCGCCTGTCGGGGCGCGGCGTGGGCACGCATCAGCGCTACGGCATCGATGTAGGTCAGATTGACCGGCAGGCGATCGGGAGTTTGAAAGCTTTGCGAGTCCGGGCCGAGGTTGACCGGTCCGTAGTTATCGATTTGCGGTGTGAACAGCTGGCCCGACTTTCCCGGGATGGGATCTGCCGCCATGGCGCGATAGATCGTCAGCGTGGTCATCGAAGCCCCGATACCGACGCCGATCGCCAGAACCATGAGTCCGGTCAGAACCAAGTTACGGCGAAAGCTGCGCAAAGACAGGCGGAAATAATAGGCAAACACGCCGTCCCCCCCTTGTGCTGCCGATCAGTCCGAACTGTCGCGCGACCACCCGGTCAGGCCGAGCGACCGAATGCCCGGCTCATACCCGCGGCGCTCGCGTCCTGGATGAGCGCGGGCTCAGCCTCGAGCTCGACGATACGGCCGTCGATGATGTGCACCTGCCGCTGCGCCCGGGCCGCCAGCTCCGGATCGTGCGTCACCATGATGATGGTGGCACCGCCCCGGTGCAGCTCCTCGAGCAGCTCCATCACACCGCGCGCCATCTGCGTGTCCAGGTTGCCGGTCGGCTCGTCCGCCAGCAGCAGCCGCGGCCGGCCGACCAGCGCGCGTGCAATCGCCGCGCGTTGCTGCTGTCCGCCGGACATCTCGGAGGGATAGTGGCGCACCCGCGAGGACAGACCCACACGCTGCAGGACCTCATGAATCAGACGGCGACGCTCCGCACTGCGCAGCCCGCGGTAGCGCAAAGGAACATCGATGTTGTCATAGACGTTCAGATCAGGAATCAGGTTGAAAGACTGGAACACAAAGCCAATCTTTTCGTTACGCAGCCGCGAGCGCTGGCGGTCGTTCAGCCCCCGGGTGTCCACCCCGTCGAGCCAATACTCCCCGCCCGTGAACTCCTCGAGCAGGCCCGCGATGGTCAGGAAAGTTGTCTTGCCCGATCCGGAGGGGCCGGTGACCGCGACGAATTCACCCTCGCGCACCTCGACCGTGAAATCACGCAGCGCGTGGGTCTCCAGCACATCGGTGCGGTAGACCTTGGACAGGCGGTTCATTCTCAGCATGGCGGCCCCCTTGGCTCTCAGAACACCCAGGTAGTGACAAAGTTGCAGCCGTAGGTCGAAATAATCGAACCCTGCCGGCAAACCAGCCAGTCATGGCTTGCGCACTGCGACTGCTCATACCGTCCGCGTCGCTTCAGCCGGCGGCACCGCCGAGGCCCGCAGCGCGGGCCGGAGCACGGCCAATTGGCCAACCAGGAGCGTGGCCACGATGCCTATCAGTGGATATTGCAGGGGCAGACGGCTGAGGGCCATAGTCTGCAGTAACCACAGGTTCCCTGTGACTGCCAGTGCCACGCCGACGATCGCGCCTGCGGCGGTGATCAGCAGAATCTCGGTCTGGTAGTAGCGCAGGATCGCAACACGTGTGGCGCCGAGGGCGCGCCGGATGCCGATTTGCCGCCGCCGCTGTGAGACCCAGTAGCTCGTCAACCCAAAGATGCCGACGGCCAGCACTGCGAGCAGCACCGCGCACACGCTCCCCAGGATCACCGCCAGACCCCGGTCCTCGTGATAGACCGCGGCGCGCGCCGCGCTGAAGGGCTGCACCTTCTCGATCAAGCGGTTGGAATCGAGCTGCAGCAGCCGCTGCGGGGCTGCTCGCATCACGGCGGCAAGCTGCCCGGGATTTGCCTGCACCACGTAGTAGGCCTCGTCGGCCACGTCGCGGTACGGTACCAGCACCGAGTTATCGACGTTGCCATTGCCAGGCCCACCGCCAGAGACATACGGGGACTGCAATCGCGCCACCACGCCGATGACCGGCACTGTGCGCGTCCACCCGTTTATGTAGATACCGCGGCCGACGGCCGGGCCATGCGCAAACAGCTTGAGCGCCAGCGCCTGGGTGATGATCAGCCCATCGGGCACCGGCTGACTGTCGTCGGTGCTATTCACGATATCCGTAGCACTGAAGTTTCGGCCGGCGATCAAACGTAGGCCCAACGTCTGCAGCGTCTGCCCGTCGCCGTCATACTCCGCAGTCACGGCTGCCGACGGCTGCGTTCCGTCAACGGGCGGCCGGATCCATAGGGCGCTGACACCACCTTTGTTGGTCAATGGATAGGCGTTGGTGACATAGGCGCCGTCAACGCCGGGCATTGCGCGTAGCGCCGCCAGGTCGTCGATGACTGCCACCGAATGATCCCCGCTGCCGATCCAATCATTGGCGATCGCGAACAGATTCGCCTCATCCGTACCGCTCGGGCGTCCCAGCTGCGCCAGTCGCTGCTGGATGATGAACAAGGCATTGCACAGGATGGCGAGCGTCACGGCAATCTGCAGTCCGATCAGCGCTGCGCCGACCTTGTTACGACGCATCGTCGAGAGGATGGGATGCATGGGCATCGACCTGGCCTCACTGCGCCTTGAGTTGCCAGGCAGGCTGCACGCGTGTGGCACGCCAGGTCGGGTACAGGCCCGCCAGTATCGTCGCCACGATCGCGACCGCGACGGTCAATAACATGTCAGCGGCGTCCATATGCGACAGCACCTGCATGTCGCTGCCCAGCAGCGCGCGCAGGGCCGTGAGCCCCAGCACTGTCAGTGCAAGCCCGAGGAGCGCGCCGGCGACACCGATGAGCGTCGCCTCGATCAGGCACTGCGCGAACACCACTGCGCGGGCGGCCCCGAGCGCACGCCGTACACTGATTTCGCCTACGCGACGCATGATCCGCGCAAGCATCAGCCCCATGGCATTGAGCAGGCAAACCAGCAGAAAACTGAAGGACACCAGCACCAGGATGCGCGACTCGTTCGACACGACGTGCTGGTAGACGAGCCACTGGCGCACGTTACGCAGCTGCACGTGCGGCGGCCAGTGGAAGCGGCCGCTGCGCTGCTGTTCAGACGCGTAATTGGTCAGATACGCGCGGTAGCGCGCCACATCGGTGCGCGTCGGCAGCTCTACCCAGAACTGCAGCCACGTACAATCCGAGCGCAGCAGCCCGTCCCAGCCGGGCGGTGTGGGAGCCACGCAGCTACTGCCCTCGCTGGAGTGCTTGTGCAGGTCGATCGCAGTAGTGAAGGGCAGGAACACAGCTTCGGGTGTGCTGCCGAAGGCATCCGACAGATCGTAGTAGCGCGGCACCGGATCCCAGTTGGCCAGAACCCCGACAACGCGGAATTCATGCTCATCGAGCTGCAGCGCTCGGCCGACGCTGTTGGCGCCGCCGAACAGTCGATCGTTGAGCTCGCGGCTGATCACGACGACGGCTACGTGTCCCTGATCCTCGGCAGCACTCCACGGGCCACCGTAGCGGAACGGCACATCGAATATGCGGAAGAAATCTGCGTACGCCGCACGTGCGCCAGCCCGCAGGGGCAGCAGCTGCGACTGCGGCGAATGCACCGCAAATTGTGTCTTGTACAGCACCGTCTGTCGCTCGCCGGCGTGCGCGCGCATGAGCGCCGTGGCATCGATGTAGTCGAGCAGGCCGCTCAGATGGTCCGGATTGGGTCCATTCGGGCCCAGCCCCCAGGCATCGATCTGCGGGGCAAACAGCTGCGTGGCGCGGGCGGCGATCGGATCGGCGGCCATGGCGCGAAACACCGTCAACGTCGTCATCGCGGCACCGATGCCCACGCCGATCGCGACGATCATCAGCACGGTGAGCGCGGGGTTACGTCGCAGGCTGCGTAGCGCGAGCTGCAGGTAGTAACCGAACACTGCGCGCCTCCCCCTACACCGTCCGCGTGGCTTCCGCAGGCGGCACCGCCGCGGCGCGCAGCGCCGGGCGCAGTGCGGCGAGCTGCCCGAGACCGAGCACCACGGCCACGCCGACCAGCAGGTAGATCAGCGGCAGGCGCGCCGTCGCGAAGCTCGACACCATCCACAGGTTGGCGCCGATGCCGAGCGCGATGCCAGCGATACCGCCGGCGGCGGCGATGATGAGGTTTTCGGCCTGAAAGTGACGCACGATCGCCACGCGTGTGGCCCCGAGCGCGCGGCGGATCCCGATCTGCCGGCGCCGCTGCGCGACCCAGTAGCTCGTCAGCCCGACGATGCCGAAGGCGGTCACGACCAGCAGCACCGCGCACACCACCGCGAGGATCACCGCCAGCCCACGGTCATCGCGATAGACCTCGTGGCGCGCCTGCGTAAACGACTGCACCCGGTCGATGACGCGGTCGTGGTTGAGCGCGACGAGCTGCCGCGGCGCGGATTTCATCAGCGCCGACAGCCGGCCCGGCCGCGCCCGCACGATGTAGTAGGCGCTCGGGGTCGCGAGCCGGAACGGCACCACCATCGAGCTGTCGCTCCAGGCGCTGCCCCAGCCGCCGATCGAGGTCCACGGCACCTGCAGCCGCTCGACGATGCCAATGATCGGTGTCGTGCGGCGCTGACCTCCATAGTAAACCCCGCGCCCGAGCGCATCGCCGTCGGGAAACAGCTTACGGGCCAGTGCCTGGGTGATGATCAGCCCCGAGGGATGCGGAGTGTCGAACGATCCCAGATTGGCGACGTCCTCGGCGCGAAAATTGCGACCGGCGATGAGCCTCAGCCCGAGCGTACGCAGGGTCTGCTCATCGCCGAAGTACTGCGCTGCCGGTGCGGCCCGCAGCTGCTCGGGATCGAGACTGAGCGACCCGGTACTGCCGCTGCCGGTCAGCGGGTAGGCATTGGTCACATACGCGCCGGCGACTCCCGGAAGCGATCGCAGCAGCGCGAGGTCCGCCTGGATGCGCGCGACCGGATCTCCCGCGGCCCCGACCCATTCATTGGCAATGGCGAACAGATCCGGCTCGTCGGTACCGCTGGGCCGTGCACTGAGCGCCAAACGCTGCTGGATGATGAACAGCGCGTTGCACAGAATTGCCAGGGTGAGCGCGATCTGCACCGCGATCACCGCCGCGCCCACCCGATTGTGGCGTATCGCCGAGAAGATTGGATGCAGGGGCATACCGCGGCTCACTGAGCTCGCAGCTGCCAGGCCGGCTGCACCCGTGTCGCCCGCCAGGTGGGATAGAGCCCCGCCGCCATCGCCGCCACGATCGCCAGTGCAATGGCCATTCCGACCTCGGGCAGATCCATGCGCGCTACCAGCGCCGTCCCGGACAGCAGCGCGCGCAGGCTTGCCAGTCCCAGCGCGGTCAGCAGCACTCCGAGGACCGCCCCGGCGGCACCGATCACGGCTGCCTCGATCAGGCCCTGGGCGAACACCGCCCCGCGGTTGGCGCCGAGGGCGCGGCGCACGCTGGTATCGGTCGAGCGGAACAGCATCCGGGCGAGCATCAGTCCCATCGCGTTGACCAGGCAGACGAGCAGGAAGGTGAATCCCACCACGACCAACATGCGCACCTCGTTCGACACCACCTGCTCGTAGGACAACCACTGGGGCAGATCGCGCAGGCGCGTGCGCGCCGCCCAGTGAAAGCGGCCCGAGCCTTGTTGGTCCTGAGCGTAGTGATGCAGAAACGCCCGGTAGCGCTCGGCATCCGCGGCGGTCGGCAACTGCACCCAGAATTGCAGCCAGACGCATTCCGAACGCAGCAGCCCGTTCCAGCCGGAAGCGACCGGCGTTCCGCCGCCACAATTGTCGCTTTCACCGGTAAATTTGTGCTGATCGACCGCGCGCGTGAACGGCACGAACACATCGTCGGGTACGTTGTCGAAGCGGTCCTGCAGATCGTAGTAGCGCGGCACCGGGTTCCAGTCGCGCAGCACGCCGACTACCCGGTAGTCCTGGCCATCGAGCCGCAGCACCTTGCCGACACTGTCGCCGCCGCCAAATACCTTGTCGTTCATCGCACGGCTGATCACCGCGACCGCCGCATGCGCCCCGTCGTCCGCCGCGCTCCACGGCCCGCCGTAGGCGAACGGGACGTCGAACATCGCAAACAGATCGGCATAGCCGGCCCGTGCGCCCACCCGGAACGGCAACAGCTGCGGATCGGGCGGCGTCACCGCGAACCGGGTCTCGTACAGTGCGGTCTGACGGGGGGCCGCATGCGCGCGCATCAGCGCCACCGCGTCGATATAGCTGAGCGCATCGCTCAACCCATCCGGATGCGCTGAGCTGTCCAGCGAATGAAGCCCGGGGTCCCAATTCTCGATCTGGGGCACGTACAGCTGCGTTGCCTTGTAGGCAATCGGATCCCCGTCAATCGCGTGAAACACCGCGAAGGTCGTCATCGATGCGCCGATGCCCACGCCGATCGACGTCACCATCAGCAGCGTAAGACCGGGATTACGCACGAGGCTGCGCAGCGCCAGGCCAAGGTAATAGTTGAGCATCTTCACTCCTGGAGCCACACGCAGTCGGAGCGCAGCTGCCGGTTGCCGCTCCTGGGTGCGTATGCTATTGTCATACGCATCACGGAGCCCCTATGTCAACCACGGTGCTGAGCGTACGTGTGAGCGATGAGGAGCGTGCCCTGCTCGAGGCGGCATCAGAGCAATCGCGCACGAATCTCAGCGACTTCATTCGCCGCAAAGCGCTCGAGGCTGCGGAGATGGATCTTCTGGAGCGCCGGTTGGTGACGATTCCCGCAAAGGACTGGGAGGCTTTCGAAGCCTGGGCCCATAGCCCGCCGCGCCGTATCCCCGCACTGGAGAAACTCTCGGGCAAAAGAGTCCCGTGGCGGAAATAACCGCTCCTCGACCACTGCTGGAATCGGACGATCGCAGCGGCTTCGATTGTGGCCGCGAATCCATTAATCAGTGGTTCCATCGCCACGCGTGGGCCAATCATGCGAGCGGGGTCTCGCGTGTCAATGTCATCTGTCATGGCGATTCCGGCCTGATCGTCGGTTACGTGACGCTGAGTGCGGCACAAATCGAGCGCGCAGTGCTGGCGGCACCGCCGCGACGCCATAAGCCTGCAGTCCTGCCAGCCACTCTGTTCGGACAGCTGGCGATTCATCGAGAGCATCATGGCAGGGGCTATGCCAGCTCCCTGCTGCTGTTCGCGCTGCGCACAGCGTTGCGGGCGTCACGGGATGTCGCGAGCTTTGGCGTCGTGACCCACCCCGTGGACGAAAGTGTGCGAGCCTTCTATGCCCATTTCGGCTTCGTGGATCTGCCGTTCGATCCACTGCGGGCAATGATCGTGCGTATGAGCGATCTGGAGCGCAGCGGTGTTGCAGGCTGACCGACACGGCGATATTCGAACCTGACACCGGCGCATTGCTCACCCATGCCACACGCCAGTGCGTGCGGTGATAACGACAATCTGACGCAGACTGCACTCGATTCTCAATGCTTGGTGCTGCACTTCAAATGGTGCGCGCGGCGATCGCCGGCGGCACCGAGGCCGCCCGCAGTGCGGGCCACAGCACCGCCAACTGCCCGAGCGCGATTAGCGCCACGACTCCAACCAGCAAGAATTCGGGCGACAAGTGATCTGCCGGGAGAGCACCTGCGAGCGGCCTCGCCGCACCGAAGTTATCCATCTGCGGCACGAAGAGTTGCCGCGACTTTTCTGGGATTGGATCTCCCGACATCGCGCGAAAGATGGACAGCGTCGTCATCGAAGCCCCGATGCCAACGCCCACGGCGACGATCATCAGTGTTGTTAGCGCGACGTTTTGTCGCAGACTGCGTAACGCGAGTGTGAAGTAATAGCCGAGCATGCTGGACCCCTGCTGCTGACGGCCACCGTCCTACGTCCTCGCCGGCACAACAGCCGCCGCGTGCCCCGCTGCCGCCCCCTCCGTGCTCAGCTCCACGATCGTCCCATCGATGATGTGCACCTGCCGCTGCGCGTGCGCGGCGAGCTCCGGATCGTGCGTCACCATGACGAGTGTCGCCCCTCCCCGGTGCAGCTCCTCGAGCAGCTCCATGACCCCGTGGGCCATGTGAGTGTCGAGGTTGCCCGTCGGCTCATCCGCCAGCAGCAGCCGTGGCTCTCCGACCAGCGCACGCGCGATTGCGACCCGCTGCTGCTGTCCGCCCGACATCTGCGCTGGGTAATGACGCATCCGCGAGGTAAGGCCCACGCGCTCGAGCACGGCGTGGATGCGACGCTTTCGCTCGGCACCCCCCATGCCCCGATAGCGCAGCGGTACGTCAATGTTGTCGAAAACGTTCAGGTCCGGAATCAAATTGAAGGACTGAAACACGAAGCCGATCTTCTCGTTGCGCAGGCGCGAGCGTTGGCGATCGTTCATGCCGCGCGTATCCACGCCGTCGAGCCAGTATTCGCCGCCGCTGAAATCCTCGAGCAGTCCGGCGATGGTCAGGAATGTGGTCTTGCCCGAGCCGGATGGCCCGGTCACTGCGACGAATTCGCCTTCACGCACGTGGACGCTGAACTCGCGCAACGCATAAGTCTCGATGACCTCGGTGCGGTAGACCTTGGACAGATGCGACATTCTGAGCATGAAACCCCCTTCGACGTCTTAAGACGGCCACCCGCTGCCGCGGTCACTGCGCAAGGATCACGCGATCGGCATTGTTGAATTCATCGGTACCGGAGACCACGATCTGATCGCCGGCCGCGAGGCCGTCGAGCACCTCGACCTTCTGTACGCTGGCGGTGCCGAGGCTCACGGGTACGCGCTCGGCGATGTTGCCGTGGACGACGTAGGCGAATCCGCCGCCGTCCTGATCCATGAAGGTGCCACGATCGACCATCAGCACGTTCGGCCGTCGGTCGATGAGGATGCGCACCGACATGCGTTGGCTCTGCCGCAGCCCCTCGGGCTTGGCATCACCGAAGCGCACGCGTGCGACCACCTCGCCATTCACGACCTCCGGGGAGACCGCGCTCACACTGCCGGGCCAGTGCTGCCCGTCCCCTTCGATGTCCGCGCCCATGCCGGGCGCCAGATCGCGCGCCTGGCTCTCGGGCACGTTGATCTCCACCTCCAGCGCCGACAAATCCACCACGGTGATGAGGGCGGTGTCCTTCGCGACGGTGGCGCGATCCTCGGTCTGCACCTGGCCGACACGGCCGTCGACCGGCGAGCGGATCTGCAGCGATGCGACCTGGCGCTGCAGGTCCGCCACCAGATCCTGTTGCTTCTCGTACAGCGCGCGCTTGCTGCCGATGTCGAAGCGGTTCTGCTTGGGCTGCAGATCCAGGTTCGTCTTGGCCTCCTGCAGCGCGAACTGCGCCTTTTCCAGACTGTCCTGCGCCTGGAGCATCTGCAGCTCGGTGTAGGAGCCGAGTTTGTAGGCCTGGCGGCTGCGATCGAGCTCGCGCTGTGCAGTGGTCTGATCGACCCGCGCCTGCTGATAGGTTTCCTGCAGTTGCGCGAGCTTGCTCGAAGCATCGAGCTGTGAGCGCTGCCAATCCAGACGCATGCTCTGCAGCGAAGCCTGCTCCTGCGCCAGACTGGCGGTGAGATCGGGGCTGTCGAGCACGATGAGCACCTGACCGCGCCGCACGGCATCGCCTGCATGCACCTTCAGTGCGACCGTGCCGGTCGCTGGCGCATACAGAGTGGGGCTCACGGCCGCGACCACCTGGCCATCTGCCTCCAGGTCACGTACGAACAGGCCACGCTCGACGGTCGCGATGGTCAGGCGCGAGCGATCCACCGAGTTCTGCGCGCCGGCCACGTGCCGCAGCATGACCACCAGCGCCGCTACGATCACGAGCGTACCGATTCCAGCGCCGATGAGATGGATGCGCCGACGACGCCACCAGGGCAGCTCGATGCTGCGATCCTGGCGATCGGTGCCGTAGAAGGGATTGTCGGACATCTCAGCCTCCGTTGCCGGTGGCAGGCGCGTCCGCGGCCGGCGTGCCGTTCGCTGGCGTGCCGGAGGGTGCTAGACCTTCGGCAGACACCACCAGCAGCGCATCGATCGAGGCCAGATCGCGCTCGGAGAGTCGCCCCGCCTGCTGCTTCAGCAGCAGCACGTTGCTCAGATAGGCGTAGCGTGCCTGGTCGTAGACGTAGGCCGCATTGTAGTAGATTCCCTGATAGCCGAGCAGCGCGAACTCGCCACCACCGACGTTGAATTCGATATCGCGCTGCGCGGACTCGACGGCAGCGCGCGCCGAATCGATCGCACGACGCGCCGCGTTGATGCCGCGGATGTTGCTGACTATCCCGAGATACGCGCTACGCGTCTGCTGCTCGGTCTGGCGCTGCAGGGTTGTGAGATTGGCCTGGCTCTCGTGATAGAGAGCGCGCGACTGGCGGACTGCGGACGCCACCGCTCCACCCTGGAACAGCGGCCAGTTGAAGGAGATCCCCACAGTGTCGATGCCGTGATGCCCGCCCAACACCGAGGGCGCGGTCACATAGGCATCCGTGCCGGTCAGCTCGAGGCTCGGCAAGCCTCTGCCCCGCTGCACGCCGATGTCACGCCGGGCTGCCTCGGTCGACAGCTGGGCGGCACGCACGTCCGGATTATCGCTTTCCGCGGCGCTCACCCACGCATCGACGGAGACGGGGTCGGGGGCCGTCAGCGGAATGTCGTCGCGCAGGCCCGCGATGTGCCCGGCCGCACCGCCGATGATCTCCCCGAGCGCTAGATCCGCATTGTCCACTGCATTCTGCGCATTGATGACATTCTGCGCGGTCTGGTCGTAGTAGGCCTGCGCCTGTTTGACTTCACTGGCCGAACCCACCCCGGTCTGCTGTCGGCCCTGCGACTGCTTCAGCATGGTTGCATAGGCGCTGCGCTCAGCGGTCAAGGTATTGAGCAGATCCTGCGCCTGCAGCACCGCGAAATACGCCTGCGCCACGCGGATCACGAGATTTTGCTGCGCGCTCAGAAAGGTGGCCTCCGCGCTGGCCGCCCGGGAGTCCGCTTCGCGCAGTTGGCTATAGGCCTGGAAACTCCAGACGGTTTGCGTCAGCGTGAGACCATAGGTGGTGTAGTTGACGTTGCAGCGGACCGTGACCTCCGTGGCCAGCTCGCAGCCCGGCAGGCCGATCGAGCCCAGTGGCGGCAGTGCGCCGGACTGACTCGGGGTGATACCAAATGAGGAGGCAGGATCACTGATGCGCTCGCGCTCGCTGGAAGCGCTGCCATCGAGCTGCGGCAGCCATTGTGCGAGCGCCTGCGGACGCACCTCGACGGCCGCATCGCGTTGATAGGCCGCCGACTGCAGCACGCTGTCGCGTTGCTGGGCGAGCCCGTACAGGCGCAACAGATCGTTGGCCTGGGCGTGCAGCGGTAGGCCGAACAGCATCGCGCACAGCGCGGCCGCCGCGCAGCGCGTAGTCGCGGCGAGCGGCAACATGGCGCCGGCCGTCGTCCCCTGCGTCCCTCTGTTTTTGGCCATCAGGGCTGCAAGGAGCAAGGCCTATGCCAGGCGCACCGGCATGATTAAGTGCTTGGGATTACAGCTCTCGGCGCGCCGGAGATGCCTCCAAGGCGCTGTCCGCGGACAGTGAGGCGGACAATTGGACACTGCGCTGACGGCGTCGCGGCCGGTGTAGACTTGGTCCACTTTAACGAGCGTCGCGCCGGCCACGTCCACGCATCCAGGAGCACACCATGACTGCAAGTGGGTCTGACCAGGGCAGTCACAGGATTGATCGTCGCACCTTCGTGGCGGCGGCCTCGGTCGCGGTGGTGACGGGCGCGATGCTGAACAAGATCCCGCTGGCGGCAGCGGCCGACTCGGGTGGTGGTGCCAGCGGCCCCATCGTTGAGACTACGGCCGGCAAACTACGTGGCGGGCAGCAGGGCTCGGTGGCCTACTTCAAGGGTGTGCACTACGGTGCCTCGCCCGTGGGTGAGCGACGTTTCCTGCCACCGCACAAGGCCGAGCCCTGGAGCGGCCTGCGCGATGCCACGCAGCTCGGTCTGCGCTCGCCGCAGCTGCCGTCGACCCTCATTCCCGAAGTCGCGGCGGTCGACCCCCAGGAGCCCATGGGAGAGGACTGCCTCTGTCTGAATGTCTGGACGCCATCCGGCAGCCACACGCATCGTCGTCCCGTCATGGTCTGGCTGCACGGCGGTGGCTTCACCAGCGGCTCAGGCGGCTTCAGACTCTATGACGGCACCAACCTCGCCGCGCATCATGATGTCGTGGTGATCACGGTCAATCATCGCCTGAACGCCTTCGGGTTCCTGTTCCTGCCGGATGTGGGCGGCGCAAAGTATGCGCAGGCCAGCAATGTCGGCATGCTCGACATCGTGCAGGCGCTCGAGTGGGTGCGGGACAATGTCGCGGCCTTCGGCGGCGATCCGGGCAATGTGACGATCTTCGGCCAGTCAGGCGGCGGCTCGAAGGTCAGCACGCTCATGGCCATGCCTGCGGCCCGCGGCCTCTTCCACCGCGCCATCGTGCAGAGCGGCTCCTCGATCAAGGGCGTCTCGCGTGAGGCGGCCAACCAGTCCACGGCAGCCTTCCTGGCCAAGGCAGGCATCGCGACGGGCGATGTAGACAAGCTGCAGAGCCTGACGATGCAGCAGCTGCTGGCCGCGCAGACCGGTGGCGGCGTGGGCAATCCAGCGTTGCGCTTTGCTCCCGTGGTCGACGGCAGTTCGCTCCCGACCGATCCCTTCGATCCGGTCGCACCGACAATCTCGGCGCATGTGCCACTGCTGGTGGGTTCCACGCAGGACGAGATCGGCTTCTTCCGCGGCGCCGCCCTCGATCCCATCGACGAGTCGGCGCTGGCACCACGCGTCAAGCAGACGCTGCACGCCAGCGATGAACAGACCGCGGCGGTCATCGCCGCCTATCGCAAGGACCAGCCGGGCATCAGTCCGATCGACATCGCGATAGAGGTCGCCTCGGATATGTTCGCCTGGAAGAATGCGCTGACGCAGGCAGAGCGCAAGGCGGCTCAGCATGTCGCCCCGGTGTACATGTATTACTTCACGTGGAAATCACCGGTGCGCGAGGGCAAACTGCGCGCCTTCCATACGCTGGATATCCCCTTCGCGTTCGACAACGTGGAGGTGGCCCGCTCGATGACCGGCACCGCACACGATCGCTATGCGCTGCAAAACCGAATGAGCAGCGCCTGGGTCGCCTTCGCGCGCACCGGCAATCCCAACACACCGACCCTGCCGCACTGGCCAGCCTACGACAGCGCTCAGCGCGCAACCATGATCCTCGACAACGATTGTCGGCTGGTGAACGATCCGCGCCCCGATGATCGCGAGGCGCTCCGCAGCGTGTAGGGTGTCCGGCTCTGAGCACAATGCTCAGAGCGCAATGCTGCTCAGTTAGCCGCAACTACCTTGCAGGGATGCGGCGACCACTTCGAGCCGTCCGTCTCCTGCCGGAAGTCAGAGCTGGTGATGAACGGTGCCAACAGGTACTCACGATCCTCGACTCGCGTGGTGACATCGAACCAGTGCTTGCCAGTCGGATCGGTGAATGTTTGATACCACTCAGTAACCTGTGTCTGCGCCCCGTAGGGCACGCCGTTACGCCGCAGCCAACCGGGCGCAAGATCATCGGTGACCACGTGCAGCTTGCCGGTCACCGGCTTGGGCTGCGCGCCCCGGCCGCGGCCGATCGCGAACACGACGGTCTGCGGGATGATCCAATCGGCCAGCGAGCTACCCTGGGCACTCGGCGCCCCATGGGGCATCTCCCGTCGATTGAAGTAGATCTCGCGTGTCTGCTGGCCCCAATCGCTTTGCATCTGCAGCTGATTCGGGTCAACCCAGCTGATGTGCACGCGCGTGGGCATGCGCATCAGGCCGGCCGCCCCATAGGCTCTGCAATCGATCGTCTCGGTCCACCCGGAACCATACGGAGCCGGATTGAACTGTTTGGCGATCGCCTGGCCGGCAGGGTTCAGCGGGACACTCGCATAGTCGCCCGCAGGCGCCGTAAGCATGCGCCAGCGCCAGTCCTCGGTAACGGCCGATTCCCAGTAGCCGGTCAGGTCGATCGGCGCGGCCTGCTCGGCCGGCGGGGGAGGGCCGGCTGGTGGACGCCGTCCGCCTTGGCCCAGGGCCGTCTGACCGAGCATGCACGCTCCCACGAGCGCGACGGACCCGAGAAGAATTCTGAGCTTCATCGGCTTAGCCCCCCGCCATCTCGGGCATCGCGAATCTGACCTTGCCCTTGCCGCGAGCGGGCAGCGTGTCATACACGGCGCGCACGAACTGCTGCGCAGTCCACGAGCCGTCCGCGTTGCCCCAGCGTGCATCGAAATCCCACGTCGGCTTCAGCGCGAGCACCTGCTGCAGCGACTTGCCCTGATTCTTGTAATACATGATGCGATTGCGGATCGTCGTCAGAATGATGTCGTACTCGATCAGGTCCGACTGATCGCACAGCCGGCCTTGGCCGGGGATGATCATGGTGCCGCCTTCCTGCGGGCCCATATGGAAATCAGCGGTTGCCTCCTCGATAGCATTGTTGAGCGCTGTCAACTCCCCATCGATGCTGCCGCCGATCTTCGGATCGATGATCGGGTAGTGAACCATGCTCACCACGTCGCCCGTGGCGATCACGTCCGAGCGACGGAAGTACACCAGCTCATTCTCATCGCTGTTGGCGCTCGGCGGGTGCACCAGCTGCACGGCCTCGTCATTGTTGTCCCAGGCATAGGTCGGTTCGGTATGCGTCTCGTTCGGCCAGATGCCCTGTGGTGCCGCCGTCTGCCCCTGGGCGTTCGTTACCACCATCCGATTGAGCATGTTGAGACTACCGATCACGGTAGCGCCGGGGGTCACTCCCGGATTGTCGAACTGCACGTTCGAGCCAATGATGGTCGTACCGGCATTGCGAATGATGGCGTTACCGTCGACGTGGCCTGGTTGCCCATCGGTATTGATGACCCACTGGATGTTCTTTTGATCGCCGCCGAACTGCTCCGTGAGCCGCTGGATAACGGCGAGCAACTTCGGCGCCATCTCTTCGGTGCCGGTATCCACCACCAAGGCGCCGTTTTCGCCGATCTGCACGGCGACGTTGCTTTCATCCGGCTCGCCGGCCAGCAGCCAGACATTGCCCTGCACGTGCCAGGGATGGATCTGGCCATCGTCGTACTTGCCCTGGTTGGCCGTGCCCTTGTAGTAGTCGTAGCCCCGGTAGTACGGCGACTGCCGCACATCGAGCTGTTCAGACTTGCTGACCGTACCCGCATCGTAGGGCACCTGCGCGTATGTTGGCTGCGCACCAGCCGTCAGCGTCACGACGGCCGCCACAACGCTCAGCCCCAGCACCGCGCGGCCATGCCGCATCGCGCCCACGCGAAGGTTATATGCGTACATCATCGACTCCCTGCGCATTCATCCAACCCCTACAGGTTGGCGTCGGCGTTATCCTGCTGTTGCTCCCGCTGCTCGACCTGCTTGATCGGCGGATTGGGCGGCAACTTCACCATGGCATCCTGGTATTCGGGAAACAGGGTCTCTGCCCCGCCCTGCGAAGCCTTGAGCGGCACGCCGGTGCGCGCCGGATAGTCCTGCTCCACCGCCGTCTGATCCGGCAGATGCATCGGAATATCCCCCTCGTGTCGCGGTATCTCCGTCACCTCGCGGCACGGATAGGTGGCGAAATTGGTGTTGTCGGCCTTCTGGTACTCGGTGCTCTTCACCAACGGCTCGCTCAGATACTGCGGATCGTTGATCATCGTAACGTCGGTGAGAATGTCGCCGTCGCGAAACATCCGCTCATCGAAGGTGGCGCTGTCGCTCGTGGGCAGTCCGTTGCGACGCGTCCAGCCGCGTTTGAACATGTCGGTGTGCACGTAGAGATCGTCCCCGACCCAGTGGCCCACCGAGAATCCAGCCCAGCTGTGCGCCGCCCACGGTGGCGGATGTGGACGGCCATCCATCCAGATATCGCGCTGCGATTCCCAGGCCACGATCCAGGTATGAATCGCCACCTGATGCAAAGTCTGCTGGTCCAACTCCTCCCAGATACGGATCTGGCCGACGCCGCGGATACCGTACAACGCCGGATGCGGCCGGCACTGCAGGTACGGAATGGTCAGCACCTCCGGATCCCAGGTCTGCGCAACCGAAGCAGCCGCCGCCGTGATCGGCAGCCCCGCGTAGTCACCCTGATCGGGCCCTGGAATACGCTCGGGCTGATCCTCGTCATAGAGAGGATTCCAGAATCCGTCGAGGTTCTGATGCGTGTCCTGCGCGCTCACCGGCAAACTCAGCAGTACCGCGCTGGCGCCAGCGAGCATGAGAGCGCATAGGGTGGAAAGTCTCTTGAGCGTTGCCATGAGCCTACCTGCAGTTCTTTCGATGGAGTTTTGGCCGGCAATCGAGGCATGAGGTAATCGCGATCGACTTTATTGTGACGATCCGGTGGCGTCAACGGCATGCCCGCCAGGCATTGCAGATACGCCCGGGATTGAATCCCTTCCTTGCGCGAGTTGCACCGCCGAAATAAGCCATTGATTACCTTGAGCCACTATCTCCCCAGCCGTATCAGCACCGCAATGCCGGGCCGCCGAGGCGGTGCCCGGTGCGATCCATATTTCGGTCACGTGGGCGGGTGTAGTATCCGCCTGACCGCCTGACCGACGGAGGACACATGAGCAAGCAGAGCGAGGATCAAGCGCTGCAGACCGGACACGATTGCGCCATGGCGGCTCTCTCCGCACAGAAGAGCAAGGTCGCGGCGTTGTCGCAGGGCGACCGCCTGCAATGGTGGATCGGCTTTCTGACCGCCGGCATGGGCGCTGCCCAAGTCAGTGTGGGTGAGGTGGCGTTTCGCGCCCTACGACGCTCATTGGCGGACGAGCTCGACGGGGAAATCGAGGGCTCCGCACTGGCGGAGCTGCGCAGACTTCAGGCCGGCGAGGCTCTGGAGGTACTGAAGACGGGTACCTATACGACGAGCAGCTTCGAGTTTCCTAGAAAAAAGACTTGAGGAGCCGCTCGCACTCCAGCGCTGATTTTACCGAATCTGGCCGCGCCTGACGGCGTTCACGCGTTTCCATGCGGGAGCGTTATCATTGGAACGCCATGAGAACCCTCACCCTTCGTGCCATGCAGCAGCCATCGTATCTGGACGTACTGCTGGATACGTTGGTAACACAGCTGCACGTAATCCCCGAGGACGCCGATCCTATCCGCGACCCCAACAACCTGACGCCTGCACTGGTGCAGATCGCGAGGGAAGCAACCCACGTTGGGCAAAGCTGGGCGTGCTGGGCCAATGGGCGCGCTCAGTACTGGTTTTTTGTCGCCGAGATGCCGCTCACGCGTGGCACGCCATTGGTGCGGATCGATCAGTACGACGGCAAAGGCGAGCTACAGTCCAGCAGCCGATGGCGCTGCGACAATGATGATCAGTGGCAGCAGTGCGCGGTCTGAGGTCATTACCGCAGTCCGCCTACCAACTTTTTTGATGCAGTCCCTCTAGTGCGATGGCCGCGACCATGACAACAGCTTAAGCTACGGTCAACGCTGCCAGTAGCTGCGCATCATTGTTCCGTGGCGAATTGACTCGCGAGCCCACCGGATGAGCGACCATGGCATCGGACGGATACCGCGTAAGCATCGCCCTGGCATCTGTGGTTGATCCCGACAGCCAGGCATCGATCTGCTCGGCGGCCAGGATCGCCGGCATTCGACGCTTGGCGTTGTGGATCTCAGCCATCAGCTCATTTGCCGGCATGGTAATGATCGTGCAACTCACTATTTCGGCGCCGTTCTCCGTCCTCGAGCGGTCCCAGAGTCCGGCGAACCCGAACACAGGCTGATCCACGAGCGCGACGTAGTAGGGACGCTTCGTCCCGTCCGCCAGCACGTGCCATTCGTAGAAGCCGCTGGCCGGCAAAATACAGCGCTGATCGCGCTCCCACGGCCCCTTCCAGCAGGCGCCGTCCTCCAGCCGCTCAATCGTCGCATTGATGGTGCTGTACTTGGGCGGCACACCGCGGGCGAAGAATGGAACCAAGCCCCACCGCATGCTTAGTCCTTGCCGCGCACCACCAAACCATCGGACAACGGGCACGCGGTCGGTCGGCGCCACGTTGTACGAGCGCTCGTATTCCAGCCAGTGGACCATCAGGTTCCGCTCGGCTTCAGCAACTTCGGGGGTGACGTATCGGCCGCACATCTACCACCAGATCTTAGCGGCTCGCACGAGCCGCGTCGCGTAGAATGCTTCGAAAGCACTGCGGGCGGAGGGCGGACTCATGCAGGGATGGGGAGACTTCTTCGCCGCTCAAGTCGGAGCCTCAGCCGCATTGGCTGGGCTACTGTTCGTTGCAGTCTCAATCAATCTCGAGAAGATCTTAAAGTATCCTCATCTCCCGACGCGTGCATTCGAGGCGCTTGCCGCGTTGCTGTGCACGCTGATCGTCTCAACATTTGGTCTGGTACCCGGTCAGAGCGACGTCGCCTTCGGCCTCGAGGCTGCAATAACGGGACTCATCATCTGGAGCATTCAGACCGTGGCACTTACCCGCACTCGCCGATCGGGGTACGAAACTGGCGTTCGCTATTTCTTTAATCAGGCCCCTCCGCTTCCGTACCTCGTTGGGGGCATCCTCATCGCTCTTGGACATGGCAAGGGCGCCTATTGGATAGTTCCTGGAACGCTGCTGTGCATAGTATCGGGGGTTTACTATGCGTGGATTCTGCTTGTAGAAATCCAACGGTGAACCCGCTCGGCATGCGATCGCATGTCTTGCGGCGCGGCGTGGCGCGACTTCATGCACAATTTCGAGCCGGCAGGAGCGCGCCCAGAACCCCGAAGCGATAACGTTCGGCTCGATGCCCGAGACACTCCGCGTTTAGTTGAAGCGCCGGACGCGCCGGATCAGCCAAGCACTTGGCCGTCGCGCCTCGGTAATTCAATCGGAGAGGCGGGCGCGCCCGGCACGATCGTCCCCTACGGCAGGGGTATTCTTGCTGTATCCCGAGACACCGCATGGATTTCCTTCGACGGTTTGTGACAGATCCACATCGGCACAAACATTTGGGTGGGCACATTTGGTATCGGTGGTGCTTCAAACAGATAACACCCGTCACTGACCCAGACCGCGGTCCCACCGCCTTCCGGTATGAACGAGTCTCCGCGCCGATGGGAAGGTGCAGATTTCAAGGACCCGGGATTGATTGTTGAAATCTCCCCCTCGTCGCCCAGAGCTCCACGGCTGGGTGACCCCGGGGCACGATGGCCGGCTGCAGGAGAATTAACGTCGAAATGATGCCGCTGGTTGAAGTACGCGTGGACTGTATTTGGATTGTGCGGACCAACACTATCAAGGGAATCAAGTGCAGTGCGAGCACGGCCACCAGGATGACGTGGCGCGATAATCTAACTTCCTTCCAGATGATCATCGCCGTGCAGACCCTTTCCGGCGGTCGCTTGGCGATCGAGTCCTACCTCCAGCCGCGGGGAGCGCTCGCTAAGGCGCCGCAGTCGTTATCCGCGCGCGGAGCGCCTGCTGCGCAAGTGCGGACAGCTCTTGCAGGTGTGCCCGTTCGACTTCACTGGATGCCAGCGGTGCGCCGCTGGTTGCGTCGTGTGCCAGATTCTGCAGTTCGAGCCGCGCCAGCGCCCGTGCGTCGGACGGCGTGCGTATCGCTGGTGTGAGCCAGATCTGCGACAGTAACCTTGCATACGATGTCTGCAGATTGCGCCGAATCAAGCCGTCATGAGCGCCACCGGAGGCAATGTCCCCGTAGATTGCAGATTGCGTCCAATCAAAGAGATCTTCGAGGTCCATCGTTTTGCCCTGCCCATACTTCGTAGACATGTCGTCCAGGCGCTCCATCCGTAGTGGTGAAAAGAGCGCGTGCAGCGTTCCGAGCTGGGCATTGCCGACGATCTCGGCTATCCCGAGGTCATGGCGCGGCGTCGGGCGGTAACCCCATCTCCGGCCGCTGAACGATGAGTCCTCCGAATAGTTCAACGAGCTCAGGACGCTCGGATCGAACGTCCAGGCCGAATCGGAGAAAAGCGCGCCGCTCAGCGCGTTCCAGGCGCTGCGCTCACGCGCAATCGGCACGGCCGACAGCGGCGGGCTTGCATTCGGGTCACCCTTGAGCGAGCGCGAGAGATACTCTCCGCCGATGACGTCGGCGGCCATCGTTGCGCACCGCAGATCCAATTGCAGCGGCGCGATGAGGGCAGCGCGCAGCTGGTCATACGGCATGCCGGGCTGCGGAAAGCGTTGATCTACCGTATTCATCAGTTGGTGCATCAGAGATTCTTGCGCGGCGCACCACTGCGGCGGGTCGTTGGTGAGATCCCACTGCTGGACTCGTGGGTCAATGGAGTGGCCACCTTCAAAAAGGTCCGCGTCCTCATCGCTCGCGAAGTCGTAATACGGATCGGCCCACTTCGACGCCCAGCGCTGCAGCGTCGGAATTTGCTCCTTGGGTGTCCCGGGAACGTATCCGTAGCCGTACTGGATGGCGTAATAATCGTACGGCCCCAGTACGAGCTGGACGAAGTCGCCTTGCGGCGTGCCTTTCGGCCAGACGTTGAACGGGAGATATTCCATCACGGAGCTTGCGATGCCGTTCTTGTGAGTGAAGGACTTGCTCTGCAGGTTTCCCGCCGTGTAGGCCATCGAGCCGATGAAGTTGTGTGGCAGACCCATGTCGTGGCCGGACTCATGCAGCACGATGTAGCGGATGTACTGGTCGGCAAAATCGCGCTCTGCATCAGCGGTATCGGACAGACCGCGTGCCGGCGCGATGATGTATTTAAAAGTCTGTCTGCCAACCATGCCCGTTGCTGCATCGACGTCTACGCCGACGTTCAATTCCTCGCCGGTGCGGGGGTCGGTGATGAGCATCGCTTCCGCGCCGAATGCCGGCGAACTGGTGTCGACCCAGCGGACGACGTTGTAACGAATGTCGTCGGGATCCCAGTCGGGCGTGTGGGGCTGATCCTGGACCTGAATGGCGCCGTTGATTCCAATGCGCGCGAACGCCTGGACCCAAGAGAGCAGCGCCTGTCGGACGGTATCGCGGTATTCCATCGGAATGTCATCGCTGAGGTAGAAGATCATCGGGTGCGTGGCTTGGAACGGCGCCGGCGAGGCGCGCTCGCCGAAGTTCCAGCGGACGATCTAGTGAACAATGCGGTCCAGGTCGTTGTCTGTCGCGAAGTTCATCAGCGGCTGCGAAAAGTACCCGACGCGGGGATCATAGATCCGCGGAACGTAACCGTCGTCAGGCGCGGCGATCAGGTTGTAGGTCATCCGCACTTCGACGTAGCGCGAATCGGGCGCGTTATCGTGATCCGTCGCTTCCGTCGCGATCCAGCTTTGATCCACGCGCAGCATATCGTTCACTGGAAACGCCTTGGCTTGCAGAAAGAATGTCCTTTTCGGGTCGAGGTGATACTGCTGCGTGGGCTTCGTCTTGGGAGAATTGAGCCCTTCAGCGAAATCAGCGATGTCTTCCAGGAACGGATCGGCGGAGATCACTACGTGGGTTCCATCCTGTGCGGAGATCGGGACTACGGCGATGACCGAGTTGGGAAGGGACTGCCCTACGCCCGTTGCTTGCGGAGAGCCGCTCTGCGTCAGGGTGTAGCTGTTTGGCCAGCGAAGGATGACCTTGTTGCCCACCCGCTCGAAGTGCAGGATGCGCGCCGGAGCTATGTACGGCGTGCCCTGTGCCGGCCCGAGACCGCCCAGGCCGCTGGACGGCACGGACGTTTCGATGAAATCCCTACCGAATTGCGACGGGCCGAGCGACAGAAATACCGCCCCTGCCTTCTGCACGATCGGAATCAGCCCGGGCGTGATTTGCGCTCCCTTCACGAAGTCAGCGTAAGGTTTCGGCGCCGCAGTTGGCGGCTCGACGGCGTTCTTTGCGGGCGCATTGGCCGCCATGGCAGGCGCGATGAGGCCGGCTGCCGCCAATAGAAAGACCAGCGAGAATGAACGGGCGGTGGCCACTTTGTTCTCCTGTCAGAGCTTTTCGATTTGTTGCTTGGCGCTGACGCGACGGCTCGCCATTAGAACCGCTCGGCATGCGCTTAGTTCCGTTCGCGGGAGTGTGGGATGCATCGGCCTTTCCCTGGTCCTGGCAGGGCTGCTCTGCACACCGGTTCCCGCCACCAATGCAAGGGAGCGGATGTATCTCCATGGCGATGTTGCAACGTTTCTCGACATATGTGGATCTTGGCTTCATGGCGGCGCGACCCAGGCCGCACTGCTACGTCTGCGACCCGAACGCGGCCGGCTCGCAGACAACGCGCTTTTTTTGTTCGACTGTCCGCGTTTCCCTTCCACCGGCGCATATATAAGTGATGCGAACACCCATCGACCTCACGACCTGGCCGCGAGAGATTGGAATCGAGTGGGTGGCCAGGCCACCGGCCAAACAGGCGCTTGATGCCAGACTCGTGACCGAGGCGGACCTTCTGCGCCTCAAGGTGATCGCGCGCTTGCACGCCCGGGGGCTACCGCCTCATATCGGCTGGACTGATCTTCTCCAGGAAGCATTCACGCGCGTGCTCGATGGGTCGCGGCGCCAGCCTGAAGGTATACCAATGGTGGCGTTCCTGGCTGGAGTGATGCGCAGCATCAAGGAGCAATATTGGCGACAAACTCGACGAGGTGCCCGCCAGCTTCCTAAACTGTTGGCCGAGATCGATTCAGTTGACTGCCAAGGCGGCGAACCTCTGGATCCACACCCAAGTCCAGAGCGGCGCGTCATTGCAGCTCAGGAGATGGCGGCAATCAATACGCTCTTCGAGGAGGATCTTCAGGCCACGCAGATCATATCGGCGCTCTACGAAGGTTGTACGCCCGAGGAGACCTGCGCCGTCCATGCGATGTCCAAGACCGACTACGAGTCGACACGAAAGCGTATAAGACGCGCTTTGATCAAGGCCGGCCTGAGGACGCCTCAACCATGAAGACGACACGACCGGAGCTAGGAATCGAACGGGTGCTGGTAGCCCTTGAGCGAGACCTCCTCGATGCAACCGACGAGGAGATTTCTGCGGTTGCGAGCGAGCTCGGCATAAAGCCGGGCATGAAGGGATCGATTGCGCTTTTTGGGGTAACCCGCGCGGTGCGACTGAATCAAGGCGATAACTCCACGAAGCACAGCAGCGCCACTAAAGAGCGGGGAAGTAAGACCGGCTCTCGCCGGCGTCCGAAGGGAGATATACCGTCTTCTCGTTGAGCTTGTTGTGTTTCTCGCTCCAGGGGCATCCGCCAGCGCGATGAACTGGCCTGTATGAGTCCCTGCGCACCGCGGCCTCCGCTGGCGTGTGTGACCTGCTTCTCGGTCATTGGTCTGGTCAGGTGTCACAGTGGGCGCCGATGAACGCAAAGCGCATCGGTATTCTGGTCGTCGATGATTTCCCGGCGATGCGGCGGGCCCTGAAGACCATTCTCACCGATCATCTCGGCTATTCGAACATCATTGAGGCTGAAGACGGCAACGCCGCCCTACAACAGCTCAAGTATCACGATTTCAGCCTGATGATCACGGATTGGCATATGCGCGGCGGTATGTCGGGGCTAGAGCTCGTAAACAAGGTGCGCGAAGATGAGAGATTCGCCCATCTTCCGGTGCTGATGCTGACTGGTGAATCCGAACGCGCGCGGATCGTCGAGGCGATGAAAGCTGGCGTCACCGCTTACCTCATCAAGCCATTCACAACTTCGGCACTGCGCGAAAAGATCGAGACGGTGCTGTCAGCGACGCATGCGGCATAGCCTGGCCGGAGTTGATGTTGTCCATGCGGTAACTCCTCGAGCTCTCCGTCCGTTGTAGTGGTCCATATACAACGATCCACGGCATAGTCCCGGCCTCTTCGGGGAACGGGACGATGAGCACACGTGGCTCTGTAGCGGCCCTAAGTTGGGGCGCAAGTATCGGCATGCCTCGGTGCATGGCTCGGCGCTGACCGTGCCACCCGGCTGCGCGGCGACACCTTCCACCGCACCATTGCGATTCTGCTCGTGCTTATCGCCGGGGTGATGCTGTCGGGCCATCGAGCCCCAAGCCACCTTATCCTCGCCGAGCCGACGTTCACTCAGTACGCGCTGGGGACCGCGGCAGGATTCGCCATCGGCGTCGTCGCGGCACTAATGGGGGTTGCGGGCGGGGAGCTCATTATTCCGACTATTGTGGTGATCTTCGGTCTGGATGCGAAGCTCGCTGGGAGCCTGTCGCTCGCCATCAGCCTGCCGACGATGATCACCGCCTTTGCCCGTTACAGCCGGGACCGCAGCTTTGTCGTGCTCAAGCTCAATTCGGTGTTCGCCCAGCTCATGGCCGCTGGGTCCGTGCTTGGTGCCTTCTGCGGCGGCCTTCTGCTGGGTATCGTGCCAACGACCTACCTCTTGCCGACACTTGCCGTTGTGCTCTTAGTCTCGGCCTTCCGAATCTGGCGGCACGCGTCCGCCAAAAATGACGCCGGCTCGGCCGAGGGTGTCACCTTCAGATTCGAGCCCGACGACGTGCGGGCTCTAACCTATATCCCTCTGCGCTTTCGCATGACGCTTGACCTGTGCGCTCTCCATTTGTCTCAAAGGCAGTGGAACAGCCTGCCGCATCCGGCGCGTCGAGCATTGATCGAAGCTCCGTGTCGTTCCGACAGCGAAGCGACACAGCTCCGAGAAGTCATCGTCCGCGCAGTCCACGAAGCGGGCGGCGGAGTTGTAAGTGAGATCCAAATGCAGGAGCCCCTGTGGCGAAGCCGTGAGGTCCCCGCACAGGTTAGGGCGATGCTCGATTCGCTGCAGCTTCCCCTGATTGGCACAGACGCCTGGTGTGAAATGAGCGATGATCGACGCTTCGCGCTCCTCAAACTCACCCGACAGGGGCATGCGAGAAATCTGGAATCAGCCCTCCGGGAGTTCGGGTTGTGACGAGCAGATAGAGCCCCTTGTCATCGCTCAGCTTATGAGCGCCTCCTGGCTGGAAAAACCTCCGCCAGGGTGTTACCGAAGTCCTCAGACCCTACAAAGTGAGCGTTCCGGCTCATGGGTTACACATTATTCCGGGCACATAGGTAACACTTTTGGGCATTTGCGGGGGATACGCAAATGCCGTGGCAGGAGTGTTCCAAGATGGACGAACGGCTACGGTTCGTTGCGCGTTACAGAGA
>DATAXJ010000004.1:0-11640 GCA_036266795.1 Steroidobacteraceae bacterium | reverse complement strand
ACGGCGGCTGAGAAGCCGGTCCAGGGAAAGATCGTCGCGGTCGGCAACGGCAAAATTCTCGAAGACGGCAAGGTCCGTCCGCTCGACATCAAGGTCGGCGACAAGATTCTCTTCGGCAAGTACAGCGGCACGGAAGTCAAGGTCGACGGCGAGGAGCTGGTCGTGATGCGCGAAGAGGACGTCATGGCCGTGATCGAGAGCAAGTAAGCGGGAGCTTAAAACAATGGCAGCCAAAGAAGTCAGATTCAGCGATGACGCCCGGCAACGCATGTTCCGCGGTGTCAACGTTCTCGCCAACGCCGTCAAGGCGACCCTCGGCCCGAAGGGCCGCAACGCCGTGCTCGAGAAGAGCTTCGGTGCCCCGACCGTCACCAAGGACGGCGTCTCCGTCGCCAAGGAGATCGAGCTGAAGGACAAGTTCGAGAACATGGGCGCGCAGATGGTGAAGGAAGTCGCGTCCAACACCTCCGATGAGGCCGGTGACGGCACCACGACCGCCACGGTGCTCGCGCAGGCGATCATCCGCGAGGGCCTGAAGGCCGTCTCCTCGGGCCGCAACCCGATGGACATCAAGCGCGGCATCGACAAGGCCGTCGCGGCGGCGACCGAAGAGCTCAAGCGCATCAGCAAGCCCTGCAAGGACAGCAAGGCGATCGCGCAGGTCGGCACGATCTCGGCGAATTCCGATGAGAGCATTGGCAAGACGATTGCCGATGCGATGGAGAAGGTCGGCAAGGAAGGCGTGATCACCGTCGAGGAAGGCTCGGGATTGCAGAACGAGCTGGAAGTGGTCGAGGGCATGCAGTTCGACCGCGGCTATCTCTCGCCGTACTTCATCAACAACCAGGCCAATCAGACCACTGAGCTCGAGAAGCCGTACGTGCTGCTGGTCGACAAGAAGATCAGCAACATCCGTGAGCTGCTGCCGGTGCTCGAAGGCGTTGCCAAGGCTGGCCGCCCACTGTTGGTGGTCGCCGAGGACGTCGAGGGCGAGGCGCTCGCGACACTGGTGGTGAACAACATTCGCGGCATCCTCAAGGTTGCGTCTGTCAAAGCGCCGGGCTTCGGCGATCGTCGCAAGGCCATGCTGCAGGACATCGCAATCCTGACCGGCGGCGTGGTGATCTCCGACGAGGTCGGCCTGTCGCTCGAGAAGGCATCGCTGAATGATCTCGGCGAGGCCAAGAAGGTCGTGGTCGAGAAGGAAAACACCACGATCATCGACGGCGCCGGTAAGAGTGCCGACATCAAGGCCCGCGTTGAGTCGATCCGTCAGCAGATCGAGGAAGCCACCTCCGACTACGACAAGGAGAAGCTGCAGGAGCGTGTTGCCAAGCTCTCCGGTGGCGTGGCCGTCATCAAGGTGGGTGCCGCGACCGAGATCGAGATGAAGGAAAAGAAGGCCCGCGTCGAAGACGCCCTGCACGCCACGCGTGCGGCGGTGGAAGAGGGCGTGGTGCCCGGTGGCGGCGTGGCGTTGGTTCGCGCATTGAAGGCGCTCGACAAGCTCGAGGGTGCCAATGAGGACCAGACCGTCGGCATCGCAATCCTGCGTCGCTCGATCGAGGAGCCGCTGCGTCAGATCGTCGAGAACGCCGGTGAGGATGCTGCTGTGATCCTGAACAAGGTTCGCGACGGCAAGGGCAGCTATGGCTACAACGCTGCCACGGGCGAGTTCGGTGATCTGATCGAGGCCGGCATCCTGGATCCCACCAAGGTCACGCGCCTGGCGCTGCAGAACTCGGCCTCGGTGGCCGGCCTGCTGCTCACTACGGAAGTGATGATCGCGGAGGCTCCGAAGGACGAGCACGATCACGGCGGCGGTATGCCCCCGGGCGGTATGGGCGGGATGGACATGTAACGCGCCGCGGCCGCAAGGTCGCAGCAAGGGGCCGGAGGGAAACCTTCGGCCCCTTTTCGTTGGTACCTTCGGGCGCTCACCGCGCAGTGCCATGACGAGCCGCGCGGGGTCGGCTCATTCCTACGCGCAGAGCCGATGCGGGCGGCGCACCGGGTTAATTCCTCGTTAAGGCAAATAGCGGCAACCTCGTTCGAAAACGCAGGAACTAACAACGAGGAGGCACCATGGCAGTGATCGACATCCTGCAGAAGATTCGCGAAGAGAGCGAGCGTCTGCTCGGAGAGCTCGACTCGAGCTCGTCTCGCATCTACGAGATCACCACGGCCGGCACCATCGTCGAGCGCACTCATCAGCTGCGCACTTTTTACGGCTTCATCGTGCGGCAGCTCGGACACGCGATCGAGTTGCTCGGCGCCGGGGACGCGCAGCGCCACGGGTAAGCCACACGACACCCAACGCCGGGCCCGGGCTTGCGCTTGGTTACATCTGAAACTTTCTTGCCCGGGCCGCTATAATGCGCAAAACGGCTCGGGAAGCGCAGCATGTCTTCGCGTCCATTCATCCTCAGCCCCACGCCCGCGTCGCTGGGCGCGCAGCACCGGCTGCGGCTGGATGATTACCTGCCCTATCGCCTGTCGGTGGCGGCCAACGCCGTCTCACAGTTGATCGCGCGCGCCTATGTGGATCGCTTCGGGCTGACGGTGCCGCAATGGCGCTTGATGGCAGTGCTCGGCGAGGACAGCCCACTCACACAGCAGGCGCTGTGTGGTCGCACCGTCATGGACAAGGTCACGGTGATGCGCGCGGCGCGCGGACTGCTGCAACGGCGGCTGCTGCGGCGACAGCCCAACTCCGCGGATGGTCGCTCGCACCGCCTGTCGCTGACGGTGACGGGCGAGCGCATGTATGCGGAGGTGGCGCCACTCGCACTCAAATACGAAGCCATGTTGGTCGCTGGAATCGAACCGCTCGAGGTGCGCCGCTTCGAGCAATGGCTGCGACGTCTGCAGCAGGCGGCAGTCGCGCTGAGCGACGCGGGTGCGACTCGCTAAAACGGCAAACCCTGATGGCCTCGAAAATCTATCCGTCGCCAGCCTCCGCCCTCGCTGACGTGGTCCGCGACGGCATGACGGTGATGTCGGGGGGCTTCGGGTTGTGCGGTATCCCCGAGCGGCTGATCGAGGCGTTGCGTGATAGCGGTGTCGGCGGCCTGACGGTGATCTCCAACAATGCGGGGATCGACAATGTGGGCCTGGGTCTGCTGCTGCAGACGCGGCAGATACGCAAAATGGTGTCCTCTTACGTGGGTGAGAACCATGAGTTCGAACGCCAGTATCTGGCGGGCGAGCTGCAGATCGAATTCAACCCGCAGGGTACGCTCGCCGAGCGCATTCGTGCCGGGGGCGCCGGCATCTTTGGCTTCTATACGCGCACCGGTGCCGGCACCCAGGTGGCCGAAGGCAAGGAGACACGCGTCGCCAATGGCGCGACCTACGTGCTGGAAACCGGCCTGACAGCGGATCTGGCGCTGGTCAAGGCGTGGAAGGCAGATGCGGAGGGCAACCTCGTGTATCGCAAGACCGCACGCAACTTCAACCCCGTCATGGCGACCGCGGCCCGCGTCACGGTTGCAGAGGTCGAGCACCTCGTGCAGGTCGGCGAGCTCGATCCCGATCAGATTCACACGCCCGGCATCTACGTGCAGCGGCTGGTGGTGAGCGGTCCACCCCGCCGCTTGATCGAGCGCCGCAGCGTGCGCAAGCGATCCGGGCAGGCCGCGGCGGGAGGCTGAGCGCATGGCATGGTCACGCGAGCAATTGGCCGAGCGCGCGGCGCGCGAGCTGCGCGACGGCTACTACGTCAATCTCGGCATCGGCATACCGACGCTGGTTGCCAACTACATCCCGGCCGGCATGAAGGTCGTGCTGCAGTCGGAGAACGGCATGCTCGGCATGGGGCCCTTTCCCTACGAAGGGGAGGAGGATGCGGACCTCATCAATGCAGGCAAACAGACGATCACGGAGCTGCCGCTGTCGTCATATTTTTCCTCGGCCGACAGCTTCGCGATGATCCGCGGCGGTCACATCGATCTGTCCGTACTCGGCGGCATGGAGGTCTCCGAGCAGGGTGATCTGGCCAACTGGATGGTGCCGGGGAAGATGATCAAGGGTATGGGGGGGGCCATGGACCTCGTCGCCGGCGTTCGCCGGGTCATCGTCGTGATGGAACATGAGGCGAAGGATGGCAGCGCAAAGTTCAAGCCGCACTGTGCGCTGCCACTTACAGGCGCGAACGTCGTGGACCTGCTCATCACGGAGCTGGCGGTCTTCAGTCGCGCGACCCGCAGCGCTGGTTTTTCATTGGTCGAGCTGGCCCCGGGGGTGAGCGCGGCAGAGGTGCGAGAGCGAACCACCGCGCAGTACGAGGTGTCACTGCAACAGGGCCACAGGCATTGAGCATGAGAGACAGTCCGGTCATCGCGGCCGCTCGGCGCACGCCCATCGGCGCATTTCAGGGGGCGCTTGCGGGGGCGAGCGGCACTGAGCTCGGCGCCGCAGCGCTGCGCGCGGCGCTGGCCGACTGCGGCGCGGGTGGCGCTGTCGAGGAGGTCTTACTCGGCTGCGTGCTGCCGGCCGGCTTGGGGCAGGCGCCGGCACGACAGGCCGCGATCGCTGCCGGGGTGGCCACGAACGTGCCTGCGACGACCGTCAACAAGGTCTGCGGCTCGGGCATGAAGGCCCTGATGCTGGGCGCCGAGGCAATCTGCGCTGGCAGCGTACGCGCGGTGGCTGCTGGCGGCTTCGAGTCGATGAGCAATGCGCCGTATCTGCTGCCCAAGGCGCGTCAGGGCTATCGCATGGGGCATGGGCAGCTGCTCGATCACATGCTCTACGACGGCCTGCAGAATCCCGCCGATGGGGAGCTCATGGGCCATTTTGCCGATGTCACGGCGCGCAAGTTCGGCTTCTCGCGCGCCGAGCAGGACCAGTTCGCAGCCGAATCGGTGCGCCGCGCGCTCGCGGCGGTCGAGGGCGGTGCTTTTCAAGCGGAGATCACGCCGGTCACCGTGCGGCAGCGCGGCCGCGAGCAGCGCGTCGAGCAGGACGAGCCGCCCTTCAAGTGCGATCTGGCCAAGATGCCGATGCTCAAACCCGCCTTCGACCCGGATGGCACGGTCACGGCCGCGAGTTCCTCATCCATCGCCGACGGCGCCGCCGCATTGGTGCTGATGAGCGAGGCGGCCGCGAGCGCCGCCGGCGCTCCGAGGCTGGCGCGCCTGGTGGCCTGGGCCAGCTTCGCACAGGCTCCCGAATGGTTCACGACAGCTCCTGCCGGGGCCATCCGACGCGTGCTCGAGCGTGCCGGATGGCGCGATGCCGACGTCGATCTGTATGAGGTCAACGAAGCCTTCGCAGTCGTGACAATGGCCGCGATACGCGAGCTGACTCTGGATCCGGCACGCGTCAACGTACATGGCGGCGCCTGCGCACTGGGTCATCCGATCGGCGCTTCCGGGGCACGCATCGTCACGACGCTGCTGCATGCACTGCGCCGGCGCGGTGGCGGCCGCGGCGTGGCTGCGCTGTGCATCGGTGGCGGTGAGGCGACCGCCGTGGCACTGGAGGTCCTGCCGCCGCGCGGCGCCTGACAGCCTCGCGCCGGGGCGCTATTCGGCGTCGGGCTGGGCCGCGGGAGCGGCGCGCTGAAAGGGCTCGAGCGTCAGGCAGTGCGCGTAGATCTCCTGCAGGCTGGGCACCTGACTCAGATCGCAGCCGATGCGCTCGGCGTTGAAGAGCTGCGGAACCAGGCAGCAGTCTGCGAGCGTGGGCGTATCACCGACGCAGCAGCGGCCGCGCGAGCCCGCCTGCTGCAACAGCTGCTCGATGATCTGCAGCCCATGGGTGACCCAGTGCTGCGACCATTGCTGGCGCCGGGCGTCATCCAGGCCGATTGATTGCAGATATTGCAGCACGCGCAGATTGCCGAGCGGATGGATGTCGCAGGCCACCGCCAGCGCCAGCGCCCGGATGTGCGCGCGCTGTGCGCTCGGGCCTGGCAGCAGCGCCGGTCGAGGGTGCAGCTCTTCCAGATACTCGATGATGGCCAGCGACTGCGTGAGCGTCAGGGCATCATCCTGCAGCACCGGTACGAGCTCGGCGGGGTTGCGCGCGGCGTATGCGGCCGAGTGGTGCTCGCCGCCGTCACGCCGCAGATGCACGGGGATGGCCTCGTAAGTGAGGCCCTTGAGATTGAGCGCGATGCGCACGCGATAGGACGCGGAGCTGCGATAGTAGGTGTACAGACGCAGGCTGCTCATGCTGCGAACCTGCCTGCGTGTGCCGCCAGCACGCCACCACTGGCCTCACCGAAGCCGATGCGGGCGGCGCCCGCGCGCGCGCACCAGCCGCGCAGCGTGACGCTGTCTCCGTCCTGCAGAAAGCTGCGCGTCTCGCCGGATGCGAGTCGCAGCGGCTGCTTGCCTGCGTATGTCAGCTCCAGCAGCGAGCCGGCTTCCTCGGGCAGCGGACCGGACTGGGTGCCGCTGCCCAGCAAATCGCCGGCGCACAGGTTGCAGCCATTGATGGTGTGGTGGGCAATCAGCTGCGCGATGTTCCAGTAGCAATGGCGGAAATTGCTGCGCGTGATGCGCTCAGGCGCGACGCCCTCGCGCCGCATCGACTCGGTCTGCAGCGCGACCTCCAGCTCGATATCTATAGCGCCGGCGCCGCGCAGCGCGGGCGCGTCCAGGTAGGGCAGGGGCTGGGGTTCTTCTGCCGCCCGGTGCCAGGGCAGCCGGAAGGGCGCCAGTGCCTCGAGCGTCACGATCCATGGGGAGATCGTGGTGGCGAAATTCTTCGACAGGAACGGGCCGAGCGGCTGCGCTTCCCAGGCCTGCAGATCGCGCGCCGACCAATCGTTCAACAGGCACAGGCCGAAGATGTGACTCTCAGCCTCGCCGATGCCGATGGCGGTACCTGCCGCGTTGCCCGGTCCAATGAACACGCCAAGCTCGAGTTCGAAGTCCAGGCGGCCGCTCGCCCGCATCGGCGGCGCCGGCGCCTCGTCGGGTCGGGTTTGCCCGGCGGGGCGGTGAAACCATTGAGGGGAAACCCCAATCGAGGAACTACGGCCGTGATATCCCACGGGCAGCCAGCGGTAGTTGGGCAGCAGCGGCTGCTCGGGCCGGAACAACCGGCCGACCGCCGTGGCATGGTAGATGGATGCGTAGAAATCCGTGTAATCGCCGATGCGCGCCGGCAGTGCCATCTGCGCCTGCGACTGTGGGATGAGGCAGCCCTCCAGCGCCCTGCGCTGCACGGAGTCGCTGCGCAGAGCGCGACAGAGCGTCAGGCGCAGCGCCGAGCAGGCGCGCGCCCCGGCCTGCATCAGCGCATTGAGCGTCGCGGCGCAGGTCAGCGCGGCCGAGGCCGCAGCGAACCCCTCCGCATCCGCCACGGTTGCCTGCAATGCGCCGCTGGCAATCGCGGCGGTTAGATCCAGGATCTGATCGCCGATCGCGATACCGCAGCGAAAGGTCTCGCTTGCGCCGACGCGTCGGAACACGCCGAAAGGCAGGTTCTGCAGCGGGAAGTCGCTGTGCGGTTGATTGGCGGAAGCGATCCAGCTGCCACAGCGCGGATCGTGAGTCTCATTGAGCATTTGAAGGATCGAACTGCTTCGCCAGCCCCTGCCAGCAATGCACATAGTCGCGCTGTAGCTGCGGGGCCTCCAGGGCCGCATGCGTCGGGCAGATCACGCGCCGGGTCTCGAACATGAAGGCCATGCTACCGGCCACGTGCGCCGGTCGGCTGGTGTCGGCCTGAGTGGCGCTCTGGTAGGTCGCCGCATCGGGTCCATGACCGCTCATGCAGTTGTGCAGCGACGCGCCGCCGGGCAGAAACCCCTCCGCCTTGGCATCGTAGACACCCTCGATCAGCCCCATGAACTCACTGGCGATATTGCGGTGAAACCAGGGCGGGCGAAAGGTATGTTCCATGACCAGCCAGCGCGGCGGGAAGATCACAAAGTCGAGGCTGTCCACGCCCGGAGTGTCGGTGATCGACTGCAGCACCAGAAAAATGGACGGATCAGGGTGATCGTAGCTGACCGAGCCCATGGCGTTGAAGCGCCGCAGATCGTACTGGTAGGGCACGTAGTTACCGCGCCAGGCGACGACGTCGAAGGGGGAATGCTCGAGGGTCGTCGACCACAGCTTGCCCATGAATTTGGCTACCAGCTCATGCGGCTCGTCGCGCTCCTCATACCAGGCGGCCGGGGCATGAAAGTCACGCTCGCAGGCCAGGGCGTTGGCGCCCAGGGGTCCCAGGTCCGGCAGGCGCAGCGGCGCGCCGAAGTTCTCGCACACATAGCCCCGGGCCTGGCCATCGGGCAGCTCGACGCGAAAGCGCACACCGCGCGGAATGACGGCGATCTGCTGCGGCTCGATGAGCAGCCGACCGAGCTCGGTCACCAGCAGCAGTCGGCCGAGTTGCGGCACGACCAGCAGCTCCGCATCCGCGTCGTAGAGTGCGCGACGCACCATGCTGCGATTGGCAGCGTACAGGTGAATGGCTGCCCCGGTCTGTTGGGCCGGGCCGCCGTTGCCAGCCATGGTCAGCAGTCCATCGAGAAAGTCGGTGGGCGCGGTCGGCAACGGTAGCGGGTCCCAGCGCAGCGGATCCGGCGGCGGAGAATCGACATAGTTGGCACTCAGCTGTGCGTGCGCGAGCAACTGGAAGCGCCCCTGCTGCGCAGCCGGATGAATGCGATACAGCCACGAGCGTCGGTTGGCCGCGCGTGGCGCGGTGAAGGCCGTGCCGGAAAGCTGTTCGGCATACAGGCCGTAGGGACAGCGCTGTGGAGAATTCTGCGCGGGCAGTGCGCCCGAGAGCGCCTCGGTCTCGAAGTGGTTGCCGAAGCCTATGAGCAGTGGCGGCTGGGCGGGCTGCGGCAGCTGCGCGGATGCGGCACACATGGCTTCCATCCTCAGGAAGCTGCAGTGCCGTCGGGCGTCGCGCCGGAGCCGGACGCATCCAGCGACAGTACGCCACGGCGCACCTGGTCGAGCTCCAGCGACTCGAACAGCGCTTTGAAGTTGCCTTCGCCGAAGCCCTCATTGCCCTTGCGCTGGATGAGCTCGAAGAAGCACGGACCGATGAGGTTTTGGGTGAAGATCTGCAGCAGCAGTCCCTGACCCTCAGTGGGCGCCCCATCGATGAGAATGCGGCGCTCACACATGCGCTGCAGGTCCTCGCCATGGCCGGGCACGCGTGCATTCACCCCTTCGTAGTAGCTCTGCGGAGTGTCCTGGAACTGCACGCCGCGCGCTCGCATGCGATCGACGGTCGAGTAGATGTCGTCGGTCCCGAGGGCGACGTGCTGGATACCCTCGCCCTTATAGGCATGCAGGTACTCCTCGATCTGCGACTTGTCGTCCTGGCTCTCATTCAGCGGGATACGGATTTTGCCATCCGGACTGGTCATGGCCTTCGAGAACAGTCCGGTGGCCTTGCCTTCGATGTCGAAATAGCGGATCTCGCGGAAATTGAACACCCGCTCGTAGAAGTCCGCCCAGGTCTTCATGTTGCCGCGTTGCACGTTGTGGGTCAGATGATCGATGTAGCGCAGCCCGGCGCTGTCGGCCGTTTCCCGCTCGCGCGCCCCGGCAATCGGCACGAAATCGATGTCGTAGATGCCTTGGGCGCCATAGCGATCCACCAGGTAGAGCAGTGAACCGCCGATGCCCTCGATCGCGGGAATGTTGAGCTCGCTCGGCCCGATGGTTCCCTGCACCTGACGTGCCCCGCGCCGCAACGCCAGGTGCAGCGCCTTTGCAGCGTCACGCACACGGAACGCCATCGCATTGATCGACGGGCCGTGCAGCCCGCGAAACTCCGCAGGCTGGCCGCGAGGCTCCATATTCAGGATGAAATTGATGTCGCCCTGCTTGTAGCGCAGCACGTTCTTGGAGCGATGGCGCGCCACGGCCGTGAAGCCCATGGTCTCGAATAGCCGGCCGAGCACCTGCGGCTGGCGGCTGGTGAATTCGACGAATTCGAAGCCGTCGGTGCCGAGCGGATTGTCAGGCAGGTCAGGGCTCATGGGCGCACCCCTTTGGCGACCAGGCAGGCCTCGAGTATATACTGGTTGCATTTGTTACTACATTTTCCGGGCCGCGCACCGCGCTGCAGCGCCGTACGCGGCAGGCTGCCGCAGCGCGGCTGGCTTGTCTCCTGCCGGCCACGACGGCGGCGTCGCCGTCGCCTTTCCGCGACGTTGTCGCGGCGATAACCTCGCTTGCAGGCAGGTGGGGCCGCTGGCGGGCATGATGCAGCACCCGTGTCGGAGGCGAAAACGTTACTTAAATATCAGTGAGTTATGTTCATGCTCGCGACATGCACGATGGTACATGCCGAGGGGAACCGTTCTTATACGTAGGTAATGTACAAGTAACAAATGGTTCACTTTACAAACGAAAATTCTGCTGTATATTTGTCTCCAGGGTGAGGCGGACGCCAGTTCGCCAAACCCCAAAAGCCGCGGAACAAGACCCCCCCGTTTCCGCGCAACACCTTAAAGCCCCGCTTGCGGGGCTTTTTTTTTAAGGTGCGTCTGCGGCCTATGCCGCGTCTTGTGCTTCACGTACCTTGCTGCGCGTGAACGGATCACAGGCAACGACATCCGAGGATGCGCTCGCGCGGCTCGCCGAGCGCTCACCGGCCGCGGCACGCTCGCTGGCAAATGCGGACCGGGTGCTGCGGGATTCGGCGCCACTGGTGCTCGGCTGCAGCGACTTCGTGCTCGACGCCCTGGCGCGCGATGCAGCGCTGGCCGCAGGCATCGCGGAGCGCTCCGCCGCGCGGCTGGCGGGCCCCGCCTGGCCGACGCCCGAGCCATTGGCGGCGCTCGAGATGCCGGCGGACGCTGGCGCCTTGCCGCAAGCCAGCGAGGCCGAAGTCATGGCGGCGCTGCGCCGCTGGCGACACGCCGAGCTGGTGCGCATCGCCTGGCGGGACCTCGCAGGCTGGGCGGAGCTGACCGAGACGCTGCAGGCGTTGTCGGCCACAGCAGACCGCGCCGTGCGGCTGGCCCATGAGTTCGCCCTGCGCTCGCTGAGCGGCCTCCATGGCCGCCCGCGCTCGGCCGACGGTCTCGAGCAACGCCTCATGGTCGTGGCAATGGGCAAGCTCGGCGGCGAGGAGCTGAACTTTTCCTCCGACATCGATCTGGTGCTGCTCTATCCGCAGGAGGGGGAGAGCGACGGGCCGCGGCGCCTGAGCAATCAGGAGTTCTTCACGCGCCTGGCGCAAGGAATGATCCGGCTGCTCGCCCAGCCGACTGAGGACGGCTTCGTCTTCCGCGTCGATCTGCGTCTGCGCCCCTTTGGCGAGAGCGGTCCGACGGTCTCGAGCTTTTCGGCCCTGGATGATTATCTGCAGATCCACGGGCGCGACTGGGAGCGCTATGCCTGGGTCAAAGCGCGCGCGATCACTGAGACGCAGGCGTGGGGCCCGCTGTATCAGAGCACGGTGCAGCCGTTCGTATACCGTCGTTACCTCGACTTTGGGATCTTCGAGTCGCTGCGCGAGATGAAGGCGCTCATCGAGCGGGAGGTGCAGCGACGCGATCTGGCCGACGATATCAAGCTCGGTGACGGCGGGATCCGCGAGATCGAGTTCATCGTGCAGTCCTTCCAGCTGATTCGCGGCGGACAGGATCGTCGACTGCAGAGCAGCTCCCTGCGCAAGGCTCTGCCGCTGCTGCTGGGGGCCAAACTG
>DATAXJ010000054.1:0-40644 GCA_036266795.1 Steroidobacteraceae bacterium | reverse complement strand
AATGCGTTTCATCTGACGAAACGCATTCTGAGCGCCCTCACTGCTCCACGGATAACGTACTCCTGGAGGTGCTTACGCCCCTGGTGCCGTTGCGTGCGGCGGGCTCCTGTGGGACGCGCCGGATGCGCGCGCCGAGCTGCGCGAGCTTCTCCTCGATGGTCTCGTAGCCGCGGTCGATGTGGTAGATGCGCTCGATCTCGGTGTCACCCTCGGCCACCAGGCCGGCCAGCACGAGGCTCGCTGAGGCCCGCAGGTCCGTGGCCATGACGGGCGCGGCGGTCAGCCGGCGTACCCCGTGGATGATCGCGGTGTTGCCCTCCAGGCGGATCTCCGCACCCATGCGGCGCATTTCCAGCATGTGCATGAAGCGGTTCTCGAAGATCGTCTCGACGACGGTGCCCACGCCCTCGGCGACCGCATCCAGTGCCGCGAACTGCGCCTGCATGTCGGTGGGAAAGGCCGGGTAGGGTGCGGTGCGCACGTCCACCGCGCGCGGGCGGCGGTGACGCATGTCCACCTCGATCCAGTTCTCACCGCTGTCCACGCGTGCCCCCGCCTCGCGCAGCTTCACCAGCACCGATTCCAGGTGATCGGGCCGCGTGTTCTTGATGCGCACCCTGCCCGCCGTGATTGCACCGGCCACCAGATACGTGCCGCCCTCGATGCGGTCGGGCAGCACGTCATAGTGCACGCCGTGCAGCTTGCGCACCCCTTCGATGGCGATACGGTCGGTGCCCGCGCCGCTGACCTTCGCGCCCATGGCGTTCATGAACATCGCCAGGTCCACGACCTCCGGTTCACGCGCGGCGTTCTCAATGATGGTTTCGCCCTCGGCGAGCGCGGCAGCCATCATGAGATTCTCGGTACCGGTCACCGTCACCGTGTCCAGCACCAGACGCGTGCCACGCAACCGCTCGGCGCGCGCGCGGATGTAGCCGCCCTCGATGTGGATGGAAGCGCCGAGCGCCTGTAGCCCCGCGACGTGGATGTTCACGGGACGCGCGCCGATGGCGCAACCGCCGGGCAGCGATACATCGGCGCGTCCGAAGCGCGCCAGCAGCGGCCCGAGCACCAGGATCGAGGCGCGCATCGTCTTCACGAGGTCATAGGGGGCGAAATACTCGCGAATCGAGCCGCTGTCCACCTCGATGCGCATGTGCTCATCGAGCGTCACGGTGACGCCCATGCGCCCGAGTAGCTCGATGGTCGTGGTGACGTCCTGCAGGTGTGGCACATTGCCGATGCTGACCGGTCCGTCGGCGAGCAGCGCGCCGGCGAGGATCGGCAGCGTGGCATTCTTGGCACCGGAGATGCGCACCTCCCCTTCCAGGGGAATGCCGCCGCTGATCGTCAGCTTATCCATGCGTACTGCCACCAGCGCCCTGGATGCGTGCCTGCCACTCCTGCGGCGTATAGGCCTCGATGGACAGCGCATGAATCTCGCGCCCCATGCGCTCGCCGAGAGCCCGGTAAACCAGCTGGTGGCGCGCCAGCGGCTTGAGGCCCTCGAACGCCGCGCTCACCAGCAGCGTTGCGTAATGTGTGTTGTCGTCGGAGCGCACATCGACCTGCGCGCCGGGAAGGTGTTGGCGGATCAGATCCGCCACCAGGTGGGGGTCCATGCTGGCCATCTTACGGCATCGGCAGGCGCTATCATGGCCGACCTCACGTTCCGGAAAGATGCCCACCCGCGCCATGGCAGTTCCTCACGAGCCGCAGCACAGCCAGACCAGCGAGAGCGCGTTGCTCGCGTCGGCACAGCGTACGCTGGGCGTGGAGATTGCAGGTCTCACGGCCATCCGCGAGCGGCTGGATGGCGCCTTTGCTGCGGCCTGTCACGTATGCCTCGGCTGTGTCGGCCGTGTCGTCGTCACCGGCATGGGCAAGTCCGGTCACGTGGCGCGCAAGATCGCCGCGACCCTCTCGAGCACCGGTACGCCGGCGTTTTTTCTGCATCCAGGCGAAGCCGGACACGGCGACATCGGCATGCTGACGCGCGGCGATGTGCTGCTGGCGCTGTCCAATTCCGGCGAGACCCTCGAAGTATTGGGCCTGCTACCCTATGTGAAACGTCTGGCCCTACCCCTCATTGGCATGACCGGCCATGCCGAGTCGACCCTGGCACGTGCCGCCGACGTGCATCTGAACGTGGGCGTGGCCGTCGAAGCCTGTCCACACAATCTGGCTCCCACGGCGAGTACCACGGCGACCCTGGTCATGGGGGATGCGCTGGCCGTGGCGCTGCTCGAGGCCCGCGGCTTCTCCGCTGATGATTTCGCCCGCTCGCATCCGGGTGGGAGCCTCGGACGGCGCTTGCTGACGCGCGTCGAGGACATCATGCGCCGCGGCGACGCGCTGCCGCGCGTGCGCCCGAGCGCCCCGCTCGCCGAAGGCCTGCTGGAGATGACGCGCAAGGGCCTGGGCCTGACGGCCGTGCTGGATGAGCAGGACCGCGTCATCGGGGTGTTCACCGACGGGGACCTGCGGCGCGTGGTCGATCGCCGCATCGACGTGCACAGTGCCAGCATGAGCCAGGTGATGACGCGCGGCGGTCGGGCCATCGAGCCGCTGGAGCTTGCGACCGCGGCGGCACAGCTGATGGAGCGGCACCGCGTCACCACCCTGCTGGTGGTGGATCCCGAGCGGCGCTTGGTCGGCGCCCTGAACGTGCATGATCTGATGCGCGCGGGGGTGGTTTGATGGCGGCGGCGGGTCAGAAGGCGCCGCGCACGGCCTCGCGCGCGCGCGCCGCACCGCGTCGCGGCGTGCCGCTCGCCAGCATCCGCCTGCTGGTGCTCGACGTGGATGGCGTGCTCACGGACGGGCGCCTGCGCTACGGTCCCTATGGCGAGCGCGACAAGGTCTTTCACGTGCGCGACGGGCACGGCATCAAGGCCGTGCGCGCCGCCGGTATCGACGTCGGTGTCATCTCCGGTCGTCGCTCGGCTGCCGTGCAGCGCCGCTGCCGCGAACTGGGCATCGGACACCTGCTGCAGGGCGTCGAAGACAAGGGGGCGGCGTTCGCCAGCCTGATCGCACGGCTGGGTGTGACGGCATCGCAATGCGCTTGCATCGGCGACGATGTCCCCGACCTGCCGATCCTGCAGCAGGCTGGACTTGCCGTCGCGGTGGCCGATGCGCACGCCACGGCGCTCGCCGCGGCGCACCGGCGCACGCGTGCCGCCGGAGGGTTCGGCGCGGTACGCGAGGTGTGCGACTGGTTGCTGGCGGCGAGGCGCGAGCCTTGATCGGCCGCATCCTCTTCCTGCTCCTGGCCGTGGCGGTGCTCGCAGGACTGCTGTACCTGCAGGAGCCGGAGAGCAGCAATCCCGCGGCGACGCCGGCGCAGGCGGCCGCGCCCGAACCGGGCTTTGTGGCACTCAGCGCGCAGATCATCGAAACCGGCGACAACGGCCAGCCGCTCTACACGCTCGATGCACAGCGCATTTCACAGCCCACGCCCGAGGGCACGATTTACCTGACCTCTCCGGTGCTGCATTACGAGCCGCCGGGCGCCAAGCCGTGGGTGCTCACGGCGCAGCAGGGACAGCTGCCGCAGAGCGCACAGAACGCCGACCTGTCCGGCATGGTCGACGCCCGTGGTATACCGCAGGGATCCCAGCGCATGATCCACTTCAGGACGAGCACACTACACGTCGACATGCAGAAGCAATTGGCCACCACCCCCGCCGTGGTTCATATCGATTGGGGTGGCAGCCTGGTGAGTGGTCGTGGCATGCACGCGGACCTGAAGAGCGGCGAGGTCGAGCTGTTCCACGCCGTCAACGGCACGATCCTGCGCTGACATGCGCGCCCGACCAAGGCTTGTCCTGGCGCTGCTGACGCTGCTGGTACCGGCAGCCGCCACTGTCGTGGCGGCCTCTTCCGCGGCGCCCGCGTCGGCAACCCAATTGAGCTCGGATGCCACGCCACTGTTCAGCGTCACGCCCGCGCCGCCCTGCCATGACCCGCTGTGCTTCTGGGCCGATTCACGCGCACCCGGCGCATCCCTGACCCTCTCGCGCACGCATATGCTGATGATCAACCCCGAGATCGTCGACACGACGCGGGGCATCGCCCACATCACCGCCGACCGCGGTGAAGAAAACGGCCCGGAGGTGGGCAATAGCCGATGGCTGTTTACCGGCCACATTCGCGCCGACCTGAGTGGTGGCCAGTTGCGCGCCGACAGCGCGACGGTGCAGATCGTCGATGGGCGCATCGTTTCCATCGATGCTCAGGGCAGTCCGGCGTTGTTTCAGCGCCCGGCCAGCGCCGGTAACACCGCCGGTAACCCCCGTGCGACGGACAGCCACGCAGCCGCTCCCGCGGCCGCCGCCGCTGCCGGCAACGCCGGGAAAGGCGCCGGCGCCGCCAAGCCAGGCTTCGCTGACGTCAGCGTCCGTGGCCACGCCGACTCGATCACCTACGACGCGACACATGACCAGGTGCAGTTCAGCGGCAACAGCTGGTTCACCGACGGCTGCAACGAAATCACCAGCCAGCTCGTCACCTACGACATGCAGACACAGACCGTGCAGGCGGGCGCCAAGCCGGGCAGCCATGCGCGTGTCCAGGGCGTGATCCGCAATACGCGACCCGGCAGTTCCAGCAGCTGCCCGGCGGACACGGGACCCTCATGACGCGGCTGGCCGCCGAGCACCTCACCAAGAGCTATCGCTCACGCCAGGTGGTCCGCGATTTGTCGCTGGAGATCCGCACCGGCGAGGTCGTTGGACTGCTCGGGCCCAACGGCGCCGGCAAGACCACCGCCTTCTACATGATCGTCGGGCTCATCCCGGCGGATGGGGGCTCGATCCGGCTGGATGATCGCGATCTGACCTCCCTGTCGATCGATCAGCGCGCCCGCCTCGGGATCGGCTATCTGCCCCAGGAGGCTTCGGTTTTCCGCAAGCTCTCGGTCGCCGACAACATCCTGGCGATCCTGGAGCTACGCCGCGAGCTCGATCGGGCCGGGCGCGAACAGCGCCTCGAAGAGCTGCTCGAGGAGCTGCGCGTGAGCCATGTGCGCAGTACGCGCGGCATCGCGCTGTCGGGCGGCGAGCGCCGCCGCGTCGAGATCGCGCGCGCACTCGCGGCCGAGCCGCGCTTCATCCTGCTCGATGAGCCTTTCGCGGGAGTCGACCCGCTCTCGGTGCTCGACATCCAGCGTATAATTCGCGAGCTTGCGGCACGCGGCATCGGCGTGCTGATCACCGACCACAATGTACGCGAGACCCTCGGCGTGTGTGGTCGGGCCTACATCGTGGACCGTGGTGAGGTCATCGCTTCCGGTTCCGCTGAGCAAGTCCTTGCCAACCCCCAAGTCCGTGAGGTGTACTTGGGTCAGTCCTTCCGAATGTAACGGAGCGTTTTGGCCGGATAATCCTTATTTTTCAGCGACTTCCGCGGGAATAGAATTTCCCCTCCGGCCGCTGAGGGATGCCATCCGGCACGGTTCATGCTTAAGCCCTCGCTACAACTGAAACTCGGACAGCAGCTGACGATGACGCCGCAGCTGCAACAGGCCATTCGCCTCTTGCAACTGCCGACGATCGAGCTGCAGGCTCATATCCGCGAGTTGCTCGAGTCCAATGTGATGCTCGAGCAGGACGAGGATGTCGAGAACGGCACATACGAGAATCTGCCGAGCACCGAAACCGCTCCCGAGATCGCGGCGCCTACCGAGGAATCGTCCGTCGAGGTCGTCGACGACAGCTGGGCGGATCAGCCTGTCGGCGCCGCGGAGAACCCCTGGAGCAGCGGCGACGGCGGCGATGAGGATCGTCAGCAGGAATTCGCCAATGCCAGCGGTCCGTCACTGCGCGATCACCTGCTCTGGCAGCTGGAGCTGGCTCACCTGGCGGCCCGCGAGCTTGCGATCGGCCGGGCGATCATCGACGCCATCAACGACGACGGCTACCTGAGCGAGCTCCTGGACGTCATTGGTGCAAGCCTCAAGCCGGAGATCGACCCGAGCGTCGAGGAAGTCGAGCAGGTGCTCGGCATCGTGCAGCTGTGCGATCCGGCCGGCGTTGCCGCGCGCTCGCTCAGCGAATGCCTGCTGCTGCAGCTCGAACAGCTCGAGTCCGACACCCCCGGGCTGTCGCTGGCCAAGGCGATCGCGCGCAGCCATCTGGCGTTGTTGGCGGAACGGGAACTCACGGCGCTGCGGCGCGAGCTCAAGACCTCCGACGGCGAGCTCGAGACGGCCGTGGCGCTGGTGCGCAGCTGCAATCCCCGCCCGGGGTCGGCGGTCAGCGGCGCTTCAGCCGAGTACGTGGTGCCCGACGTGTTCGTGCGACGCACGCCGCGCGGCTGGTCAGTGGAGATCAACGCCGCGACGCTGCCGCGTGTGCGCCTGAATCAGTCCTATGCCAGCCTGGTCGGCCGCAGCGCAAGCCATGCGAGCATGCGCACGCAGCTGCAGGAGGCGCGCTGGTTGCTCAAGAGCCTGGAGATCCGCAACGACACGCTGACCAAGGTCGCCCGCTCGATCGTCGAGCGGCAAACCGAGTTTCTCGAGCGCGGCGAGGAATACATGCGGCCGATGATTCTGCGCGACATCGCCGATGCCATCAGCATGCACGAGTCGACGGTCTCGCGCGTCACCTCGGGCAAGTACATGCACACGCCACGCGGGGTATTCGAGCTGCGCTACTTTTTCTCCTCGCAGGTCGAGGGCAGCGACGGCTCGGGCACTTCCTCCACGGCGATTCGCGCCAAGATCCGCAAGCTCATCCGCGAGGAAGATTCCGCGGCGCCGCTGTCCGACAGTCGCATCGCCGAAATCCTCTCCGGCGAGGGCATCATGGTCGCGCGCCGCACGGTCGCCAAATATCGCGAGACGATGGGACTCGCCCCGTCCAACGAACGGCGACGCGCCAACGGTAAATAGCATCGGACAAGACATTCGGAAAAGCGATATCGAGCAGGAGATTCACCATGCAAATGAGTATCACGGGTCATCACATCGAAGTCACTGCGGCCCTCGGTAGTTACGTAGAGAAGCGCCTGGCGCGCGTGGTGCGCCACTTCGATCAGGTGATCGATACTCATATCGTTTTGACTGTCGACAAGCTCGAGCACAAGGCCGAGGCGACCTTGCGCGTGCGCGGCGAGAGCCTGCACGCACTGGCCACGGACGCTGATATGTACGCCGCGATCGACGCGCTGGCCGACAAGCTCGAGCGACGCGTGCGCAAACACAAGGAAAAGCTGACCGACCATCATGCCGAGCAGGCACAAAAGAGCGCGCGACTGTAGGGCGATAGGCTGCCATGGCGGCGCGCCGAGCGGCGCGTCGCGGTGCGCACGGTGAGGTACGTGCAGGCGGGGCGGCCGTGCGCCTGATCTTCCTGAGCGGCCTGTCCGGCTCGGGCAAGAGCGTCGCGCTGCACGCGCTCGAGGACCTCGAGTACTACTGCGTCGACAACATCCCGGCCATGCTGCTGCAGTCGTTCATCTCGCACACCGTGCGCGCCGGCTCTGGGGTCTATCAGCTCACCGCGATCGGCCTCGATGCGCGCAATCCCGACGCGGACCTCGGCACGGTGCCGGACCTCATCGCCGAGCTCAAGCGCAGCGGCATCCATTGTGAGCTTATCTTTCTGGTGGCCAGCGATGAGGAGCTGCTGCGCCGTTTCGCCGAGACGCGTCGCAAGCATCCGCTCAGCCGCCAGGGCGCTGACCTGCAGGCAGCCATCCAGCAGGAACGCCGCCTGCTCGAGCCAGTCATCAATGCCGCGGACCTGGTCATCGACACGTCGCGTCTGAGCGTGCACGAGCTGCGCGAGCTCATCAATAGTCGCGTCGGCCAGCGCCCGCGCGATCGCATGTCGATCCTGTTCGAATCCTTCGGCTTTAAGAACGGCATCCCGGGCGATGCCGATTTCGTCTTCGATGCGCGCTCGCTGCCCAACCCCTACTGGGAGCCCTCGCTGCGGCCGCTGACGGGACGCGATGACGCGGTCATCAAGTTCCTCGAGGCGCAGTCCAGCGTCGCCCAGTTCATCGACCAGGTGGCGCAGTTCATCGAGGCGCGCATTCCCGAGCACCAGGCCGCCAATCGTCGCTACCTCACCGTGGGCATTGGTTGTACCGGGGGCCAGCACCGCTCGGTGTTCATCGCCGAGCGCCTCGCCGAGCGCATCGCCGAGCGCTGGCCACAGGTGGCGGTACGCCACTCGACGCTGGCCGATGCGGTGAGGGTCCTGGGCCCTCCGCCGACAGCGCCCCGGGATGACCAGCAACGCTGACGGCCGTTACCCCCCCGCGCGTTTAGCCGTTATGCCGCGTCGCTCGAGCTCGGCTACGAGCGTATCGCGGTGCTCGCCCTGGATCTCGATGGTGCCCTCTCGTACCGTGCCGCCGCTGCCGCAGCGACGCTTGAGCTCGCCAGCGAGCTGCTCGAGCTCGGCCGCGGTCAGCGGCAGGCCGCTGATCACGGTCACACCGCGGCCCGCCCGGCCCTGCGTCTGACGGCTGACCCGCACCGCTGCGCCCGCGCGTGCCCCGGCGGCGACGCCGTTTGCCGTGCGACAGACACAGTCCGCGGCTGGCCGCCGACAGCCCGGGCAGATGCGGCCCACGCCGGTGGTAAACACGAGCGCGGCCGCATTTGAGAGCGGCTTGGGCGCTGACTTCGGCATGATGAGCTGGCCCGCCGGCGACCGCGCGTGGAGCGCCGCGGCGAGCGGCTAGCCGACGCTCGGCACGCGACCCAGCGTCGGCACGGCATAGGCGGCCGCGCGGGCACTGCGCCGCTGTGCGCCGCCCTCTGCGACCGCGAAGGCCGTCATGTCGACGATGCGCCGCACGGTGGCTGAAGGCGTCATGATGTGCGCCGGGCGAGCCGCCCCCAGCAGGATACCGCCCACGGTGGCAATCCCCACTCCGCCGCCGGCGGCGATGCGCATCGCGTTGAAGGTGATGTTGGCCGCATCGACGTTGGGCATGATCAGCAGGTTCGCATTGCTGCGCAGTCGCGACTCCGGGAACTCGTGCTGACGGATCACCGCCGACAGCGCCATGTCCGCGCGCATCTCCCCCTCCACCGCCAGATTCGGCGCGCGCGCGACGATCAGTTCGAGCGCCTCGCGCATCTTGCGCGCGCTTGGGCCGTTGGCGCTGCCGAAACTCGAGTGCGACAGCAGCGCGACGCTCGGGGTCATGCCGAAGTGGCGCACCTGGTCGGCCGCCAGCAAGGTGATCTCCGCGATCTGTGCCGCGGTGGGATCCTCATTGACGTGCGTATCGCAGACGAACAGCTGCCGATCGGGCAGCACCAGCAGATGCATGGCCGCAAACACCGTGGCGCCGGGTCGCAGCCCGATGACGCGGCGAATGTATTCGAGGTGATCCAGATAGTCGCCGACTGCGCCGCAGAGCATCGCGTCGGCCTCCTCCCGTCGCAGCAGCATGGCGCCGATCAGCGTCGGCCGGCTGCGCATCTGCTCCTGCGCGAGGTCCTTGGAAACCCCCTGACGACACGTGAGGCGATGGTATTCGCTCCAGCAGTCGCGATAACGCGGGTCGGAGAGAATATTGACGCCTTCACAGTTCTTGCCGAGCTTCAGGCGCAGCCCGAGCTTCTCGATGCGCGCAGCAATGAGCTCGGTCCGGCCCACCAGGATCGGATGCGCGAGGCCCTCATCCACGACCACCTGCACGGCCTGCAGCACGCGCGGCTCCTCGGCCTCGCAGAACACCACGCGCTTGGGCTTGCGCTTGGCGGCCAGAAACACCGGCTGCATGACGGAGGCGGACTCGTAGACGAACTGCGTCAGGCGATGGCGGTAGGCGGCCATGTCGGCGATCGGCAGCGTCGCGACACCGCTGTCCATCGCGGCCTGCGCCACCGCCGGGGCCACGCGCGTGATGAGCCGCGGATCGAACGGCCGCGGGATGAGAAAGTCGGGCCCGAAGCTCAGCCCGGAATCCGCGCCATAGGCGGCCGCCACCACGTCGGACTGCTCGGCGCGCGCCAGTTCGGCGAGCGCATGCACGCAGGCGAGCATCATCTGCTGATTGACCCGCGTCGCCCCGACATCGAGCGCGCCGCGGAACAGGAACGGGAAGCACAGCGAATTGTTGACCTGGTTGGGATAGTCGGAACGACCCGTGCAGATGATGCAGTCGGGCCGCGTTTCCTTGGCGAGCTCCGGGCGGATCTCAGGATCCGGATTGGCCAGCGCCAGGATCAGCGGCCGCTCGGCCATGCTGCGCACCATCTCGGGCTTGAGCTGATCGCGTACCGACAGTCCGAGGAAGATGTCCGCGCCCTGCACGATGTCGGCCAGCGTACGCGCCGAGGTGTGCTGCGCGTAGCGAAGCTTGTTGGCGTCGAGATTGGGTCGATCCGTATGCAGCACGCCGCTGCTATCGGCCACGAACACGTTCTCGCGCGACAGTCCGAGCGCCAGCAGCAGGTCCAGGCAGGCGATGGCCGCCGCCCCCGCGCCGGAAACTGCCACACGCACCTTTCCGATGTCCTTGCCGACCACGGTAAGCCCGTTGAGCACCGCGGCGGCCACGATGATGGCTGTGCCGTGCTGATCATCGTGGAACACCGGAATCTTCATGCGCTCGCGCAGCCGCTTCTCGATATAGAAGCACTCGGGCGCTTTGATGTCCTCGAGATTGATGCCGCCGAAAGTCGGCTCGAGCGCCGCGATGACCTCCACCAGCCGGTCCGGGTCGCTCTCGTTGATCTCGATGTCGAAGACATCGATGCCGGCGAATTTTTTGAACAGGCAGCCCTTGCCTTCCATCACGGGCTTGCCCGCGAGTGCACCGATGTTGCCGAGTCCGAGCACCGCCGTACCGTTGGTGATGACCGCCACGAGATTGGCGCGCGCGGTGAGATTGGCGGCCTCGAGCGGATTCTCCGCGATCGCCAGGCTCGCGCAGGCGACGCCCGGCGAATACGCCAGGGACAGATCGCGCTGATTGACCAGCGGCTTGGTCGGGGCGAGCGAGATTTTGCCAGGAACGGGCAGACGGTGATAATCCAGCGCCGCCTTCTTCAGATCGTCTTCCATGGTGCTCTCGTTCGTTTGTTGGCGGAACGGCACACCATTCTCGCAAGGCGCCGCGCGGAAGGCCACTCTTGCGCTCTGGCCTCAGCTGGTCGAACTCAGCCGCTCCTCCTCGGAGGACACCAGGTGCAGCGCCGGCACCAGCGTGGTCGCGGCCAGCGGCGAGCCACCGAGGAACGCCGTCAGGTCATCGCGCCGACGCAGCGCATCGCGATAGCCGAGCTCGATCAGCTCGCGCGTGAAGCCCTGCTCGAACAGTAGATAGCTGGCGAGTTGCGCGCCACCGCTGCCGCGGGCGCCTGCCACGTGCAGCAGTGCGCGCAGGCTGCGCGGCAAACTGCGCGCATGCCAGGCGGCGATGTCGCCCAGATCGGCGCTGGGCGCGAGCACCATGGTGGCGATCTTGTGCATGCCGGGTACGGCGCTCGGCGCCACCTCCACGACCTGATTGAGCTGCTGCACATGCTCGATGTTCGCGTAGATCTGGTCCATGAACAGTGTATCGAGCATGTAGCCGAACAGCTGTCCAGGCGTAGGCGGCAGCGTGGCATCGGGCTGGGGCGTCACGCCGCCGCCCTGCTCGGCGCGCACACCGATCACCAACAGACGATCGGCGCCCAGATGGATGGCTGGGCTTAGCGGCCAGAGCTGGCGCTGCGCGCCATCGCCATAGAAGCCGTCGCCCAGGTGCACCGGCGGAAAGAGGAACGGTACGCCGAGACTGGCCATGACATGGTCGAGCGTCAGCTGCGTGGGTCGACCGACACGCTGCTGACGCACCCAGCCGGCAATGTCGCTGGCACCCTGAAAGAATGCGACCGATGAGGCCGTCGTGTAGTTCGTGGCGCAAAGCGCCAGTGCACGCAGGTCCCGGCGCTCGATGCTGCGCTGCAGATTGCGCCAATCGATGCTGTGCATGAGCAGCTCGCGCAACGGGGTATTGTCGAACAACGCCAGCGGCGGACGCACCAGCACGCCACCGGACAGCAGCGACAGCAGCCAGTGTGAACCCGCTCGCATCGTGCTGAGCGGATCGACCCGAAAGACATGATGCACGTGGAAGGCCGCCCACACCTGCTCGAGCGCGCCAATCGCACGCCGCCAGCGATAGGCGCCAGCCGCCAGCACGGCGGCAGCGACCGCTCCGGCGGAGGTTCCGACGATGACGGGAAACGGATTGCTTGCGCCCGGCAGCAGCTCGGCGATCGCCTTGAGCGCACCAACCTGGTAGGCCGCCCGCGCGCCACCGCCGGGCAATATCAGCCCCACCGTCGCAGCGGACGCAGTTCGCAGGCGGCTCGTGGCTTCTTCGGCCATGCGGACATGATAGCCAAGTCCGCCTTAGAGCCGCATATATGCGGCTCTCACTTCGGTACCGCATGAGCGCTCCCCTGCGGCCCGAGTGCGACTTCAGTACTTGATCACGCGCAGGATCTGCATCGAGTTGGTGCCGCCCGAGACGCCGGTCAGCTCGCCCTTGGTGAGGATGACGAGGTCGTTGAGCTCCACCAGGCCGAGCTCGAGCAGGCGGTCGAAAATCGCGCTGTAGAGCAGGGCAGTATCGGTATGCACGATATCGAAGGGCACCGCGTAGACCCCGCGGTACAGTGTCACACGCCGACGGGTACTCTCATGGCGTGTGAACGCATAGATCGGCATGTCCGAGCGGATGCGTGACATCCACAGCGGCGTCATCCCCGACTCGGTCAGCGCGACCACCGCACGCACGCGCATATGATTGGCGGTATACATCACCGCGCGCGCGATCGCCTCCTCGGTGTTGCCGAACTCCTCCTCGGCGCGCGACATGCGACGAAAGCTACCCAGCTGGTACTTCTCTGCGCCGCGGATCACGTCGGCCATCGCCTGCACCGCCTTGACCGGATAGCGTCCCGCCGCGGTCTCCGCCGAGAGCATCACGGCATCGGTGCCGTCGAGCACCGCGTTGGCCACATCGCTGACCTCGGCGCGCGTGGGGATGGGGCTCTGAATCATCGACTCCATCATCTGCGTGGCCGTGATGACCACGCGATTGCGTGCCAGCGACTGATGGATGATGGTCTTCTGCAGGCCGGTCAGCTCCGCGTAGCCCATTTCCACGCCCAGATCGCCGCGCGCCACCATGACCGCCTCGCTGACCGAAAGGATGCCGGCGAGGTTGTCGAGCGCCTCATGCCGCTCGATCTTGGCCACCACGCGTGCCTCACCGCGCCAGCGGCGCAGCTCCGATTGGGCGCGGCGCATGTCGTCGGCATCGCGAGCGAAGGACACGGCCAGATAATCCACCTGCAGCTCGGCGGCGGTGCGGATGTCCTCCAGATCCTTCTCGGTCAGCGCCGGGGCGGAGATGCCGCCACCCTGACGATTGACGCCCTTGCGGTTGGAGAGCTCCCCACCGGCGCGCACCACGCACTCGATGCGCGTGCCGTGCACTTTTTCGGCCTCCAGCACGATCTGCCCGTCCGATAGCAGCAGCGTGTCGCCCGCGCGCACATCGGCCGGCAGATTGGTGTAGGCGCAGCCAACTTCGGTCTGATTGCCCGCAGCCGGATCGAGCGCGGTGTCGAGCGCGAAGGGTGCGCCTTCGACCAGCTGCACCTTGCCCTCCCGGAAGCTCTCGATACGGATCTTCGGGCCGGAGAGGTCGGCGAGAATGCCCACGTAGCGGCCGTTGTCGCGCGCCGCCTGGCGCAGCAGCGCCACGCGCTGTATCTGCGCCTCGCGCGTACCGTGCGAGAAATTCAGCCGTGCCACATCCAGGCCGGCGCGCACCATACTGGTGAGGACGCCCGGCTCGTCGGTGGCCGGGCCGAGGGTTGCCACGATCTTGGTTCGGCGCTGGGTATCCATGGTGATTCAGGCTGCCGAAGAGGTTGGGGAAGCGCGCCGCTCGAGCACCGCCACCGCTGGCAGGCGCTTGCCCTCGACAAACTCGAGAAAGGCGCCGCCTCCCGTGGAGATGTAGGAGATGCCATCTTCCACGCCATACTTCTCGATTGCCGCGAGCGTATCGCCGCCGCCGGCCAATGAGAACGCCTTGCTGCGCGCGATCGCATTGGCAATGGCGCGTGTGCCCTCGCCGAACTGAGCGAACTCGAACACGCCCACCGGGCCATTCCAGATGATGGTGGCGGCCGATTCGAGCAGCTGGCAGAACTGCTCGGCCGTATCCGGGCCAATATCCAGGATCATCTCATCGTTGGCCACGCGTCCGACCGGGCGCACATCCGCGTGCGCGGTGGCGGCCCGCTCGCGCGCCACTACCACGTCCACCGGCAACGGGATCTCGGTGCCACGCTCGCTCGCGCGCGCCAGGAGCTTCGCGGCGATGTCGAGCATGTCGCGCTCGTAGAGCGAGCGACCCACTTTCACCCCACGCGCGGCCAGGAAGGTATTGGCGATACCGCCGCCGACGATGAGCTTGTCGACCTTCTCGAGCAGCGCTTCGAGCACCGTGAGCTTGGTGGAGACCTTGGAGCCGGCGACGATGGCCACGGTGGGAGGTGCCGGATGCGCCAGTGCACGCTCGAGCGCCTCGAGCTCGGTCACCAGCAACGGCCCGGCGCAGGCAATCGGCGCAAAACGGGCGACGCCATGGGTACTGGCCTCGGCACGATGCGCGGTGGCGAAGGCATCCATGACGAATACATCGCAGAGCGCGGCCATGCGCCGCGCCAGGGCTTCCTGGTCCTTCTTCTCCCCGACATTGAAGCGCACGTTCTCGCACAGCACCGCACTGCCGGGAGCACAATCGACGCCGTCCAGCCAGTCCTTGATCAGCGGCACTGGCCGCCCGAGCAGCTCCGAGAGGCGCGCGGCCACGGGCGCGAGCGAGTACTGCTGCTCGGGCTTGCCTTCTTCCGGCCGTCCCAGATGCGAGAGCACGATGACACGTGCCCCCTGCTCCAGCAGCAGCCGCAGTGTGGGCAACGCCGCGCGGATGCGCGCATCGCTCGTGACCACCCCGTCCTCGACCGGGACATTCAGGTCCTCGCGTACCAGCACGCGCTTGGCGCGCAGATCCAGATCAGTCATGCGCAACGGCTTCATGCGAGGTACCTCACGCTATGCAGGCGCGCGCGACCATGCGAGCGCCGTGTCGATCATGCGGTTGGAAAAGCCCCACTCGTTGTCATACCAGGCGCACACCTTCACCAGGTTGCCATCGATGATACGGGTCATGGTCGCATCGTAGATGCTCGAATGCGGGTCATGGTTATAGTCGACCGAGACCAGCTGCTCTTCGGAATAGGCCAGGACGTGCTTGAGTGGCCCGTCGGCGGCGGCGCGCAGCAGCTCGTTGACCTCCTTGACGCTGGTTGGCCGTCGTGGCGTGAAGGTCAGATCCACCAGCGAGACGTTGATGGTCGGCACACGCACCGAGAAACCGTCGAATTTCCCCTTCAGCTCGGGCAGCACCAGTCCAACCGCGGCCGCCGCGCCGGTCTTGGTCGGAATCATCGACTGCGTGGCCGAACGCGCCCGCCGCAGATCCTTGTGGTAGACATCGGTGAGCACCTGATCGTTGGTGTAGGAATGCACCGTGGTCATGAGCCCCGCGACGATACCGATGCCGTCGTGTAACACCTTGGCAAGCGGCACCAGGCAGTTGGTCGTGCACGAGGCATTGGAAACCACCGTGTGCGAGGCGCGCAGCGTTTTGTCATTGACGCCGTAGACGATGGTCGCGTCGACGTCATCCCCGCCCGGCGCGGAGATCAGCACCTTGGCGGCACCGCCCTCCAGGTGCTTGGCCGCCTTGGCCTTGCTGGTGAACAGGCCCGTGCACTCGAGCACCATATCCACGCCGAGCCGGCGCCACGGCAGCTTCGCCGGATCGCGCTCGGCCAGCACCTGGATGCGGTCGCCGTCGACGACCATGGCATCCCCGTCGACGCGCACCTCGTGGCGGAAGCGGCCGTGGACCGAGTCGTGACGCGTCAGGTGCGCATTGGTCTCGGCGTCGGCGAGGTCGTTGATGGCGACGATCTGCAGTTGCCCGCGGGACTTTCCCTCGTAGAGTGCCCGCAGGACGTTGCGGCCGATGCGGCCATAACCGTTGATTCCCACCTTCAAACTCATGGCGCTGCGCTCCTTACGCTATCAGCTCATCAATCGTCTGCCGCACGTGCTGTGCCGTGAAGCCGAATTTCTTGAATACATCGGGTCCCTTGCCCGAGGCACCGAAGTGATCGATGCCGATGACGCGACCAGCGAGCCCCACGTAGCGCCACCAGAGTGCCGTACTGCCGGCTTCCACCGCGATACGCGCCGTCACGGCCGCCGGCAGCACCGCTTCGCGCCAGCCCGGCTCCTGCGCATCGAACAGCTCCGTGCAGGGCATGGACACCAGACGCACGCGATGGCCGGCCCCCTGCGCACCCTTGACCGCCTCCAGCGCCAGTGCGACCTCCGAGCCGGTGGCAATGACGATACATTCCGGTGTGCCCTGGCAGTCCAGCAGCACGTAACCGCCGCGACGGATTCCCTCGAGCGCCCCCGCATCCCGCGGCAGCTGCGGCAGGCCCTGGCGCGAGAGCGCCAGCGCCGTGGGACCGCTGTCATGCTCGATGGCTGCGCACCAGGCCACGGCCGTCTCGACGGCATCGGCCGGCCGCCACACGGTCAGATTCGGTACCACGCGCAGACTGTTGAGCTGCTCGATTGGCTGGTGCGTCGGGCCGTCCTCGCCCAGACCGATTGAATCGTGACTGTAGACCAGGATCACGCGCTGGTGCATCAGCGCCGCCATGCGCACGGCGTTGCGCGCGTAGTCCGAGAAAGTCAGAAACGTGCCGCCATAAGGGATGAAGCCGCCATGCAGCGCCAGGCCGTTCATCGCCGCAGTCATGCCGAACTCGCGCACGCCGTAGTGCAGATAGTTGCCGGCGAAGTCTGCCGGACCGATGGCGCGCGAGCTGTCATTCCAGGTCTCGTTCGAGGTGGTCAGATCCGCCGAACCGCCGAACAGCTCCGGCAGCGTTTTGGCGAGCACGTCCAGCACCACCTTGGAGGACTTGCGCGTGGCCTGCGCGTCGCGGACGTTGCGCGCGGCAGTCAGCGCCGCCTGCGCATTTTGCAGCCAGTTGGAGGGCAGCGCCTGCTGCATGCGCCGCTCGAAGTCGGCCGCCAGATCCGGGTACTGACGCCGATAGCGACCGAACAGCTCCTGCCAGCGCGCTTCGGCCGCTCGGCCGGCTTCCTCATGATTCCACGCGGCGCGCAGCGGCGAGGGCACCTCGAACGGCGGGGCCGTCCAGCCCATGAGCTTCTTCGCCCCCGCGACCTCCTCGACTCCCAGCGGGTCGCTGTGCGCGGCCTTGGTGCCGGCCTTGGTCGGCGCACCCCAGCCAATGACCGTCTTGCAACAGATCAGCGACGGTCGCTCGGTCTCGGCCTGCGCGGCGCGGATCGCGGCGGCCACGGCCTCATCGTCCATGCCATCGACTCGCTGCACGTGCCATCCGTAGGCTTCGAAGCGCCGCGGTGTGTCGTCGGCGAACCAGGCCGCCACCTTGCCGTCGATGGATATGCCGTTGTCGTCGTAGAAGCCGATGAGCTTGCCAAGCTTGAGCGTGCCGGCGAGCGAGCATGCCTCGTGAGAGATGCCTTCCATCAGGTCGCCGTCACCCATAAAGACATAGGTGTAATGATCGACGATGGCGAGGCCCGGACGATTGAACTGCGCGGCCAGCATCTTTTCTGCCAGCGCAAAGCCCACCGAGTTACCGAGCCCCTGACCGAGCGGTCCGGAGGTGGTCTCGATGCCGATGGTCGGATCGTGCTCGGGATGTCCAGCCAGGCGCGAGCCCAGCTGACGGAAATGGCGGATCTCATCCATGCCGATCGGATAGCCCGTCAAATACAACAGCCCATACAGCAAGATACAGGCGTGACCGTTCGAAAGAATGAAACGGTCGCGGTCCCACCAGCGCGGATTGGCCGGGTTGTGCTTGAGGAAGTCGCGCCACAGCACCTCGGCGATATCCGCCATGCCCATGGGCGCCCCGGCATGCCCCGAGTTGGCCTGCTGAACCGCATCCATGGCAAGCACGCGCAGAACATTGGCGAGCTCGCGTCGCGTTGGGGCAGGCGCCGTGGCCGTTGACATGGGGTGAGCTCCCGTCGGTGCGAAATGGGGGGAGAAAGCCGGGGGCGCGCATTGTCTACCAGCCGGCGGCCGCCCGGCAAACCAGTCGCTTCGCAATCCGGTGCGCAACGCTCGTCCCGGCGACGGCTGCGACGACAGTCAGCGCCCGCGATCGACCCGCCGGCGCCAGGCCCGACAACAATACGCGTCCGAGGGACAACCCGTGCACGCCACTGAATTGCGTCGGCATTTTCCGACACCGTGCGCCATTCGGTGACACAGGCGATACGTTTAACATCTCCTGCACTGCACCGATGGAATCTGCGGGCTGCGTCACCGGAACATTTGTGCTCTATGACACAGCGTTTGAAGGGCATCACTCGCCGGCGGACGCGGCGCAGGTAACATTCAGGGTCATGAACGACGACGTGCGACTGCTGCAGATCTCGGACCCGCATCTGTTCGCCGACCCGAACGGCCGGCTGCGCGGCGTGAACACACTGGCGAGTCTGCAGCGCGTGCTGGCTCACGCGCTCGCTTATCGCCGCGGCCTCGCCGGCCTGCTCTGCACCGGGGATATCGTCAATGACGAGCCGGGCGGCTACGCGCACTTCGAGCGCCTCACCGGCTCGGTGGGCATACCGGTGTACTGCGTTCCTGGTAATCATGACGATGCGCGGACCATGCGCACCGCGCTGGCGCGAGCACCCTTCCAGGTCGGCGGCCATACGGATCTGGGACGCTGGCGCTTGGTGCTGCTCGACAGCAGCGTGCCAGGACGCGCCGCCGGGCACCTGGGCACCGCGGAGCTGCGACGACTGCGTGACGCTCTGGAGGGCACGGACCGGCATATCATGGTGTGCCTGCACCACCAACCCGTACCGATGGCCAGCCGTTGGCTCGACGCACTGGGACTGGACAACGCCGCCGAGCTGCTCGCCCTGCTCGAGCGCTACCCCGCGGTGCGCGCGATCAGCTGGGGCCATGTGCATCAGTGCTTTGACTCGCACCGGCAGGGCGTGCGGCTGCTGGGCACGCCCTCGACGGGCGCGCAGTTTCTGCCGCTGTCGAGCGAGTTTGCGATCGACACGCGGCCGCCGGCCTACCGGCTACTGAATTTGCGGGCGGACGGCACGCTGACCACCGAGCTGGTCTGGGTGGAAGCGGCCAGCGCGATCGGCGAACCCCTGGCGGCCTCGGCCTGAGAGCGGCGCCTCCAGCAGCCGCGCCGCCGCCGGCCCCCGCCGCCTGCACTTCAGCGCAGGTCGTGTTGCTTGAGCAGGGGCGCGAGCAGCTGCAGCCGCACCTCGGGGTCATCGAGCTCCAGCAATCTCTGCAGCAGCGCAGGCTCGAGCGCCAGTAGCTCGGCCAGGCGATGGCTGACCCAGCCGGCGTCCTCGTAGTGCGGCTCGATAAAGCGTTGCGAATTGATCAGGCTGGCGATCGCCTTGCGCAGCGCCGATACCGCGGCGGCAAAGCGCGCAGCGGGCGGAACGGGGGGTGGCTCTGGTAGCCACTGCACGCGCGCGCGGTTCAGGCCGTTCGGCTGCTGGCTGCGCTGCAGAATGCGAAAACGTCTCTCCCCGCGGCATAAGACCCCGAGCAGTCCGTCCGGCATCGGTTGAAAGTCGATGACTCGCGCGGAAGTGCCAATCTCGGCGGTGCGCACCGCGCTATCGGTATCGGTGCCGCTTGTGATCAGCACCACCCCGAAGGCCTGGTTCTCGCGCAGGCAGTGGCCGAGCAGGTCCAGGTAGCGCGGTTCAAAGATGCGCAGCGGCAGCAGGCCGCCCGGCAGCAGCACCCCCCCCAAGGGAAACAGCGCAAGATCCTGCGCCGACGCAGCGCTCGTATCGGTGCGAGCGGAGTGCTCAGGCACCACCGGCACGCGTGGCCTCGCCGGTCGCTCGCAACGACGGCAGTTGCGCCAGTGCCTGCAGCAGCCGCTTGTGCAGGCCGCCGAAGCCCCCGTTGCTCATGATGAGCACCTGATCGCCGTGCTGGACGGTAGCGAGCAGTCCTGCCAGCAGCTCCTCGAGCTGCTCGGCGACGTGGGCGCGCGCGCCCAGGGATGCCACTGCGGCGCGCGCATCCCAGCCCAAGTCGCTCGGAGCATAGAGCCACACCTCGTCGGCGCCGGCCAGCGATGCGCCCAGCGTCTCGCGATGCACGCCCAGGCGCATGGTGGCCGAACGCGGCTCGAGCACCGCGATGATGCGAGCGCTACCGACCCGGTGGCGCAGTCCCTGCAGCGTCGTGGCAATGGCGGTCGGATGGTGGGCGAAATCGTCATAGACACGCACGCCGGCAGCCTCGCCCGCCAGCTGCATGCGACGCGCGACTCCCTTGAAGCGCGACAGCGAGCGGATGGCCGCCTCGACAGGCACGCCGGCATGATGCGCGGCTGCCAGCGCGGCGAGGGCGTTAACTGCATTGTGCGCGCCGATCAGCTGCCAGCTGACCTCACCGACCGCCCGTCCGGCCTGCAGCACCTCGAATCGCGAGCAATCACTCCCCGGCTCGCTCGAGTAGCTCCACAGTGGCGGCTCACCCGAGCCGCTCGTCACTCCGAAACGCTCGATCGGCGTCCAGCAGCCCGCGGCGAGCACGCGCTCCAGGCTCGCATCGCCGGCGTGACAGAGAATGCGGCCGCTGCCGGGCACCGTACGCAGCACATGCTCGAACTGCCGCTCGATGGCAGCGAGGTCCGGGTAGATGTCGGCATGGTCATATTCGAGATTGTTCAGCACCAGCGTGCGCGCATGGTAGTGAACGAACTTCGCGCGCTTGTCGAAAAATGCGGTGTCGTACTCATCGGCTTCGATGACGAACAGCGGCGCGCCGCCCAGGCGCGCGCTGATGCCGAAGTTCGCCGGCACGCCACCAATCAGAAAACCGGGCTCGCGTCCGCAGTCCTGCAGGATCCAGGCGATCAGGCTGCTGGTCGTTGTCTTGCCGTGCGTGCCGGCCACCGCCAGTACCCAGCGCTCGCGCAGCATCTCGCGCGACAGCCATTCCGGCCCCGACGCGTACGGCAGGCCGCGATCGAGCATTGCCTCGATCACCGGCATGCCGCGCGTCATCACGTTGCCCACCAGCAGCAGATCGGGCCGCACGGCAAGCTGCTCGGCGTCATAGCCTTCGTGCAGCTCGATGCCCAGTGCCGCGAGCTGGGTGCTCATGGGGGGATAGACGTTGCGATCGCAGCCTGACACGCGATGTCCGGCGGCGCGTGCCAGCGCGGCGATGCCGCCCATGAAGGTGCCGCAAATGCCGAGGATATGAATATGCATGGGGTACTAGCGTGTCAGTGCCGCGTGGTGAACACCGCGAGGAACACCAATTCCTCGACCAGCATTTGCGTGAATGCCAGTATCACGCAGAAAGTCAGCGAACGCTCCAGTGCAGCGCGCAGAACGTGACCGATTGCCGCCACGTTCCAGATCGAGACGAGGATGACGCAGGCATAGCTGACTGCCAGCCAGGACGGATCGTGGGCAAAGTGCTGCACCAGCCATCCCGACATGATAGTGGGCGCAGCCAGCACGCACTGCAAGCCAAACAGCGCGGCCGCGGTCTGCAGGTAGCGCTCGCGCCGTCGCGCCAGCGCGAGCAACGCCCAGTACCACAGCGCGACGAAAGCGGTATCGGCGAGCACCTGTGGCGTCCAGCCCGCGCGCAGTGCCGGCAGCGCCTCGCCGAGCGCGACATAGAAGAACACATAAGCGGCGATCGTCAGAGGCAGTAAAATGCCGACCGCCGGCAGGTCCTGCGGGCCGCGCCGCCACAGCGCGATATCGAAATACATGCGCGCCAGGGTGAACAGATCCGTCATGCCGGGGATTATCAGCGAGCCGCAGGTGTTTGCGCAGTTGTGTGCGCAGCTGCAGGAGCAGCGCGAGCTGGGACTCGATACGGAGTTCATGCGCGAGCGCACCTACTTCGCACAGTTGTGTCTACTACAGCTGTCCTGGCCAGCACACGCCGTCTGCATCGACACGTTGGCGCTCACCGATCTGTCGGGGTTGCGCCCGGTGATGCGCTCGAGCGCGACGCGCAAGATCGTGCATGCGGCGCGCCAGGACCTCGAGGTTCTCTGGCCGCTCAGCGGCGGGCTCGATGGAGTCTTCGATACGCAGATCGCCGCGGCACTGGCGGGACTGCCCGCGCAGATCGGTTACGCGGATCTCACGCAGACACTGCTGGGCCGAAGTCTGCACAAGAGCCAGACGCGCACCGATTGGTCGCGCCGTCCGTTGTCCACGGCGCAGATCGACTATGCGCTCGACGACGTGCGCTACCTGTCCGAGCTCGCGGGGCGTCTGCAGCAGCGGCTGACGCAGCTCGGGCGCTGGAGCTGGTTCGAGGAGGAGATGGCTGAGCTCAACAGCGGCCAGTCCTTTCAGATCACTCCCGAGGAGGCCTGGCGTCGCCTCAAGGGCTTTGGAGACCTCGACGAGGCGCGTCGCGGCCTGGCACGGGCCCTGGCAGCTTGGCGCGAGCAACGTGCCATCAGTGCCGACCGCCCGCGCAACTGGATACTGCCCGACCAGGCGTTACGCGACATCGTCGGCAGCGTGCCACGCACGGCCGAGCAACTGGCTGACATCCCCGATCTGCCCGAAGGCATTCGTCGTCGCAGCGGCACGGAGATTCTGGCGCTGATCGACTCGCTGGCGCTGCCGGCACGATTGCCACAACCCCGCTCGCGCCGCCGGCCGGACCCCGCCGAGACCGAGACTGTGCGGCGTCTGGCGCAGCTGACCCGGGAAACCGGGCACGAGCTGGGCATCGCACCCGAAGTACTGGCGACGCGCCGGGACATGGAACGTCTGGTGTCCGGCGAGCGTGATGCGGGGCCGCTGGCGGGCTGGCGACGCACCGTCATCGGTGAGCGGCTGCTGCAGGCCCTGTAGCACAGCGGCGGCAGCGTCGCTGCCTCTGTGGCACTGTTCTGTGCCGCTCGCCCGGCAGGTTAGGGGCCTGTGCGCCGCGCAGCAGGCGCCTGCTCGAGCACACCGATCAGGCGCGAGGTGACCTCGTCCACCGGCGCATCGGCCTGTACGACGCGCAACAGGCCCTGGGCCGAGTAATGGTCCGCGAGCGGCCGCGTCTGCTCCTCATAGACCTGCAGGCGTCGCTTGACGGTGGCCTCCTCGTCGTCGCGGCGCTGCACGAGCACGGGATGCTCCTCGCAACGATCGCAGCGCGGTGGCGTGCCGAGCGCATGGGTGTGGACATTGAACACGCGTCCGCAGTTCGGGCAGGTGCGCCGGCCGGAGATGCGCCGCACGATCTCGTCGTAGTCGACCTCGAAGAGCACCACCGCGTCGAGCGGCTTGCCGATGCCGGCCAGCATCGTCGAGAGGGCCTGCGCCTGTGCCAGATTGCGCGGAAAGCCGTCGAGGATGAAGCCACGCGCGGTATCCGGCTCGGCCAGTCGCTCGCGAATCATGCCCAGTACGATCTCGTCGGCGACGAGCGCACCGGAATCCATGGCTGCCTTGGCCCTGACACCCAGCGCCGTACCGCGGGCAACGGCCTCCCGCAGCAGATCGCCGGTGGATATTTGCGGGATTTTGAAGTGTTCGATCAGGCGTTGGGCCTGAGTGCCCTTGCCGGCCCCCGGGGCACCCATCAGCACGATACGCATCAAGACACAGTAACGGGGGCCTCGCTGCCGGTCAAACCCCCGCCTGGGGCCTGCGCGAGGGGGCATGCCTATCCGTCAGCACCCAGCGCCAGCACTCGGGTCATGAAGACGCTGTTGGGGTCCGGCCGATAGTCGCCGAAGGGCGGACACTCCACAAAACCGTGGCGGCGGTAGAGCGCCCGCGCCGGCGCAAAGTACGCGGCCGCACCGGTCTCCAGGCTCAGCCGCCGCATGCCGCTGGTCCGAGCGGTGGCCAGCAGATGCTGCAGCACTGTGCTGCCGGCCCCACGACGCCGTCCGGACTGCACGGTGTGCATCGACTTGATCTCCCCGTGGGCACCGTCCAGGCACTTGAGCGCTCCGATGGCGAGCAACTCGGCGCCTTCCCACAGACTCCAGAAGCGCACGTCCTGCGCTCGCAGTGCCGAGCCATCCAGGGCGTGGCAGCTGTCCGGGCTGCCGGACTCGGCCAGCGAGCTACGCAAGTGATGGTCGAGCAGCTCGATGACCTGCGGAGAATCCAGATTGCCTTCTATGAGCCGCCACATGGCGACATGCTCCCGACCTCGAGCGCCCGACGTTGCCGCTGCAACGCTCGCAGCTTACGCGGCACTGCGCTCGGCGCCGACGGATTTACCCGCTTGCGGTATGCTGCCGCCGCCATGAAAACCACCCGCCCCACTCGTGGCGCCGCGCGCCGTTCCCCCGCATCGCGCCGCGCCCCCGCATCCCGTTCCGCCAGCGCCCGCCGGCCCGCGCGCAATGCGCTTTACGCACAGTCGGGCGGCGTGTCCGCGGTCATCAATGCCTCGGCCTGCGGGGTCATCGAGGCGGCGGCCCGCGCGCGCGGTCGCATCGGCCGAGTCTATGCCGGCCGCGACGGCATTCTCGGCGTGCTGACCGAAGATCTCATCGATGTCTCGCGAGAGAGTGCTGCGACTATTCGCGGATTGCGCTACACGCCCGCCGGTGCCTTCGGTTCGGCGCGCTTCAAGCTCAAGAGCCTCGAGCAGAACCGCGCGGAGTACGAGCGGCTGATCGAGGTGTTCCGCGCGCACGATATCGGCTACTTCTTCTACAACGGCGGCAACGACTCGATGGACACGGCGCTGAAGATCTCGCAGCTCGGCGCGGCGCTGAACTATCCCATCGCCTGCATCGGTGTGCCCAAGACGGTCGACAATGACCTGCCCCTGACCGACTGCTGTCCGGGCTTCGGCTCGGTGGCCAAGTACATCGCCACCAGCACCCTGGAGGGGGCGCTGGATGTGGCCTCGATGGCACGCACCTCCACCAAGGTCTTCGTACTGGAGGTCATGGGGCGTCACGCCGGCTGGATTGCCGCGGCGGCGGGTCTGGCAGGCAAGGGGCGTAATGACCCCCCGCATATCATCCTGTTCCCCGAGGTTCCCGTGGTGCGCGAGCAACTGTTGGCGCGCGTCAAGCAGTGCGTCGAGCAGCACGGCTATTGCGTCATCGTGGTCTCCGAGGGGGCACGCTACCCCGATGGCAAGTTTCTGGCCGACGCCGGCACGACCGATGCCTTCGGCCATACGCAGCTGGGCGGCGTCGGCCCGCTCGTGGCAGGCATGATTCGCGAAGCACACGGATACAAGTACCACTGGGCGGTGGCGGACTATCTGCAGCGCGCCGCGCGCCACATCGCCTCGCGCGTGGATGTCGAGCAGGCCTATGCCGTGGGTCGCGCGGCCGTGCAGTACGCGCTGGCGGGCATGAACGCGGTGATGCCCGCGATTCGGCGCCAGAGCTCCCGTCCTTATCGCTGGAAGATCGTGCCGGTACCGCTGGATCAGGTCGCCAACGTCGAGAAGCCCGTACCGCGCGACTACATCACCGAGGACGGCTTCGGCATCACGGCTGCCTGTCGGCGCTATCTCGAGCCGCTCATCGGTGGCGAGGACTACCCTCCCTATCGCGATGGCCTGCCGGCGTACGTGCGCATCAAGGGTGTGCGCGTGCGGCGGCGGCTGGGTGCGGACTACCGGGTTTAACGGCCGGCGGGGGCGGCTGGGCCCGCGCCCGGGCACTGCGCCCTATGCTATATTTCGCGGCCGCTTGCCGCTCATCGCTTGCCGCACCACTAACGTTGCGCGTCCGGCACAGCGAAAGCTTCTAATTCCTATAGATCCGGAGGTCTTTTCTGCATGGTTGCCGCGAATTGGCTGTGGGTGGCGGTTGCTGCCGGCGTGATTGCTGTGCTCTACGGGGCCATTTCCACGTTCTCGATCCTCGCGCTGCCGGCGGGCAACGCTCGCATGCAGGAGATCGCCGCGGCCATCCAGGCCGGGGCCAAGGCCTATCTGAATCGTCAGTACACCACGATCGCCATCGTCGGCGTGGTGCTGTTCGTGGTGCTGGGATTGGGCCTGAATTGGGCCACGGCCGGCGGCTTTGCAGTGGGCGCCGTGCTGTCGGGCGCAACCGGTTTCATCGGCATGAACATCTCGGTGCGCGCCAACGTGCGCACCGCGCAGGCAGCCACCGGTGGGCTCAATAACGCCCTGTCGGTTGCGTTTCGCGGTGGGGCGATCACCGGCATGCTGGTGGTCGGACTGGGGCTGCTGGGCGTCAGCGTCTACTACATAATCCTGCGCCGCACGCTCTCCGAGGACATGGCGCTGCACGCGCTGGTAGGGCTCGCCTTCGGCGGCTCGCTCATCTCGATCTTTGCGCGCCTCGGCGGCGGCATATTTACCAAGGGCGCCGATGTGGGCTCGGATCTGGTAGGCAAGGTCGAGGCCGGCATCCCCGAGGACGATCCACGTAACCCCGGCGTCATCGCCGACAACGTCGGCGACAACGTCGGCGACTGCGCCGGAATGGCGGCCGATCTGTTCGAGACCTATGCGGTCACCATCGTCGCCACGATGCTGCTCGGGGGCCTGACCATCGGCGGCACCGCGCCGATCTATCCGCTCGCGCTGGGCGCTGCCTCGATCATCTCCTCGATCATCGGCACCTTCTTCGTGCGCGTCGGGTCCAATGGCAAGATCATGGCGGCGCTCTACAAGGGCGTCATCGTCTCCGGCGTGCTCTCGGCAATCGCTTTCTGGTTCATCACCAAGCAGCTGCTGCCCGAGCGCGCGACACCGCTGTTCGGCTGCGCGCTCATCGGTCTGGCGCTCACGGGCGCCATGATCGTGATCACCGAGTACTACACGGCCACCGAGTACCGCCCTGTGCGGCACATCGCCGAGGCCTCGCAGACCGGTCATGCCACCAATATCATCGCCGGCCTCGGTGTGAGCATGAAGTCCACGGCGTTGCCCGTGATCGCCGTGTGTCTGGCGATCTGGGGCGCCTTTTCGCTCGCGGGCATCTACGGCATCGCCGTGGCCGCGACCTCCATGCTGTCGATGTGCGGCATGATCGTGGCACTCGACGCCTACGGTCCCATTACGGATAACGCGGGTGGCATCGCCGAGATGGCCAAGCTGCCGGACTCGGTGCGTGACATCACCGATCCGCTGGACGCCGTGGGCAACACCACCAAGGCCGTGACCAAGGGCTATGCGATCGGTTCAGCGGCTCTGGCCGCGTTGGTGCTGTTCACCGACTACACACACAATCTCGACCTGCATCTGGCCGCCACGGGACGCGCCGCCTCGAGCTTCCAGCTGTCCGATCCGGCGGTGATCATCGGTCTGTTCATCGGCGGGCTCGTGCCCTACCTGTTCGGCGCGATGGCGATGGAGGCCGTGGGCCGTGCAGCCGGCGCCGTCGTCACCGAGGTACGCCGTCAGTTCCGTGAGATCAAGGGCATCCTGGAGGGCACCGGCAAGCCCGACTACTCGCGCGCCGTGGACATGCTCACGCGCGCGGCGATCCGGCAGATGATCGTGCCCTCTCTGATCCCGATCGTCGTGCCAATCATCATCGTCTATGCGCTCAACTGGATGCTCGGGCCTGGCGCCGGCATTCGCGCGCTCGGCGGCCTGCTCATCGGCACCATCGTGACCGGGCTGTTCGTCGCCATCTCGATGTGCACCGGGGGTGGTGCCTGGGACAACGCCAAGAAGTACATCGAGGAAGGGAACTTCGGCGGCAAGGGCTCCGAGACCCACAAGGCCGCGGTGACCGGTGATACGGTCGGCGATCCCTACAAGGACACCGCCGGCCCGGCCATCAACCCGCTGATCAAGATCATCAACATCGTCGCGCTGCTGCTGGTGCCACACCTGTAGCCCGCCGAGCTCTCAAAGGCCCCGGGACTGGCAACGGTCCCGGGGCCTTTTGTTTGTGTGCCCGCAATCAAAACTGCCGCGCATGCATTGGAATCCCGTACCGCCGAGGATGCACCATCGGGCACACGGCGATGACGGGGGCTGAAGTTATGTTAATGCAGCGGTTCGAGGGCGCGCGCCCACTGCGATCCCAAACATCCGGCGGCAAGGCGCAACGCGGGCAGCGCTGGCGCAGACTCGTGCGCTGCTGGATCAGGCCGTTGCCATGGGCGCTGTGCGTGATCCTGTATGCAGTGCCGGCTGGCGCGCAAAGTCTGACGACGGCTCGTCGGCCGCGGCGCGATGATGCGGACTCGTCGCGCGTGGCGCGCGAGCTGCGGCGGCTGCGCGTGGCGGAGGCGGGCCGCCTGCAGCGAAGCGGCAATCCGGCGATCCTGCCGACGGGCCACTGCACGGCGGACATCACACTGAACGAGGCCAGTCAGCCGCAGAACGACTTCGTGGTCGACTGCAACGATCCGCGGCTGATGTCTGACATGCGCCAGGCTGTCGTCGCGGTGCTGCCACTGCAGGCCGTTGGCCCAACGCGCGTCCAGCTGCGCGTCGAGGCCGATGATGCAGAGCCCGTCGGTCCGCAAGCGAATATCGACCAGCGTGAATCCATGCTCGTGAAGCAGGAGCTGCTGGAGCTGCGACATCAGCAGATCATGCAGCAGCAGCAAGCGGGCCTGACGCCTCCCCGGCCGCTTTTCGGAACCTGCACGGCGACGGTGCAGCTGAGCAGCGAAGCCGGCTCGCCGCCGGCCTCCTCGACAATGAACTGCAGCGATCCTCGCCTGGAGCCTTCAATGCACCGCGCGATCCTGGCGGCCGCCGTGCTGTCCACGCAGAGCGGCTCGACCCTGCACCTACACGTGAATGGCATCTTCCCCGCGCCCTGACGACCGCTCATCCGGCTCGATAAAGAACCGCGCGACGGGACCACATCGCGGCACAGACGCTGTGGAGGTGGCTCGATAGGATATTTCCCGGAGCGTGCGGGACAGGATGTCCCGCCCGCAGCCCCCATGGATGGGTTTACGGCGGTCCGGGAAATGTCCTGTCGAGCGGCCTACGCCGCCATCGCCATCTTCTCCGGCCGGCCGATCGCGAAGCCCTGCAGATAGTCGACGCCCATGCGCCGCGCGGCATCCAGTGCCCCCGCATCCTCGACGCGTTCGGCGATGACCTTGAAATTCAGCGTGCGCGCCAGACGAATCATCGCGGTGAGCATGGCCTGATTGACGCTATCGCGCGCCAGGTTCTTGAAGAACGAGCCGTCGATCTTCAGGTAATCGATGGCGATATTGCGCAGGTTGGCGAACGAACCGAGCCCGCTGCCGAAGTTATCGAGCGCGAATCGGCAACCCATACCGTGCAGCACACCGACGAAGCGGCGCGCCTGCTCGAGGTTCGCGACCACGGCCGACTCGGCAATCTCGAAACATACCTGCGCGGGTATGGAACCCGTGGAGTCGAAACAGTCCACGACAAACTCGAGAAATTCGCCGTCGGCGAGCGTCTGCGCGGAGATGTTGATGGCCACGCTGCGCTTGGGAGGCAGCTGGATGGCCCCGCGTCCGAGCGCCGTCAGCGTGGTCTGCACGACCCAGCGGTCCACCAGGCCCATGAGGCGATAGCGCTCGGCGGCGCGCACGAAGTCGATCGGCGGCAGCTGCTCGCCGGCATCGTCGCGCAGGCGAATCAGCACCTCCATCGCCGGCCCCTCGTCGTTGGCCGCGTAGGAAGGCACGATGGGCTGGCAGTAGAGCTCGAAGCGGCTCTCGCGCAGCGCGCCCTGCAGCGTCTGCAGCCACTGAATCTCCCCGCTCTGGCGCGCGAACGCCTCATCGCGCGCCGAGTACACCGCCACGTGGCCGCCCTGGCGCTTGGCGACGTAGCAGGCCGAGTCGGCCGCCGCCAGCGCCTCCTCCATGCTGGAGCTGTCGCGTGCGATCTCCACCAGACCGATGCTCACGCCCACATCGAAGATCTTGTCCTTCCAGACAAAGCGGAAATCCTGCACGGCGCGGCACACATCCGCGGCAATCTGCTGCGCCTTCTCCAGCGGGCAGCCCACCAGCAGCATGCCGAACTCATCGCCACCCAGGCGCGCCACGGTGTCCGAGTCACGCACTGCCGCCCGCAGGATCTTGGCGGTCTCGCGCAGCATCGCATCGCCGGCCATATGGCCGCTGGTGTCGTTGATCACCTTGAAGCGATCCAGATCCAGGTAGCACAGCACGTGCGAGTTCTCGCCGCGCCGTGCGATCTCGAGTGAGGCCTGGAGGCGTCGCTCGAATTCACGCCGGTTGATCAGTCCGGTCAGCCCGTCATGCGCGGCCTGATAAGACATCTGGCGCGCCAGGCCGCGGATCTCGGTGACATCGTGCAGCAGCACGACCACTCCGAGCGTCTCACCGGTGGGCAGGCGAATAGGCGCGGCCGACAGCTCCACCAGGTGCTCACCCTGCTTGGCAGCACCGAGCAGCACGGCGCGACGGCCGAGACTGAGCGGCGTGCCTGCCGAGAGCGCCTGGCGCACCGGCTCGATGAGCACGGTGTGATCCGACTCCTCGGCGACCCGCGCCACTTCCTGCAGCGGCTTGCCGGCGGCATCGGCGCTGCTGAGGCCCAGCAGCCGTTCGGCCGCCGGATTGAGGTATTCCACCCGTCCCTGTATGTCGGTGGTGATCAGCGCCTCGTAGAGCGATTCCAGCGTGAGCCGGGCGCGGCCCCGATCCTCGCTCAGGGTCAGCTCGCTCACCGTCTGCGTTGGCAGCACTTCCACGCCGAGAATCAGCAGCGCGCGCTCGCCGTCGTATTCAATGGGCCAGCTGGAGAGCTCCAGCCGTGCGTTGCCGCCGGTGGGACTGACCAGATCGATCTCGTAGCGCTCGGTGCTGCTCTCGCCGGCCAGGCGACGGCGGATGTGGTCCGCGACCAGATCCGAATACTCCTGTGGCACGACTTCCGCCAGGCGCCGGCCGATCAGCTCCTCGGCGCGGCAGCCGGCCAGTTGCGCGAACTGCCCATTGGCGTAGCGGATGGTGCCGGCGTGAATGAGCACCGCTTCGTGCACGCGATCGCCCAGCGCCGCCAGGGAGGCCGCCGCGCTTGGTGCACGCTCGACCGCGGCCGCGGCGCGCGACAGCAGGTGATTGACGGCGGTGATCAGCGCCGCCAGCTCGGGCTGATCGGTCTGCAGCTCGATGCGGCTCCTGAGCGAGCCGCCAATGGCGGTGCGCTGAACCTGCTGCGAAACCTGCTGCAGGGCCATGAGGGTGCGCCGCTGTAGCAGCAGCAACGCCAGCAAAACCAGCGCAGCGATGCCGAACAGCAGGCAGAGCAGAGCGACGATCGACATCGAGTCCGTATTATTGAAGCGATGCTTTCCTTGGTAGGAGGGCCAAGCTCTGCCATCGCCCGCCCGTCAAGCATAAGCGAAGTGGCAGCTCCCCCCACGGTGGATTTCACCATATCCCGAACATGTCGCGGCGCGCCCGCAGCCAGCGCGCGCTCTTGGCAGCCGCGCCGAAAACCCTTAACGTGGCACGCCCCGTGCCCGGTGGATTAAGTTAATGTCGACCAATGCCCTGGAACAGATGGTCGAGCAACAGGTGCGTGCCTGGGATGTGCTCGATGATCGGATTCTGGATGCCATGCGCGCGGTCCCGCGCGAGCCGTTCGTGCCGCGCGCCTGGCGCAGCCTCGCCTATGCGGATTGCGAGATCGCCCTGGCCGGCGGCAAGCGAATGCTGCGTCCGATGCTCGTGGGACGCATCCTGCAGAGCCTGGAGTTGCGTCCGGGCGAGCGGGTGCTGGAGGTCGGCACCGGATCTGGTTACCTGACGGCCTGCCTGGCCCGTCTGGGTGCCCGGGTGCGCTCGCTGGAGCTGCATGAGCCGATCGCCGCGCAGGCGCGCGAAAATCTGGCAACCCTCGGCGCCGCTGCCCCCGTGGAAGTCCTCACGGCCGACGCCATGGACCTGACGGAAAGTTCTGCTTACGATGCGATCGTGCTCACTGCCTCACTGCCGGTGTATCAGCCGCTCTTCGAACAGGCGCTGCGGCCCGGCGGGCGCATGTTCGTCGTCATCGGCGCAGGCGAGCCCCAGCAGGCCAATCTGGTCCGCCGCGTGGCACAGCGCGACTTCGCGCGCGAGCCGCTGTTCGAAACGGTCATCGAGCCGCTCGAGCACGCGCCATCCCCTCCGACGTTCGGCTTCTAACCATGGCCGTGCCCGAAATCTCCGTGCAGGAACTCAAGCGGCGGCTGGACGCCGGCGAGGCGCTGCAATTGGTGGATGTGCGCGAGCCTTGGGAGTGCGCCATCGTCAAGCTGCCCGCGGCGCGGCAGATCCCATTGCAGCAGCTGCCGCAGCGCTTGCAGGAGCTCTCCAAGGAAGGCGAAGTCGTCGCGATGTGCAAGTCCGGTGGTCGTAGCCGCCGTGCCGCGCAGTTCCTGCAGTCGGCGGGCTTTAGCCAGGTCGCGAATCTGAGCGGCGGCATCGACGCCTGGATAGAAGAGATCGATCCGACGTTGCCTTCCTATTAGCAATCCGCGCTCACGGCGCGCGCGGCAGCCCCGCGATGAGCGCCACCAGCCGCTGCAGCGCTCCGCGGTGCTGCTCGAGCGCAGCGCGCGCCCTCTCGCCCTGTTCCTGGCGCAGGGAGGGACTGGCGAACAGGGCCTGCAACCGTAAAGCGAGTTGCCCGGCATCAGCCACGATGCTCAGCGCCCCCACGTCCGCCAGTAGGCGCGCGACCTGCGGGCTGTTGCTCTGGTGGGGACCGGCCAGCAGCGGCAGTGCCAGCGCGGCGGGCTCGAGCAGATTGTGGCCGCCGACGGGCACGAGACTGCCGCCCACGAACGCCACGTCGGCCGCAGCATAAAAGTCCACCAACTCCCCAAGCGTATCGAGCAGCAGCACCTGGCAGTCGGCGGGCATGGGCACCCCGGCGACCTCGCGCGAGTGGCGGCGATAGCGCCAGGTCTCGGCCTGCAGCTGTCGGGCGGCCTCCTCGAAGCGCGGCGGGTGGCGCGGAGCGAGCACCAGCAGGGCATCCGGATAGCGCACGCAGACCCGCCGATGCGCCTCGAGCACGACCGCTTGCTCACCCGGATGCGTGCTGCCAGCCACCCAGATCGGCCGCGCCCCAAGCTGGGCACGCAGTGCCGCGCGGCGCGCCCGCGCATCCAGCGGCGCGGGACGATCGAATTTCAAGTTGCCCGCCACGCTCAGGCGCTCGGTGGGCACCCCAAGCGCGGCGAAACGCTCGGCATCCGCGGCGCTTTGAGCCGCAACCCAGACATTGCGCTCGATCGCAGGACGCAGCAGTCCGCGCAGCACCCGATAGCCGCGCAGGCTGCGCGCCGAGAGCCGCGCGCTCGCGACCAGCACCGGCACCTGTTGGCGCGCCGCCTCGGCGAGCAGGTTTGGCCACAACTCGGTCTCCATCAGCACCAGCGCCGAGGGACGCAGCTGCGCAAAACGGCGGCGCACGGCCGCGGGCAGGTCATATGGCGCGTAGCGCAGCGGCAGATGAGGGAGCAACTCCCGAGCCCGCGCGCGTCCGGTGGCGGTCTGACAGGTGAGAGCGACGGGACGCTGTGGCGACTGCACGTGCAGCGCGCCGATCAACACAGCGGCCAGCTGCACCTCCCCGACGGAAGCCGCATGGACCCAGAGCGTATCGCGGACCGACGGGTTGGCGGCTGCTGCGTCCCGCGCGAGCCGCTCACGCCAGAAAACCCCCGGGCGCAACGCACCCGTGCCGATGCCGGCGGCCTGCTCGCGTCGCGAGCGCCTGAGGCCGGCGAGCGCCACGAACGGCAGCAGCACACACCAGAGCAGCGTATAGAGGCGGCGCACCGCGCTGGCCCGGCTCAGGCGGGGGCCGCGGCGGCGAAATACGCGTCCAGCATCGAGGCCCAGTCGGCATCGGAGAAGTGCTCGGCTGGCAGCGCTGCGGTAATCCTTTCCACCGAGCGCCGCAGCCGCACAAGGTTCGCGTCACACCACAGACCGGGCTTGCGCAAGCCCCCGCGATCGAAGTCGATCAGCCACACGCGCCACTGGTCATCGACCAGTATGTTGCGCGCGTTCAGATCAGGATGAAACACGCCGTCCTCGTGAAAGCGCCGTAAGCAGCGCCCGATGGCGATCCAGCCCATCAGCGGCACAGGTGCGGCCGCCACACGCGCAGCGAGGGACGTCACCGCCTCGATGCGCTCGGTGAGCAGGTCCGCGCTGTAGCTGTGCCGCCCGGTGCGCCGGTAGCAGGCGGCCAGGGGCACGGGCACCGGTAGCGACGCGCGGCGCATGAGATAGAGAAGGTGTAACTCGACAAACGAGCGCGTCGCATCCGCCTCGCGCCACCAGTAGCGATCCTGGGAGATGCGCGCCACCCAGCCGCCGCGTCGGTAGTGACGCAGCACCATGCGCCGCTGATCGGCATCGATCAGCAGCGCCGAGCCGCGGCCCTCGGCGTTGGTCCGGACCTCGCCGCGCGAGCGCCACCACTGCGGATCGAACCACTCCACCTCGGCGTTGCCGACCCGGGAGACGTCATATAGCATCGCGCCGCCCGGCACGCTCTTCTGCCGCACGTCGGCGCCGGTCGGCCAGTGCAATGTCTTTCCCATGCTGAAACTCACCACACCGCCCGACAGCCTGTGCATCCTGCGGCTCTCGGCCATCGGCGATACCTGCCACGCTGTGCCGATCGTGCGGGCTCTGCAACGCGTGTGGCCGGCAACGCGACTCACTTGGGTCATTGGCCGCGTGGAAGCCCAGCTCATGGGCCTGTTGCCGCAGGTGGAGTTTATCACCTTCGATAAGCGAGACAGTTGGGGTTCGCTGAAGGCATTGCGCGCACAGCTGGCGTCACGTCGCTTCGACGTGCTGCTGCACATGCAGCTGTCGCTGCGCGCGAGCCTGGCTGCCGCGATGATTCCGGCGCGCCTGCGCATCGGCTTCGATCGCGCTCGCGCCCGCGAACTGCAGTGGCTGTTCACCAATGCCGCCATCGCGCCGCGCCGTAACGAGCACGTGCTCGACGGCTTGCAGGGTTTCCTGGATGCGCTCGGCGTACCGCGCGGGCTGCCGCAATGGAATCTGCCGCTGCCGGACGAAGCACAGCGCTACGCCGAGCAGCTCACCGGGAACACACAGGCCACTCTGCTGATCAGTCCGTGCTCGAGCCATTCGCTGCGCAACTGGCGGCCCGAGCGCTACGCCGCAGTGGCACGCCACGCCAGCGAAGTGCACGGGATGCGCGTGATCCTCTGTGGAGGGCCGAGCGAGGCCGAGCGCGTCATGGGCGCGGCGATCGAGCGTGCCGCCGGCGTGCCGCTCGTCAACCAGATCGGTCGCGACACGCTGCCACGGATGCTGGCGTTGCTCGCGCGCGCGCGGGTGCTGCTGAGTCCGGACTCCGGACCCGCTCACATGGCCACCATGGTCGGCACGCCGGTGATCGGTCTGTATGCGGCCACGCGCAGCGCGCGCTGTGGACCTTATCTGTCGCGCACCTGGTGCGTGGATCGCTACGAGCAGGCCGCGCGACGTTACTGCGGGCGCAGCGCCGACCAATTGCCCTGGACCAGGAAGATCGAGCGGCCGGGCGTCATGGATCTGATCGAGGTAGACGACGTGCTCGAGCGGTTCGATGCGCTGATGTGCACGCCTGCTACCATAGCTGCGCATGAATGACATTCTCGTGCCGATCTCCGCCGGCGAGCTGCTCGACAAGATCACGATCCTGCGCATCAAGAGCCGTCGCATGCACGACCTGGGCAAGCTCGCAAATGTGCGCCGGGAGCTCGAGGCACTCGAGCGCACCTGCGGCGCGGCTCTTGGCGCGCCGCTCGCCGAGCTGAGCGACGCTGCGGGCACCCTCGCAGAGGAGATCGCCGCGCTCGAGCAGGTCAATGCATCCCTTTGGGACATAGAGGATCGTATCCGCGAGCACGAGGCGGCCAGTCGCTTCGACGCGGCCTTCATCGAGCTGGCGCGCGCGGTCTACCTGCGCAACGACGAGCGCGCGGCCATCAAGCGGCGCATCAACCTGGCGCTCGGTTCCGCGCTCATCGAGGAAAAATCCTACCGCCCCTACGGGGCCGGCAGCGGCTCGGGCTAGCGCTGCAGCGTGTATTCGGCCCCGCAGTAGGGGCACTTGGCGAAGCCGGTGGCCTCGATCGGCAGGTAAACGCGTGGATGGGAGTTCCACAGCGTCATATCGGGCATCGGGCAGGCCAGCGGCAGGTCCCGCGGGGTGACCGTGTATTGGTTCTGGGCATTCGCCGTTCGAGGTTCCGCGCGTGACGTCATGCACAGAATTATAGCGATGCGGATGCGCGCCGGTAGCGCCGACCGCAAGATGTAGTCACCGTGGCCGTTCTCCCCCGGGAGGCCGGCCACACGCCCGTGCTTCCCAGGAGCCCGCCTCGTTGAAATGGGATCGGTTTCGGCCGCTGCTGTACCTGCTCGGCCTGCTGGCCGTGCCGCCGCTCGCCGCAGCCGCCAGCATCAATACCGCTCCGGGGCTGCCAGTCAGTGCACCCTCCGGGCTCGCCTGGCTGAAAGACGCCGGTACCGGCATGGATCTGGCGGCGGCGCAGGCTGCACGGCCACGCTTCGTGCCGGCCAGCGGACGGCAGCTGAATTTTGGCTTCAGCCGCGCTACATACTGGGTGACCTTCTCGCTGCAAAGTCGCGCCACGCAGCCGACCACGGTCTATCTGACGATTCCGCAGCCGACGCTCGACGACGTTCGGCTCTACGCAATTGGCCCGGCAGGGGCTGTACAGCTCGCGCGGGCCGGCGATCAGCTGCCACAGCGCCAGCACAGCGTGCCGGGCAGCTATCCGATCCTGCCGATTCAGCTGCTGCCGGGCGCGAGCTACCAGATCTATGTGCGCGCCGCCAGCCGCATGGGCATCCTGCAGCTACCCATGCAGCTGCAGAGCGCCGCGCAGGTCGAGCACGCCGCGCGCGCGACGCTGCTGCTCAACGGCTTGTTCATTGGCGCCGTCGGCGCCCTGTTCGTCTACAACCTGCTGCTGTGGCTGTCACTGCGCCGGCGGGCGTATTTCTATTATGTATTGCTCGTGCCGCTGATGTTTCTGTTGTGCACGGCGCTCGACGGCTTTGGGCCCTGGTTGCTGTACCCGAACCTGACGTGGCCGGCCAACCAGGGATTGGTGCTACTCGCCGCCGGTGCCTTCCTAGCGTCGGTGCAGTTTACGCGCCATCTGCTGTTCACCGCTGCGATCCCATGGCTCGACCGGCTGCTGTGCGTCTGCCTGTGCCTGGGGGCGCTCATGTGCCTGGCTGCCCCGCTTGCCCCGAGCGGCAGGGTCTATCCGGTGCTGTTCAGCCTGGTATTCATCACGCCGCTGGTGGGCCTGCTGGCGGGAGTGCTGTGCGTCCGCCGGGGGCATCCCCAGGCGCGCTTTTACCTCCTCGCACAGCTCGCGGCGGCCAGCGGCACGCTGGCATTTGGGCTGACCGCCAATGGGGCGCTGGCCTATTCCTCCAGTTCCCGCGGAGGCCTCATGGCCGGCGCGGTGCTGCAGGCGCTGCTGCTGTCGCTCGCCCTTGCCGATCGCATCCGCGCCCTGCAGCGCGCGACGCGCGATGCTCAGGATGCCACGCGCCAGGCGCTCTCCACACGCCAGCAGGACCTCGAGCGCAGCGCGGAGCGCACACGCGAGCTGGAAGAGGCGCGCCGCAAGGCAGAACACCTGGCGACAATCGATGCACTCACCGGTATCTACAACCGCCGCGGCCTGCTGCCGCGCGGCCAGGAGGCCATCGAGCGCAGCGTGCGACTGGGTGCGCCGGTATCGGTGATCAGCTTCGACGTGGACCAGTTCAAGCACATCAATGATGACTTCGGTCACGCCGAGGGTGACCGGGTGTTGTGCCAGCTGGTGCAGATGACGCGCCAGCTGATCCATCCCCAGGATCTGCTCGGCCGCATCGGCGGCGAGGAATTCCTGCTGCTGGTGTCGGCCGCGAGCGAGCGGGCTGCACAGATCGCCGAGCAGCTGCGCGCTCATCTGCAGGCGGGCCTGCACGCGGGCGCCGAGCAACGCGCCGTCACGGCGAGCTTCGGGGTCGCCTCGCTCAGCCGCCGGCTCAATACTCTGGAGACCCTGCAACGCGCCGCGGACGCCGCGCTCTATCGCGCCAAGCGCCTCGGTGGCAATCGGGTCGAGAGCTTCACCTCAGGCCTGGAGACCACGCGCACGCGCGCCATCATGCATCTGGTGCGCGGCGAGGGCGGCAAGGACCGCGCCTCCTAGGGCTGCGGCGGCGGCTCCGGTTCCGGTGCCTCGCCCAGATAGCGATTCCAGATCTCCAGCACCGCTGCTCGCTCGCTCGCGAGCGTGGCGGCAGGCAGCACGGCGTCCAGGCCATCGAGCGCGCGATGGTGCAGGCAGGTGCGATAGCTGCGATAGGCGCGTGTGAGCACATCGATCGTCGCCTGCGCGATCAGATCGGCCGACGCCACCGACTCGAGCTGGCGAATGGTGTCGGAATAGCGCGCCACCGGCGGATACCGCTGCGCCCACTTGAGCGCCCAGTACTGCGCCAGAAATTCGATGTCCGCGACGCCGCCCGGGTCCTGCTTGAGATCGACCTGTTGCGCGCCGGCGCGCGACAGCTCGTTGCGCATACGCGTGCGCATGTGGCGCACGTCCTCGCGCAGCCGATCGCGATGTACGCATTCCGCCAGCACTGTGAGTCGCATGGCTTCGAAACGCTCGCGCAGCTCGGGCGCCCCCGCCACGCTGCGCGCATGCAGCAGCGCCTGGTGCTCGAACGTCCAGGCCTCTCGGCGCTGATACTCGGCAAAGGCATCGATGCCCGTGATCAACATGCCGGCCTTGCCGCTGGGCCGCAGGCGCATATCCACCTCATAGAGCCGCCCTGCGGCGGAATGCACCGTCAACAGATGCACCAGGCGCTGCGCGAAGCGCACGAAGAAGACCTGATTGTCGATGTTGCGCCCGCCCTCGGTCTCCTGACGGGCACCCTCCGAGTCATGCACGAACACCAGGTCCAGGTCCGAGGCATAACCGAGCTCCAGCCCACCGAGCTTGCCGTAGCCGACCACGACGATGCGCACCGGGCGACGTGCGTCTCCCTCTGCGCACATCGGCGTGCCCAGTCGCTGCGTCAGATGCTGCCAGGCAAGCGCGAACACCTGTTCGACGATGAGCTCGGCAACCTCGGTGAGCCGATCGCTGACGCGCATGACCGGCAGACGCGCGAACAGATCAGCCACGGCGATGCGAAATAGTGCGGCACGCTGAAACTGCCGCAGCCGCTCGAGCAGTTGCTCCTCATCGGCGGGATCGGTGCCGGCCAGCCGCTGCGCCAGGTCCGCGGCGAGCGCTGCCCGATCCGGCGTCTGCTCGAGCAACTGCTCATCGATGAGCTCATCGAGCAGCAGTGGATGGGCGGCGATCTGCGCAGCGAGAAATTCGCCGTGCGAAGCGAGCTCCACCAGTCGGGCACGCGGCCTTGCATGGTGCAGCAGCAGCGCAAAGTACGCCGAGCGCGCACCGATCGCCTCGAGCAGCTTCAGCAGTCGGCGCAGCGTCGCGAGCGCATCGTCGGTACGGGCCGCTTCGGCAGCCAGCACCGGCAGCAGCTCGGCGAGCCGACGGCTGCCGATCTCATCGAGCCGCCGCGCCGCAATGCTCTCCTGAAAATCGAGCACGCAGCGCGCCGCGGTCCGTGGGTCGGCAAAGCCCAATTCGCGCAGCTGCGCCTCGAGCAGTCCGGCCCGATCGGCCCCGAGAGGCAATGCCGCCGCCGCCGGAGCCGACGGCGCACGCGCGGCGCGACTGGCGAACACCACCGCTTGAAAGTGCTCCGCGACGCGCCCGCGCTGTCGATCGATCTGCAGTCGCAGCTCCGACCATGCGGCTGCGCCCATGCTCGCGGCCAATCGCTCGCGCGCCTGCGGCTCATCGGGTAGGCGATGGATCTGTCGGTCGGCCTGCATCTGCAGGCGATTCTCCAGGCGACGCAGAAACACGTAGGCCTCGTCCAGCTCGGCGACGGCTGCGGCCGGCAGGAGCTTGGCCCCCAGCAGCAGCGGCAAAGCCGTGCGCAGCGAACTGCTCTGCAGTCGTCGATCCTGTCCGCCGCGAATCAGCTGGAAGGACTGCACGATGAATTCGATCTCGCGGATCCCCCCGTGACCGAGCTTGATGTTCTCGGCCAGGTCGCGTCGCTGCACCTCCCGCTCGATCAATGCCTTCATTTCGCGCAGCGATTCGAAGATCCCAAAGTCCAGATAGCGACGGTAGACGAATGGTTGCACCGTGCTTTGATATAGCGGGCCCCACGACTGTATCGCGGTGATCGCGCGTGCTTTGACCCAGGCATAGCGCTCCCAATCGCGCCCGTGGATCTGCAGATAATCCTCCAGGGCGGAGAAGCTCGAGACCGTCGGACCGCTGTCACCGAAGGGACGCAGACGCAGATCTACGCGGAACACGAAGCCGTCTTCAGTCAGCTGGGCGAGCAACCGAATCATCGCTTGCGCCAGGCGCGTAAAAAATTCCTGATTGCTCAGGCGCCGCGGACCGTC
>DATAXJ010000026.1:0-177219 GCA_036266795.1 Steroidobacteraceae bacterium | reverse complement strand
GGCGTGACCAGCGCTTGATGATGGCCTGGACTTCGGTGTACTTGCGGGCGAGCTGCTCCAGGCCCGGGCCGCGCAGCGGCGGCGCCGCCGAATTGACGTATAGGCCGGCATCGTCGAGCGCGGCGCTGAGCAGCAGCGCCGTCAACTCCGCTTCATCCTTGACGTACTGCTCCTGCTTACCGCGCTTGAGCTTGTACAACGGCGGCTGCGCGATGTAGATATGGCCGTTCTCGATGAGCATCGGGATCTGCCGGTAGAAGAACGTCAGCAGCAGCGTGCGGATATGGCTTCCGTCGACATCCGCGTCAGTCATGATGATGATGCGGTGATAGCGCAGCTTGTTGATGTCGAAATCATCGCGGCCGATGCCACAGCCCAGCGCCGTGATCAGCGTGCCGACTTCGGCGGAGCCGAGCATCTTGTCGAAGCGCGCTCGTTCGACGTTGAGGATCTTGCCCTTCAGCGGCAGGATCGCCTGCGTGCGCCGATCGCGCCCCTGCTTGGCCGAGCCGCCGGCCGAGTCGCCCTCGACGATGAAAATCTCCGAGAGCGCGGGGTCCTTCTCCTGACAGTCGGCGAGCTTGCCCGGCAGGCCGGCGATGTCCAGGGCGCCCTTGCGCCGGGTCATCTCGCGCGCCTTGCGTGCGGCCTCGCGGGCACGTGCGGCCTCGACGATCTTTTGCACGATGGCGCGAGCTTCCTGCGGGCGTTCGAGCAGAAATTCGCCGAGCTTCTGCGCGACGATGGTCTCGACGACGCCCTTGACCTCGGAGGACACGAGTTTGTCCTTGGTCTGCGAGGAGAACTTCGGATCCGGTAGCTTCACCGACAGAATCGCCGTCAGCCCCTCGCGTGCATCGTCACCGGTGGTGGCGATCTTTTCCTTCTTCGCCAGCCCCTCGCGCTCGATGTAGTCGTTCAGCGTGCGCGTCAGCGCAGCGCGGAACCCCGATAGGTGCGTGCCGCCGTCCTTCTGCGGAATGTTGTTCGTGTAGCAGTACATCGACTCCTGGTAGGAGTCGTTCCACTGCATTGCCACCTCCACCGTGGTATCGACCTCCTGGACGCGAAACCACAGCACTGAATCGTGAATGGGCGTGCGCGTGCGGTTCAGGTGCTGCACGAAGGCGCGCAGACCGCCGTCATGCTGAAACACGTCGGAGCGGTTCTCGCGTTCGTCGATGAGCTCGATGCGCACGCCGGAGTTGAGAAACGACAACTCGCGCAGCCGCTTGGCGAGCAGATCGTATTCGAACTGGATATTGGTAAAGATCTCCGAGGACGGCTTGAAGCGGATCGTGGTGCCGCGCTCGGCCGTGGCGCCGAAGGGCATCAGCGGGGCCGCCGGTTCGCCCAAGTGGTATTCCTGCCGGTAGATCTGCGCATCGCGGCAAACCGTGAGCTGCAGGTATGCGGACAGGGCGTTGACCACCGAGACGCCCACGCCGTGCAGGCCGCCCGATACCTTGTACGAACTGTCGTCGAACTTTCCGCCCGAGTGCAGCACGGTCATGATGACCTCGGCTGCCGAGCGGCCCTCTTCAGGGTGGATATCCACAGGGATTCCCCGCCCGTTGTCCTGGACGGTAACCGACTCGTCGGCATGAACGGTGACGACAACCCGGTCGCAGTGACCCGCCAGCGCCTCGTCGATAGAGTTATCGACGACCTCGAAAACCATGTGGTGCAGACCCGTGCCGTCATCGGTGTCACCGATGTACATTCCGGGTCGTTTCCGCACCGCATCAAGTCCCTTTAAGACCTTGATTTTGCTGGAATCGTAGACGTCAGATGCTGGTATGGCCAGGGGGGTGTCCTCCTGGGTCCATTATAGCTTTTTCACCCCCCCTCGTTCCACGTGGAACACCCGGTCTGCCGAGGGTGCGGGCAGCATCTCCGGATGCAGGGCGGTCACCACGCACTGCCCTCCCAGCGCCCCGGCCGCCTGCAGCAACGCTTGCGTATGCGCGGCGTCCAGCTCGGCCGCTGGATCATCGAGCAGCAGCATGGGTACCGTGCCCAGGCGAGCCGTCAGGTACCGCATGACCGCCAGCGACATGGCTGCGCCCAGCACCTTCTGCTGGCCCCGAGACACCACGTCGCGCGCTGGCTTTCCATCGACGCGCAGCACCACATCGCAGCGGTGCGGCCCCTGCCCGGTGACCCCCCGCTCCCGATCGCGCTCGCGATGACGCACCAGCGCGTCGGCCAAGGATTCCTCCCGCGCCCATCCTCTGGCGAGGCCCAGCGTTGTCCCCACGGCGCCGATGTCAGCCACCGTCGAGTCCCAGACGTGCCTCAATTCGGACACGACCCTTTCACGTGCCAGCGTTAAAGCTTCGCCCAATCGAACCAGCTCCGCCTCCCAGGGAACCGGATCCCAGCCGCTGCGCAGGGCGGCGTTGCGCTGACGCAGCGCGCGTGTGTAGCCCTGCCACTGCAACATGAAACCTGGTTCCACGTGGAACACTGCCCAGTCGAGCCATCGCCGGCGCAGCGCCGGTCCTTCCTCGACCAGCCGGTGAATCCCCGGGTCGATGGCCTGGACCGGCAACAGGTGAGACAGCTCTGCCAGGGAGTCCACCGGTTGGCCGTCGATGCGCGCCCGTACGCCCTCGCTATCGCATGAGACATCGACGCGCCGCTGTGTCGCGGCTGTAGCTGGTCCGACTGCGCCGGCAGTGTGCACGGGCGGTGACTCCACGCGGCCCGCCACCCAGCCACTCGACTGCCCATGGCGGATCAGCTGCGCAACATGGCGGGTGCGGAAAGAGCGCCCGCGGCCGAGCAGATAGATGGCCTCGAGCAGGGTGGTCTTCCCGGCCCCGTTCTCGCCGGTGATGAGATTGGTCCCGGGATGCAGCTGCAACTCCGCGGCCGGCAGGCAGCGCAGGTCCTGCAGCCGCAACTCGCTCAGCGGCACGGGAGTCGCGCGGCTCCCGCGCTACAGGCGCATGGGCATGACCACGTATTTCACCGTGGTGTCGCCCGGCGCGCGAATCAGACAGCTGCTGTCCGGACCGGTCAGGCACACTTCGACCGTGTCGGTCTCGACCGCCCCCAGGGCGTCGAGCAGGTAGCCGACATTGAAGCCGATCTCGATCGGCTCGCCATCGAACTGCACCTCGACCTGGTCCTCGGCCTCTTCGTGCTCGGGGTTGTGCGCCTGCACGGTCAGCAGACCGCTCGCAAAGGTCAGCCGCACGCCGCGATATTTCTCATTAGAGAGAATGGCGGTGCGCTGCAGGGCTGCCCGCAGGGCCTCTCGCGGACCCGACATGACCCGCGGGGGGTTGAGCGGAATGACCCGCGAATATTCAGGGAACTTTCCGTCAATTAACTTCGAAGTTAGCCGAACTTCGCCGATCTGGATGCGAATATGGTTCGATCCGAGCTCGATCGTGATCTCCCCTTCACCGTCCAGTAGACGCTGCAGCTCCAGCACACCCTTGCGGGGCACGATGATCTGCTGCTGCTCCCCTGAGGCACCACCGAGGGTGAGCCCGCACAGCGACAGCCGATGCCCGTCGGTGGCGACGGCGCGCAGCATCTGCCCATCGGTCTCCAGCAACGTGCCATTGAGGTAGTAGCGCACGTCCTGCTGCGCCATCGCAAAGTGAGTCTTGTCGATGAGCCGCCGGCAGTCCTTGGCCGGCAGCGACAGACGGTGCTGGGCACTGATCTGCTCGATCACGGGAAACTCGCTCGCCGGCAGGCTCGAGAGCGTGAAGCGGCTGCGTCCCCCGCGCAGCACCACCTTGTCGGACTCGCGCGTCAGGGTGATCGTCGTGCGCTCGGGCAGGGTACGCACGATGTCGTAGAGCTTGCGGCCAGGCAGCGTGATATCGCCGGCCTGCTGCAGCGTGATCTCCGCGGCGGCTACCAGCTCCACCTCCAGGTCCGTCGCCGTGATGCGCAGGCGATTCTCCCGCGCTGAGAGCAGCACGTTGGACAGAATCGGCATCGTCTGCCGGCGCTCGACCACGCCGATGACGCTCTGCAGGGCCTCGAGCAGGTGCTCGCGCGTCGCGGAGACTTTCATGTGCCAGGGTTCCTTATGGGCGCCAAAAGATCTACACGCTCTCTAAATGAATATTCTTTCTTAGAGAAGCCAATGATGAATACTAAGCCTGTGGAGAGCGGGAATGACAGCGCGGTTTGGGGCTTCGGACTGCGTAAATGCAGCGTGGCACAGCAACTCGCGATCCGTCCATAACCGCAGTGAACAGCTGTGCGTGGACTGTGGGTAACCTTACCCACAATTTAGTCCACAGCTCATCCACCGTCATCCAGTCAGGGTTCTCAACAGGTTTGAATAGTCTTCCTGCATGCGCTGCTCCATGTCGCGCAGTTCCTTGATGCGCTTGCAGGCGTGCATCACCGTGGTGTGATCGCGGCCACCGAAGGCATCGCCGATCTCCGGCAGCGAATGCGTGGTCAGCTCTTTGGCCAGGGACATGGCGACCTGACGGGGACGCGCGACCGAGCGACTGCGGCGTTTGGAGAGCAGATCCGCCACGCGCACTTTGAAATAATCGGCGACCGTCTTCTGAATATTCTCCACCGTGATCAGACGCGCCTGCAGCGACAGCAGGTCCTTCAGCGCTTCCTTGGTGAACTCGATGGTGATCGAACGCCCGGTGAAATTGGCATTGGCGATCACCCGGCGCAGCGCGCCCTCGAGCTCGCGCACGTTGGAGCGGATGCGCTTGGCAATGAAGAAGGCCACCTCCTCGGGCAGCTCCACGTGGGCTGCGGCCGCCTTGGCGATCAGGATCGCCACGGAGGTCTCCAGTTCCGGAGGCTCGACCGCCACGGTGAGCCCCCAACCGAAGCGGGATTTGAGCCGTTCCTCCAGACCGTCGACCTCGCGCGGGTAGCGGTCACAGGTCAGGATGATCTGGTTCTGTCCCTCCAGCAGCGCATTGAAGGTGTGGAAGAACTCTTCCTGCGAATGCTCCTTGCCGGCGAAGAACTGGATGTCATCGATCAGCAGCGCATGCAGCGAGCGGTAGGCGTTCTTGAATTCGTTGATCTGGTTGTGCTGGAGCGCACGCACCATGTCGCTGACGAAGCGCTCGGAGTGCACATAAGCCACGCGCACCTCGCGATCGCGCGCCATCATGGCATGGCCGATTGCGTGCATCAGGTGCGTCTTGCCCAGACCGACACCGCCGTAGATGAACAGCGGGTTGTAGGCCTTGCCCGGGTTGCCTGCGACCTGCAGCGCGGCGGCCTTGGCCAGATTGTTGCTCTTGCCCTCGACGAAACGATCGAAAGTAAACTCGGCATTCAAAGGCACGCCCACAGCCTTGGCCTGTTGAGCTTTGCCGGCACGCAGCGCCGCGCTGGCGCCATTGAGCGCCTGACCAGCCGGGCTCGGCTCGGAGGGGCGCGAGCCGACTTCCACGAGAATACCCGTCACGCTGATACCCAGCTGCGGCAGCAGGGCCGTCAGCCGCGGCAGCAGTTGCGCGCGCACCCAGTCCACCGCGAATCGATTGGGCGCCAGCAGCTTCAGACCCCCCTCGGTTTCCACGGCCTGCAGCGGTCGTACCCAGGTGTTGTACTGCTGCTCGGGAAGCTCGCTCTCGAGCACTCTCAGGCAGCGAGACCAGACTGAAGCTTCCAACCTGAGGACTTCCGGGAAAACGGGCCGGCAAGTCTATACCCATGACAGAAGCGCGCGGTAGCGCGCAGCGGAGCCTCGCAAGGCGTATCGTATTGACACGGATGGGGCCGCTGCGTACGCTGCCGGCCCGTTTTTCCGTGAGCTTTCAAGGCCCGTAGTCATGAAACGTACGTACCAGCCGAGCAAGGTGCGCCGCGCGCGCACTCATGGATTTCGGGCCCGCATGGCGACCAAGACCGGACGTCGCGTGCTCGCGCGCCGTCGCGCCAAGGGTCGCAAGCGCCTCATTCCATGATTCGCGCCGCCTGAGCGCGGCGCCGGTGCGCAAGATCGCGCCGTGAGCGTCGGCGCAGACGCCCCACGCCGCGGGTTGCCGCGCACCCAGCGACTGCGCCGCGCGGCCGAATTCGAGCGGCTGTATGCGCAGGGTCGACGCTTGGCCGCCGATGCATTCACGGCCGTGGTTCAGGTCAATGGCGCAGGCATGCCGCGGCTGGGACTGTCGGTGCCGGCGCGTATCCTGCGATTGGCCGTGCAGCGCAATCGCATCCGCCGCATCATTCGCGAGAGCTTTCGTCAGCGCCAGCAGTCTCTGCCGGCGCTGGACATCGTCGTAGGGCTGCGCAGTGCCCCACGGGATGCGGATAATGCACAGCTGCGCCGATCGCTGGACAAACTCTGGCAGAAGATCCACGCCTCATGCGAGCGTTCCTCCGCCTCCTGATTCGCGGCTACCAGCGGCTCGTGAGCCCGCTGCTGGGCCCGCGCTGTCGTTTTCATCCCTCGTGCTCCCAGTACGCGCTCGAGGCCATCGACACGCACGGCGCGGCGCGCGGCGCATGGCTGGCACTGCGACGGCTGCTGCGCTGCCATCCATTGCACCCCGGCGGCTATGATCCAGTGCCGCCCACGCGTTCCACTTAACCGATAGACCGGCCCGCCCGCCGCGCGCCGTACAGGCCTTGCATGCCATTTAAACTCAATCTCCGCATCACCCTCTGGGCCCTGCTCGTGGTCGCATTGATCGTGAACGTGCAGCTGTTCACCCACGAGTTCCCGCCGGCGCCACGCCTCTCGGCGGGTCCCTCGGCCCCCACCGCGTCCGCTGAGCCCTCCCTCGGCAACAGCGCCCCCGTCGCCGGCGCGCTGGCGACGACAGCCAGCGGCGCTGCCAGCTCCCCTGCCAACTCCGGCGCCAACACGGCTGCGGCCCCCGGCAGCCTGGCCAGCAGTGCGACCGGGCTCGCCTCGCAGGCTACGACGAGCGCGGCCGCCGGCAGCGTGCACATGCGCACCGATGTGCTGGATCTGACGGTCAGTCTCGAGGGCGGCAACCTGCTGGATGCGAGGCTGCTCGCCTACCCGGTGACGAAGGGCCAGCCGAATAACCCGGTGCAGCTGCTGCAGGCGCAGCCCCCGGTGTTCGAGCTGCAGGGCGGACTCGCGGGCAGTGCCGGAGAGACGGCCCCCACGCACCTTGCGCACTACACCAGTGCCGTCACAAGCCTGACGCTCGCGCCAGGACAGAACGAGCTGTCGCTGCCGCTGACGTGGACCGACGGTCACGGTCTTACGGTGACTAAAACCCTGACCCTGCATCGCAATGCCTACGCGATCGATGTGACCTATGAGATTCACAACGCGAGTGACATGGCCTTCAGCTTCGCTCCCTACGATCAGATCCTGCGGCGGAACCAGGCGCTGGCGCGCTCCTATTTCAACCCCGGCAGCTATGCCTACAAGGGCCCGGCCTATTTCGACGGTCAGCGCTTCGAGAAGATCAACTATCAGAAGGGCGGCACGCTCGACATGTCGGTGCGCGGCGGCTATCTGGCCGCACTTCAGCCCTATTTTTTCGCCGGCATTTTGCCGCCGCGCGACCAGGCCTTTCAGTACAGCTTCCAGCACCAGGGTGATGAATTCCTGCTGAAGGCCACGGGCCCGACGCAGAGCATCGCGGCCGGTTCCAGCGGTACGGTGCACGACACGCTGTACGTCGGGCCCAAGCAGCAGTCGCGGCTCGATGCGATCCATCCGGCGCTGGATCGCGTGGCCGACTATGGCGTGCTGACGATTCTCTCCAAGCCGCTGTTCTGGGTGCTCGAGAAGGTGCATGGCGCGATCGGCAACTGGGGCGTTGCCATCATCATCGTGACGCTGCTGATCAAACTGGTGCTCTATCCGCTCTCGGAGACCAGCTATCGCTCCATGGCCAAGATGAAGACGCTCGCGCCGCGCATCAACAGCCTGAAAGAGACTTACAAGGATGATCGCGAGAAGCTCGCCAAAGCGCAGATGGAGCTGTACAAGAAGGAGAAGATCAACCCGGTGGCGGGCTGTCTGCCGATGCTGATCCAGGTGCCGGTGTTTTTCGCCTGGTACTACGTGCTGCGTGATAGTGTCGAGCTGCACCAGGCGCCGCTGTTTCTGTGGATCACCGATCTGTCGGTGCGCGATCCCTACTTCGTGCTGCCGATTCTGATGGCGGCGGCGATGTTCATCCAGACCAAGTATTTCAGCGCGCCGGCCAGCGATCCAGCGCAGCAGAAGATCATGATGTTCATGCCGGTGGCGATGTCGGCGACCTTTGCGTTCTTCCCCGCGGGGCTGGTGCTCTACTACCTGACCAACACCGTGCTGGGCGTGCTGCAGCAGTGGAACATCAACCGTCGCGTGGAGGCGGCGCAGGCGCGGCTGAAGCGCTGAGCGGCCGGGCGCAGCTGCCAGATACCATCGTTGCCGCCGCCACCGCGCCTGGCCGCGGCGGGGTGGCCATCGTGCGCCTCTCGGGCGCAGCGGTCATCGACATGCTCGCCGAGCTGCTGGGTCCGGCGGTGGCGGCAAGCGTGCGCGCCGCACCTCGACGGGCCGTGGGCAGTCACTTTCTGGACGCCCATGGCGAGCCGCTGGACAGCGGACTTGCGATCTATTTCCCCGCGCCGCATTCCTATACCGGCGAGCACGTGCTGGAAGTGCATGGCCACGGCGGCCCGATCGTCGTCGAGGCGCTCATCGAGCGCGCCGTCGAGCTGGGCGCACGCCGCGCGCGCGCCGGCGAATTCACCGAGCGGGCCTATCTCAACGGCAAGCTCGATCTGGCACAGGCCGAGGCGGTCGCAAGTCTCATCGATGCATCCTCCACGGCTGCGGCACGCGCCGCGCTGCGCTCGCTCGAGGGCGAATTCTCCCGGCAGGTGCTCGCGCTCGCCGAGCGCATCGGGGAGCTGCGCGCCTGGATCGAGGCGGCCATCGACTTTGCCGCCGAGGAGATCGATTTTCTCGCCGAGCCGCAGCTCGAGCAGCGCCTGGTGGATCTCGAGCAGGCACTCGAGGCGCTGCAGACCGTGAGCCGTCAGGGCCGCGTGCTGACCGAAGGTCTCACCGTCGTCATCGCGGGCCCTCCCAACGCCGGCAAGTCGACGCTGATGAACCGGCTGGCGGGGCACGAGGCCGCCATCGTCGCGCCCGAGCCGGGCACCACCCGCGATCTGCTGCGCGAGCGCATCCTGTTCGACGGGCTGCCGCTGATGCTGCTCGACACGGCCGGACTGCGCGAGAGCCCATCCAACGCCGGCGCTCGCGAGGCGCTCGATCCGGTCGAGCGCGAGGGCATGCGGCGCGCACGCGAAGCGATGCGCCGTGCCGATCACATTCTGTTCGTCATCGATGGCACGGCTGACCCGGGCGCCGCCGCCTGGCGCGCGCAGCAGGCCACGCTGCCCGCTGAGGTGCCCGTGACGCTGCTGCTCAACAAATGCGATCTCGCCCAGCTTGGCCCCGAGGCACCGCTCGACTGCAGCGCTGCCGTCCCGCGGACGCTGCGTATCTCCGCGCGGACCGGCGAGGGGCTGGATGCGCTGAGCGAGCACCTCAGGCAGGTTGCCGGCCTCGCCGATGGGCACGGCAGCCTCGTGTCGGCGCGCGCGCGCCACGTGGAGGCGCTCGCGCGCGTCGCCGCGCACGTCGCGCAGGCCCGCAGCCTGCTCATGGCGCGCCGCGCCGGAGAGCTGGTCGCCGAGGAGCTGCGCGCCGCACAGCAGGCACTGGGCGAGATCGTCGGGGAGGAGGGCAGCGAGGCGCTGCTGGGGCGAATCTTCAGCACCTTCTGCATCGGCAAGTAGCACCGGGCTGGAGGCGCTGCGAGGTGTGCCATGTCGTGGCCCGTCGATTTCCTTTTCTCCAGAAAGAAATCGGCCAGTTTCTTTCCTGAGCAAGCAAAATTCGTCGGTCCCGCCGGCAAGCACGAATACCGTCCGAGGCGTTCGGGCCCGTTCCCGAGGTGTGTGACTTACATGCAGGCTGCTAAAGTCACATGCGTGTACGCCTCATCGCAGACCTTCGACGTCATCGTCATAGGCGGCGGCCATGCCGGCAGCGAGGCCGCGCTGGCGGCCGCGCGCATGGGCTGTCGCACGCTGCTGCTGACGCAGAGCATCGAGACGCTCGGTGCCATGAGCTGCAACCCGGCGATCGGAGGCATCGGCAAGGGTCACCTGGTGCGCGAGATCGACGCGCTGGGCGGAGCGATGGCCCGCGCCGCTGATCGCGCCGGCATCCAATTTCGCACGCTCAACGCGAGCAAGGGACCGGCGGTGCGCGCGACGCGTGCGCAGGCCGACCGCGTGCTCTACCGGCGCGCGATCCGCAGCCTGCTGGAAAATCAGCCGCAGCTGGCGCTGTTTCAGCAGGAAGCCGCCGACCTGATCATCGAAGCGGGAGCCGTGCGCGGCGTCGTCACGGTCAGCGGCGTGAGCTTTCGGGCCCGCGCCGTGGTTCTGACGGTCGGGACTTTTTTGGCCGGCCGCATTCACGTGGGTCTGACCCACTACGCTGGCGGTCGCGCGGGCGATCCCCCCTCGCTGCGCCTGGCGCAGCGTCTGCGCGAGATCGCGCCGCGCACCGGCCGGCTCAAGACCGGCACGCCGCCGCGCATCGATGGACGCAGCATCGATTACCGCGCGCTGCCCGAGCAACACAGCGACGCGCCGTTGCCGGTGTTCTCCTTTCTGGGTCGCGCCAGCGAGCATCCGCGCCAGCTGCCCTGTCACATCACGCACACCAATGAGCGTACGCACGCAATCATCCGCGCGGCCTTCGATCGCTCGCCGATGTACACCGGCGTCATCGAAGGCGTGGGTCCGCGCTACTGCCCCTCCATCGAGGACAAGGTGCAGCGCTTTGCGGACAAGGCCGCACACCAGATCTTCATCGAGCCCGAGGGGCTCGATACTCACGAGGTGTATCCCAACGGCATCTCCACCAGCCTGCCCTACGAGGTGCAGCTCGAGATGGTTCACAGCGTCGCCGGCTTCGAGCAGGCCCATCTGACGCGGCCGGGCTACGCGATCGAGTACGACTATTTCGATCCGCGCGATCTGACGCCCTCGCTGCAGACGCGCGCGGTCGAGGGCCTGTTCTTCGCAGGTCAGATCAACGGCACCACCGGCTACGAGGAAGCGGCGGCGCAGGGGCTGTTGGCTGGCATCAACGCGGCGCAGCGCTGCCGCGACGAGGCGCCCTGGACGCCGGCGCGCAGCGAGGCCTATCTCGGTGTGCTGGTCGACGATCTGGTGACGCGCGGTACACGCGAGCCTTATCGCATGTTCACCAGCCGCGCCGAGCATCGGCTGCTGTTGCGCGAGGACAATGCCGATGCGCGCCTGACGCCACTTGGGCGCCGCCTCGGTCTGGTCGACGAGGAGCGCTGGGCGCTGTTCGAAGCCAAGCAGGCCGCGAGCCGCGCCGAGCTCACCCGCCTCAACGCGCACCGCTTGCGCCCCGGGCAGATCCCCGAAGCCTGGGCGGAGCAGGTGCTCGGCACCGCCCCCCCAACGCGGGATGTGAGCGCGTTCGAGTTGTTGCGTCGGCCGGAAGTCTCCTATGAGGCACTGCTCGAGCTGGTGGGTCCGGGCGCGTTCGAGGCAGCGGACCTGCCCGCCGGGGCGCGCGATGAGCGACTCATCGAGCAGGTGCGTCGTGGCCTTACGGTCGAGGCGACCTACAGCGGCTATATCGAGCGCGCCGAGCAGGAGATCGAGCGCGCCCGTGCCCAGGAACACACGGCACTGCCTGAGGATCTGGACTACACCGGCCTGGTGGGACTGTCCCATGAGGTGCGCCAGCAACTTGCGGCTGTGCGGCCCCGCACGCTCGGACAGGCCGGGCGTGTGCCCGGAGTCACACCGGCGGCGCTGGCGATTCTGCGGGTGCATCTGAAGCGGCGAGGACACTGGCAGCCAGCGATGGTTAGCCGTTAACATCCGGGGACGATCGAATTACGCGAACGGCTCAAGCTGAGACGCGGTGCTCGAACAGTCCCGCTTGACCGATGCATGATCGGTCGCGGCTGTTATGAGGAGACGGGAGCACCGATGCCAGTCTTACTTGCTGCGCTGATCACTATCGGCATTGTCTCAACCCTGTACCGCGGCCAGCTGCGCAAACCGGCCGCTACGCTCGACGATGGCAGCGGGCACATGCTGCACCATGGCCGCTGGGAGCGCGTGATCGCCTGGGTCGTGCTGGTCTCGGCGCTGGTGCCCGCGACTCTGGCGGCCTACGTGCTGTGCCGTCCCGCGGTGGCGCACTTTGCGAGCCGCACGGTGCTGGAGCTGCTGGCCTGCAGTGGCCTGTTTGCTGCGCTGGCGGTGTGGAGCTTCAAATCCCTGCGCCGCCATATCTGCGTGAACGACATTGGCGTGACGCTGTGCCTCGGCCGCCGAGCGATCGAGATCACCTGGTCGAACGTGACCCGAGTCACGATCGATGTGAGCGGTGCGCTGCTGATCTGCGGCGCCTCGGGCGCGGAGATTCAGGTCAACAAGCTGTTCGTCGGCATCCCCACGCTCGTCAACTACATGCGCCGGCACCTGCCCGAGAGCATGTACTCGGGCGCTTTCTGCACCTATACCCCGCGAGCCCATTTGGGCGGTTAGGCGCGCGCGCCGGGCACGCCGGGCGTCCCGCCGCTTCCGGCGCCGCGCGTGTAGCGGTATAACCTACCGCGGGCCTTGCGCCTGCGCGGCGACCGCCGCGACGGCCAATACCGCGGGGCTCGGGTGGGGCGCGTGGCTACTTACCGGCATGCACGCTTGTCGCGACGCGAGGTCCTGCGTACTGGGCTGGGTGTGGGCGCGGCCATGAGTGTCGGCGCGCTCTGGGCGAGCGGCACGCGCCCGACGCGTGCTGCTGTCGCCGACGCGCAGAGCCGGCTGCCACTCATCACCAAACCCATTCCCGCCACGGGCGAGCGCCTGCCGGCAATCGGTCTGGGTACGGATAAATTCTATGACAGCGAGCGCGCCGCGATCAGCGCTGAAATCGCGCGCATGCAGCAACTCGGCGGCACCGTGCTCGATACTTCCGCAGACTACGGCGAGAGCGAGGCGCTGGTGGGGGACACGCTCGGCTCGCTCGCTCTGCGTGAGCGGATGTTTGTCGCGACCAAGCTCACGGTCCGCGGCGAAGGCTTCGGCAGCAACGGGCTGGGAGGCGCCGCGAGCTTCGAGCGCTCGTTGCAGCGCCTGCGTACGCGGCGCATCGATCTGCTGCAGGTCCACAACCTCGACGGCGTGGACGAGCTCATGCCGCTCATGCAGCGCTGGAAGCAGGCGGGACAGGTTCGCTATCTGGGCATCACGACCTCCCAGGTCGATCAGCACGCGGCGCTGATGGGCTACATGCGCCGTTATCCGCTCGACTTCATCCAGGTCGACTACTCGATGGACAATCGGGACGCCGCCAAAGACGTGCTGCCACTGGCGCAGCAGCGGCGTATGGCCGTGCTGATCAACATCCCCTTCGGCTACGGCAGCTTGCTGCGCGAGGCGCAGCGCCGGCGCCTGCCTGCCTGGGCGGCCGATATCGACGTGACGAGCTGGGGCCAGTTCCTGCTCAAGTATGTGATCTCGCATCCGGCCGTGACCGTGGCCATCCCGGGCTCCACGCAGGTCCCGCACCTCGTGGACAATCAGGGGGCCGCGCGCGGTCGGCTGCCGGATGCGGTCCAGCGCCGCAGAATGGAACAATATTGGGACGCTGGCTGACTACATGCGGGTTCATCGCCTGAAAACGAAACAATCGTTAGCGGGAGCGGTGCTGGCCGCCGTCCGCGCGAGCATTTACCATAGCCGCATCCACCAGGGGGTCTTCGTATGAAGTTGATCTGTGCCACGGCGCTCGCCGCACTCGCAGCGTTCGCCACGTCTTCCGCCTTCGCCGCCTGCAGTGAGCCCAGCCCGCCGCAGAATATTCCGGACGGCAACACCTCATCGCTGCAGCAGATGCTTGCCGGCAAGAAGGCGGTCACCGATTACCAGAACGCGACCAACGCCTACCTGGATTGCCTGAAGGACGAGCATCAGGCTGCATTGGCAGCCGCAGGTCCCAAGGCCTCCGATGACGTGAAGGCCAAGCTCGATAAAAACGAGACGGATAAGCACAACGCAGCGGTGGACCAGCTGCACAGCGTCGCGGATCGCTTCAATGAGCAGATCCGGGTCTACAAGGCCAAAAGCGCCAAGTAGCCCGCCTCACAGCCTCAGCCTGGCGCAGTGCAGCGCTGGGTCGAGCGTTGTGCCGCCACCGTTCTCGTGTACCCCCAGGGTGACCCCCTGGGGGCGCGCGTGATTGTCCTGATTGCCCCTCCCGGGCCGCGGGCGCAGGCTCGCCTGCAACTTTTCCAGCGCGACCGTGTTCTCGGCTAAACGAGCGCACCTTTGTGTCACCCCCACCCACGGAGCCTTCGCGCCCGGATGAATTCACGAGTTTCATGCGTGCTTATCAAGACATGGTTTTCACCACGGCTGCGCGCCTGACCGGTCGCGATGCACAAGCCGAGGACATCGCGCAGGAAGTCTTCCTCCGCGCCTATCAGCACTTCGAAGAGCTGCGTGCCAATCCGTCGGCTGGCGGCTGGCTCAAGACGGTCGCGCGCAATCTGTCGCTGAACTATCTGACCCGTCACCGCCGTCGCTGGCAGCTGTTCTCGCAACTGCCAGCCGCAGACGAGGAGGACGCGCCGGCCGAACCGCAGATCCCTGTACCCGACACGCATCTGTCGGACCTCCTCCTCGAGGAACGCCGCGCGCTCATCGACGACGCTCTGGGACACCTGCCCGAGCGTCAGCGCTTGTCGCTGGTGCTCTATCACTTCGAGGAACTTGCGTATGACGAGATCGCGAAGCAGCTGCGCGTGCCGCTCGCGACCGTCAAGAGCGATATCCACCGCGCTCGTCACGCGTTGCTCAAGCAGCTGCAGTCGCGCGGCATGTCCGCCGACGCGCTGGAGGCCTGATCCATGGGCACCGAACGCGATCCGGACAATGCCCTCGAGCGTCAGGTACACGAGCTCCTGCGTGCGCTGCCACCGCGCCGTGCACCCGAGCATCTCGCGACGCGCGTACTCGAGCAGCTCGCACAGCGTGCCGCGATGCCCTGGTGGCGCAGGCAGGTCATGCAATGGCCCACGCTTGCACGCCTGTCGTTTGCGTTGCTGGCGGCCGCATTGATGCTGCTGTCGCTGGCCGGCAGCTCCCGCCTGCCCCATTTCGCCAATGCCACCGCGCCGGTGCTGTCCTGGGGCCACCACATGCTGGCGCAACTGAGCGTGCTGCCCCGGTTGCTCACGGCCCTGGTGGGCCTGCTACCGATGGCCTGGCTGCAGGCCTTCCTGGTACTGGCTGTGTTTGCGTATCTATTCCTGTTCGGCGTCGGCGCAGCGGCTTATCGGCTGCTGTACTTGGAGCGCTGAAGTGTCTGGAGGCTCAGTCATGAAACTCATCGCGCTGTGTCTGCTGTGCATTCTGCAGACCGCGGTACCGGTATTCGCCCAGTCCACCGCGCAGGACGCGCAGTCTACGGACCAGGATGCGGTCGCGGCTGTTCGCTATGAGGACCATGTCGCCGTGGGCCACAACGTCGATGTGCCGGCGGCAGACACCGCCGACTCGGTCGTCGCGGTGCTGGGCTCCGCCAGCGTCGAGGGCCACGCGCACAGCGACGTGGTCTCGGTCCTCGGCAGTACTCGCGTCACCGGCCCGGCCGACGGCGATGTCGTCTCGGTGCTCGGTTCGACCTATATCGACAGCCATGTCAGTGGTGATGCCACGGCGGTGCTCGGCTCGCTGAAGTTGGGGCCGCACGCGCAGATTGATGGCGACGCCACGGCGGTCGGCGGCCAGCTGATCCGCGATCCTGGCGCGGTGGTGCACGGGGGTGTGCAGCAGGTCGGGCCGAACGCGTCAATGAACCTCGGGCCGCTGACTCCCTGGGTACGCCACGCCCTCATGCTTCTGCGACCGCTCGCCATCGGGCCGGGTCTGGGCTGGGCCTGGGGCGTCGCCGGCGTCTTCCTGGCGCTGTACCTGCTGCTGGCCTTCCTGGCCCCGCGCGGTATCGAGCGCTGTGTGCAGTCGCTGGAGCTGCACCCCGGGCCGACGCTGCTGGCGGCGCTCGCCTGTGTATTGCTGACCCCGCCGCTGATAATGCTACTGGTCGTCACCGTCATCGGCATCGCGGCAGTCCCGGTGGTCGTGCTGGCGTTGTTCTGCGCGGCGCTGTTCGGCAAGGCCGCCGCACTGGCCTGGCTGGGAGGCCGCTTTATGCCACGGCGCTCGCCTGCCGAGCCACTGTCGATGGTGCTGGCGGTACTGATCGGCGGCCTCATCGTGTCGGCGATCTACCTGATACCGGTACTGGGCCTGCTGGTCTACAAACTGCTCGACCTGCTTGGCCTTGGCATGGTCGCCCACGCGCTGATCCTCGCAGCCCGTGCGCGCCGCGCCGCCTCGCCACGGCCCGCCGCCGGCCCGTCGGGTCCGGGGGGCGGCCCGTCGCCGTCGCCGTCGCCGTCGTTGGCGCCTGCCGCGAGCGAGCCCCACGCGACCAGCCCTGCGGGAGGCGTCGCCGCCGCGTCTGCTCCTCCGCCTCCGCCGTTTGCGCCGCCTGCTGGCGTAGTGTCAGGCTCTGCCGCCTCAACCCTGCCGCGAGCCGGATTCTGGATCCGCATGGTGGCGTTGCTGCTGGATCTCATCGTCGTGGGCATCGTGCTGCGGATTCTGCATTGGCACCATCTGATCCTGATCGGCTTGGCTGCATACGGCGCCATCCTGTGGAAGGCGCGCGGCGCCACGCTCGGCGGCATCGTCTTCGATCTGCATGTCGTGCGCGTGGATGGACGGCCGGTCGACTGGACGACGGCCATCGTGCGTGCCCTGGGATGCTTCCTGTCGCTGGCCATCGTCGGGCTGGGGTTTTTCTGGATCGCCTTCGACGAGAACCGGCAGGCATGGCACGACAAGTTTGCCGGCACGCTGGTGGTACGCGTTGCCAAGGATGCCTCGGCCGTGCGGGTCTAGGCCGGGGCGGCTCGGGCCCGCTGCTATAATGATTGCTTCGCATGTGCGGGTTTCGCAGCACCTTGTCATGGGGTATCCAGATGAAGCACCAACTCTGCGGCCCGAGCGCTCTGCGCCTGGTCCTCGTTACGGCGATGGGTAGCCTCGTGGCCGGCGCTGCCGTGGCGGCCGATGTGCCGGCCGACAACGCGACGGGCACGGCCCTGGTCGCGGGCATCGACACGCAGTACTTCGATCCCAGTGTGCGTGCACAGGATGATTTTTACCGCCACGTGAACGGCAAGTGGCTCGACACCACGCAGATCCCGCCTGACAAGGGCAGCTACGGCTCCTTCGTCAAGCTGCAGGACGATTCGATGGACGAACTGCGCGGCCTGATCGAGGCGCTGGGGAAACCGGGCGGCGCGAGCACTGCCGATGACCGGAAGATTGCCGCGCTGTATGCGAGCTTCATGGACGAGGCGGCGCTGCAGGGCCTTGGCGCCCGACCAGTGCAGGCCGAATTCGCGCGCATCGAGGCACTGCGCAGCAAGCGGCAGATCCCGGCACTGATCGCGCATCTCAATCGCATTGGCATTACCGCGCCCTACACGCCTAGCGTGCACCAGGATGCCAAGGATTCGACGCACTACGTATTCGATCTGGGCCAGGACGGCCTCGGCCTGCCCGATCGCGACTACTACCTGCAGGATGAGGCGCAGCTCAAGCAGATTCGCGCGGCCTATCAGACGCACATCGAGCGCATGCTGACGCTCGCTGGCGATCAGGACGCCGCACACGAGGCCCAGCAGATCGTGTCGCTTGAAACTGCACTGGCACGCGTGCAGTGGACGAAAGTGCAGAATCGCGATCCGGTCAAGACCTACAACAAGTATCCGTTCACAAAGCTCGCCTCCCTGGCCCCGGGCTATGACTGGAAGACCTACCTGGCGGACTCGGGAGTGGCTGGTCGCACCGACTTTCTCGTCATCAGCCAGCCGAGCTACATCAGCGCGCTCAACGGCCTGATCGCCTCGACGCCGCTGCCGGTGTGGAAGAGCTACTTTCGCTGGCACGTGCTCAGCGACTATGCGTCGTATCTGTCCAAGCCCTTCGTCGATGAGCACTTCGCTTTCTATGGCACGGCGCTTCAGGGCATCAAGCAGAATCGGCCGCGCTGGCAGCGCGGTGTGCGCCTGGTCGACAGCTCGATCGGCGAGGCGCTCGGCAAGCTGTACGTGGCGCAGTATTTTCCGGCCTCTTCCAAGGCGCGCATGGATCAGCTGGTGCACAACCTGATCGCCGCCTATCGTGCCGACATCGGTACGCTCACCTGGATGGGCGAGCAGGCGCGCCAGAAGGCCGCGGGCAAGCTCGACAAGCTCGCCATCAAGATCGGCTATCCCGTCAAATGGCGCGATTACTCGGCGCTGCACTTCTCCAAGGATGATCTGGTCGGCAACGTTACGCGTGCCAATGAGTTCGAGTACGACCGCAATCTGCACAAGCTCGGCCGTCCGGTGGATCGCACCGAATGGGAGATGACCCCGCAGACGGTGAATGCCTACTACGATCCCGAGCACAATGAGATCGTGTTCCCGGCAGCCATCCTGCAGCCGCCGTTCTTCAATCCCAAGGCCGACGATGCCGTCAATTACGGGGGGATTGGCGCGGTCATCGGTCACGAGATCAGCCACGGCTTCGACGATCAGGGCAGCCAGTACGACGCCGACGGCAATCTGCTCAATCCGCCGGGCTGGTTTACGCAGCAGGATCTGGATCGCTTCAAGGCGCGCACGCATGCGCTGGTCGCGCAGTATGCGGCGTACCAGCCGGTGGCCGGCTATCACATCAACGGCGAGCTGACGCTCGGCGAGAACATCGCCGACAACTCCGGACTGGCGATCGCCTACAAGGCCTATCGCATCTCGCTGGCCGGGCACGAGGCACCGGTCATCGATGGCATGAGCGGCGATCAGCGCTTCTACGTCGGCTGGGCGCAGGTGTGGCGCGGCAAGACGCGCGAGAACATGATGATCATGCGGCTCAAGTCCGATCCGCACTCACCCGAGCAATTCCGCGGCACCATCCCGGAGATGAACCAGGCGCCCTTCTACGCGGCGTTCGACGTCAAGCCCGGTGACAAGATGTATCTGCCGCCGGACAAGCGCGTCTCGCTGTGGTAGACGGCTCGCGGAGCTGACTCGCTTGCTGACGATCGACCTGTCGGGCAAGTCGGCACTGGTGAGCGGCTCGACCGGTGGCATTGGGTTCGCGATCGCACGCGGACTGGCAGACGCCGGCGCTCAGGTGACGCTGAACGGGCGCGAGCAGCGCAGCGTCGATGCCGCGCTCGCGCGGCTGCGCTCGGAGCTGCCCGAAGCGCGCGTCGAGGGCATCGCTGCGGACCTGGGCGGTGCCGCCGGTTGCGCGGCGGTGGTCGCGCGATTGCCGGCGGTCGATATTCTCGTCAACAACCTGGGTATCTTCAGTCTGCAGGATTTCTTCGCGACACCGGACGAGGTCTGGGAGCAGTTTTTCGCGACCAACGTGCTCTCCGGGGTACGGTTGTCACGCGCGTATGTGCCGGGCATGGTGTCGCGCGGCTGGGGCCGCGTGATGTTCCTGTCTTCGGAGTCGGGACTGAACATCCCCGCCGATATGATCCATTACGGCGTGACCAAGACGGCGGACCTGGCGCTGTCTCGAGGCCTCGCCAAGCGTCTCGCAGGCACCGGTGTCACGGTCAACGCTATTCTGCCGGGCCCGACGCTCTCAGACGGCATGCGCACCATGCTCAGGCCGGAGGCGCAGCGCGCCGGGCGATCGGTGGAGGAGATGGCCACGGAGTTCGTGGTTGCGCATCGACCGAGCTCCATCCTGCGTCGTGCCGCCAGCGTCGAAGAGGTTGCCAACCTCGTGATCTATGTGGCGTCCCCGCTGTCTTCCGCAACCACCGGTGCGGCGCTGCGCGTGGACGGTGGAGTCGTCGACACCATCGCGTAAGCCGGCACGGGCGCGGGCCCTGGTATGAGCCCTGGCACGGCAATGAGCTTGATCAGGTCCACCTGCCGGCGCGCCGTCGTCTTGTCGAACACATGCTGCAGGTGTGTTTTGACGGTCGCCGGTTGGATGCCCAGCAGGCGCGCACCGCGTTCGATGGTGCAACCGTTGAGCAGCGTCTGCACCACGCGCACCTCGGCTGGTGTCAGGCCATAGCGACCGGCCGCCTGTTGCATCCGTAATGCCAGCGCGGGTGCGTCACCCTCCACACGTCTGCCGATGCACAGCGCCTGGCGAATATGCGGGGCCAGCAGCCCCAGCATGGCTCGTGAACGTATATCGGCCGGTCCCGCGCCGCCACGGCGGCGGATATACAGCCCACTGATGAGCGTCGGCGACCTCTCCAGGAGCGTGCCGAGGACGTCCGCAGCGCGAGCAGCACCGCTGGCCTGAAAGATCGCTCCGAGCGGCTCGCTGTCCTCGCGGCCCGCCAGCGTGCTGGCCCAGAGATGCGTCTCGGCGCCGACCGAGCATTCGAAGCGGTTGGTGTTGCAGCTCAGGTCGCGGGTGAACACGATGGCCGCGCTTGCGCCGATGAGCCGCAGCGCGCGCTGCATTACCTGCGGCCACTCAGCGGGTGTGAGTGCCGCTCCGTAGATGTCACTGATTAAGGCAGAGACCTGTGCCAGCCTAGTCATACGCGGTCATCCTGTCCGCGATCCCCCCCCGGGAGCCAACAATGGTACACCCGGGGAGCCGCCATCAAGCTGTGGCGCATCCACCTTTCGGTGGATATCCGTACGGCCGGAGGCAATCCTACACTCGGCCGCCTATCGCGGCTGAGGAGAAATCGCTATGACACGCCTGCCGTCGCTTCTGGGTGGCGCCTTGGTGGCGGGCCTGACCCTGGCCACTCTCTCGCTCCTGCTCGGCAGCGCCCCTGCGCGCGCCGATGTCACCATTCAACAGAAGACCACGATGAATCTGGCTGGCATGAATATCGATGTCACCGACACCGAGCGCACCAGCCTCGACAAGCAGCGCAGCGATTCGACGATGCAATGCCATGGCTTGCTTGCGCTGGTATGCCGCAACGCTCAGAGCGCCGAAATCCGTCGCCTGGACAAGCAGTTGGAGTGGGACCTGCAGCCGAAGAAGCAGCTCTGTACCGAGCGGGTCTTCCCCACGCCCGAGCAGCGGGCGAAGGCTCAGCTGGCGTTCGAAGATGACATGGCGCAGTTGAAGGCCTGCCCCATGCCACAGCAAAGCGCGCAGAAAGGTCCCGACACCTCGCATTGTCAGATGAGCGCCGCCAAAGTCGATGTTCAGCAGAGCGGCCAGCATCAGACGCTGATCGGCCACGATGCCCACCGCAGCACGGTCACGCTGAGCCAGACCTGCACCGATCCGCAAACCGGCTATGTGTGCCAGTTCGATTATGGCTTCGACCTTTGGCTGACACCCGACGATTTGCCGGGCATGGCCGAGCGGCGCGACTTTGCCGCGAAATACGCGACCGCGCAGGGCCTGGACCCAAACAATCCGCAACTGCGCGGCATGATGCAGCAGTACATGGCTCCTTATGCCGATACGCTCAAGCAATTGCAGACCCAGGGGTCGGCGCTGCAGGGCAACCCGCTGCGCACGACTTTCTTTCTGGATTACGGCGGCCCGCAGTGCGGCGACGCCCAGCAGCAGCAACAGCTACAACAACAGCAGCAGGTGCAGCAGCAGCCTGCGCGTCGACGCGGTGGGCTGTTCGGCAGCATCGCTTCGAGCGCTGTCAGCGGCGGAGTGTCAGGCCTGTTTCATCACAGTGTGAGCATCCCCACCGGCAGCGTAGGTGGACAAGTGGCGTCCAATGCCGCCAATCAGACCGCTGATGCGGCCTCCTCCGCGGCCGCTGACGCCACCGCGAATGGGGTTGCCAATGCCAGTGCCGCCCATGCGCAGGACACCACCGCCGCCAGCGCCGTCAGCGTCCCGATGTCGCCGACGCCACCGGGTATGGTGCGCATGATGTCCTTTACGACCGAGGTCACCTCGGTGGACACCACGAGCATTGATGCATCGCTGTTCGATCTGCCGGCCGGTTATCGGGTGCAGCAGCAGCCGCCGCCCCCCAAAACCAAGCAGCCGGTCTGTCCCGCGAACAATCATTGACGGGCACTCCCCCCGCCTGACGCGCGCGCGTCAGTGCAGCGGAATGCGATAGATGTTCCGGCGCATGTCGAGCTTCTCAAATGCGTAGACGGACGGGTCCGGCCCTATGGAGAGCGAGCCCTCGGCGTGCGGAAGCACAATGACGTCGTCCGGAACCGGCCGCGCCTGCTCGCGCGGGTAGCCGTCGGCATCGAGCGGCAGCACGACCGTTCGACCCTGCACCGGCGACTGGTCCGACTTGCCGGCTTCGACGTAGAGGAAGTTGCCGTCGTGCGACCAGCGCACCGACCACCAGCCGTGAGAGAGCACGCGCGGAGCCCCGGCATCGGTTGGCACGAGATAGATCTGCGGCAGCAGGTTGTTCTCGGACATGGCTGTGGCGATCCATCGGCCGTCGGGTGCCACGCCCATCATCTCATCGATCGGGTACGACAGCAGACGCACGTTGCCGCTGCCGTCTGCATTCATGCGATTCAGATAGTTGGCGTGCTCGCCGACGCTGCGGAAGTAAATGCGGCCGGCGCGGTCGAAATAGGCTTCGTCACCCCCGCGGACCAGAAGCCTCGGTGGTGCATGTCGATCGAGGGGCGCGATCCACAGCAATGACTGTCCGATGCCCTGCGTCGTGAAGACCACCTGCTGCTCATCGAAGGACACGTCGTAATGCATTACGCCGAACCCTGAGAGCAATGCTTCGCGGCGACCAGAGGCGACGTCGAGACGCCACAGCTGCGAGGCGCTGATGGAATCGAGTGCTTCGAGAAAGTACAGGCGGTGCGCATCAGGTGACAGCCATGGCTCGAACGCATAGCCCTCGCTGGTGAGCGCACGCTCGCCGCTCGGATCGTGTAGCCAGATCTGGCTCTGCTCGTGGCCGAGCACCACGGAGCTGATGAGCGAGTGACCGTCCGCTGCGACGGTCACGGTCTGCTCCTCGGTCGGACCGAAGGTGATCTGCTCCGGGCTGCCATTGGCATAACGCTGGCGCCACAGATGCGAGTGCCCGGCCACCACGGCCGCGAAATACATCCACCTGCCATCGGGTGACCAGGCTGCCGACAGGCACGCCCCGTCGGGTCCAACCGGCTTGCCCCTGGAGCTGGCATCGAAAGGCACGAGCCGGCAGCGTCCAAAATTGGCGGTCTTGGCCATCTCCACCACGAGTACCATCCGGCGGTCGGGCGAGAGGTAAGAGAAGTGCGCCATGCCGCGCTCGTGCTCGGGCAGGTAGATCTGGCGATGTCCTGACCGGTCATCCTTGGAGGTCACAATGCCGAGGTGGATCCCGGTCTGGAATTCCGAGTACATCACCTCGTCAGGTCCGATGAAGGTGAGCCCCGAGGCGTTTGGCAGGAGTCGAACCGGCGCTCCCCCTGTGATCGGCGCGACCCAAGTGTCCCAGGCCCGCCCCTGGTTCTCGACACCCGTATAGGCGACATGGGTGCCGTCGGGCGTAAAGGTTGGCGCGAAGATCGTATCGGTCGTATGCGTCAGGGGAATCGACCCGCCATCGGGCAGGACCTTCAGCCAGATCTGGCCCGAGCTCAGAAAAGCGGAGCCGCCGCGGATGAACGCCAGCATGCGGCCATCGGGCGACAGCGCGGCCGCGGTCGCCGAGTCGTCCACATCCGTGAGCTGCACGTACTCAGCCGGAGACGTTATGGGAGGGTGTCGCGCCTCCAGGCGCCAGGCAGCGCCGATGAGGACTAGAAGGAGCATGGCTCCTGCCGCCAGCACGAGAGGACCTCGCGTCCGGGCCGTGACGCGCTCGTCCTGCGCGAGCGCAATCCCTGGGACGAAGGTGCGCTCCTCGCGGGGCAACACGCGCACCGGCGCCACAAACCTGAAGCCCCGGCCGGGCACTGTGAGAATGAACCGCCGTTCTCCCGCGCTCTCCCCCAGCGCCTTGCGCAACGTGAAGATGCACTGGCTGAGGTTGTTCTCCTCGACCACCGAGCGCGGCCAGACCGCTGCCATCAGCGCGGACTTCTCCGCCAGCTCACCGGCGCGCTCGACGAGGAATACAAGTGTCTGGTACGCCCGGTACGGCAGGGGAATCGGTTCGCCCTGGGGCGAGATGAGCGTTTGCCCCGCGGTGTCGAGGCGAAAGCCCCCGAATTCATAATCCGGCGTGCTGCTCGCGTCCATGCCGCCCGTGTGCCGTGTGCTGTCTGTCTACCCTGTGCGGGGCCGGCCTACCTTAACGTGCCGTCCATTCGCTTTCCAGCTTGGTCCCTGGTTGCGTGGAATTCAGAACGTTTAATCGCCTCCTAATGCTCTTTCAGGGCCTGCCTGGCAAATCTCTCCTCGCAACCGCAACTGGCGGTTCCAGGTCTCGCTCAAACCGCAAGCTCTAGGAGCAATTACGATGAAAAGGGTCCAATTTTCGTTGGGGATCAATGGCTTGACTCATCGGACGGCGCTGCTGTCCCTGGGCTCTCTGGCAGTCGGATCGATGCTATTTGCAGCGCCTGCAAAAGCAGGCTGCGTCGATCCAAGGGGAGGGGGTACTCCGGCTGTCATACACCATCTGCCAGGTCTGCCGGGCCTATTTGGCAGCAGCATCGAGCACCAGACGATCGTCGGGACATGGCATGTCGTCTATACGGAAGGGGGCGGTCCCTTCGGCGAAGCCTTCATTCAGTGGCATAGCGACGGCACCGAGTGGGAGAACATCAGCTTGCCGGTTCTGGATGGCAACCTGTGCCTGGGCTCGTGGAAGCAGATCCGAGCGGCGACTTTCGCGCGCAACCACTATGGCTGGCTCTATGACGCCGGCTTGCTGTCGGGTTACTTCAATGAGACGGAGACCGACGTGCTGTCCAAGGATGGCAATTCGTACAGCGGCACTAATGACATCAAGATGTACGATATGAGCGGCAACCTGACCATGGATATCACCGGTACCGCCTCAGCTGAGCGCATACAGCCCTGACGCATCAGCCGCCGCCGCCTTCGGGCGGCGGCGCGCCGTGCCGCGTGCACGACCGACTACAGCGTAAGGCGCACGCCGCCATAAATGCTGAAGGGCGCCGCCGGACTCTCGAAGCGATTGTCCACACCCGGACCATTGCGGACGCCGTCAGCCGGCACGCCGGCGGCGCCGACACCGGTGGGATCGCCATAGATGCCATAGGTCGCGTAGTGCCGGTTGAACAGATTGTCGAGGGTGGCGAACAGGCTCAGGCGCTCGCTCGCCTTGAACGAGCCATACAAATCGACGGTGGCGTAGCCCGGTAGCTGCGGATTCTGGTTGGACTCATCGCCGAAGAAGTAGGCGCTGCTGAGCAGCTCGATATCGGCGCCGACGGTGAAGCGTCCGGGTTCGAATTTGGCGCCGAGCTTGATGCGGTGCTCGGGGATGCCGGGCAGTCGGTCGCCCGGCAGTACCTGGATGTTGCCGTCGTCGTCCTGGTAGGGATTGGACGGAGAGGGCAGCGTCAGTGCCGATTGGAAGGTCGCATCGACAAAGCTGTAGTCGAGATGCGCGGACCACGGCGCCGCAGCCCAGCGCAAACCCGCCTCCACACCCTCGCGCCGCGTCGCGCCGATGTTCTGAAAAAACCCGCTGCTGAGCGAAGTGGCGATGCCGTAGATGTCGTCGTGCAGACTGGTGCGAAACAGCCCCGCATGCCAGGACAGCTGTCCGGGCAGCGCCGCCGCGTGTGCGAGGCGGCCACGCAGCCCCAGCTCCCAGGTCTGCGCCACGACCTGCCGCAGCGTCGGTGGATCGCTCGCCAGATCCGATGGCAGCAGACACGGCTGCAGCGGATTGGAACATTCGATCTCACTTGCCGTGGGAGCGCGCGCGTTCTCGGAGAAGCCCGCATAGGCGTTCAGTGTCGGGCGCAGCTGCCAGGTGACGCCGAGAGCAGGGTTGAAGTGAGCATAGCGACTGTCGCCCGTCAGGCTCGTGCCGAGCCGATCGCGCAGCTCGATGTCTGCGACGTTGTAGCGCGCGCTGAGCGTCGCGGCCAAGGCGCGCGTGAAGTTGAAGCTATCGGTAGCAAACAAGCCGGTGTAAGCATTGAGCGTCCGCAGGCTCACGGGCGTCGCGCCGAAGCGTGACCCGTCCGGGGTATCGACGACCAGATCCGACGGCAGCACCGTCAGCGCTGCATCCAGCAAGCCGATCTGCGTACCGGAATAGAAGTCCGCCGTAGCGTCGTCGAAGCTCGCGCCGGCGGAAAAATGATTGTCATGCCCGCCGAGTGGACTCGAAGCGCTCAACTGCAGCGCCGCTCCGCGGCCGTAGGCCGTGATGCGCTCGTAGTCGTTCTCACCGATGATGAGCGTGCCGCCGGCGGAGATATCGGGCAGCGCCTGTCCGGCCGAATTGGTCAGCGGTGTCAGGCCGTCGGGTTGGCACAGCGCCGACGCATCGGTGCAGGCGGTGTAGTTGGTATTGTCGCCATTGGAGACCGTCTGCGCGAACTGGCGATCGTAGAGCACCAGCTGCAGCGCCGCCTTATCACCGAGCGGCAATGCGCCATTGAGCGTTACGAAGCTCAGGCGGTTGATGTTCACCTGCGGACCGGTAAACACCAGCGAGGGACGGATGGCCAGCTCCTGCAGCGGCGCCGCGCCCTGGCCGGCCATGCTGTTTCTCGCGCCCGAGTAGCTCAGATCGAAGGATGCGCCCGCAAAGTGCGCGCTGAGGTCCGCATAGAGGCGGCGCAGCGAGTCGGCGGCGAACTCCCGCCAGCCGTCCTGGTTGAGCGCATCGGCAGTGATGTACACCCCGAGGTGATCGCCGTGCCCGCCATACTCGGCCGTGCCGGCACGCTCATTGAACGAGCCGCCGTACAGCTGCGCATCGCCGCCCTGGTAGGAAAACCCGTTCTTCATCGTGATGGCCATGCCGCCACCCAGGGCATTGAGGCCATAAACGGGACTGGAGCTGACGATGCTGACCTGCTCAATCGCCAGCGAGGGAATCAGATCCCAATTGACCGCGTCGCCGAAGGCCTCGTTGATGCGCACGCCATTCGCGTAGACCGCGAGGCCCTGCGGCGTGCCGAGGACGGCAGATGCCTCGAAGCCGCGATAGAGGATGTCCGGCTGGAAAGGATCGTCGAGATTGTCATTGAGGTTGACGCTGCCCAGATCGCGATTGAGCGCTGCGGTGAGACTCGGGTTGCCGTGGCGCGAGATGTCGGTCGCCGAGACGCTCTGCACATTGCCGGGGATCAGATCCGCATCCAGGGAGGCACCCGGAATCGCGGTGGCCTGCACCGTGACCGGGGCGAGCTCGGCAGCACTGTCGGCGTCGGTGGCGTCCGCGGCAACGGCGCCGCTGCCCGCCAGCAGCGCGATTGCCAACCAAAGAGAATAGCGGTGCTCTATTTGGCGGCCGCTTCACGGATGAACGCGAGCACCGGACCGGCGACCGTCTGATCCGGTGTGTCGATCGAGTACACCTCGGACATGTGACTCTCGCCGCGTGCCACCAGCAGGGTCGGGCAGTGCGAGCGTCCCAGCGCGCAGAGCTCATCATGCAGCGCCTTGTTGAAGCCTGACACCCCGTCGTTGACGCTCATGTCGATACCCGGATCGAGCTCGGCATTCACGAGCATGATCCTGACCGGCGTGCGTTTGAGCTCCGGCAGGCTCGAGCGCGCCAGCTGTGTGGCCGGATCGACTCGCGGCCCGAAGCCGCCTCCGCCGCCCCGGGCCGGGCCGCGGGCCGCGCCGCCGGGCCTGCCGGCAGCTGCCGGCGGGCGCGGTGGGCCCATACCGTTGGCGCCGCCGGGAGTGCCGGGCGCAGCCCCCGGCAGCACGCCGGCGGTCGAGCTCGCGCCACCCGGCTCGTGGCAGGTGGTGCCTGCGCTCGCCATGATCGCGCGCGCGTTGCTGCCGCCGCCGCCGCCCAGGGCCGCGGCCTGCAGCGGCGCGATGTCGAAGCCGCCGGACATGAAGATCACGCCGCGCACCCCGACGCCCTTCGGACCGTAGAGATCGGGGCGACCGATATAGGTGCCGGTCGGCGTGTTACCGGCCGAGTGTGCCCAGATCACCATGCGGGTGGCATCGCCGTGATACTGCGCGATGTGCGCCTGCACCCATTGGATCATGTTCGAGATGTCGCGCGCGCCGCCGTCCCAGGTGCGGCTGAAGTGCCGCTGCATGGTCACCACGACCAGGCCGTGCTGAGTGCCCCAGCGGCCGATGTTGTCGTAGAAGGCATTGGCCGCCTTGTCCTGGGTCTCGATCTTATTGCCGGCCCCGCCGGGGATGTAGAGCAGCACCGGGCGCGAGGCCGCGCCATGCTCAGCCCAGAACACGTCGACGACGTCGTCCGGATTGCTGCCGAAGGATTGATTGCGTGCGATGCCCACGCCCGCATAGAGCGGCGTGACATCGCTGGTGATGTCGTTCTTGGGCATCATCGGTCGATATAGGTCCGCCGTGCAGGCCGGATCGACGATCGGTCCGATGTTGCGCAGCGTGGCCTCTACATCCGCAGGCACCTGGGCTTGCCCGACGGGTACCAGGGCGATGCCACCCAGCACAGCCGACAGCAGCGCGGACGCCCACGTGCGGGCCGCGCGGCGATGCGATGAGCGAAGCGATTTCACGGTAACCCCCTTGCCGGCGATGCGCGCGCCGTTGTGGGCGGCAAGTGTAGGCGGAGGGGTTTATTTGCGCCAGAAGGCCGGCGTGAGCACCACGGCGAAGGTGATGATCTCGATCCGGCCGAGAAACATGGCCGCCGTGCACACCCAGATTTGAAAGCCGTTCAACGCGGCATAGGCGTGGCTCGGACCCACGCGGCCCAGGCCCGGCCCGAGATTGTTGATGCACGCCACGATCGCCGACAGCGAGGAGGTCAGATCCAGTCCCGAGATGAGCAGCGCGAAAGTCAGCCCGACGATGGTCAAAAAGTATAGGAACAGGAAGGCCAGCACCGCGTACACCACGCCGTTGGGAACCACCTGCCGCGAGATCTTCAGCGGCGAGACCGCCTGGGGATGCACCAGCGTGAACATCTCGCGCAGCGGCTGCTTGAAGAGGATGAGTGCGCGGAACATCTTGATGCCGCCGCCGGTGGAGCCGGTGTTGGCGCACAGGGAGCTCAGGAACAGCATCCACATGGGCGCGAAGATCGGCCAGGTGGAGAAGTCGGCGTTGAAGAAGCCTCCCCCCGTGGCCAGCGATATCACATTGAAGGCGCCATAGCGAAACGCCTTGAAGCCGTCGTCGTAGACGTGCGTGGCCATCAGGAAGCCGATGATGATGCAGCAGCTCACCAGCACCAGCAGCAGCGTCCAGCGCGCCTCAGGGTCGCGGCGGTAACAACTGAAGTCGCCGCGGCGCAGGGCGATGAAGTGCGTGGAGAAGTTCAGCGCCGCCACCAGCATGAACAGCGCCAGGATGAACTCGATGAGTGGTGAGTTGAAGTAGGCGATGTTGGCGTCGTGCGTCGAGAACCCCCCGAGCGACAGCGTCGCGAATGCGTGGCAGAGGGCATCGAAGGGGCTCATGCCCGCGCCCCACAGCGCCAGCATGCAGGCCAGTGTCAGCCCTGCATACACCAGTCCCAGCACACGCGCGGTCTCGGTAATGCGCGGCGCAAGCTTGGCATCCTTGACGGTGCCCGGGGCGCCGGCGCGATACAGTTGCATGCCGCCCACGCCCAGCAGCGGCAGGATCGCCACGGCCAGCACGATGATGCCCATGCCGCCGAGCCAGCTCAGCGCCGCGCGCCACAGCACGAGGCTGCGCGGCAGGTGATCCAGACCGGTGAGCACCGTGGCGCCGGTGGTCGACAGGCCCGACATGGTCTCGAAGTAGGCGCGCGTGAACGACAGGCCGGGCACATCCAGCAACAGCGGAATGGTGGCCACCGCGGCGATCGCCAGCCAGCTCACGCACACCAGCAGGTAGGCATCGCGTGCCTTGAGGTCGTAGCGATAGCGCCGCGTCATCGCGCGCAGCGTCAGGCCGAGCAGCACGGCGACTGCGCCGCCGACGAAGAAGCCGCGCAGCGGCGCAAACTCGCCGTACATCAGGCCGGTCAGGATCGGCAACAGGAAGTACAGCGCGAACCACGCCAGCAGCGAGCCGAAGATGTTGAGCACGGCGATCAATGAGCGCATGAGCGCTGTTCTCCCTCGCGCGCTACGCCTACGGTTCGCTCTGGAAGAGCCGCTCGACCGCCTCGACGTGCCGGCGATCGGACAGGAAGATGATCAGGTGATCTTCGGGTTCCACGACGGTGTCGTGATGGGCCATGAGCACCTTCTCCCCGCGCACCATCGCCACGATGCTTGCTCCCTGCGGCAGGGCGATCTGCTCCAGGCGGCGCCCCACCAGCGGCGAGCGCCCCTGCGAGTCGTGCACGACCGCCTCGATGGCCTCGGCCGAGCCGCGGCGCAGCGAGTGCACGCGCACCACATCGCCGCGCCGCACGTGCGCGAGCAATGCGCCGATCGTGATGGTCTGCGGCGAGATGACGACGTCGATGCTGTGGTTCTCCATCAGCTCGCCGTAGGAGGGACGGTTGATCAGCGCCATGACGCGTCGCGCGCCCAGGCGCTTGGCGAGCATCGCCGAGAGCACATTCGCCTCTTCGGAGTTGGTCAGCGCCGCGAACACGTCGGTGCTGTCGATGTTCTCCTCGACCAGCAGCTCCTCGTCGGCGGCATCCCCGGCGAGCACGATGGTGTTCTCCAGCGTCTCGGAAATGCGCCGCGCGCGGCGTGGGTCGCGCTCGATGAGCTTCACCTGATTGCTCTTCTCGAGCGCCTGGGCGAGGCGAAAGCCGATGTGGCCGCCGCCCGCGATCACCAGGCGGCGCACCGGATCCTCACTGCGACGCAGCTCCGCCATGACACGCCGCAGATCGTCCGAGGCGGCCACGAAGAAGATCTCGTCGTTCTCCTCGACGGTGGTGTCTCCGCCCGGACGCACCAGACGGTCGTTGCGGTAGATTGCGGCGATGCGCGCCTCGATGTCCGGCAGGTGCTCGCGCAGCGTGCGCAGCTCGCGCCCCACCAGCAGACCGTCGCGCCGTGCACGCACGCCTACCAGCTGCACGCGGCCGTCGGCGAAGTCCACGACCTGCAGCGCGCCGGGATAGGAAAGCAGGCGCGCGATGTAGTCGGTGACCAGCTGCTCGGGGCTGATCCAGAAGTCCACCGCCAGAGCCCCTTCGGTGAACAGCGGCGCACGGCTGGTGTACTCGGAGGCGCGGATGCGCGCGATCTTGGTCGGCGTGCGATACAGCGTGTAGGCGATCTCGCAGGCCATCATATTGACCTCGTCGCTGCTGGTGAGGGCGACGAGGATGTCGGTGTCGGCGATGCCGGCCGACTCCATCACGTTCGGGTAGGAGGCATTGCCGGCGACCGCGCGGATGTCCATGCGATCCTGCAGATCGCGCAGCGCATCCTCGCTGGTGTCGACGACCGTGACCTCGTTGGCCGGCTCGCGCGACAGATGATAGGCGGCCGTGCGGCCAACCTGGCCGGCACCGAGAATCAGAATCTTCATGCTCGTGTGCGCTCCCTGACGCTCACGTCGCGGTCAGTCCTGCTGCTCACGCGACCGCTTACACCACCGCTCACACCACCTGCAGATTTGCATACTGGAGCATCAACCATTTGGATCCCTGTCGCTCGAAGTTCACCTGGACGCGTGCGTGCGGACCCTGCCCTTCGATGGTCAACACCACGCCATCGCCGAACTTACCGTGACGCACGCGGCAGCCGAGCCGCATGCCGCCTTCCAGGGCCTCGCTGAGGCTCGAGCGCGAGCCGCTGCCAAGCCGCGCCGCGCGTGCGCCGTCCGTCGCCTCGAAGCGGCCCAGATCCGGGGGCCGCTGCGACACACGGATGCGTGGCCGTACTTCTTCGATCATCGCCGGGGGCACCTCGCCGAGAAAGCGCGACGGCGCATTATAAGTGTCGGCGCCATGCAGCCGGCGCTGCTCGGCATAGGTGAAATACAGCTGGCGCATGGCGCGCGTCATGCCCACGTAGCACAGACGGCGTTCCTCTTCGAGCCCCTCCAGATCGCTCTGCGAGCGCTGATGGGGAAACAGGCCGTCCTCCATGCCACACAGGAACACCAGTGGGAACTCCAGGCCCTTGGCACTGTGCAGCGTCATCATCTGCACACAGTCGTCGAACTCTCCGCCCTGCGCCTCGCCGGACTCGAGCACCGCATGTGCCAGGAAGCTCTGCAGCGGGGCGAGCTCGCCCTCGGGCTCGTAGCCGCGCGCCGCGCTGACCAGCTCGTTCAGGTTCTCGACGCGCGCCTCGCCGCGATCGGCCTTGTCCTTCTGGTGTTGCTCGATGAGACCGCTGCCGGCGATGACGCGGTCGACCGCCTCGTGCAGCGCCAGTGGCTCGATGTCGCGCGCCAGGCGCTCGATGAGCTGCAGAAAACCGGCCAGCGCGCCCGCGGCGCGGCCGCTCTCGCCCGCCGCCACGCTCGCCTGCGCGGCGCTCCACAGCGAGCTGCCCGTCGAGCGCGCCGCCTCGCGCAGCGTATCGACGCTGCGTGCGCCGATGCCGCGCGGCGGCAGGTTGACGATGCGCTCGAAGGAGGCGTCATCGTCGCGGTTGGCGAGCAGGCGCAGATAGGCGAGCGCATCCTTGATCTCGGCGCGTTCGAAGAAGCGCAGGCCGCCGTATACGCGATAGGGCACGCGCGCGAGGATCAGCGCCTCCTCGAAGCTGCGCGACTGCGCGTTGGATCGATACAGAATCGCGCATTCGCGCCGCGTGCCGCCGCGCTGTGTCCATTCGAGGATGCGCGTGACCACGAAGTCCGCCTCGTCGCGCTCGTTGTAGGCGGCATACAGCTTGACCGGGTCGCCCTGCGCGCCGCGCGTCCAGAGCGTCTTGCCGAGGCGGCCCGAGTTGTTGGCGATCAGCGCGTTGGCGGCGGCGAGAATCGCGCCGCTGGAGCGATAGTTCTGCTCCAGGCGGATGAGCTGTGCCTGGGGGAAATCGACGCGGAACTGATGCAGGTGCTCGATGCGCGCGCCGCGCCAGCGGTAGATCGACTGATCGTCGTCACCGACGACGAAGGGCGCGCCGCTCGAGCCCATCAGCAGGCGTATCCAGGCGTACTGGATCGAGTTGGTGTCCTGGAACTCATCAACCAGCACATGCCGGAAGCGCGCGCGATAGTGCGACAGCAGCTGCGGCTGATCGCGCCACAGCTCGAAGGCGCGCAGCAATAACTCGGCGAAATCGATGCAGCCGGTGCGCGCGCAGGCCTCCTCATATTGCTCGTACAGGCGCTGCATCTGCTGCGCGGTCTGGTCGGGACCCGCCTTGACGTGCTTGGGTCGCCGTCCCTCGTCCTTGTGCTTGTTGATGTAGTACTGCACGTCCTTGGGCGCCCAGCCGCTCTCGTCGAGCTTGGCGGCCTTCAGCAGCTTCTTGATGAGCCGCTGCTGATCCTCGGAGTCCAGGATCTGGAAGCCCTGCGGCAGCCCCGCCTCGCGCCAGTGCAGGCGCAGCAGCCGATGCGCGGTGCCGTGAAAAGTCCCGAGCCACAGCGCGCCGCTTGGCATGCCGAGCAGCTGCTCGACGCGCGCGCGCATCTCTGCGGCCGCCTTGTTGGTGAAAGTGACGGCGAGAATGCCGTGCGGGGAGACGCCCTCGGTTTGAATCAGCCAGGCGATGCGGTGCGTGAGTACGCGCGTCTTGCCACTGCCGGCGCCGGCGAGCACCAGCACCGGACCGACGGGGGCGGTGACCGCGGCCCGCTGTGCATCGTTGAGCGGATTGAGGATCGCCGACAGGTCCATGCCGGATTCTAACAAGTCGGACCTCACCATCGGTTGCGCAGCTCGCGCAGCGCCAGGAACACCTCTCGCCCGGATGGACGTGGACTGCCGATCGCCCCCGCGCGCGTCAGGCCCGCAATGATCTCGGGACTGGCCAGACGCAGAAACACGTTGACCTGTCGCTCCTCGGCCAGCGTCAGGATCGGCATGGCCTCGCCACCGAGCCCTGCGCAGCGGTGTGCGAGATCGCGCGCGGCGTCGTTACCCGGCTCGCGATCGAGCGTGAAGCCCAGATTGCGCACCAGGTAATCGTGTCCCGGAAACACGCGTGTCGGCAGCGGCAGCCGCCCGAGCGGATCGTTGAAGCTCGCATACAGCAGCTGCGGATCGCCGCCGTGCAGGCAATTGCCGACGCCCGCATTGAACAGCGTGTCGCCCGAGAACAGCGCGGGGGCCGTCCCATCGCCCTCGCCGTACAGACACAGGTGCGCGCGCGTGTGACCCGGCGTGTCGAGGCAGCGCAGCTGCACGCTCTTGCCCACCTGGATGACATCGCCGCCGGCGAGGCCTCGCGTGACGCCGCCGATCTTGGCTGCCGCCGCCGCGTGCGCGAGCACGGCAGCGCCGGTCGCGGCCACGACTGCCGCATTGCCGCCGGTATGGTCGCGGTGCTCATGCGTGTTGAGCACCTGACGTATCTCCCACCCGAGCTGCCTGGCCCGCTCGAGGACCGCCGCGGCATTGAGCGGATCCACGGCCAGCGCCTCGCCGGTCTCGCTGCAGCCGATCAGGTAGTGGTAGTTACGGCCGTCGTTCGCGGCCCAGATGCGCTCGATCCGCATGGCGAAGCACCTTCCGACTAACGGCCGATCCGCAAGTAGTGATCCACCAGCAGCGCCAGGAACAGCCACATCAGGTAGGTGATCGAGTAGCGAAACAGGCGCATCGGCAATTCATCGCGCCGCGTGACCTTCAGCTCCACGGCCTGCCATAGAAAGCGCGCATTGAGCACCACGGCTGCAACCAGATAGATGAGTCCGCTCATGCCGGTCATGTACGGCAGCAGCGTCACCAGGCACAGGATCACCGTATAGAGCAGCACGTGCAGACGCGTGAGCTCCACGCCATGCGTGACGGGCAGCATGGGGATCTTGACCTTGGCATAGTCATGCCGTCGGGCGATCGCCAGTGCCCAGAAGTGCGGCGGGGTCCAGGCGAAGATGATCATGAACAGCAGCAGCGCATGCGCATCAACGTGATTGGTGACCGCAACCCAGCCGAGCACCGGTGGGGCGGCCCCGGCAGCGCCGCCAATCACGATGTTCTGCGGTGTCGCGCGCTTGAGCCACACTGTGTAGACCACCGCGTAGACGATCAGCGAGCAGAACGACAACACCGCGGTCAGTACATTCACGAACGCGACCAGCAGTGCCATGGAGCCCACGCCCAGCGCCAGCGCAAAGGTGAGCGCCTGGCGCGGCGTGAGGTGCCCGGTCGGCAAGGGCCGGCGGCGCGTGCGCGCCATGTGCGCATCGATGCGCGAGTCGACCACGTGGTTGACCGCGGCCGCCGAGGCCGCCGCGAGCGCGATGCCGAGGTTGCCGAGGACCAGCGCATCGAGCGGCGGCAGGCCCGGCGTTGACAGCAGCGTGCCCACCACCGAGGTCAGCATGATCAGCGCCACCACGCGCGGCTTGGTCAACGTGAGGTAATCACGCCAGCTCGCATGCAGTGGGACGACAGATTGCTCGATCTGGCTCATGGGGTGGTCAGGGGTGTCCGTGGGCGGCCGCCGGGCGCGGGGTCAGGGCGCGGTTCAGGGCCAGGGTTGCCAACAATAGCAGGGCCGCGCCCGCATTGTGCGCCGTGGCGAGCCACAGCGGAAAGCCGCGCAGCACCATCGAGACGCCGATGGCCAGTTGCAGGGCCAGCGCCAGCATGACCCACAGCGCTGCTCGACGGCCCGCCTCTGGCACTCCGGGCCTGAGGCTCACGCTCGCGGCGATCAGCAGCATCACGCTGGTGACGACGGCGCCCAGCCGGTGGGTCAGCTGGATGGCCACCCGGGCGGGGTTCGCGAGCACGCCGCCTTCGTAGTCGACGTGCAGCGGATGCCACAGCGTGAAGCCGGCGTGGAAGTTCGCTGCGGGCCAGAAGCTGCCCTGACAGGTCGGCAGATCCGGACACGCCAGCGCCGCGTAATTGCTGCTGGTCCAGCCGCCGAGCGCGATCTGGCAGGCGAGCACCATGAGGCCGATGGCCGCGAGCGTGCGCGCCGCCACCAGACCTGCGCTCCGGCCCGTGCCGCCTGCGGGCCACGCCCCCTCGTGCGTGCGCGCGCCCCACAGCGTGAACGTGAGCCACCACAGCAGCGACAGCGTGGTCAGGCCGAACAGCAGGTGCAGCGTCACGACGATCGGCGTCAGCTGCCAGGTGACGGTCAGCATGCCCAGCGCCGCCTGCAGCACCACGATGCCGAGCAGCCCCATGACATAGGCCACCGGCAACACGCGCTCACTGCGCCAGGTGACGCCGAGCGCCATCAGCAGCACGATCAAAAAAACCAGCGTGCCGGCGGCATAGCGGTGCACCATCTCGCGCCAGGCTTTGCCGACCTGCAGCGGCTGCCCATCCAGGGGTGCGAGCTGTGTGCGCTGATCGGCCGCCGCGCCGACCGGGCTCAAGTGCCCGTAGCAGCCGGGCCAGTCGGGGCAGCCCAGCCCCGCGTTGCTCAAGCGCACGTAGGCGCCCAGCACGACGACGCCCAGGCACAGCAGTGCCGCGAGCAGTGCGAGCCGGCGGACGAGCAGCGCGTGATGCATCAGCCGATGCTCGAGAGCCCGAGCAGATGATTGAGGTCGTCGAGCAGGCCGCGCGGCGGATCGTTGGCGTCGTACTGCATCATGAGATTGCCGCGCGGATCGACGATGAAGATGCCGGTGGCGCGCCGTTGCAGGGGAATCTGTTGCAGAACAGGGCGCAGCGCGGCCGAGGTCGCATCCACGGTAATGAGGTCCGGATAGGCGCGCGCCAGCGCAGCGTCGCAGCAGGGCGCGGTCTCCAGAAAGATGCGCTGCGTGCGCGTATAGAGGCGACCGAGGCCGAGGTGCGTCTGGCGCATGTAATAGAGCGTGTGCTGGCAGCTGGCATCGCAGCTGCCGGCGCCGACGTAGACCAGCGACCACTTGCCCTGGAACACTGTGCCCGCCAGCGGACGCGGCGGATCGATCAGCGTGCCGTGATTGGTGTGACCGACCGGTCGCCAGCCCGACACGTAGTACAGGGCAGTCGCCACCAGCAGCGGCCCGAAGAACAGCAGCACCAGCACGAGGAGCGGGCGCCGCGAGCCGTGGCCCTGCGAGCCGCTCACGCCCGGCCCCCGCCGGCACGCGGGCCGGCCGCCACCAGGGGTGTGGCCGCGGGGAGCCGGCGCCGATTCAACGCCCCGTACAGCACCAGGGCCAGCGTCGCGAAGGCCCACCACTGGAAGGCATAGGACAGATGCTGCGCCGGACTCATGCCGGGCGGCTGCCAGTCGCGCAGGTAGCCGGACGGGGCGCGCGCATCCAGCAGCAGCTGTTGCGACTCCAGCGGCTGGCCGAGGGCGGTGGACAGATCTGCCATGGTCGGGAAACTCGTGTACTTGGGCCAGGGGGAGTCCTTGGCCGGCGGCGCATGTCCGAGGGCGATGCCGGGTCGGGGTAGATTGTCGAGCCGGCCCGAGGCTTCGCTGCCGGCCGTCTGCGACACGCTCACGTCCGGCAACTGGCGGCGGCTCTGGGTCAGGGGAATCCAGCCGCGATTGACGATCAGGATGCGCCCGTCGGCGAGCCGCAGCGGTGTGAGCACCTCATAGCCAGGCTGGCCGGCATGGGACATGTTGTCCAGCAGGAACTGATGCAGGCTGTCGTAACGGCCGCGTACCTGCACGCCGCTGTAGCGCGGCAGCGCCGCGGTGCTCCCCCGCGGCAGCTCCAGGCGCGCGCCGCCGCCCTCGAGGAACGCCTGCTGCAGGGTTTCGGCCTCGCCCGCCCGGTGCCATTGCCAGCGCCCCAGCAGGATGAACAGCACCACGCCGAACAGCGTCAGCACCGTCATGGACCAGGAAGCGGACCAGCGGAATCGACCGAATTGCAGTGTCAGGGGCAAGCGCCGAGGCTCCGTGCGAGCCGTCCATTATGCCGCCCGGCGCGGGTGCGGCACAAAGCGGGCTGCCGGGAGCCTGGCTAGAGTTCCGCGCGGAAGGCGAGCTGCGACAACTCGAACTTCTTGGCCGGCGAAAATGAGTACACCTGGTGGCGGACCTGATCGCTGTTGGGAAAGTCGACCGCGCTGCCGGTCTGGATGACCAGAATGTTGGGTACGAACTGCATGTGGATCTGGTCCATCACGCGCGTGCGTACCGCGCTGCGCTCGCGCGTCGGCAGATCCGGCTCGGCAATCACCACGACCCCGGCCACGCCCCGGGCAGAGCGATCCTGCACCTGCACCGCCAGCTCGCCCGCCCGCACCGGGGTGAGCGCCGGCAGCAAAACTGTGCAAATCGTCACAGCGAGCGAGAGCAGTGAGGTGCGAAAACTGCTGCGCTTCACAGCGCGCCCGGCCATGGGTCGATGCATAGTCGACTCCCACACAGGCGCGTTGCATATAACAAAATGCATTGGGGCATTAGAGCGCCCGGTTTCCGCAGCTTCAAGAATCGACTGCTCATTCTGATCGTCGGTTTGATTGGAATGGCGCAGAGCGCGACGCTGCTGCTGGCGTTGGGCTATGTGCACCGTGATGTCTATCACACCGCCGATCAGGAGCTGCACTCCGAGCAAAGCGTGCTGCAGCGTCAATTGCAGGCGCGCGACGCGCGTATGGCTGCCACCGCCGAGGTGCTGATCTCCGACTTCGGCTTCAAGGAGGCGGTCGCCTCCGCCGACGACGCGACCATCCGCTCGGCGCTCGCCAATCAACTCAATCGCATCGGCGCGACGCTGGCCGTGGTGTACGGTCCGGACGGACGGCTCATGGCGAGTACCGACGAGAAACTGTCTGCGCGCACGCTCGATGCGCTGGCATCGCCGTCTCCGGCGGATGATGCGCAGACACCGGCCTCGTTTTACGCTGTCGTCGGTGGCCTGCCGATGCAGATCGTCCTCACGCCGCTGCGGGCCCCCGAGCCGATCGCGTGGGTGGCTTTCGGCTTCGTGCTGGATGCTGCGCAGGAGCGCAGCCTCGGTGCGCTGGTGCATGCGCAGGTCAAATTCGTCACGGCGCCGGCGTCCACCGGCAGCGATGCGGATGGGACTGCCGCCGTGCAGCGCGTTCACCAGGACGGTGAGGATTTTCTGGAGCTGGCGCAGCCCTTGTCGGCGCGCGGCGGAGCGATCGCGCTGCTGATTCGGCAGCCCTTCGCCGAAGCGATGGCCCCGTACCGCAACGTACGCGATGCGCTGCTGATCATCGCCGCCATCGCGCTCGGCGGCGCAATCGCCATCGCCTGGGCGGTCGGGCGCGGCGCGGCGCGGCCGGTCGAAGTACTGTCAGCCGCCGTGCGCCGCATCGAGGCTGGCCGCTACGACGAGCCGGTGCGGGTGCGCGGGGCCAGCGAATTCGTGCAGCTCGCGCGTAGCTTCAATGGCATGCAGATCGGACTGCGCGACCGCGAACAGCGTATCCGCTACCAGGCCACACACGACACTCTCACCGGACTGCACAGCCGCACGGGACTGCATCTGCGCTTGATGCAATTGCTCGAGCGCGGCGCTCCGGTGGCGATCCTGCTCATCGACATTCATCGATTCCGCGACATCAACGCCTCACTCGAGCGCGATACGGCCGACGCCGTGCTGCGCGCGGTGGCGACCCGGCTGGCGCACACGGCGAGCTCCCCCGACATGGTCGGGCGCCTCGGCGCCGACCAGTTCGCCCTGCTGCTGGAAACGGAGGACGCCGCCGCGGCAACGGCTCCGGCGCTCGCCATTGCCGAAGAACTGCGCAAGGGAGTGGTGATCGCCGAGGCGCGCGTGGCGCTCATCACCCGCAGCGGAGTGAGCACCACCTCCAGTGGCGCGCGCGGTGCCGACGATCTCATGCGTCAGGCAGATGTGGCACTGCTGGAGGCCAAGGAGCGCGCTGTCACCGTGGTCTGCTACGAGGCCGGCCACGATGCGCAGCATCGTCGCAGCATCTCGGTGGTCGCCGAACTGCGGCGGGCGATTGCCCAGGATGCGCTGACGCTCGCCTATCAGCCGCTGGTGCGCGTCACCGACGGCAAACTCGCGCATTTCGAAGCGCTGGTGCGCTGGACCCACCCGACCCTGGGAGTCGTCTCGCCCGGCGAATTCGTGCCGTTGGCCGAGCGGGCCTCGGCGGTCTCGGAACTCACGCACTGGGTGCTGAGCGCGGTGATCGACCAGCTGCGTCGCTGGCGCAAGGCCGGTCATCAGCTGTGCGCGGCCGTCAATCTCTCCGCCAGCGACGTCGCGGACGCGAGTCTGCCGGCCTTCATCTTCCAACGGCTGGGGGAAGCCGGTGTCGGTGCTGATCAGCTGATCTTCGAGGTCACCGAAAGCGCGATCATGCGCGAGCCCCAGGCGGCGACGCGGGTCATGGAGCAGCTGCGCTCGGCAGGCAGCCGCTTTGCGGTCGACGACTTCGGCACCGGACACTCCTCGCTGGCGCAGGTGCATTCACTGCCGATCGACGAGCTCAAGATCGACCGCTCGTTCGTCCAGGATCTCGGTCAGTCCGACCGCAGCGCCATGGTCGTGCGCACGGTGATCGAGCTGGCGCAGGGCCTGCGGCTTGCGGTCGTGGCAGAGGGCGTCGAGACTCCCGCGGCCATGGCGCTGCTGGCGCGCCTGGGCTGTGACTATGCGCAGGGCTACCTGATCAGCCGCCCGATTGCGGCCGAGGGCGTGCTGGCATGGCTGGAGGCGCGGGAGCAGGCGCTCACCGATGTTGCCGCGCGAGCCGCCGGGGCGGGCGAGCTGATAGAGCTGCGGTCCGTGCGCTGAACGGGGCGGCAGGGCGGCCCGGCGGTATACTGCCGCTCATGGATCTCATCCATCTGCTGGTGATCGTCGTGATGGTCGGCATCGTCGCGAGCCTTGGGAATGCGCTATTCCATCTGGCCAAGGGCGACAGCAGCGAAAAAATGGGGCGCGCCCTGACGATCCGCATCACGCTATCGCTGGTGCTGTTCCTGCTGCTGATTCTGGCCTGGTGGACCGGCCTGATCACGCCCAACCAATACGGTCACTAGCGCCGCCGCAGCTCCTCGAGCTGCGCTGCCAGGCGCGCGACGGTGCGCTCGAGCGCACTGAGGCGTGATTCCAGCGGCGGCGCCACAGCTGCCGCAGACAGCGGCACTGGCGTCGCTGCGACCCCAGAGAGCTCAGACTGTTCGGGCGGCGCCGAAGGCAGCTCCTGCGCGGACGCCGCCCCGAGCAGATGCCGGTAGCGCAACTCGCGGCGGCCGGGCTCGCGAGCCAGCCGAGCGACCAGCGCGCCATCCGTGCGCCGTATGAGCCCCTCGAGCGTGCTTTCGACCTCGGTGGCATCGGCGAAAGCTGCCATGCGGGCCGCGCGGGTGCGCAGCTCCCCGGCGGTTTGCGGGCCGCGCAGCATCAGTTCGCAGAGCACGGCGCGTTCCTGCGCCGACAGCTGCAGGGTGCTGAATTCCGTGTTGCACAGCCGCTGCTGATACTTGGGGACGCGGCTGCCGAAGCCCGAGCGCTCCAGCAGCAGGTGACGGCGCGTCAGGCTGTCCAGAGTCGCCTGCACCTCGCCTTCGGAGAGCTCCATGACCGGATCGCGGTTGCTCTTCTGGTTGCAGGCGTTCTGCAGGGCGTTGAGCGACAGCGGGTACTGCTCGGGGGTGGTCACCTGCTTTTCGATCAGGCAGGCAATGACGCGCAGTTCGATCGGCGAGAGTTCCAGGGGCATGGGGGGATTATGATGGAGCCATGAACCTGGCGCTGCCCGATGTCCGCCTCGCACGACCCGCCGACGCCCAGGCCATCGCGACCATGTCGCGCGAGCACATCGAGGCGGGGCTCAGCTGCCGCTGGACCCCCGACCGTGTGCAGCGTGCGATCGAGGATCGCAGCTGCAATGTCGCCGTCATCGACGATCGCGCGGCCATCGCGGCCTTCGGCATCATGCTGTACGCGGAGGAGACCGCGCACCTCGCGCTGCTCGCGGTGGCCCCGACACGCCGTCGACAGGGTCTGGGCACGCACCTGCTGCAGTGGCTGGAATTGCCGGCGCGCATGGCCGGGATCCTGGAGCTGCGACTGGAAGTGCGCGCCGACAACCCCTGGGCGATGGACTTCTATCGCCGCTTCGGCTTCGTCAGCGATCTGACGCTGCGCGGCTACTACCAGGGACGCATCGACGCGCTGCGCATGATCAAGCCGCTGGCACCTGCGGTGCCGTGAGGCAGCGGCCGCGACCGCGCCGCTACATCCAGTACACGAAGATAAACAGCCCCAGCCAGACAACGTCGACGAAGTGCCAGTACCAGGCCACCGCTTCGAAGGCGAAGTGGTGTGTCGGGGTGAAGTGACCGCGCAGTGTGCGCAGCCAGATCACTGTGAGCATGATGGCGCCGATGGTCACGTGCAGGCCGTGAAAGCCGGTCAGCATGAAGAACGTCGAGCCGTAGATTCCCGTCGACAGGCGCAGGCCGAGTTCCCGATAGGCCTCGCCGTACTCGTGCACCTGCAGGCTCACGAAGGTGAAACCCAGCAGGAAGGTCAACGCCAGGAAGATCTTCAGGACATTGCGCTTACCGGTACGCAGCGCATGGTGCGCAATCGTGACCGTCAGGCCCGAGGTCAGCAGGATCAGCGTATTGATCGCCGGCAGTCCGAACGGCGGGATGACCGAGAAGGTGCCGTTGGAGAGCCCGCCGACGTGTCCGGGGCCATTGGTCGGCCAACCTGGAGCGTAGTTTCTCCACAGCAGCAGACCGTTGATGACCTTCGTGCCTTCGCCGCCGAGCCAGGGCACGGCGAGGCGGCGCGCATAGAACAGTGCGCCGAAGAAGGCCGCGAAGAACATCACCTCGGAGAAGATGAACCATATCATTCCCATGCGGAACGAGCGGTCGACTTCCTGGTTGTAGACGCCGTGCTGGCTCTCGTCGATCACGGTCGAGAACCAGCCGAAGAACATGCCGAACAGCAGCAGCGCTCCGGGGATGAAGGCCCAGGCACCGGCCCAATCGTTCAGGTACGAGACCGCCCCCGCCATAATGCAGAACAACGCGACCGAACCGAGGATCGGCCAGGGGCTGCCGTGCGGGATGTAGTACTTGCTGGAATCCACGTGAGCCGGGTGAGTCGTTGACATCGCTTTCTCGTTGCTGATTAGTGTCGCGCGTGCAATCCGGACAGCAGTGCGTACAGGATGTAACCGAAGTACAGCACCAGGACCACCGCGACCAGTATGACCGTCGTGCGCCGCGCGGCGCGACGTTGCCGCAACTGTCGGGCCCGCTCATCCTCGGGCTCCTCGCCACGCTGCGGTCCGACCGGCTGATCCATCGCCGCTGCCTCAGCCATGGGTCTCGTGCATCGGCGCGCCGTGCTCCAGGATCGAGTACGCGGGTGCCTCGGTCCAGCTGTGATAGGGCGCCGGCGAGGGCAGCTCCCACTCCAGGCCGCGCGCGCCTTCCCAGACGCGGTCCGTGGCGCGTACGCCGCCGTGCACGCACTGCCAGATGATGATCGGGAACAGGATCTGCGAGGCACCGAAGGCGAAGCCGCCGAGCGAGGAGACCATGTTCCAGTCGGCGAACTGCGTGGAGTAGTCGGGAATGCGTCGCGGCATGCCGGCGAGCCCGAGGAAGTGCTGCGGGAAGAACAGCACGTTCACGAACACGGTCGACAGCCAGAAGTGCCACTTGGCCAGCGTCATGTTGTACATGTGGCCGGTCCACTTCGGCAGCCAGTAGTACACGCCGCCGATGATGCCGAAGATCGCCCCCGGCACCAGCACGTAGTGGAAGTGCGCCACCACGAAGTAGGTGTCCTGGTACTGAAAGTCGGCCGGCGCCAGCGCCAGCATCAGGCCCGAAAAGCCGCCGATCGAGAACATGATCAGGAAGGCGATCGCCCAGAGCATCGGCGGCTCGTAGCTGATCGAGCCTTTGTACAGCGTCGCCGACCAGTTGAAGACCTTCACCCCGGTGGGAATGGCAATCAGCATGGTCGAGAACATGAAGAACGTTTCGCTCGCCACCGGCAGTCCCACCGTGAACATGTGGTGTGCCCAGACGATGAAGGACAGGAACGCGATCGAGGCGGTCGCGTAGACCATCGCGTCATAGCCGAACAGCGGCTTGCGCGAGAAGGTCGGGATGATCTCCGAGACGATGCCGAAGGCCGGGAGGATCATGATGTAGACCTCCGGGTGGCCGAAGAACCAGAAGATGTGCTGGAACATCACCGGATCGCCGCCGCCTGCGGCATTGAAGAAGCTGGTGCCGAAGAAGTGGTCGGTCAGCAGCATCGTCACGGCACCGGCGAGCACCGGCATGACCGCAATCAGCAGGAACGCCGTGATCAGCCAGGTCCACACGAACAGCGGCATGCGGATCAGCGACATCCCCGGAGCGCGCATGTTCATGATGGTCACGATCACGTTGATCGCGCCCATGATCGAGGAGGCGCCCATCAGGTGGATCGCGAAGATGGCCATCGGCAGCGCATAGCCGGTCTGCACGGAGAGCGGCGGATACAGCGTCCAGCCGCCTGCCATGCCGCCGCCCGGTACGAAGATCGAGCCGATCAGCAGCGTGAAGGCGAAGGGCAGGAGCCAGAAGCTGAAGTTGTTCATGCGCGGCAGCGCCATGTCCGGCGCGCCCACCTGCATCGGCACCATCCAGTTGGCGAGGCCCACGAAGGAGGGCATGACCGCGCCGAAGATCATGATCAGCGCATGGTTGGTCGTCAGCACGTTGAACAGCGCGGGATCGAGGAACTGCAGGCCGGGCTTGAACAGCTCGGCGCGGATCAGCATCGCGAAGCTGCCGCCGATGAAGAACATGGTGCAGCTGAACACCAGGTACATCGTGCCGATGTCCTTGTGATTGGTGCTCGTCATCCAGCGGCCCCAGAAGCCATGCGGCTTGCCGTGATCGGCATGCTCGTCATGTCCGGCGTGGGCGTCGTGCCCTGCGTGTGCGTCGTAGCCGCTCATCGCGGCCGGGGCATGTTCAATGTTGGCCATGGAAACTCTCGCTCGCAGGGGAAACCTGACTGATCAGCTGACTCGATTGCGGACCGACCGTCCCGGGCTCAATTCGCGGTCGCCGGCGCCGCCGGCGCCGCGTCCAGCGCTGGGGCGGCAGCCAACGCGGTGGTCACGGTCGTCGCGGCCGTGGCAGGCGCCTTCTTCAGGTCCGCCTCCTGCTGCGCGAGCCACTTCTCGAAGTCGGCCTTGCTGACGACCTGCACGACGATCGGCATGAAGCCATGATCGCGGCCGCACAGCTCGGCGCATTGGCCGCGGTAGGTACCGAGCTTGTCGGTATCCACGTCGAACCAGGCCTCATTGACGTAACCCGGGATCGCATCCTTCTTGATGCCGAGCGCCGGCACCCACCAGGAGTGGATGACGTCGCCGCCGGTGACCAGCACGCGCACCTTCACGCCCGCGGGCACCACCAGCGGGTGATCGACGCTGAGCAGGTAGTTCGGCACCGAGAACGGATCGATACCGGAATCGAGCTGGCGGGCCGCATCGCTTCTGCGGTCGAGCGAGGAGACGAACTTCACCGGCGTGCCGACGTATTCGTAGGTCCAGCGCCACTGGTAGCCGGTCACACGGATCGACATCTGAGCGCCGGCGGTGTCGGCGGTTTCCACCAGCACGCGCGCCGCGGGGATGGCCATGCTGATCAGGATCAGCACCGGGATCGTCGTCCAGATGACTTCGACACGCGTGCTGTGCGTCAACCCGGTGTCGGGCACGGCGCCTTTTGAATGGCGGAACCGCACCATTGAATAGATCATGAAGCCGAACACGACCGCGGCAATGCCCACGGACCACCAGAAGGCCAGCATGTGCAGCCCGTAGATGTCGCGCGATACCTGGTCGATTCCCGGGGTGAGGTTGAGTGTCCAGGCAGCATGCGCCGCCGGTGCGAACAGCGCAGGTGCGAGGCCCGAGGCGGCAGCGGTTAATAGTCGCGAATGGATCTTCATCTTTCTCGTCTTCATCCTGGCCTTAGGCAAGCGGGCCGCGATCGAGCGGCGGCGACTCGTTGATACGACCAACCGTGCGGGTCAGCCTTGCGGCCAAGGCCTGCCTTTCCTGGTCGGTCAGGAAGCTGCCGACCTCGTACGAGCGGCCATGCGACTCAATCGTCAGGCGGCTGGGGTGCAAGTGCGTGTCAGCGCGGCTAAGTTTAACCTGCGCCCAGTGCCGCGGGAACTCGATCTGCTCGCAGGTGTTCCGAAACCGCGTTTCCACGGCCACGCGATCCTCGCTCACCGTGATGGTCTGCGAGTAGTGACGCCGTCGCAGACTGGCGGTCAGCGCCCAGCCCAGCACCAGCATCTCGAGCCCTGCGAACGGAAATACCGGCCACAGTCCGTTCAGCGCCATGGTCGTGGCAATGGTGAAGGAAACCAGGCAAATCAAGCCAAAGAACCAGGCCGCGCCACGCGGCGTCAGCGAGCAATTGGGAGCCAGCCGGATCGTCAGGGTGGAGCTCACGAAACCTGCCGGGATGCGGTGGGACCGCGATGATAGTCAAGGCGGCAATTGTGCTGCAAGCTCAGAGGCTTATCACCGCAAAGCATCATCGTGCAGGAGCCGCGCGGCGGCCGCCAGCTGCGCGCCGTCGGCCAGCGGACTGGCGCTGTGCGCCAGCAGCCCCAGGCGCGGCGCAGGCAGCCATTCATCGAGCGTGGCGATGTTTTCATCCAGCGCCAGCATCTGCGGCTCGATGTGGCTGCCGATCCAGCCTGCGAGTGGCAGCGCCGAGCCCGTGATGGCGCGCGCGCTGAGCAGTGCGTGGTTCAGACAGCCCAGCCGCAGGCCGACCACCAGCACCACGGGCAGCCCGAGCGCCGCGGCGACATCCGCCATGGTGCGACCCGGGCCGATCGGCGCGAGCCAGCCCCCGGTGCCCTCCACCAGCAGCAGCGCGTCCTGCCCAGCCTGTGCAGGCCGCGCGACCAGTTTGCGCGCCGCGGCCGCGATGTGCAGAGGATCGATCGTCACGCCTGCCCGGTGTGCCGCCAGATGCGGAGAGATCGGCCACTGGAAGCAGTAGGGGTTCGCGTCGAGCGCCGGGCCCGTCGCGCCGGCAGCGAGCGCGCGCTCATTGGCGGCCTGGATCAGCGCGACGTCCTCGTTGTGGCCGGAAGGCTCCGTGCCGCTGGCCACGGCCTTCATGCCGAGCGCGTACACGCCGGCCTGGGCGAGTGCGGCCAGCAGGCCCACGGTCACGCGAGTCTTGCCGACGCCCGTGTCCGTGCCGGCGATGAAGTAGCCGGACAGATTCATGAGCGGCGCAGCCGCTCAAGCGACACCACGAATTCGCCCGGCGTGGCACCCGGGCCCTGGTCAGGGCCGGCACCGCGTTTGCTCTTGAAGGCCGCGCCGTAGAGCAGCTGGAAGGTCGCCGGCAGCGCGCCTCCCGTCCGGCGCCGCTCATAGGCTTGAGTCATGGCGGCAAGGCGCGCGCGCCCGGTGAGGCCGCGAACACGCTCGCTCGCGGCGTTGTGTGCCCCGAGCTGCTTGAGCTCACGCATCAGCGCCAGTGCATGGGGATAATCGCGCCGCACGCACTCCACATCCAACACCGGCTCGACGAATCCGGCCTGCGTCAATGCGCCGGCCAGATCGGGCATGGCCGCGAACTCGCTGACATGCACGCCGGCATCGGCCTCGGCCCACGCCTCGCGCAGCTCCGCGAGACTGTCCGGTCCAAAACTCGAGAACACCAGCAGTCCCCCGTCCCGCAGCACCCGCGCGCATTCGGCAAATATTCGCTCGGGGCGGTCACACCACTGCAGCAGCAGATTGCTGTAGATCAAGTCCACGCCAGCGTCGGCGAGCGGCAGCGCCTGCGCATCGGCGCAGATACGCCGGTACGCGCGGCGTGCCCACCAGCCGTGCGGCGCCGCGCGCAGCATGCCGGCGGCCAGGTCGACCGCCAGCACCTCGGCGTCCCGGTAGCGCTGCGCGAGCAACGGCGTCGCATGGCAGGTGCCGGCGCCCAGATCCAGCACGCGGCGCGGCGCGAGCGGGAAGAACTGCAGGCGCTCCAGCAATTCCGTGCCTGCCTGGCGCTGCAGCCACGCGGCCGCGTCATAGCCGGGTCCCGCACGATCAAAGGCGCGCAGCAGTGCGCGACGATCGAGCGAGAAGCGCGGCGGCGGTGACAGCTGGCTCACGTCGTGGCACCCGCGCCGATGAATCCCAGCACGGCCTCGGCGACCGCATCCGCGTGCGACACGAAGGGCGCATGGCCGGCACGTGGCAGCAGCAGCAGTTGCGCGCGCGGCAGCGCTCGCGCCAGCGCCTGCAGCGCGGCGGGAGGCGTGACGCGATCATTCATGCCGCCGATCACCAGAGTCGGCAGCTCGAGGGACGCCAGCCGATCGCGCAGATCCGTCAACGCCAGCATGGTCAGGCCGGCGCGCAGCGCTGGCAGCTGCGCGGTGCCCTGAGCATCCAGCGCTGCGCGCAGGCGTTGTGCGGTCTGCGCCGCGTGCTGGCTGCCGCGCACCTGCAGGCCAAGAAATTCGGCGATGGTGTCGGCAGGGTGCTGCTCCAGGCTGCGGGCGAAATGCTGCAACGTTTCGCGCGACAGGCCCGCACTCCAATCGTCCGCCTCGAGGAAGCGCGGCGTCGTCGCGAGCAGCACCAGTCGCCTCGGCGCGGCCGCCGTCTGGCGGCTGGCCAGCGCCAGCGACAGTGCAATCTGGCCGCCGAGCGACCAACCGAGCAGCGTATCGGCCGGCAGCAGTGCCTCGGCGAGCAGCGAGCGCTGTCGCGCCTCGCTCCAGTCCTCGCACCAGGCGCTGCGTCCGTGGCCCGGCAGGTCCACCAGCCGCACTGACAGCGAATGCGCCAGTCGTTCGCGCAGTGGATCGAACACGCGCAGGTTCATGCCCCAGCCATGCAGCAGTGACACGCGCGGACCGCTGCCTTGTTCCTCGATGTGCAGGGCCGCGCTCATGCGAACTCGCGCCAATGGCGTCCCAGGCACACGGCCAGCGCATCGAGGTCGCTTTCCGCGTGCGCCGCGGACAGACTGACGCGCAGCCGGGCCGTGCCGACCGGGACGGTCGGCGGGCGGATCGCACTCACCCAGAAGCCTTCAGCCATCAGGGCCTCACTGAGCGCCAGCGCGCGCGCCGAGTCGCCGACGATCAGCGGCTGAATCGGCGAGGGCGAATCGGTCAGCGGCAGGCCCTGCGCGGCTGCGGCGCGACGCCAGTGTTGCGTCAGCGCCTGCACGCGCTCGCGTCGCCAGGGCTCGGCGATGATCAGCCGCAGTGCGGCGCGGGTCGCGGCTGCCACGGACGGCGGCAGGGCCGTCGTGTAGATGTACGAGCGGGCATGCTGCAACACCTGCTCGATCAGGGTGGCATCGCCGGCGACGAACGCGCCGAAGCTGCCGAAGGCCTTGCCCAGCGTGCCGATCAGCACCGGCACCGCTGCGGGCGCGAGGCCGCAGTATTCGAGCGAGCCGCGGCCGAGCTCGCCCAGCACGCCGAGCCCGTGGGCATCGTCAATCAGCAGCAGCGTCTGCCCCTGTCCGGTCAGCGCGCAGAGCTCTGCCAACGGTGCCACATCCCCGTCCATGCTGAAGACCCCATCGGTGATCAGCAGTGTGCGGCGAGCGCTGTCGGCGCCGCCGGCGTGCAGCAGGCGGGCTGCTGCGCTGCCGTCGCCGTGTGCATAGCGGCGCAGACGTGCGCCCGACAGCAGCGCCCCGTCGAGCAGCGAGGCGTGGCAAAGTCGATCGGCAACAATGCGATCGCCGCGGCCCACCAGCGCACCGATCACGCCGAGGTTGGCGAGATAGCCGCTGGAGAACAGCAGCGCTCGCTCGCATCCGGTGAAGGCCGCGAGCTCCTCTTCCAGGGCGTGATGTTCGCGCATATGCCCGGTCACGAGGTGCGAGGCGCCCGCGCCGAATACCTCGTGCTGCAGGCAGTACGTCGCCGCCTGCGCCAGCGCCGCATGTGCGCTGAGGCCCAGGTAGTCGTTGCTGCAGAAATTGCGCAGCCGCCGCCCCTCGACGATGACCTGCGTGGCGTCGTGCGGCTGCGGGTGGGACTCGACGACGCGCCGGGTGCGGCGCAGATGCGCCTTCGGTTCAGGCCTCTCCATGGGCGGCCAGCGGCGCGGCCGCCGCCTCGGCGCTCATCCCCAGCCGCGTCAGCAGCGCCTGATCGCGCGCCACGTCGGGATTGCCCGTGGTCAGCAGTTTCTCGCCGTAGAAGATCGAGTTCGCGCCGGCGAGGAAGGCCAGGGCCTGCAGCTCATCGCTCATCGAGCTGCGGCCGGCCGACAGGCGCACGTGCGCGCGCGGCATCATGATGCGTGCCACGGCGATGGTGCGCACGAAGTCGAACGGGTCCACATCGGCCGCATTTTCCAGTGGCGTGCCGGGTACGCGCACGAGCTGGTTGATCGGCACGCTCTCCGGATGCTGCGGCAGCGTGGCCAGCGTGGTCAGCAGCTGCGCGCGATCGCGCTGCGACTCGCCCATGCCGATGATGCCGCCGCAGCACACGTGCATGCCCGCCTCGCGCACGGCCGCCAGCGTCTCGAGCCGATCCTCGTAAGTGCGCGTGGAGATGATCTCGCCGTAGAAACCTTCGGACGAGTCGAGGTTGTGGTTGTAGAAATCCAGTCCCGCGTCCTTCAGCGTCTGCGCCTGCGAGCTCGTGAGCATGCCGAGCGTCGCGCAGGTCTCGAGCCCGAGTGCGCGCACTTCGCGCACCATGTGCGCAATCTGGGCCACGTCGCGATCCTTGGGAGAGCGGTAGGCGGCGCCCATACAGAAGCGTGTGGCCCCGGCGGCACGTGCCGCGCGCGCCCGTTCGATGACCTGCTCGAGCGGCATGAGCGCCTCGGCCTCGATGCCGGTCTGATAGCGCACGCTCTGCGGACAGTAGGCGCAGTCCTCGGGGCAGGCCCCCGTCTTGATCGACAGCAGCGTGCTCATCTGCACGCTGTTCGGCACATGCCAGGCGCGGTGCACGCTCTGTGCGGTGAAGATCAGATCCGCGAACGGCAGCGCGAACAGCGCTTCGGCTTCATCAAGCTTCCAGTCGTGGCGAGGAGTGATCTGCGGCTGGGCCGGGCGGCGAGCGCCGGCCGAAAGGGGCTGAACCGACATGCCCGGCATGGTCGGGGCACCGCTTCAGACTGTCAACAACCGCGCTGCCCTGGGGTCGTCGATTGGTTTTTTTTTGAGCAGAGCCACTGAGAGCCTCGGTGCGCGGCGACCCGCTGTCTGATCCACTATTAGAAGCATAGCTCACGCTTTTGAGCGTACTGTTGCAAATTCGAGCACAATCCCCGCGATGTTCTGAGGCAGCACTCGCGATGGCCTCAACGCGCGGTGTACTCGAGCACGATGCCGGCGAACACCGCGATGCCAAAATAGTTGTTGTTCAGAAAGGCCGTCAGGCAGGCCTCGCGCTGGCGCTTGCGGATCAGCCACTGCTGCCAGATGAAGAAGCAGGCACCGGCGATCAGGCCCACGCGATAGCCGACGTTGAAGTGCATGCCCCGACCGATCAGCACCAGCGTATAGAGCACCATGGCCTGCATGGCCGCGATGATGATGCGGTCCATGTCGCCGAATAGGATGGCGCTCGACTGCACACCAATGCGCAGGTCATCGTCGCGATCGACCATGGCATACATCGTGTCGTAGACGCCGGCCCACAGTACCGCCGCGAGCAGCATCAACCAGCCGACGCGCGGCACCTGGCCGAGGGTGGCGGCAAACGCCATCGGCACGGCCCAGCCGAAGCACAGGCCGAGGTAGATCTGCGGCAGCGGAAAGAAGCGCTTGAAGAGCGGATAGGACAGCGTGAGCGCAGCGCCAACGAAGGCCAGCTCGATCGTCAGGCGATTGAGCTGCAGCACCAGCGCGAGCGACGCCAGCCCGAGCACGGCCGCCACTGAAATTGCCTCATACGGCGACACCAGGCGAAAAGCCATCGGGCGCGTACGCGTGCGCTTGACGTGCGGATCGATGTTGCGATCGGCGAGGTCGTTGATGACGCAGCCGGCACTGCGCATCAGCACCGTGCCGGCCAGAAAGATCGCCAGCAGCCGTCGCTGCGGTCGGCCGTGCGCGGCAATCCACAGCGCCCAGAGGGTTGGCCAGAGCAGCAGCCAGATGCCGATGGGGCGGTCCAGTCGCATCAGCACCGCAATGTTGCGCAGGCGCCGCTCCAGCCACGACAGCAGCGGCTCCCGGATGAGCCGCGTGGCGAACACGGATTCGGCCTCGGCCGACCGCGCCCCACGCGAATGCAGCGGACGCTCAGCCGACGCGGCCATACTGCTCCGCCTCCCCGATCCAGCGCGCCCGCAGCGCCGCCACCCGCTCAGGCGCCGCCGCCGCGAACTCGCGCGCGGCCGCGCGTACGTGCTCGAGCAGATCTGCATCGCGCCCCAGATCCGCCACGCGCAGCTGCGCGAGTCCGGTCTGACGCAGTCCCAGCAGTTCCCCCGGGCCGCGCAATTCCAGATCGCGCCGCGCGATGCGAAAGCCGTCGTTGCTGTCGCGGATCGCAGCAAGTCGCGCGCGCGCCATCTGGCTCAGCGGCGCGCGATACAGCAGCACACAGGTGCTCTCGCTCGCGCCGCGCCCGACGCGGCCGCGCAGTTGGTGCAGCTGCGCGAGTCCCAAACGCTCGGCATTCTCGATGACCATGAGGTCGGCATTGGGCACATCCACCCCCACTTCGATGACCGTGGTCGCCACCAGCAATTGCACCTCGCCGGCGAGGAAGCGCTGCATGACCTCATCCTTGCGCTTCGAGGGCAGCCGCCCGTGCAGCAGCGCAATGCTCAGCGTCGGCAGCGCCTGCGCGAGCGCCTCGGCAGTCTCCTCCGCGGCCTGACAGTCGAGTTCCTCGGATTCCTCGATGAGCGGACACACCCAGTAGGCCTGGTGTCCGGCGCGGCAGGCCTGCTCGATGCGCGCCACGGTCTCGCTGCGCCGCGCAGCGGTGGCGACCACGGTGCGTACCGGTGTGCGGCCTGGCGGCAGCTCATCGACCACCGACACATCCAGATCCGCATACACGGTCATGGCGAGGGTGCGAGGAATGGGCGTGGCACTCATGATGAGCTGGTGTGGCAGGGCGTCGCCATGCGCTTTGGCCGCGAGCTGCAGACGCTGCTGCACGCCGAAGCGATGCTGCTCGTCGATGATGGCGAGTGACAGACGCTGGAAGCGCACCTGCTCCTGGAACAGCGCCTGCGTGCCGACGCACAGTTTGACGCTGCCGGCGGCGAGCTCGGAGAGCAGCGCGCGGCGCGCGCGCGCGGCCTGCGAGCCGGTCAGCAGACCGACGCGGATTCCCAGCGGCTCGAACCAGCGCGTGAGTGTGCGCGCGTGCTGCTCGGCGAGCAGCTCCGTGGGCGCCATCAATGCCGCCTGGTAACCCGAGCCCAGCGCGCGTGCCGCCGCAGCCGCGGCAATCACCGTCTTGCCGCAACCGACATCGCCCTGGATCAGGCGCGCCATGGGCTGAGGCAACGCCAGATCCGCATCGACCTCGCCGAGCACGCGCCGCTGCGCGCCTGTCAGTGTGAAGGGCAATGCGGCCAGCAGCGCGCTTTCCAGCTGCCGGGCATCTGCGAGCGCCAGCGCGCGCTCGGTGCGCGAGCGGCCCCGCAGCTGCAGCAGCGCCAGGTGGTGTGCCAGCAGCTCTTCGAAAGCGAGGCGCCGTTGCGCGGGATGCCGACCCGCAGCGAGTTCGGAGAGCTCAGTGCCGGTCGGCGGGCGATGCACGAGCTGCAGCGCCTCGACCAATGCGGGCAGGCCGTGACGCGCGCGCAGGCCCTCGGGCAACAGCTCGGGGACACTCTCAGGCGTCAGGCCGCGCAGCGCTCGGTCGATCAGCAGGCGGCAGCGTCCCTGCGTCAGTCCCATGCTGGCCGGATAGATCGGTGTCAGCGCCTGCTCCATCGGCTCGCCGAGCGCCTGCACGCGCCGATATTCCGGGTGCACCAGCTCCAGCCCCTGTGGGCCGCGACGCACCTCGCCGTGACAGCGCAGCAACGTGCCACGCTCGAGTCCTTCGCGCTGCGCGTTGGAGAAATAGAAGAAGCGCAGCGTCAGCGTACCGGTGCCGTCGGCCAGGCGTGCGAGCAGCTGGCGGCGGCCGCGATAGACGATCTGATTGAGCAGAATCTCGCCCTCGACGACCGCGCGCATACCGATCTGCAGCGCTCCGATCGGCACGACCCGGGTGCGATCCTCATAGCGCAGCGGCAGGATGAACAGCGCCTCGGCGGGGCTCGGCGCGCGCGTCGCCGCGGCCGCCGCAGCCGGCGCCCTGGCAGCCGCAACCACGCGCTCTGACGGGCGCGTCGCGGCCGCCGCAGCCGCTCGTGCGCGGGGGGCGCGGATCACTCGAGACTCAGTACGCACTCCATCTCGACGCGCGCACCGCGCGGCAGGGCAGCCACACCGAGGGCGGCGCGCGCCGGATAGGGTTCGTGAAAGTACTGCGGCATGAGCTCGTTGACGCGCCCGAAGTGACTCAGGTCGGTCAAAAACACCGTGAGCTTGACGGTGTGATCGAGCGAGGCGCCGGCCGCGCTGGCAACCGCTGCGAGGTTCTGCAGCACACGGTGGATCTCCGCATCGATATCGCCGCTCACCAGCTGGCCGGTCTGCGGATCGAGCGGGATCTGCCCGGAGACATACACCGTGTTACCGGCTCGCACCGCCTGGGAATAGGGTCCGATGGCCTTCGGGGCGCGATCGGTGTGGATGATCTGTCGAGTCATGTCCGGAACGCTTCCTCTGGTTGCTCAGACTGCCGGGGCGGACGGCGTGCGCGGCCCGCGCCCGTTGCGGGTATTTTCGGCTCGGCGCACACCGGCCATCGTGCGCTCGACGCGCAGTACGTCGGGCATGCGGCGTACCACGCGCACCAGGCGTGCCAGGTGCTTGCGGTCGCTGACCTCGAGCACGAATACGATAGCCGAGGTCTCCGCGTCGCGCTGCTCGATCGCGACGTGTACGACATTGGTCTGGGTACTGGCGATCGCGGCGGACAGCGCCGCGAGCACGCCCATGCGATTCACGCTCTCGATGCGAATCTCGGCCAGGAACTGCCGGGCGATCTTGTGCTGCCAGGAGACCGGCAGCCACTTCTCGGGATGCTTGTGATAGTCCTCGACATTGCCGCAGGTGGCGCGATGGATGACGATGCCGCGCCCGGTGCTCAGAAAAGCCAGAATCGGCTCGTGTGGCAGGGGGTGACAGCAATTGGCGTAACTGACCAGCAGCCCCTCGGTCCCAGCGACGGCCAGTGGCACTCCGCTGCCCGCAGCAGCGCCTGGCGCGGCAGCGAGCGCGTCGGCGCCAGCGCCGCTGCCATCGGCCGCAGCGTCCGCGGCGGCCTCGGCGCGCTCGGGCGGCAGCAGACGTCGGGCCACCAGAGGCGCGAGCCGCTCGCCCAGGCCGAGCTTCTCGTAGAGCTCGATGGCGCTCTTCAGACCCAGTTCCGGTAGCGCTGTGGCCCAGGCGGGCTCGCTGATGTCGGACAGCTCGAGGTCGAACTCGGCCAGCGCCTGCGTGAGCAGGCGGCGTCCCAGCTCTTCGGCCTCACCGCGCCGCAGGCTCTTTAAATAGTGTCGCACCGCCGAGCGCGCCTTGGCCGTGACGACGAAGTTGACCCATAAGGGGTTGGGACGCGCGCCCTTGGCCGTGATGATCTGGATGGTCTGCCCATTGCGCAGCACGGTGCGCAGCGGGGCGAGCCGCCGATCGACCTTGGCAGCGACACAGCGGTTGCCGATGCCGGTGTGCACGGCATAGGCGAAGTCCACGACGGTGGCGCCGCGCGGCAGCCGCAGGATCTCCCCCTTGGGCGTGAACACATAGACCTTATCGGGGAACAGATCGACCTTGACGCTTTCGATGAACTCCTCGGAATTACCGCCCTCCTGCAGCTCCACCAGATTGGAGAGCCACTTGCGGGCGCGCTCCTGCTGCGCGGAGCCCTCGCTGTCGCCTTCCTTATATTTCCAGTGCGCGGCGATGCCCGATTCGGCCACCTGGTCCATGTCCTCGGTGCGGATCTGCACCTCGATCGGTACTCCGTTCGGGCCGAACAGCGTGGTATGCAGCGACTGATAGCCGTTGATGCGTGGGATCGCGACGTAATCCTTGAAGCGGCCGGGCATCGGCTTATAGACGCTGTGCACCACGCCGAGGCCACGGTAGCTGGTATCCACCGAGTCCACGATGATTCGCAGCCCGTACACATCGACGATCTCGGCAAGCGTTGCGCGCTTGCGCAGCATCTTCTGGTAGATGCTGTAGAGATGCTTCTCGCGTGCCTCGACGCGCGCGTCGATGCCGGCCTTCTTCAGCGCCGCCTCGAACTGCTTGTGGATCTTGCCGAGGAATTCCTTCTGATTGCCGCGCGCCTTCTTCAGCGCCCGCTCGATGACGCGGTAGCGCTGCGGATAGAGGGTGCGAAAGCCCAGATCCTCGAGCTCGAGCTTCATCGAGTAGAGCCCGAGCCGCTCGGCGACCGGCGCATAGATGTCGAGCGTCTCGCGCGCGATGGAGCGCCGCTTGGGTGGCGGCAGCGCATCGATGGTGCGCAGGTTGTGGGTGCGATCGGCGAGCTTGACGAGGATCACGCGCAGATCGCGCACCATCGCCAGCAGCATCTTGCGGAAGTTCTCGGCCTGCGCTTCCTCGCGGTTCTTGAAGCGGATCTGATCGAGCTTGGTGACTCCATCGACGATCTCGGCGACGTCGTTGCCGAATTGCTGCGCGATGTCCGCTTTGGCGATCGGGGTGTCTTCGATGACGTCGTGCAGGATCGCCCCGACCAGCGTGTCGGCGTCCAGGTGCAGCTCGGCGAGAATCTCCGCGGCTGCCACGGGATGAGTGATGTAGGGCTCGCCGGAAAGGCGTTTCTGTCCCTGATGGGCGGCGGCGCCGAACTCGGTCGCCTGGCGCACGCGCTCGACCTGTTCGCTGGGCAGGTAGGTCGCGACCTTGCTCAGCAGCTCCTTGACGCCCGGGGGGCCGCGTCGCGCGCCGGGCAGCAATCCCAACAGCGACGAGGCATAGTCCACAGCGACCCTCGGATGCGGACGTGTGTCCGCGACCTCGGGCTTAGAGCTCGCGCTCGATGAGGCCGAACTGCGGGGCGCGGAAGCCAGCTTCGGCGTCGACTTCCGGCATCACCGGCTCGGGACGCGGCTCGGGCTCGCGCAGCATCTCGGGGGTGATATTCCCGGCCGCGATCTCGCGCAGCGCCAGCACCGTGGCCTTGTCGTTCTCGGCGGGCACGGTGGCCTCGGCGCCATTGGCCAGGCGGCGCGCACGCTGGCTTGCCAGCAGTACCAGCTGGAAGAGGTTATCGACGTTCTGCAGGCAATCTTCGACAGTCACGCGAGCCATGAGAATTCCTGAAAATACCGGGGGTTGACCTGCGAGTGTACTGTATGCGTGGCGGACCGCGCCAGCGACGGTTCGCCAGGCCCAATCGCTTCAGCGCAACAGCCGCTGCAGCATGGGTGCGAGCGCCGCTCGGTCGGCGCGCAGCCCCTCGCCGTGCCCCTCGAGGATCGATTCCAGCTCCTGTACAGCCTGCTCGAAGCGGTCATTGACGACCACGAAGTCGAATTCGCGGTAGTGCTCCATGTCCGCCACTGCGTCGCGCAGCCGTCGCTCGATGACCTCGGGGCTGTCGGTGCGCCGCTCGCGCAGCCGCTGTTGCAGCGCTTCGCGCGAGGGCGGCAGGATAAAGATGCTGATGCAGGCGGGCATGGCGGCGCGCACCTGGCGTGCTCCCTGCCAGTCGATCTCCAGGATCACGTCGGAGCCCGCGGCGAGCCGCTCGGCGACCTGCTGCGCGCCGGTGCCGTAGTAGTTATCGAATACGCGCGCATGCTCGAGAAAGGCGCCCGCGGCGACCAGCTCCTCGAAGCGCTGGATCGAAACGAAGTGATAATCGCGTCCTTCGAGCTCGTGCGTGCGCGGCGGGCGGGTGGTATGCGATACCGATACGACCAGGCTGGCGCGTCGCTCGAGCAGCGCTCGGACGAGGCTGGTCTTGCCGGCCCCGGATGGTGCAGAGATGACGAACAGCTGGCTCATGGATGGTTCGCGGCGTGCACGCGCGGCCGCCGCCGGCCGCTCGCGTCTGGCGCCTATGTTACCCGCCGGCCCTGCGCCGCGGCATCATGAGGATAGCGATGCAGATCGAATGTCTCGATTACGTCGAAGGTGCCCGGGCCGCACGCGGCGTGGCCGTGGTCATCGACGTGTTCCGTGCCTTCTCGGTCGCCTGCTACGCATTCGCCGGCGGGGTGGCGCGCATCCTGCCGGTTGCGGATGCAGACGAGGCGTTGCGACTGCGACGCGCGCAGCCCGAGTGGCTCGCGATCGGCGAGCGCCACGGCCGCCCCCTGCCTGGCTTTGACTGCGGCAACTCGCCCGCCGATCTCGACGCTTTGGATCTGCACGGCCGCACGCTGGTGCACACCACGCACGCCGGCACTCAGGGGTTGGTGGCGGCCCGCGCGGCCGACCAGGTGCTGACCGGCGCACTGGTCAACGCGGCAGCGCTGTGCCGCCACATCCAGCGCCTCGCCCCCTCCCATGTCTCACTGGTGCGCATGGGCGTGGCTGCCCGCGACCGCTCGGATGCGGACGACCTGTGTGCAGAATTGCTCGCCGCGCGGCTGCGCGGCCTGCCCTCGCCGGGGATTGGCGAGATCCGCGCGCGCCTGCGCCACTCGGCCGAGGCGCAGAAGTTTTTCGATCGCGAGGCCACTTGGGCGCCTGAGGCGGATTTCGAGCTGTGCACCGAGCTCGATCGCTTTGACTTCGTGCTGGCGATGGATGCCATGCAGGGTTTTCTGCAGCGTGTGGAGGTGCCCGGCTGAGCGGCGCCGGCGGCCCTTGTCGTCGGGCGTGCATGCCTTGACACGTATATACGTGTTCAGCGGCGCCTGTACCGCATCAGGCCTGAGCCGCTCATGGAAGTGGACGCGTGGCTCGCTCCCTTCCGCCGATTTTGGGCGCCGCACCTGGACGCGCTCGAGCGTCATCTGGATCGCGTCGGCAGCCCATCGCGACAGCGAAGGAAGCAACGATGAACACGCGGCAAGACTACCGACCCGGTCCCGCCGCAGGCGGCGAGGTTCGCCAGCAGGGCGACACCTGGACCCTCGTGCTGGCGCGCGAGTTGCGTCATCCGCCCGAGCGTGTTTGGGAAGCGCTCACGGACCCCGCGCAGTTACACGAGTGGGCACCGTTCGACGCGGACGGCAGTCTCGCGGCGCAGGGGGCGACGGTGAAGCTCACGACTATCGGCGCTCCCAAGCCGGTGGTGTCGGAAACCACCATCAGTCGGGCCGAGCGGCCGCGTCTGCTCGAATATCGCTGGGGCAATCAGGAGATTCGCTGGCAACTCGAGCCGCTCGCGCAGGGCACGCGACTCACACTCTGGCACAGCATCGACCGGCGCTACACCTCCATGGGTGCAGCCGGCTGGCACATCTGCCTGGATGTGCTCGATCGACTGCTCGGCGGTGAGCCGCTGGGGCGCATCGTCGCCGGCGATGCGATGCAATTCAACTGGCCGCGTCTGAATGCCGAGTACGCGAGTCAATTCGGCATCGAGGCGCCGGCCTGGCCGCCCAACGCCCGAAAGAACTGAGGCTACATTGAAGCCACGCGGCCGGCGGCGCTCAGTCCGCCTCGTCGCTGGAGCTTTCCTCGGTTTCGCTCTGTACCAGCACGCGCCCGTGCTCGAGCGGCAGGATCCGCAGCCAATCGATCACGCGCTCCGACTTGTGCTCCTCGTCCACGTCCCGCAGCCGCGCCTCGAGCACCTGATCGAGCGCCATGACACCGACGACGCGCCGGGCGTTTTCCCGGTCGACGATGGGCACACTGCTGACCTGTTGCTCCGCCATCAGATTGGCCAGCTCGCGCAGCGTCATATCGGGATAGCCGACGATCACGTTGGGCACCATCAGGTCCTCGATGTGCTGCTCTGAGTTGGCTTCCACATGCGGCCGGGCGCTGAGCAGCTGCTGGCGTGTGACCACCCCGACCAGCTGATTGCTGTCATCGATAACCGGGTAGAGCCGCTGGATGCCGGACAGCCGCTGCTTCGCACCGTGCCAGGTCGCCTGTGCGGATTGCACGGCCGAGGCCAGGCTGGCGCCAACGCGGAAACCCAGGAAGCTGCTCGACATGATCTCGGCGACGAGGAAGATCTCCAGCGGATCGATGGAGTATTCCCGCGTCAGGTGGGTACCCTTGCGGACCACCTTCTCGGTCAACACGGAGCGCTTCAGCACCAGCACCGACAACAGGTATGCCACCGTGGATGCCACCACCAGCGGCATGACGGCATCCCACTGGTGCGTGAGCTCCATGGAGAACACCACGCCAGTGATGGGACTGCGCATCACGCCGCCGACCACGGCCGCGAGGGACATCAGCGCCCAGAAGCCCGGTGCCACCGGCGGAAATACGTAGGCCAGCAGCGACCCCAGCGCCGCACCGATCATGAACACCGGCGCCAGCACGCCGCCGGAGGTACCCGAGCCCAGCGACAGGCTCCAGATCAGCGTTTTGACCACCAGAATGCCGACGATCAGGCTCAGCGTGGCGTGCCCCGCCAGCAACGTGCCGATGACGTCGTAGCCCACGCCGAGCGCGCGTGGCTCGAATAATCCGCCAATGCCGATGATCAGCCCACCGAGCGCCGGCCACCACATCCAGTGGATCGGCAGCTTGCGGAAAGCGTCCTCGGAGAGGTACACGAGCGAGGTGGCCGCCCAGGCGACGAAGCCGCCGATGATCCCCGCCGCGCCACACAGCAGCAGCTCGCTCGACGTGATGCTCGGCAGCAGGTGAGATGTCTGGAACAGCGCCGCGGTCCCGAGCAGATGCCAGCGCAGCGCCGTCGCGACGACCACGGCAACCGACACCGGCACGAAGGAGCGCGGGCGAAATTCAAACAGCAGCAGCTCGACGGCGAGCAGGATCGATGCCAGCGGCGCATTGAAGGTCGCCGCCATGCCGGCGGCAGCGCCGGCGACCAGCAGCGTCTTGCGTTCATCGGCCGTCAGCGACAGGCTTTGCGCGATCAATGAGCCGAACGCACCACCCGTCATGATGATCGGACCTTCGGCACCGAACGGGCCGCCGGTACCGATGGTGATCGCCGCCGAGATGGGCTTCAGCAAGGCGACGCGCGGCCTGATCTTGCTGCCGCCGCGCATGATCGCCTCGATGGCCTCCGGCATGCCGTGCCCACGGATCGCCTCCGATCCATAGCGCGCCATGATGCCGACGATAAGGCCACCGAGCACCGGCGCGCCGACGATCAACCACCAGTGATGCACGCCGAAGCCCGGTGCGACGAGGCTCGTGGCGACGCGCTGATAGAAAACCAGGTTCGTGATCAGTCCGATCAGCCGTAGCAGCCCGTCGGCCACGAAACCCGCCAGTGCTCCGACCGCCATGGCGATGATGCTGATCGCGACGATGCGTACACTGACCGAGTAATCGCCGAGGCGCTCGGGCACACGACTACGAACGCGATCGCTGGGCTCGTTCATGGGGAACCTTTCCGAAGGCTTCGGGCTGCAGACGGTCAGGTCTCTGCGCCCAGGGGGGCGTAATTATGGGACCCGACGACCAAAACCGCATGCTGCGCTTGTTGAATCGCTCTCCTGGCGTTCCCCCTCGTTCCCCCTGAAGCTGATCGGGCTCCGTCGGCTCAGTGGTTCGGGATGACCAGTAAGGTAAAGCTTCCCGGGATCATCGGCCCGCGACGAAAGCGCGCAGGAACGGGCGGAGCATTCGGCTTCGGCGGCGGTGGCGGGCTGAACTGGCCGGTGACCGAGTAGAGCGTGTGGCTCGAAGTGTCGCACTCCATGGTACGCGCGCCTTGCTCGGTTTTGACGTTGCCGAGCACAGTGAAGTTGTCAGGCGAGTCTTCACGCACGATGGTGATGTCGCCTTGGCCCATTGAGGCAAACGCCAACTTGGCGCCTCGGTCAAAGCGTACGGCGTCATTGCCCGTGCCGCCGATCGGCAGCGTGGCGACGACCTTGCCGGCATCCGGGTCGAACACCACCATGACGCCGGAGTTGTTCTCACCGCCGCCATGGCAGCCGATGAAGATGCGGCGCGTTTTGGTATCCATGGCCACGCCCGAAGGACCCACGCAGGGAGCCAGCGGCCATTGCTGGACGACCTTCAATTTGTGAGTGTCGATGTCCACGATCGAGTTGAGATCTTCCATGACGTCATAAAGGTGGCCTTTGCCGTCAGCGGCGGCCGATTCTGCCGCGCCGGGGATATCAATCACACCGGCAACCTTTCCCGTGCCAGCATCCACCGCGAAATCTTTCTTGCCGTGAGTCAAACCGAACACGCGATCGGAAGCCGGATCGTAGACGATGCCGTCAGAGCCGCCGATCGGCAGGATGATCTGCTTGATCACAGCCAGCGTCTGGGCATTGAATTCGGTGAAGCTGCTCACGCCCTCCCGCCCACTGCTATTGCGGCTGTTGCTGGTGAAGCCGTGGCCATCTTTGTCAGAAATCACCACGCCATGGGTACCTGGTGTCGGGGCGATCCTGCCGATCACGCGGTCGGTCTTGGTCGAGAGGACCAGAATCTCATCACCGTGAGAAACAAACAGGTGATGGTTCAGTTCGTCAATTCCAAGATAATCCCAACCGCCTGCGTCCGGCAGGGTAATGGCCTTGGCGAGATGGTAGCCGGCGACGGTCTCGGACATCGGCGGTGCTGACTGCGCCGAAGCCTCTCGGGCGCCAAGGCAAACGAATACCGCTGCACCAACGGCGAGAAGGTCAGAAATTCGATTGCGCATGTGAACCCCCTGGCCTTGCTTCAGTCCCAGTCTATCCGCGCCTTCGTCAGTTGACAGTGCCAATTTAATCATTAGTATTGATTAAATGCGCAACCGGGAATTTCTCGGCCAACACGAGCTCATGGTGATGCTGGCCGTCCTTCGCCTGGGGAGGGAAGCGTATGGCGTGCCGATCTCGACCGAGATTGCGCAAAAAACCGGCCGCGAGATTCTGCAAGGCAGCGTGTATGCGGTGCTCGATCGGCTCGAATCGAAAGGCCTGATCACCTCGCGATTGGGCGAGGCGACTGCACAACGCGGCGGACGCGCCAAACGCTATTTCGCGCTCACTGCCGCAGGCGTGCGGGAGGTGCGCGAAGCGCAGAGCGCGCTCGAGGCACTCTGGCAGGGCCTTGCCGATAAAGCGGGTGCCAAGCCATGAATGCCCGGGTTGCACCCCGTGCCGCCACCTGGCTGCTCGAACGGCTCGGCAATGGCCCGCGCATCGAGCCTCTAATAGGAGATCTCGTCGAGCAATTCGAGTCGGGCCGCTCCAGGATCTGGTTTTGGCGCCAGGCGACCGGTGCTCTAGGCAGAAATTTTCTCGAGGTGCTACAGACGCACGCGCCGTCCTTCATTGTGGCGGTCATTGCGGGCTGCCTGCTGAGCTCGCTGTGGCAATTCGGCTGCTCGCTGGCATTTCAACCAATCTACGTCAATCTCGCGGCGGTAAAGCAGCATCCCTGGGCGCTCGAGGCATTTGTGCGCCTGGCAGGCATGCAGGTGAACATGGTCACGGAATATGCGCTTTGCTTTGCCTCCGCATGGCTCGTCACCCGTCTACATCGTGCGCATCAACGTGCCGTTCTCGTTGCCTTCGTGGCCGTGGTCGTTGTCCGGAGTCTGCCAACTATCGCCCAGCCATTCGATAACGCGCCGGACTCCGGTTTGGTGGTTTCCCTGGTCACGCACGTCATTCTCACGGTGTTGCGGGTCGCTTGTACCTTGGTGGGTGGATTGCTGGCGATCCGCACCAAGCGATTCGCGCGGCTGGATCGCTGGACCTACCGCGTAGCCATCATTTGGGTGGTGCAGATGCTCGCTACCGGGCTGCTGTTCGCGGCCCGCAGAGTAGGCGAGTTGTCCTATGCGCGTCCTGAAGGCTATCTGGCCATGTATGCGGTGGGGGCCGTCAGCGGCCTCTATCTCGCCGTGCTTCTGTGGCGCGAGAGTTCCTCGCCAGCATCGGCTGGACACCCTACCACGCTTGAAAAAACGGGAGCTTGAACATGATCCGGCGCCGCGTTGAATTGTTGTGGATCCTCGCACTCGGCATGGTGATCACGGAGATGGCGCTCGCCAGTGATACGCCCAACCCTGCGAGCTATGCCTACGCGACCAACGGTATCAAGGACCACATTGCTGGAAGAATGGGTAGCGAGTGGAAGCTGCTGCTCGACGATTCGAATCTGGGGGGCAAGGAACTCGAGATGGTCGAAGTCACGCTCGCCCCCGGAACCATCGTCCCCAGCCATATGCACGGATCGGTGGAGGTGATCTACGTTCTTTCCGGGACTTACGAGCACGAGGTGAACGGTAAACGCTACTCGCTAACTCCAGGCATGGTCGGGATCGTCAGGCCTGGGGACAAGGTGCGCCACCTGGTACCGAAGTCTGGACCTGCGAAGCTGCTCATCATCTGGGCACCGGGTGGCGAAGCCAACCGGGTGCTGGGCCATGCGAAGGGCACAGAGGTGCGCCCATTGGATCCGATCGCGACGGCATCGCCACCCTCATCGTGAAGGAGAAAGTTGTGAATCAGCGTCGTTTGGTGCTGACTGCGCTGACGAGTCTCGGCGCCAGTGCCGCATTGGCTGCATTACCTAAGAGAGTGCGCGCGCAGCAAAGCGGCACAAGCAGCGGCACAAAGACCGCACGCGAGACCATCGCAGTGCTCGGCACTGGACACTTCGGCGGGGCGATGGGCAAGCGCCTCAGCGCCCTCGGCTACCCGGTCGTGTACGGCTCGCGCACCCCGCAGGCGGCTCGAGTCAGGGCGCTGGTGAGCGACAGCGGCGCGCACGCCTCAGCCGCGCCGCAGGGCGACGCCGCGTTGCGCGCCACCATCATCGTATTTGCCCTCCCCTGGGAGTCCCTCAGCAGCTCGCTGACGGGCTTGGGCGATATGACGGGAAAACTGCTGGTCGATCCAATGATCGCCAAACCGAAGGTCGTCGAAGACAACCCGTTCCCACCGGACGCTGCGACATCGACAGCGGAGCAATTGCAGTTGTGGGCACCAGGTGCGCAGGTGGTGAAGGCATTTCCCACGATCACCTATAAGACACTCGCGAAGCCCGCGTCTGCCGGTGGCCCAATCAGTGTTCCATTTGCCGGTGCCAGTCCCAGTGCGAAGGACCGTGTTGCGCTCCTGATCTCGGAGCTCGGATTTGACCCCGTGGATACTGGACCCTTGGTCGCCGCCCGCTATATCGAAAATCTGCTGTGGTTTGAGGTCGCCTGCAATCGATACAACAAGAAATCTTTCGAACTCTATATGAGGAACGCGGCGGCATAACCTATTCGGATCTGTACACGTCCCCGCCGCTTACCACGTCATTCATCGGTCTCATTGAGCTCCTCGCGGTGGACCGCGGCAAGAAGACGCGCTGCTTGCTCATGGCAGGGACCAGACGGCACCATTGACGATGCCGATCCAGACCATGGAGACCGTTTCATGATCACGCTTTTCCACGCGCCGAAGACGCGCTCCTCGCGCATGATCTTTCTGCTCGAGGAGCTGCAGGTGCCGTATGAGATCAGACGCGTAACGATCCGTCGCCGTGACGGCAGCGGCGGGATCGATCCCGCCAATCCCCATCCGCATGGCAAGGTACCCGCAATCTCCGACGACGGCACCGTCGTCTATGAATCCCCTGCCATCGCCCTGTACCTCACCGATCAGTACCCCACGAACCACCTTGGGCCGCTCGTTGGTGAGCCGGAGCGCGGCAGCTACCTGACCTGGCTCTCTTACTACAGCGGCGTGTGTGAGCCGGCCTTCGTTTCCAAGTTCATGAACTACACTGTGCCGCGCGGCACCGCCGGTTGGGTCGCGGTCGACGAAGTCCTGCCGGTCATTCTGGAAACGCTGGCGCATCAGCCCTACCTGCTCGGCGAGCGTTTCAGCGCGGTCGACGTGCTCTATGGGACGACCTTCGCGCTTTTTGCACAGAGTCCGCTGCTGCCGAAGTTACCGCCGATCGAGCAATACGTGCAGCGCGTCCTGGCGCGCCCAGGCTATGCGCGGGCACGGGCGCGTGACGAGGACTCCTGAGTATCGGCAAGCGTTGAAATATTGCGACACACCAATTGGCGGCTGAGCGACCGTCAAGGTATGCTGATAAAGTCCTTATTTGGCTTTAAGTCCTATATAGCATGCCAAAGCCCCTTCTCTTTGCGGCTTCAGCTCCCGCCGCGGTGGAGCTTGCAGCACATGCCTTCGGGCGGCGGGTTAGATTGGCCCGGGTGCGCCGGCGACTCTCGCAGCGCGCGCTTGCCGCTCGCGCCGGGATCTCCTACGTCACCATGCGGGCGGTCGAGGCGGGCAGTCTTCTGACCGGTCTGGGCGCCTACCTTGCCGCGATCTGGGCGCTCGGGCTGGAGCGGGAATTCACGACGTTCCTCGATCCCGATCGCGACAGCGAGGGCAAGCAGCTGGAGCTCTCGCGCACCCCGCAACGCGCGCGGGCGAAAGGGGGTGCCGGCAGTGCCGATTTCTAGCGACCGCGCCTACGTCTATCTGCAGCTGCCCGGCTCCCTCGAGATCGCGACCGCCGGTTTCTTCGAGCAGCAGGAGCGCTCCGGTGTCCCACTCGGCATCTTTGTCTATAGCCCGGCATATCTTGAGCGCTCCGACGCCGTGGCGCTCGATCCCTTCGAGTTGCCTCTGCGCGCTGGTCGATTCGAAACAGTGAAGCTGTCGGGCATCTTCGGGCCGCTTCGGGATGCCTCTCCCGATGCCTGGGGTCGCCGCATCATTGAAAGGCAACTGCACCGAACCGACCTATCGGAGGTGGAGTACCTCTTGCACTCACCCGAGGACCGCGTGGGCGCTCTGTCTTTCGGCCGTGGCAAGAGCCCCCCGCCACCCGAATCGCGCTTCAATCAGGTACTCGCGCTAGCCAGGCTCATCGAGGTCGCGCAGGCGATCGAGCTGAACGACACCGTCGAGCTTCCTCCGCAGGTCGTGGAGCTCGTACAGCCGGGAACCTCTTTGGGCGGTGCACGCCCAAAGAACGTCGTCGAGACCGATGACGGGTTATGGATTGCAAAGTTTCCGGCACGCGAGGATCGCTGGAATAACGCTCGCGTGGAGGCCTCCATGCTCGGCCTTGCGCGCGAATGCAATGTGAGCGCCTGCGACCATCGCGTCGTCGGCATCGGCGGGGCTGACGTGCTTCTCGTGCGCAGGTTCGATCGCGTCAGGGTCGAAGCAGGGTATGTACGCCATCGCTTCGTCAGCGGGCTGACGGTACTGGATGCAGGTGAGGTCATCGGCGATCGTTCTCACTGGAGTTATCTGCTGCTCGCCGACGAGCTTCGCAGAAGGACCCACCGGCCGGCGCAGGATCTGCGCCAACTCTTTGCGCGCATGACCTTCAACGCCCTCATCTCGAACACGGACGACCACCCCCGTAATCACGGCCTCATTGCGCCGGGCCGCGACTTCGAGTTGGCTCCCGCGTACGATCTGACGCCCAATCCACTCATCAGCTTCGAACGGCGCGACCTGGCGATGATCGTCGGACGTTTCGGTCGATACGCAAACCGCGAGAACCTTCTATCCGAGTGCGCTCGGTTTCGGTTGGCGCGCGAGGAGGCCGCTGCACTCGTCGACGGTATGCAAGCCATCGTTCGGGCACGCTGGCGCCCGCTGATGCGCGCGCACGGTGTCAGCGAGAAAGACTGCGACATGCTCGCGCGCTCTTTCTGCTACGCGGGATTTGGGTTGCCAGCCTCTGCCGGGCCACGCTCGTGACAGTATTGGCACCGAAGCAGCGCAATGCGCCTTGTCGTGAGACGACGTTCATCCTGTATAGTTAGATCATCGGGCCAGCGCCGCGGACAGCAGGCGCAGCCGTTCCCACCTGCTGTGAGAACACCATGCAGCGCACCGCTCTTATCGCGCGCTTATTGCTGAGCCTGCTCGGGCTCGCTCTTATCATACTAGGCGTCTTATTCTGGACCGGCCACGCGCTGTCGCTCATACAGCTTCACATGTTACTTGGCGTGCTGTTCGTCGTGTGTCTTTGGGTTCTCATCGCCCTCGCGTTCTTTGCGCGCGCGGGCAGAGGGCTCGCGCTCATCGTGCTCGTCTGGAGCCTGATCGTGGGCGCGCTCGGCATGGCGCAGTTGCGGGTGCTGCCCGGATCGCTGCACTGGGTGATCCAATCCATCCACCTTGTCGTCGGCCTCGTCGCTATCGGACTCGGGCATGCCCTCGCTCGCGCGATGCGGCGGGGACCCACCGCGGCCCGCGCTGCCTCGTAGCAGGCGTGAGAGGCTCGAGAATTAAGCTGGGGTGATTACCGGCAGCTTCTGGGGGCATCGGCGCGCACTCCGCAAGCGTCCGATTGTCGCGGCTCAGTGTGCACGAGCAGGGTATCGCTAAAAGTAAAGATAATTTGACTAGCGCTGTCAGTTAGTAAAGACTTCTTTACTACTGAGTTTCCTTAGGAAAGCTCGTGATCCGAGCCACCGGGCGCTATCAATCGACGACGATAACCGGCGAGGAGGTCAAGGCCTTCGTCCCGGACCCCTTGCCGGTCCGAGATCCTCCCGTCAAGACCGAAGGTCGTCTGGCGGAACGCCTCGTCACAGCGGAGAAAGCGCTGGGTCGACTCGACCTTGCCGCGCACCTGGTCCCTGCCGTTGACTGGTTTCTCTACGCCTTTGTTCGCAAGGAGGCGGTGCTGTCGTCGCAGATTGAGGGCACCCAGGCGACGCTCGTTGACCTCCTGAATTTCGAGAGCGGCAATGAACAGGCAACTCCGGACATCAACGAGGTGTGCAATTACGTTGACGCGCTGAAATACGCGCGAGAGCAACTAGCTTCCGCGCGCGGCTTACCTCTATCAACGCGTTTGCTCAATGAAACGCATCGATTGCTGATGCGAGGGGTGCGTGGAGCCGGAAGGGCGCCAGGAGAAATCAGACGCAGCCAGAACTGGATCGGCGGGTCACGGCCAGGGAACGCTGCGTTCGTGCCACCGCCTCCAGGTCGATTGCCCAAGGCGCTTGAATCGCTCGAGAAGTACATCCACGGCAGGGACTCGCTTCCGCCAGTCATACGCGCAGGCCTGGTGCACGTTCAGTTTGAGACGATTCATCCCTACCTCGATGGCAATGGGCGGATAGGCCGGCTGCTGATATCGCTCTTATTCGAGCATTGGCAGCTCCTCACTCATCCGCTGCTCTACCTGAGCCTGTTTTTCAAGCGCCATCAGGCAGAGTATTACCGGCGCCTCAGCGCAGTGCGCACTGATGGCGACTGGGAAGGCTGGCTGGATTTTTTTTTGGACGGCGTTGCGACAATAAGTGACGAGACCGTTACCACGGCGAGGGAACTCTTTCTCACCATCAGCAGCGACCGCGAGCGGGTGTTGACGGGGCCTGCAACGTCAGTTGCCGCCTTGAGGCTCTTCGAGGCACTGCCGGTCCATCCCGTGATCACCGTGGCCACGGCAATGCGCACACTGGACACTACGAAGCCCACCGCGGGTCGCGCTATTGAAGTATTGCGAGCGGCCGGTGTCTTGGTTGAGAGAACGGGGCGCCGACGGGACCGGTCTTTCGTTTACCAGAAATACGTGGATCAGCTCAGCGATGGTACAGAGTTAACGTGATCCCTTTTGGACGGAAATTCAACGGGTTTCATTAGGCCTCCAATTCTTCAGGCCCTTGCGGTTGCTTCGAATAAGGTTCCCCTGTCCACGCGCGGCAGGGTTGGAGGGTGAAGGGGTGCTAGATCTCGTCCCAAAGACGTTCACTGCGAAGTTCTGTTCCGGTACCCTGCTGCCTCACGGCAAGATGCTGTCGGCGCCGCCGTGGCGAGCGCCGCGCATGCGCCAACCTTGCCGGCTGCCTGGCTTGCGGACCAGCTTGGGTGATCTGGAGCTACCCGGTCAATCCCGAGCAGTCCATGCCCAAGTCGGAGCAGGACTGGTCGCTACATTTGGAGCGTTACCGTGTTCGATTGCCACGGCATAGTTCAGCAGTGTGAGTGCTCCGGCTAAGCTTAGCCCATTATCGGATCAGAATAGTTTGCGAAATTCGATTCCCACGGTGCGGCCGTACGGATCAAGAAACGGCGGCTGATAAATCTGCGGTATCTCGCCGGCAACGCCATGAATGTCCTGGCGCTTATTGAAGATATTGCTCAGCGCCAGCGTCACACGCGCGTTTCTGGCCCATCTTTTCCCCAGGAAACGCTGCTGCAAATTCACGAACAACCTGGCGTCGAGGGTTAGCAGAGATGAGTAGTAGAGCGGGCCTTCGCCGTTGCCACTGTCGAGCACCGCGGTTGCACTGGTCCAGACGCCAGACACTCTGTAGCCGATACCGTTATCGATAACCCCAGCGTTGAGTTGAAACTGATGCCGCGGCTGGCCTCCCTCCCCTATCGATCCGCCATTGAGCAGATCAATCTGAGGACTGCCAGGTGTCAGGCGCACGGTATCCATGAAATACCAGCTGTGATAGAGCGATACGTCGAGCTGGGCGCCATTACCACTACCGAAACCGCCGCCGCCTGCACCTCCGCGGTTTCCCGGTCGGCCGAACCCTCCCGCTCCCGATGGTCCTCTACCGCTCAAAGCACCCGCGCGCGCGCCACCACCACCCCGCCCACCGAATCTGCCACCGCGGGCACCGGGCGGCCCAAATGGACTGGCGTCTGTATTGCGGGAGCCGTCAACCTCGACCTCATCCAGAGTGTTCGAGTCCGGGGGGGCGGTAGGAATAGCCTGCGCGGAACTGGTCGTGGCTGCCAGGCCCGCTTGGCTGGTCGAGTTATGCGCATTACATCGACCGCTGCCTTGCGCGTTGGCCTCTCCATTACCCGGAGACGTCGCTGTTCCGCTGCCCTGGGGACGACAGGTTGTGTTGCGCTGCGCATTGGTCTGGCCATTGCTTTCCGAGTTGCCTTGTCCACCACCCTGTGCGGTGCTCGCTGCGTTGGCTTGAGCATGGACTTGGTCGTTACCCCGCCCCTGCATCCCGGTCGCCTGCCGTTGACGAAACCCATTTGGCGGACCGAAGCCTGCGGGCGGTCTCGCGCCGGGAAAACGTCGCGGTCGCGTCGGCTCGCGCAGTACCTTAGTAAAATTGAATCCCCAGCGAAGATCGTGACGCGACTCTTGAGAGAAATTCACCGCGCGATCGTCGACCTCGATCAGCTCATCATCCTCGCTACGCTCAAACTGGTCCGGGAATGCTGCCTCAATTGCTGAGGTCGCCGTAGTGAGCGACCCGATCGCGTTGCGGGTCACACTATCCAGGTAGCTGGCGGTAAAATTCAGCTTAGTCTTCGGCTTATCAATAGCGTTCCACGTCGCACCGATCTTGAAAACGTGGCGATCATCCGCAATTAGATCCGGGTTACCACCGGATAACTGAGTTACCGTATCAGTCTGTCCCAGCACGTAGTCGTAGAGGCGAATGTTTGGCGTATTGATCAGAGGTCCGTCGAGTTGTGTCAGCGTCGGCACCTGGTGGTCTTGGTTGATAGTCGCCAAAAAGCTCAAGCTCGAGACCGGCATCCAGTGCAGACCATAGCCGATAGTGCTGAGATCACCGTAGCCGGATACTTGAGTCAGCCCCACGGTGACGTTGACGCTGGTATCACCAATAAAGCCGAGAACGTGGTTGAGACGACTGGTGAGCGGATAGTTCACGCTGATCTGCTCGGTCCCCTGCGTGCGGGCGGAGCTCATGCTGACCCTGCCGATACTCCTCGCATCCAAATCGCTATAGTTGGCACCGAACTGCAAGCTGCTCGTGACGTTACCGGCGCGTACCTTGAACAGCGTGCCATTTGCCAGGAAACTGCCGCTGCCGGTGTTGCTGATCGCGTCCGCATCCTGGCGGCCTAGTGCGCCCAGCAGCGACAGCGGCAATACTCCATACGGGTTGACCTGGCCGGCATTGATCGCCGTCTGCAAATTGGTCGTTTCGTATGTGCGTTGCGTCTCGGTCAGCGCGTCGCTGTAGTCATAGATGCCAATGAACGACAATCGCCACCTGGCGGGGAGGTCCGCATTCAGTGTGACGCCCATATGGGCGGCACCCGTATTGGCATCTTGATGTAACGTCGCACCCGAAAGATAGCGATCGACCATTGTGTCAACGTCTTCGAGTGCATACGGCGTGCCTGCCGGGACATCCAAGTTGGCAGCCGGATAACCGTCCTTCGCCTGCGTGGTTTGATAGGTCGCTCTAGCATTGAATGACCCTTGCAAGGCCTGCGACAGTTTATAGGCGAAGACGCTATTCAGAGAATACGTATTGGTAGCAGGCTCGAGCGTACGTGCGTCGCTATCATTGCCGATTGAGCCGGTGGGATCGCTGACCGCCCCTGCCGTCGATGATACGCCGCGGTCGCTCTCGAGAATGGATTCTTGTGTCTGTACGCGTGCTACGACATTCACCCGGTCGTTGTTATGGATGCGACTGTAGTTCGCGTCCGCCATGTCGGACTCACCGCCACCCTCAGTGGGTTCGCTGCCGGTGAGGTCGAATAATTTAGCTCGAAAATTACGTCGCAGAATGATGTTGACCACCTTCTGCTGAGCGCCATAGCCATATCGCAACGCCACTTCTTCGGGCAGGATATCAACACGCAGGACCGATTCGGTCGGAAGGTCTCCGACTTCGTTAACGCCCGACACCCGCTTCCCATTGACAAGGATGATCGGCGCCGTATTGCCTTGACCTTGATCGCTCTGTGTCTGCTGAGCGACATCGTTGAGCAGATCGTTGACGGTGCTGTCGCCATAGGCGGCAATCTGGGCCGGATTGAGTTGGTTCTCGGGCGGAATGTCACCAACCACGGCGTCAGGCGCGACGGCCTCGACGACGACCTCATCCAGTGACTGGTCCGCCTCCTGATCAGTGTCCGGCGCTGTGGCGGCTGCCTCCGGGCTCGATTGGCTCGGCCCAGCGGAGGCGGCGGAAGCGGGTCGTAGTGCTGCCAGGGTAATCGTTGTGGCCAATGCAGCGAGGATTAACCGCGGAGAGGCCTTGATGGCAAATGAAACTTCACTCATTTGATAGTTCTGCATCCAGCGCGCACACAGAAGGTCTTGCGACTAACTCTTATTCAGGTAAGCGCAGCTGCGGGCACGACAAGCGAGGAGAGCTTCCTTATAGTGCCCCTGTCGGTCTTCGATTTGTCAGGAGACGACTGAGTGACCACATTCATCGGAGCAACGCTTCTTTTAAGCCCCCACCGCTTTACCGAAAGACAAGCCGTTCGAAATCTATGACGCGCGCTTGCGGGCTTCATACTTCGCGTTCAGCCAACCGGTGTACTCTACTTTCAGACGTGATTTGGCCGTAATGGCGTGCAGCACTTGGCAATGCTGATGCGATGATGCCAGAGGACGCACGAGAGCAATGTAGAGCTATGTAAATTAATCTAAGGAAATCTCGCGCATAGCTACCGTCCCCTCCATGGCATTTTGGGATTTGAGGGCATGACCCCCGGAGCATTCGTTGCCGACGACTACGCGGCTTCGGTCAATGCCTGCTACCGCGGAGGGCCGGCAATACCCTGGAGGGTCCGGTATCTCACGCGAGTTATCACCGCTTCCCTGCGTTTGCTCTGATGGGCCTGTATGACGATCGTCATGGCGTCCGCTTGGTTTGGCAGGCATGAATGCGGCGCAGCCCACCAGATCGCCCTGAATGAGCGCCACGGCCCCATCGTGGGAGGGCAATCCTGAGCCTTGCTGGTAAGCGGAACGCCGTCGCCTAAGCTTCTTTGCTCTCAATCGCACGGAAGGCCGTCCCCCCGGGGGCGGCGGTCCGGAGGGCTGCACTCTGTTCCTAATGGTCACCATGGCTCCTGACCTGAACGGCTCGTCGAGCAGCTTGTGGCCGATCTGACCCCGGTACGCCCCATGCGCGCGTCGGGCCCAACCGTTCCGGTGTCCTTCGGCCTCGTCAATAGCCAGGTCCAACTCGAACTTGCCGCTCAAGCGCTAACCATGCCCCTAAACGTCATCCTCGTGGGCTATTTGCCGCAAGCCGCCCGCACTGAATCCCCCACGCGTCTGGCTCCCTGGCCAGAAAATCCTCTGCTCGCCCCTGCTGCCTTACGGCAGGGGTCGATCCGGGAAGAGGCGAGTTGCCCACGGGACGCCAAAAAACATCACCCATGTCTTCGAAATATACTGTCGGCGCTCCGTCAGGACAGACATACTGATTTTCAACGGTCGCCTCATCCAAATCTCAGCTGCATCGGTTGGTGCGGTTAGAAGTGCGTGAGCTTTCAGACGTAAAGCCAATGGCCGCTGCCGCCAGATGGATATCGGCGCAACGCGTAGAATGCTTGATAATGGCCCCGTAAGTCTTGAGTGGCCTCGTACCGCACGGACTCGGGCCATAACTCTTTTTCCAATATCTAATTGTAAACAAGGACGAGCCTCCCGGCCGCAAATACTTATGCGACTTCTCCTGATTCAACTAAGCGACTGGCACCTTGAAGCGCACAACAGACAGATCCTAGGTCTGGTAGATCCCATAGTTTTGGCAGCCGCTGAAACAATGAACCCGGATAGCGTCGTGCTCTTAGCGCTCACCGGTGACCTCGCCTTCTCCGGAAAAGATACGCAGTACGCTCTCGCCGCCGAATTCGTACAAGAAATCCGTCTGAAGTTCCTGAACGAACTTGGGCACGAAGTTCGGGTCATCGCACTCCCCGGAAATCACGACTGTGACTTCGACTCTGAGGTAGCGAGCCGAAAATTGTTGATCCCATCACTCAAAGGTGAGGCGGTTGTCGACGAAAGCGTCGTATCAATCTGCACCGCTGTGCAAAAAAACTTCAGAGCATTCGTGACCAATGTACGCGGTGATGCCGGGACCGCAGTCGTCAACGATTTACTTTCAGTGACCCGAATTGGCGGTGGGAACGAAGCGGTTGCAATATGGCAATGCAATTCCGCATGGACCTCCCAACTTCAGGAGCGGCCGGGAACGCTCTGGTTTCCCGTAAAGCAGCTTCAGGCGGCGATTGAAGATGCTAATCCAGCATTCAATGTCCTCCTTCTTCACCATCCATTACCTTGGTTCCAAACTGACGTCCGCCGAGCGCTGCAATCAATCTCGGACTCCGCCTTCAATATGATACTGGGCGGACACGAACATATAGCTGAAAGCTGGGTTCGCGAGGATCTTGAAGGATCACGTAGCGTAATCGTAGAGGGTGGTGTCCTGCATGAGCATGGCGGCGATTTCACGCGCAGCAGTTTCAACATTGTTGAGATCGACTTTAGCGCTAACAGGGTAAACGTCAATGCGCTAGACCTTGCTGGCAAGCGCTACAACGTCAGGGACACAAAAGCAACCAGCTTCGATAATCTTAGGGCGCAAACCAAACCCCATCGACGCATACGCGCAACGACGCTCGCGGAACTGAAGGCTTCGGGAGCAACATTTAGGCATCCGTCGAAGTCGACTTCTCTAGAGCTGGACGACATATTCGTGGAGCCGGAGCTGATCGATCTCGAAAGCGCAAACAACAACTCCAGTGTCCCGAAAACAATTCGCAGCAGAGACGCCATATCACCGCAATCCGACGGCGTACGGGGGCTATTGGGTGGGTCCGAAAAAGCCGGCAAGAGTGCTTGGCTGCGATGGGCGTTTTTGCAGCTCCATGCTAAGGGTTTGACCCCGGTTCGAATAGACGGAGTTGATCTAAGAAGCCCAAGGCCCGATCGCCTCTTGAAGTCGATTTCCCGAGCGTACGAAGATCAATACGAAGTGCAAGACGCTGCCTCTTGGTCTGCGATGGCAGTCACCGATCGAGTGCTACTGATAGACGACCTCGATAATAGTCCGCTTGGGGCCGAAGATTTAGAGGCGGTACTCAATGTCCTTAAAATGCACTTCGCGACTGTCCTTGCAACCTGTGGCGATACGTTCATTTTGGAAACCTCCGGCGTTGGACTCTCCGCGATTGATTTCAGGCGCTACCAATTACCGGAATTCGGACACCGGCTGCGAGATGAGCTGGTAGGAAAATGGCTCAAGCTAGGACAGACAGAAACTCTACAGCGCGCAGCGTTTCAAGTGAAGCGAGAGGTTAGAGTTCGCCATCTAAACGCTCTGCTCGGCAAGAACTTTGTCCCTTCCCGGCCAATATTTCTATTAACACTTCTGCAAAGTATGGAGTTGGGCGCGGATGCCGCCGTGAAGGGCTCTTCCCTCGGGCAATACTATGAATTCCTAATTCGCCATGCGTTGCTAACTGCAAAGATTCTGGTCGAGGACCTTGACGCAGTACTTAACTATCTCACGGAGCTCGCATACAACATCGTATCGGGAGATCGAACGCACCTGGAGCAGGGCGAGTTTCTGCAATTTAATGCGAATTTCGCCAGGCGGTACGACCTGAATCTAAGATATGACGCTCTCTATAGGCAGCTTCGAAGCGCCGACATACTGGAGCAGTGGGACGAAAGGGTGCGATTCAAGTACCGATATGTCTTGCTGTTCTTCGGTGCCAAATATTTGGCCGATAAATTTGGTCGTGACGAATTGGTAAATAGACAGGTAGTGGCGCTTGGCAAGCACTTGTCTGCGGCGAAATACGCAGACTTGATGCTATTCGTGGTTCATCATAGTAATGATCCCGCCGTATTGGACATTGTCCTCAGGGAAGCGGAGGCCGCTTTCAGAAGTACGGTGCCGTTGACTTTGGACATTGACGAGGTTGCGGGCATCAATGCTTTGGTCGAAGAGGTTCCCAGGTTGGCGTTGCGTGAAGGAGGTGGTGACCGGCGTCGAGAAGAACGTCTGCGAGCGCAAGATGCGGTGGAGCGAGCGAGGCAGCCTGCCGACGCGGACGATAGGCGTGCGGCGCTATCGCTATCCACGTTAGCTGACGAGCAAATCGCGCAAGCGTTGGATTTCGCCCAGCAAACTGCTTATGCAATGCGTCTCTTGGCGATCCTCGGCCAAGTACTGCGCAATTACTATGGGTCGCTGCTCGCGGAACGCAAAGAAGAAATTGCAAGCATAGGCTATCAGTTATTGGCCCGGCTTACCCGCGCACAATTGGACGCTTTAGTGGAATCCAGAGACTGGCTCGTGGCGCGGGTGACTGACGAGTTGTCTAGGAGTGGAGCGCTGACGAGAGAGCGGGCGGAAAGCTCCGCGAAACGTATGATCTTTGGGTTTTGCTCGATGGTCCTTACGGTCTGTATCAAGAAGGCATCGGAGTTCCTCGGATCTGACAAGTTGCTGTTGACACATGATCGCGTGTCAACAAACGTGAATTCACCGCTTAGTAAACTACTTGGGCTAGCGGTTGTGCTGGATTATCCAGAGTCTGGTCCAAATGGGCTTCCCAGGCCAGTGCCGATGGATATAGTCCGAGAGATGGACGAGATGTTCCGGCGCAATCTATGCGGCGCCTGGGTCCTGCGACGCTTGATACTGGAGTATCTGTACATGTTTGATGTGTCGCATGAAGATAAGCAGAGAATCTGTGACACCTTGGGAATACCAATTAGCAAACAAGAGCAGATCCGCTTGATGTCCAGGCATAGAAAAGGTGGTATTGGCGCGGATAAGACGGGGGAGTAGGTCGGACCGAGGCGGGGTGTCGCGCGGCCCCTATGCGGTTCTGCGCGTGGAGGTGTATTCCTGTCTTAATTACAAAATCCACTGCCCACGCACGGCAGGGGTATGACACCAGCGAATAACCCGAGGCTCTTGGAACGGCGGTTATCGCCGAACAAATGCATCGCAACTGTTGCGTAACCGTAATCTTGATCGGCAGCATCCCGACTACTTGCGGAATTCGAGAAACCGGTCCCTTTTTCGCATCTAGGAAGGCACAGCGACGTCGCGCTGCAACGCCATTAACGAGGCGATAATTTCCGGATGAATGTCCTCTGGGCGGCAACCCGTCCGCCGATCTGCCGCATTCGGGAGAAAATCAAGCGATGCAAACGGTTTTGACCGAGGAGACGCCGTCAGAGCGGTGGCCCGTCACTGCACGCGAACTTCTTACAAAACGAGAGCAACGCCTCTACAGACTTCTCCTAGCGGCGTACCCAACTTATCGAATCTTCCCGCAGGTAGCTCTATCGCAGCTAATCGATGTCCCGCAGTCGGTGCCAAATCGATTGGCTATACGAAATCAGTTTTCGCAGCTAGTGGCGGATTTCGTCGTCTATCGCGCCGACTTGACCTTCGTTGCTGCTGTCGAGCTCGACGATCGTACTCATCGGCGGCCAGACCGACAAAGAGCCGATGCACGCAAGAGTCAAGCGCTACGGGATGCCGGGTTAAAGCTCGTTCGTATCCCGGCGGGTCCACTTCCATCCATCGAAATGATCCGCCACGCAATTGAGTGCGAAGCTGGACATCCGAAGCCGGTCGCGGTGCCGGAGCGCCGATTGGAATCGAGCGACCTCGACGACATTCAAGGGGCGGTGCTCGCTGAGCCTCCTGATGTAACAAGGCTATACATGGAGGCCGCCGCCCTTCGCCCGGTTGTCGCAAAACCCGTCTTAGCATTAGCGGTGCTAATCCTCGGCGGATTTGCGTATGTTCATGCACTCTCATGGATGGGCGCCCGGACGATCATCAGCAATGCAGCGGTATCAGAGCAAGCGACCGCTCGGGCAGCGCCCAGTGTCGTGGCGGGCGGCCCGCCAAGCCGAGCTGTACCAATGCCAACTGCGGAGGCTGGAGCACTACCCCCGATCGATGCGGCGGGAAAACTACATCAGAAGGATGAAGCATGGGCAGCCTATTACAAGGCCTCTCCATCCTGCCTGCACCCAGTAGATTGGAACGCCGAGGTTGAGTGCGGAAACCTGTACATCCGTGCAAGGCGGGACTTCGAAAGCCAATGGGCGCGGGCTACTGGGACGCATAGCCCCGGCGAGATCGTGCTGGACAACGATTTACTAAAAAATTCGCCCTGAAGGCAATACTAGGGTGCAAGGCTGACCAGGCCTGAAGTTCAGGTGCGATTGGCCTAGACTATCCCCTGCTGGCGAACGGCAGGGGCCGGACAATGGGCGCGGACGATGGGTTGACCCGGTAAGTCAAGACGGCGCGGCCGGCCCGTGTACTCAAGTGTAACCGCGCGCGCGCATGCAGTCGCGATACAGCCTGTTCGAAACCAAAAGAGGATTGCCACCGGCCGCTGTGTACGCTTGCTGCTCGCATTCGTAGCGGTCTTTCGCCTTGCTTTGAGACGTCATGCCCGGCTTCGTCATTGTCGTGCAACCGATCATGAGCTGCAGCAGGAGAAGCGCTAGCGACAGTTTGAGATGCACGGGCTTCACCATCTAATAGAAGGATTGATCCAGTCCCTGTACTCAGGGTTATGGAGCTTGATGGAGTCTCCTGGCTCGAATGCCCAACCTTGACGGGAGTCCTGCGTCACGGAGCCGTTAGCCGGGACGACAACCTCACGAGTGACCGACGGCGAGTCGGGGCGATCAAACTCAGCTGTAATCGGCAAATCGGAAACTGAATTGTTTTTGATAATCAGCTGCGCACCTGTAACAAACAGCACGTGCTGACGGTACAGAATCGATACGGGAAGGTCGCGCTTCGCGAGCTGCTGCGCCTTGGCAAGAAGCTGCTGACCTGCCTGCTGCATGCGGCCATTGCGAGCCTGCAAATCCATCACCTGGCTTTCAAGGTCGCCCTTCTGCTGAGTCACGATATAGGCGTAGCGGCCGACAGGCGCGCCGACCACCACGACACCAGCGACGAGGCCCATGACGAATGCGCGCGGGCTTGAGATACCCATAGCTGGCCCTTCCGGTAAACCTTAGCTGGACGCGAGAGTACGATCGAGCGGGGACACCTGCTGCGACGCGTCGCCCGACCCTTCACGGGGCGCTGTGACGGACCTCACGGTTCACATTGGCGTGGAATTCGGTAGACCGAGGCGGAGTTGCATGCGCGCGCCCACGGACGGCTTCCACGCGTGTGAGCCCTGAATGCCTCAAAGGCGCGGCTTCTGCCCCGGTCCCTTCGTCACTGCCCGATCCAGTCCAGTAAACTCACGGCAGAAAGCTGTGATGCTGCAGCGGTAGCAGCAGGAGCATCCTCCTTCGGGGGGGCGACGCTACGATTTGATGCATTGGTGCACGGAGCTGTAGGGCAGCCCCTGAGTCTGTCCATAGATTCCCCTGGCCGCCGTCGGCAGGGGGGAGGTGGAAGGGGCGTGGAATGCCGTCGGCGACCTGTTGATGCAGCAGGGGCGGGTGGGCCTCGGGGCGCAGGCCCGGGAATTCGCTGCGCGTATGCCGCCGCTGATGTGGCGGAGCGGGAGCGGATTCCGGCGCGGTTGGTGAAACGTACGAGGGAGCCGCGGGTCCAGGAGCCCATGACGCGGTAGGTTGTAACGAGACGGACATGCCACACAGGGAAGCTGAGGGGCCGCGTGAGGGCGTGTTTAGGGGCAACTTGGGAACTGATAGGGCGAAGGCGGCTCGATAGCCCCCGGTTGGTTACCCTCTAGTTCAAAACTATTCCTAGTCATTCGGTTCAGATCCGGCTAAATTCGGTCGATCGCCTAAACCCCCCCGGCTTGGGCAAGGGGCCGAAGTGGATGACCGCTGGCTTTCGGTAGACGACATCGCTGACTACCTCGGCGTGTCGAAAGACACCGTCTACGGTTGGGTCACCACCAAGGGCATGCCCGGCCACAAGGTCGGCCGCTTTTGGAAGTTCAAAAAGGAAGACGTGGATGGCTGGGTACGCGCCGGGGGCGCAGCGGCTGCCAGCGATGATCCCGATGACAAAAGGAGTGCGTAGTGGCCAGGCCCGGCAAGAAGAAAGAACCGGCCGACCAGGAAGAGACGGTGGTCGCCGAGGTCGCGGCGCAGGATGGCGGCGAACTCGAGAACGCGCCAGAAGCCGAAGAAGGCAAGGTCTTCGACTATATCACCGGCAATCCGGTCAAGGATACCGACAAGGAGCGAGTCCGCCAGCGCATCGCGCGGGCCATCATCCACGAGTACGGCATCGCGGCTGAGGACATGGAACCTGACTTCCGGGTCCGCGCCGGCGGCAAGTTGCGCAAGGTGGACATAGCCATCTTCGTCCCTGGCAAACCACACGTTGCCGAGAACCTCTACCGCGCTGTCGCCATCGAGAAAGAGCCGAAGCTCGGCACCAAGGGCGCCTATCGCATGCGCGATCCCGACGAGGCACAGAAGGATTTCGCGGCTCTGCATGAAGTCATGGCCGAGGTCGAGGGTTGCAAGTACGGCTTATGGACCAACGGCCTCGACCAGTTCTTCTTCCTGAAGGAAATCACGCGCTTTGACATCAAGTTCAAGTCCATTGGCGACTGGCCGATGGGCGACGAGAGCATTGGTACGCGGGAAGTGGCTTCGCTCGCCAAGATGCGGCCGGCCGACCCGACCATGCTGCGCATCGCGTTTCGCCGTTGCCACAACTACATCCACGGCAATGAGGGCATGCCCAAGGATGCTGCGTTCTGGCAGTTCCTGTACCTCATCTTCTGCAAGCTGCACGATGAGAAGCGCATCGGCGAGCACCGCAACTTCTGGGCTGGCCCATACGAGCCGTTCGAGGCAGCTGGCCGCAAGGAGATTCGGCGCCGCATCGAGCCTCTGTTCGATTCCGTCAAGCGTGCCTACCCCGATCTGTTCAAGGGCAATGAAGAAATCACGCTGTCTGACCGCGCACTCGCCTTCATTGTTTCCGAGCTTTCGCGCTACGACTTGGCGCGTACCGATGTGGACGCGAAGGGCGCGGCCTATCAGGAAATCGTCGGCACCAACCTACGCGGCGACCGTGGCCAGTATTTCACGCCGCGTGGCGCCATCCGTCTGGTGGTCAAAATGCTGGCCCCCAAGGAGAACGAACGTGTGCTCGACTCCAGTTGCGGGACCGGTGGCTTCCTGGTCGAGACACTGAACTACCTATACGACCAGTTCCATAAAGAGAAGCACATCAAGCCCGGCGACGAGAGAACGGACGAGTTCGTCTCGCTGCGGGATCGCTTGGCTGCTTTCGCCAGTAAGAATCTCTGTGGTGCGGACTTCGACCCCTTCCTGGTCCGTGCCGCGCAAATGAACGTGATGATGGCTGGCAACTCGCTGGGCCATCTATTCCACATGAACTCGCTGGAATTCCCGGCGGGCGACCTGCCCGGCGTGAAATCGGCGCGCGAAGTCGTGCCGCTCGGTTCCGTTGACGCTCTGATGACCAATCCGCCCTTCGGTTCGGATATTCCCGTCACCGAACCCACGATCCTGCAGCAGTACGACCTGGCCCGGCGCTGGGAGCGGCAGGGCGATGCGTTCGTGATGACCAACGCCATCAAGCCAGCAGTTTCCCCCGAGGTGCTGTTCGTGGAGCGCTGCGTGCAGTGGCTCAAGCCCAAGGGCCGCATGGGCATCGTCCTGCCTGATGGCATCCTGGGGAACCCCGGCGACGAATACATCCGCTACTGGATACTGCGCCACTGCTGGGTGCTGGCCAGCATCGACCTGCCGGTCGAGTCCTTCATCGTTGAAGCCAACGTCAACATCCTGACCAGCCTGCTGTTCCTGAAGAAGAAGCCGAAATCGGTAATTCAGCGCGAAGACCTTGGGGACAAGCAGGACTATCCAGTCTTCATGGCGGTGGCTGAGAAGGTAGGCTTCGATCGTCGTGGCAACACGCTTTACAAGCGCCAGCCCGACGGCGAGGAAATCCTGCAAGACGTTACGGTGGAGGAAAAGGTTCGCATCGGCGGTACATTGCAGACCCGGTTGCTGCAGCGTAAGCAGCGCATCGTGGACGACGATCTGCCGGAGATTGCTAAGGCTTATGCCGAGTTCCGCGCCGAGAACCCGGAGCCGGGCACATGATCACCAGACTGGAAGCAACGCGCTATCGCTGCTTCGCGCGACTGGGCGTGGACGTGGGGGATTTCCGCGTCCTGGTTGGTGCCAACGGCTCCGGCAAGACTACATTGCTCGATCTGCCGTGCCTGTTCGGCGACCTGCTGGATGCCAAGAACGTGGCGGATGCTTTCATGTCCCGGCGCGCCGCGCGCCCGGACCTGCCTCCTCGGGCCGCCAGTCTGCGCGAACTGGTGTTCGCCGGGCTCGGTGGTGATTTCTCGCTCGCGGTCGAGGCGCGTCTGCCAGATGCGGTCCAGTCCGCTGTTCTGGAGGGGATGTACGCACGGACCACAACGGAACGCGCCCGCCAGTCGCTTCAGGCGGACCAGCGCCGCTGGCCTACGCACATCCGCTATGAACTCGGCCTTCGAGTTACAGATAGCCATGAGCTGCACGTCACCTACGAATATTTGTTTGTATTTCCGGAATCCCAAGGACCGAATCGCCAGCAAGGTGGATACCACGGTGCGCAAGCTGAAACGAACAAGCACTGGCGCCTGATCCTCAAGCGCGAGATCGGCTACGACACGGAGTTCAACCCGGAGGTCCCAATGGGCAGCCCCAAGGGACGCAGCACCAAGGTCGGGCTGGCTCCGACATTGCTTGCCATGCCGCGTGTGCTGCGCGAATCCGAACACGAATACCCCGCAGCACGCTGGCTTCATGGGCTGCTGGCCGCTGAGGCGGTTTTCCTGCAACCCAACTGGTCGACCATGCGTACCGCCAGCCCACCGGGGTTGCCCAAGTCCATCGCTGCCGATGGTCGCAACATCCCCTGGCTTGCGCTCGACCTCAAGCGCCAGGATGCTCCCGAGGGTGCTGGCGCCGATTACAGCAGTGAGCGCTTCAAGGACTGGGTTGCCCATGTGCAAACTGCTCTGCCGCAGGTGGAAGCCATCGACGTGCGCGAGCGTGAGGACGATCACCACGCCTACTTCCTGGTCAGCTATCACGGTGGCTTCAAGGTTCCCTCATTCGGGCTTTCGGATGGCACGTTGCGCATCCTGTCGCTGACCTTGCTGCCGTATCTGAGTAAGCAGCCGGCCATCCTGGTCACTGAGGAACCGGAGAACGGCATCCATCCGCGCGCCATCGAGGCAGTGCTGCAATCGCTTTCCTCGATGTACGACAGCCAGGTCTGGGTGTCGTCGCATTCTCCGGTGGTGCTCGCGAGCACCAAGCTCGAGCAGCGGCTGGCAGCGTGGACATGGTTCCTGGTAACGAGCATCCGCGCCTAAAGGAGTGGCGCGGGGGCATCGACCTTGGCAGCCTCTTTGCAGCGGGGGTGTTGGGTTGACGCGTCCCTGCGTCATCCTCGTGGCCGACAGCAATATGGCGGCCGCATTCAGGGGTTACTTCGGTCGGCAACAGTGGCATCTCAGCCTGCAATGTGCGCGATTTGATTTCGACGGCGCGGTGGGTGGGGATCTGATCGTGGCCGAAGGTGGCAACGATCCCGGTGTCTACATTCGAGGGCACGAGCTGCTACGTCCTTTCCAGCCCAGCCACCAATGCGCCCTGGTGGTGCTCGACACTGAATGGGACGGTTCGCCGGGCAAGGCAGCAATCGAGCAGCACATCACCGCCAATCTCGTTGCCACCGGTTGGGATGCTGCGGCCGTAAAGGCGATCGCCATCGAACCGGAGCTGGAGAACTGGTTGTGGCAGGACAATCCGCACGTGGCCCAGGCTCTCAGATACAGCCAGCAGCCATCCCTGCGCCAGTTGCTTGAGCAGAACAACCGGTGGCCACGGGGCGCTCTCAAGCCGCCCCGTCCGAAGGAAGCCGCTGAATGGGTGCTGCGGCAAACCCGTCAGCCGCGCTCCTCGTCAATCTACCAGCAATTGGCCGCTCAAATTTCGATTCGGGGCTGCACCGATCCGGCCTTCCAGGCGATGCGCGCACAGATGCACGCATGGTTTCCCAGTGGAGGGGCAGAGTGAACGCGCTGGCGTACAAGAATACCCGCGTGGTGCGGTCCGGCTGGCTGGAAGAAGGTGGCCGGAGGCTGGACTGCAACCCGTACATGTCGGGGGCGTTAGAAGCTCGTGACACCTTACGGGCATTGAAGGCGCGGAAGGATCCATTAAAGGCGCTTACTGCAGGTTACGCCGGAGGCATTTATAACGGGCCGATGTTTCGGCGGAACTATGTTGATTCACCAGAGCAAGGCGTACCGTTCATCAGCAGTGGAACGATGCTGCTCGCTGATCTGAGTGGATTGCCGCTACTCAGGCGAAAAGATGCGGAATCGTGCCGGCTCTCGTATCTCCGTCTGACCTCTGGCATGACACTCATCTCCTGTTCGGGAACCATTGGGCGCATGTGCTACGTGCGGCCGGACATGGATGGTGTGTGGTCCTCGCAAGATGTCATGAAAGTAGTGCCGGATTCGGGCCGTATTCCGCCCGGTTACCTGCATGCCTTCCTCTCTAGTCGCTATGGAGTGCCGCTCGTAGTCTCAGGGACCTACGGCGCAATCATCCAGCACATCGAGCCGGAGCATATCGCTGACCTTCCTGTTCCGCGGTTTTCCGGCAGTTTCGAGAACGACATCCATTTGAACATGGAGAATGCCGCGCACCGGCTTTCCACGTATCAGATGCTTCTCAACGAGGCAACCGCGCGTGTATTCCGCATAAGCGGCGTGCCGAATCCATGGCCAATGGAGTGGCACGAAGACAACTCAGACGTCGGTTTTAGTGTCATGTCTTCCGAACTAGAACCGCTGCGTGCATGGAATCACTCAAAGAAGGTTCGGCATATTGTTAATGCTATCGAATCTGGGGAATTCAGTAAGTTGGCGGACGTCGTCGACCTCGAATGGCTTCGTTGGCGTGTCATGTTCAAGCGTATAGATGCCGATGAACAGAATGGGATTGAGGTTCTCTCTCAACGTCCATTGTTTCAGCTTTTCCCGGAGGGGCGTTGGATCAGCAGAAGGTACTTGCTGCGCCATTCCCCAAGGTACGTGGTGCCGGACCGGACCATTATCGTCGCGAAGCAGGGTACGCTAGGCGCGGATGAACTCTTCTGCCGCGCCGAATTCATTACGGGGGAGATTCCTTTAAAGCGAGCGTACACCGACCATTGCATGCGCATAGTGGCCAGAAAGGAGGCGATTCAACCCGGGTATCTGTTCGCGTTCCTGCGTTCAAACGCCGGTTTCCGCATTCTGCGCGGGTTGGCCGAGGGCTCGAAGCAACAGGACCTCCATTGGAGGACGGTTCCAAAAATATCCGTTCCGCGACTTACGCTGCAAGAGGAGAGCGACATAGCCGAGATGGTCTATGAGGCATATTCGAATAGGAACATGGCCGTCGACGTGATGTTGAGTGCGAAACGTCGCGTTGAGATGAGAATTCAGTCAGGGGTGTAATGTGGCTAAAGTGATAGCCATAGGGCAACCTGTCAACGATGCCGAGCGCGTCGCGATTGCCCATTTGCGCGACCACCTTCCCGACAGCTTCGCCATCATCCACAACTTCGAGATCGACCGCCACGGCGAAGCCTTCGAGATCGACATCGCGGTGCTGGCGCCCCATGCAGTCTATGTCGTGGACGTCAAGGGAACGCGCGGCCTGATCGACGTCCACGGCCCCAAGTGGTATCCCGATGGTCGCCAGCCGTTTCCGTCTCCGTTGGCCAAGCTTCGATCGCACGCCAAGGCGATTAAGGGAATCATCACGGGATCACACCCTGGCCACCAGGAACTGGACGGCATTTATGTGGTGGCCGCCGTTCTTCTCACGGCTCCAGATGCCCATGTCGTAGATGCGGCCGAGATTGACGCCGCCAGTGTCGTGAAGCTGAAGGGCGCCGAGCGCTATTTCAAGGACACAACGCTTGTACCCGCGGGCCGCAGCAAGATCATCAGTAGATTCCATTCGCTGATTAGCGGTGCTCTCAATCTGAAGGCAAAGCCCACCATCGGCAAACCGCAGTATGGCCACTGGCAAGTGCGGGAGCGCTTGGGCGCCACCAATTCCTATACGGAGTCGCGGGCCGAGAACGTCTATGGTGGAGGCACGGCGCGGGTACGTCTTTACAAGGCCGATCCCTACCAGCCCGAAGAACAGCGCAAGGCGGAAACCAATCGCATTGCCAATGCCTACAAGGCGTTGAGCGCGTTGCCGCTGCATCCCAACATCATCGCGGCGCGGGATTTCTTCGAGGTCGAAGAGGATCGTGGCTTCGCACTGGTGCTGGATGATATTCCGGGCCAGGCATTGATGGTGCACATGGCCCGCCAGCAGCTGGCGCTGACGCTGGATCAGAAGTGGCGGGTTGCCAAGGATCTGTTGACCGCATTGGTGCATGCACATCGTCATGGTGTGGTCCACCGCAACCTGACGTCCAGCGCGCTGATCGTCGGGCCGGACGGGGCTACGCGCGTGACGGATTTCGACTATGCGCGGCCGGGTGTGGATCGCTCGATGACGATTGCTGGCGACATTGTTGATCTCGTGGACACGGCCTATGTTGCGCCCGAAGCCTATCGCGAGCCGAGCGGGGCGGTCGCCGCCTCGGACGTCTTTTCGGCTGGGCTGATTCTTTATGAGCTGTTCACAGCCGAGAAGCCGTTCGGTGGTAACCCTCAAGCCATGTGGGATGCAGGGGCTCGTTTTCCTTCGGCGGCGTCGAAGGCTGAGCCAGGCCTGACCGCGGCGGTGGATGCGTGGCTGCAATCGCTATGTGAGTTCGAGGCGTCGCGTCGCCCGACGGCCGAGCAGGCGCTCGCGGCACTGGAAGCGCTGTTGGTCCCCGTATCCCCACCAGCAACTTTAGCAATGACCGCCCCACCAGACGATTATCTCCGGGTGCGGGATGCGATTGATCCTCGCAATTTGCCACAGGGCTACCAGCTGACGCGCAAGTTCCTGATCGACCGCAAGCTCGGACAGGGGACGTTTGGAGTCGTCTACAAGGTCATCGACACCTTGGGCGACGTGGCCCGGGTCGTGAAGCTGGTGGTGAGCGACCGTCATTCGCTGCTGGATCGGCTTAAGCGTGAATACGCACACTTGGTCAAGATGCCAGACCATCCCAATGTCGTGAGGGTGCTCGATGCCGATGTGCTGACCTTGGGAAACAGCGACCAGATTCCGTACATGGTATTCGAGTACGTGGAAGGCTCCGACGTTGGGGACATGATTCAGAGGCGCCTGCTGGCTCCGGAAGATGCGTTGGAACTGGGCAAGCAGGTGACGGCTGGCCTCGTGCATTTGCACTCACATGGGTTCCAACACTGCGACATCAAGCCTCGCAACCTGCTTTGGACCAACAAGGGCGCGAAGATCATCGACTTCAATGTTTCGGTGCGGGCTGATGACCGCGAGGCGCGGGGCGGCGGATCGCGCCGCTACTTGCCGCCGGACTTCGATCCGGAGTCCGTGCCGCAGAACGGCGAAAGGGCGGATCGCGATCTCTACGCTCTCGGATTGACCCTGTACGAGGCGCTGACCGGTAATTATCCGTGGAGCGCTTCCGAACCACCGCCGAATCAAACCGCACCGGACCCGCGCCAGCTCACGGGTTTTGCTGATCTGGCGCCGGAGCTGGTGAGCGCGGTGATGCGGGCCGTGGCTCCCAAACGCAGCGACCGGTGGCATTCGGCGCTGGAACTACAGCAGGCGCTGGCCGATGTTCACCAGGCCCGCCGGGCGGTGCTGCAGGTAGTCCTGCCAGTGTCGATTTCCGCTTCGACTGGGACAAGTACTCACCGTGTCGCCCAGCCCAATACCAATCCGTTCGTGACGCACTTGCTTACCCTCTACAGCCAGAGTGCACGGAGCAACGCTGGTACGCGCGGCATGGATGCCTGGGGTGAGTCCGTATACGTGTATACCGATCTTGACCGCAAGCTGCTGCCGGCGGTGCTGGCGGGCGAGTTCCGGCTGGTGTTGATCACCGGCAACGCTGGTGACGGCAAGACGGCATTCCTTCAGCACCTGGAGCGCGAAGTCGAGCGGCGCGGCGGCTTGGTGAACCGGAACCTGCCCAATGGCAGCGCCTTGCAGTTGGGTCCGCGCCGCTTCCTCTTTAATTACGACGGTAGCCAGGACGAGGGCAGCAAAGCCAACGACGACGTGCTGCGGGAGTTCATGGGGCAGTTCGGTGGCGCGGATGCCACGGCTTGGTCGCCCGGCGAAGTACGGTTGATCGCCATCAACGAAGGGCGCTTGGTAGATTTCCTTGCGAGCTACGAGACCGACTACCCCGCGCTGAAGCAGCTCGTGCAGGCTGGTCTCGCCACCGGTGAGGCCGCCGGCGGCGTGGCAGTAGTCAACCTCAACCTGCGCAGTGTCGTGGCGCGGTCCGACGAAGGCTCCATTTTGGAGCGCACTGCCCGGCGCATGACGAACCCAGCGCAATGGCAGGCCTGTGAACAGTGCGACCTGAAGGATCAGTGCTATGCACTGCACAATGCACGTAGCTTCCAGGATGAGACCGCCGGACCGCAGTTGATCGAACGCCTGCAGACGCTCTACACGATGACGCACTTGCGCGGCAAGCTGCATATCACGATGCGGGATTTGCGTTCGGCGCTGTCATTCATGCTGATCAGCAATCGCGACTGCGCGGACATCCACGCGATCTACGCGCAGTCCGACCGCAACGCCATCGTCCGTGGCTTCTACTTCAATAGTTGGCTGGGCGGAGGCTATCCCTCCGCGGATCGCCTGATCTCCTTGCTGGCGGAGATTGACGTCGGGCGGCAAGAGGATCCCCGCTTCGACCGAGGACTGGATTTCGTCCAGCCGGACGATCGCATGCTGTTCCGTTTCGAGCGCCGTTCGGGATTCGATTTCAAGGTGCAGCAGGCGCTCTTCGATGAACTGCCGCGCGGTGCGGGCACTGGTGCGACGAAGGAAGGGGTGTCTGCGCACCGTGAATACGTGGCCATGACCCGCCGCAAGCAGTTCTTTGAGCGTCGCGATGGTGTCTGGGAACGCATGCTGCCGTATCGCTCCGCCAAGCGGATGGTGGATATCGTGCAAGGCAAGGAACCTCTGGACGGATTGGTTCCGCAGTTGCTCGAAGCCATCAACCGAGGAGAGGGGCTGCAACGCCCCGAGCGCCTGGGGTCCAATCTCGCCTTGCAACTGCGCCAAGTCGAGAACGGCACGGTGCGCAGCTATCGACTGTTCCCGCTGCGGCAGTTCTCGCTCCAGGTGGAGGATTTCGCGGCGCAGGCCCGCTTCATGGAACATCTGCCGACAGGTCTACGGCTACGATTCCGCCCCGATGCAGCAGGGGCGATGGCCAGCGACCTGGTGCTCAATCTCGATGTGTTCGAGATGCTGATTCGTCTGAACGAGGGCTACAGACCGAGCGTCGAAGAGATGCAGGGGCTTTACCTGTGCCTTGCGGTCTTCAAGAACAGCCTTAATGCCCAGCCCTATCGCGAGATCCTGCTCACCACGACCGGGTATGACTTCTACCGTGTCGCCCGGCGGGAGGATGGCGTGATCGAACTGCGCTTCAGCCAGAACAAGCAGGAGGTTGCCTGATGCCGCTCCAGAAGAAGGACCGCGAGTTCCGGCTGACGAAGATTAGCTACCTGGACTTCAAGCTGCTCGAAATGGACCGCGTCCTGACGGGTCTTTTCGAGAGGCTGGAGCATGGAGGGCTGCCAAGTGTCTTCAAGGACAAGCGCGAACTGACGGTGCAGCAGTTCGTGGACGACATCTGCGAGGCCAAGGAGAAGTTCACTGGCTTCGAAAGCCATAAGGACATTGTCTCGCGCTGGGTTGAGACCCACCTGATGGACATCGTGAATCGCGGCCGAGCCAATCAGGTGGTTGCCGGACCGCGTCCACTACATGGTTATACGTACCGCTTCCGCAATCCGAAGCATTCTCGTGACTATGGTGCCGCCCAGCATCTTTACCAGATGCTCGCGCACGCACGTAATAGCTCCGGCCAAAACGCGATCCAGCATCTGAAGAGTTTCTTCTTCGATGGATTCAATCGGGTTACACGGGAACTGGATGCTGGGACGTTGACCGACATCGAGACCTCAACGCTGCTGCACTTCCTTTCGCAGCGCAAGGACGCTCCCAATACAAAGGAAGGCAGCGATCGTTATCCCCCGATGTGCCTGGGGCAGGCCGATCTAATGGCTGATGACGTGCAGCGCCTGCTTCTGTATCGGGATTTCATGCCGCGCGCTGTGATGGTGGAGTACATGAAGTTGCTGCTCTCCTTCCATCTCGGTCTGTACCATCTGCGCCTGCTGAAGCTGCTGCCCGCCTGGGAACGCCAGAAGAAGGCCGACGCACTGTGCACGGAAGCGACCTGCCCGGTGAAGCCGCGCGAGGCGCTGGAGCCGCAGGGCGATTGCCCGTACAAGCTCGGGCTATTTGTAGACCTGACGGGCAACGCCGGTTCGGCGGTCGCGAAGCGGGCGGTGCAGAGTACCGAGAGCTATTTGCGGCGTATACCGGCGTTCATCCGCTCGTATTTCGCGGGCAAGAAGCTCGATGAGTTCGGGGAGTTCCTGATCGCGCGTGGCAAGATTCCGCGCCCGGATGCCAGAACCCTGAGTTTGAGCGACGATTTCGCTCTGCTCAGTCCTCAGCACGATGGAGAGCGCGACAAGTATTTCAACGGCCGTTTGCAGGACTTGCTCGAATCACTTCGCGACGACGAAGGCGGCCTCGACGAGCAGACGCAGGCCATCGCCAAGATGGGCCCGAGTGATTTCGAGACCTACATCGAGATCATCGTTGCTCAGCGCGGCGAGTTTCACCGCAAGTATCTGATTCAGAATTTCGACTCGGTGCTACAGAAGAACAAACCGGGTGCGCTGCTAGCGCAGCCGCGTGCCCGCAATGCCCCGAGGCGCTTTGTGCTGGAAAGCCGACTCTTGGAGGTGTTGTTGCAACTCGCCGTCCTGCGGCTGACACCTAATGGCTACCGCACCGTCGAGATGCGTATCGACACGCTGTTGCGGTTCCTTCGGGAGCGCTATGGCCTGTATATTGACCAGTTGCCTCCGGGAGAAGGTTTCGGGGCGCCGACCATTGATGATCGGCAGGCGCTCAGGGCCAACCTGCAGGCCTTCACGGCGCGATTGCGCGAGATTGGCTTCTACCGCGACCTTTCAGATGCCTATGTGACCCAAACGGTGGTGCCGAGATACCGGATTGACTCCGAGCCGGCCGAGGTCGAGGCATGACGCGCGGGCTCACGCAGATTACGCCGACTGATCTCAGCGCGGCGCTGGAAACCGTCTTGCTGCCCGATCTGATGGAGATTCTGGCGGCACGCGGTCCGGGCCACTGCATGCGCGTGACCGACCTGGACCGCGACCTGATGCTCAGGCTGTGCGGAGCACTCCGGAGCCGTTGTCAGGGCGCCACGGTTGTCATCCTGACAGATGATTGGTTGCGCGCCCAGGCCGGGGATCTGGCGGTCAGCAGTACCAAGCTGGTGGAATTGCGCAATCCGCTGCCAATCGGGGAGCTGCGTGCGCCGCTGTTGGTATTCGTGCCAAATGACCTTCGAGCATCTGCCGAAGATTCCTTCGGCGTTGCCACGTTTGAGGACATTCCGGTTCACGATGTCTATGACAAATTGCGGGACAGCCTGCAGCAGATAATCCCGGTGCCGCTCCAGCCGGCAATTCAGGCAGCCTTGCAGGAGCTTCGCAGCAGGGATTGGCCCTATGCAGATGGTGCCAGCGTTGCTCGCTTTCTATTGACGGCCAAGGAAAATGGCTTCGATCCCGAGGCCATCGGTGCGGCACTGTTCGAGGTCGGGCTAGTCCCTGACTTTGCCTGGCTCGAGAAGCCGGATGAAGCTGCCTACAGGCTCAATCGGAATATCGAGTGTGTTCACACCATTACTTCGTCTACGCGCACGGAACGAACTCGGGCACTGGAGTTGGGTCTGGCCGATCTGGCGTTCTGCAAAAGGCTAGGCGAGTTCTTCGCCACCAGCCCGATGGCAACCCCGAGGGAGTGGACGCGCAAAATCGTATCCGACCCGGTGAATTGGTCGCTGGCGCTCAATCATTGGCCGTTCGAGGACGGCGGCATAGTTCCGGACGCCGTTTATATCGGTCCTGTCGAATTGACTGACATCGCGACGGTTCCGGAGGATACGTCCGACCCGCGGCTGAGGGATCTTGTCGGGCAGAAGATCTTGTCGGTCACGAAAACCGGGCAGAAGAAGTTCTCGGTGGCATTCCACGTAGAGCCCGTTCCATCCAAGGTGCAGGGGCTGGAACGATTCGTGGCTGAAGTGGTGTCTCGCGACAACGGCTCCACCGGATTTCGTCGCCGCAAGAAGGCCTGGACGCAGGCACGCGGATCGACCACCGTCAATTTTACAGGCCTCAACAAGGTGGATTGGGAGGAGGGTTGGCATTTCGTCCGCGTATACGCCGAGACGGAAGAAGGTGATCGGGTGCCGCTGCTGGATACGGATGGAAAACACCTTCCGCATACACAGAAGCCCGAGGACGACGCGCCCAACCAAAGCAGTTTGTTCTATGTGCTCACGGATGAGGATGTGGAAGTTGACCCGCCGCAGCGGGCTGTGCCGCGGGAGCCAAGCGTCACGCACGCCCTGTACAAGGCCAAATTCTCCTCCGTGATCCAGGGAGGCGATCCCGCTCCCATTCAGGTAGAGGAAAGTCAGTGGGTCGAGCGTCAGGGCCGGGCGCACGTAGGCGGGTCCGAGGTGCTGGAATTCCGCGTGGGGAGGGAAGGAAGAAGCTCGGTATTCGTCTCAAGCGTTCTTGCAGAGACTGAACGGATGTTTCTGAGTGACCCAAGCATTGGCCGGTTGCGATTGGACGTCTCCCCTCTTGGCGGAGTCAGCCGCACTGTCGAGCCATTCGCATGGCCTGTGTCCGATGAAGTAGCGCGCTTTACAGCGGCTCGTGCCGCCTACTTCGCGGCCGTGCTGCAGGGAGATGCGCGGTTGGTTACGCAAGCGGTGGACCTCACCGCTCTGCGGGAGCAGGCCGTGGCGTACGGCGGCGCTTTCCTGGCCTGGTTGAACGCCGTGCTGGCGAGGGTCGGAATTGGTGACGAGACAATCGCAAGAGCTGCTTTCGAAGAGCTTCGTCTGCTGCTGGGGATGGATACGGTTTCCTTGCTGGTTCGCGATCACCGTGGCAAGCTGCGTGATCCCATTCTGTTAGGCCCTACACATCCTATCAGGGTACTGTGGCACGCAACATGGGCGGCGGTTGCAGAGGACTGGCTCCAACGGGCGCGGCGCAGCGACAAGGAATTCGTGGTTCCGTCCCGTGACGCATTGCTCAGCCAGCTGGCGCCTGTGGGATTCCCAATGGTGGTCATGGCTCATGACCTTGGGCGTAGCTATATCAGTGTCGACAACATTAATCCGTTCTGGTCTGTTTATGGGGCCAATGATGAGCGCGACCCGCGCGGCCTGTTGGGCGAGATTTGCCAGGCGCTGGGTGTTGTGGAGCCACCGATCGGAGGCGCCGGCCTCACAGCTGCGTACATTGGCACGCGACTGCAGCGCTATCTGATCCAGCACCCTTATGTCCGAACGCTGACCATCAACGCGTTCAATGCTGGGCGCGGAGCGGCTCTCGCAGAAGTTCTGCTGGAAATGCAGGCCCACCCGGAATTCGAGGATCTGTACTACGACCTCCGTCTGTTTGCGATTGACGCCGAAGCGCCGGGTACTGGCGAGGCCCTAATCGAGCTGCTATCGCCGGACTCTGCGGTGACGGCGCGTGAAGCCGACGCTTTCTCCACCCCGACGGAGAGCCACCTGCATCCCAAACTACGCCTTGCCATTCGTTCCGTGGACGATTTTCGCCACGCTCCGGAAGCCCACTCCGCGCATCTGACCTTCCTGTTCGATCAGTTTCCGACAGAAGAAATTCGTGCAGAGGATGCCGGTCCACTGGATGAATGCTCATTCGTGCATGGGCTGATCCAGCCAAGTGCTGTGGATTACCGCGAGCTTGAGGACCTGATCCTTTGGTCCCGACGTCCGCTGCATGGTGCTGCTCGTCCGGTGCCGGAATCCGAGGAGTTGTCCGACATGCTCTCGCAGGCGGCAGGGCTCATGTCCGTGGCCGCAGCATCGGCTGCCAGAAATCGCTATCTTCCGAATGCCAGGCCCGTGGTTCTCTTGAGCCTGAAAGCGGATGACCGCGCCTTGCTACATCAGGTGCACGAATTCAGCGATTGGGTTCTGACCATCGACCGCAACCTGGGAATCGAGTTTTTCGACCACCGGCGGCATCCAACTCGACCGGACTACCTTATTGATCATTCTCCGGATATGGCCAATGCACTGGGCCACCGTCTAGCAATTACTTCCCGTTCTGTCACCGAGTTGGAAGCCCTGCTGTCACCCATTCTCACGGAGTACGGCCTACCGTCGAGCCCGAAGCATGCGGTCGTACTACTTGAGCAACTGCGCTCGCTTTCGGGTCGACTGGCGCTGAAGCTGCTGTCTTCGCCGACGCAGCGTGCTGAGGCGTTGGGGTTGGCGCTGAGCCGGCTTTACCTGGAGCATCAAGAGGTCTTCGAGAACCAGATTGTTGTTCCGCTGGACGCACATCTGGATCTTTACGCGGCGCTGAAGAAGAGCGCTGATGAACTGGGCGATGAGGTCAGTTTCCGGCGGACAGATCTGGCGTTGTTTGATCTCGATCCGCAGCAGCGGCGCGTAGTTTGTCGTCTGGTGGAAGTGAAATGTTACCGCTCGGCAGGGGAACTCTTCGCGTACGAACAGTTGAAGTCCGACATCACCGAACAGATTCAGCAAAGCCAATCGGTTCTCGCGTATCACTTTGATCCGCACCGGCAGTCCGTGGATCGACCTGATCGGTCCATGAAGAACCGTGACTTTGCGGCCCTACTGGAGTTCTATCTTGATCGCTCGGTCAGGTATGGGCTGGTGGCACCAGATGCTGTCAACGAGGCGAGGTATTTCCTACGTACGCTGGACCAAGGGGAGTACTACCTGGAGTTCACTCGTAGCGCCTTGGTCTTCGATTTCGGCAAGTCCGGTACGGGCGTGCCGGATGTTGACGGGGGAATCGAGTTTCATCGGATAGGCAGCGACCTCATCGCGCAGCTGGTGGAGTCGGCAGTACATGATACGGAGTCCGTCACTGCTACGTACGCGGTGTCGGCAGCCGAGGCACACGCGGAGGTGACGCAGGAACTGGCGCGTCGAAGGTCCATAGCCACTGGAGTTCCGACGTTGGCGAGCGCCGCATTTATCAGCCCGCGGCGTGATCGGACCGGGACCTTGGAGTTTATCCATGGCGATGCGACGGGCGGTCATAGGCCTTGGCCAAAGGCGCCGCGGACACCCACTCCCATGGTCCGAGATATGAATCGAATCCCGGAAGACGGTCCCGCCGTTGTTGCGCCAGCAAGCCCACCACCGACTGCGTCAGATGATACGAAATCCGGATTGATTACGCCGACCACTCCAACAGCTCCAGTACAGGCGCCGAGGACGATTCCCGTGCCGGTCGTTGCCATGCCGCCACCTGGTGATATCCGCGAGGTTTCTTACGACGTGATACTGGGCGCGACTGGGTCGTCGCCGCAATACGGGCTGCTTGGTGAATACAACGGCCGCAAGGTTGCGTTGGACCTGAATCAGACGCATACGATCAGCCTGTTCGGCGTACAAGGCGGCGGGAAAAGTTACACCCTCGGAACCATCGCTGAAATGGCTTCTCTGGCCATCCCCGGGATCAATGTGCTTCCTAGGCCGCTGGCCACCGTGATCTTTCATTACAGCCCTACGATGGACTACAAGCCAGAGTTCACGTCCATGGTCAGTCCGAACTCGGACGAGGCGCAGCTCACGGCGCTTCGGCAGCGCTATGGCGCTGAGCCGACTGCGCTTGAGGATGTGCTGCTCCTTGTGCCTCCGGACAAGTTAGAAGAACGTCGCTCTGAGTACCCGGGAATCGAAGTGCTGCCTTTACAATTCGCGGCCAAGGAGCTGAAGGCTTCTCATTGGAAATTCCTGATGGGTGCCGTCGGTAGTCAAGCCACCTACATCCGGCAGGTCATGCGCATCATGAAGGGAATGCGCGATGACGTATCACTTGCCGGATTGCGGATGGGAATCGACGCTTCGACCATTCCAGACCATCTCAAGGAATTGGCGCGGATGCGTCTCGACTTTTCCAGCGACTATATCGCTGATGGAGCGAGTATCAGCGAGGCGGTTCGTCCGGGGCGGTTGATCGTCGTCGATGTGAGGGACGAATTCATTGAGAAGGACGAAGCCCTGGGGCTTTTCGTGGTTATGCTGCAGATATTTGCGGATGCGAAGGCAGGCGATACGTCTTTCAACAAATTGGTTGTCTTTGACGAAGCCCACAAGTACATCGACAACCCTGACCTTGTCGCCGGTCTTGTAGAGGTTGTGCGCGAAATGCGGCACAAGGGTGTGAGCATCATGGTGGCGAGTCAGGACCCACCCTCTGTTCCGCTCAGCCTCATCGAACTGTCCTCGCAAGTGATCTTGCACAAGTTCAATTCGCCGGCGTGGCTGAAACACATTCAGAAGGCCAATGCTGCGTTGGCAAATCTTACGCCGGAACGCATGGCCGGCCTGAAGGCCGGTGAAGCCTTCGTATGGTCCAGTAGGGCAACCGACGATTCGTTTTCCCAAGGGGCGATGAAGATCCGATGCCGGCCGCGTGTCACCCAGCATGGCGGGGCGACGAGGATCGCCGTGGTGGAGGAAGCAGGCCACTGAGGGGTGCTATCGTTCGACTAAAGCCGGGGTCAGATGAGGGCAATACCATCCTCGGGATGGCCAGCAGGTTGGTATTTCTGAGGGTATGAAATTCCAGAGCTTTATTTCGATCCATAAAATCAATAAAATAGGCGTCGATTAGAATCCCTCTCTCGCCAAATCTGGCATACACTTCAACGAATAGTGATGTCCATACGGCGCCGATGACCGTTAATCGGTAAGCCTATTAATGGCGAGGAATACTGACGTCGCGAAAGAGGAAAAAACGCAAGCGCAGCCGCCCGGACAAGACGGGCATCCGCTAGACCTCATGTCTCCCTAACCGATAACAGGGTCCACCTATTTGTGGACGATCAAAATTTGTTTTGGGGCGCTGTAAATTCTGGCCAAAGCAAGGCTTACCGGGTCGACTGTGGCCGACTTCTCACGGCCGCCTCCAAGGCTGCAGATGGAAGCACGCGCTTCGTCGGGAGCGCCTACATTGCCGGCGTACTTCCGGACGATAATTCATTCTGGAGGATAGCGGAGAGAGAACGGTTCAAAGTAAAGCGCGGATATTTGAGTAACAGTGGGGGCTATCAACGCTCAAGCAGGACGACGCCTACCTCATTACCGAAATCACGTCAGCGCGTTACGAGCAACCGGAACCCTCGACGGTCGTGCTCGTCGCTGGTGATGCGGATTACGTTCCGCCACTTATCCGAGCAAATGAGAAGGGTTGGCGCGTTGAGGTGGCGTTTATAGCGCGTGGGCTTTCATCGGCCCTTGATGCCGTTTGCCACCTCTCCAAACAATCAACCTTGCATCAATCGGATACATTCCGAGGTAGACGCACCAAGTATCCTCCGGAATGGCAATTGATTGATGTAACAATGGCGTTGCGGTCCAAGTAAGGCGTTGGGCAATGACCAGGTGATAGCCATAAGCGCTCCGCCCTCGTGGTGTCTGTGTACCGCTTGCCCCGCAAAATAGAAGCTACGATCTTCACCGCTTCGGCGGAAAAATATAAATCCGGAACAGCCCTGTTTCGGTAACGCATTTCGGAGGGGTCTTTTCGCTTTTTCGCCCGAGTGGTTGTCTACGCGTATCTCCCCTGCCGGAGAAGGGCAGGGCAGTCGTGGCATTAGACTGCTATGCAACCGCTTCGGAGAGGAGCAGCTTTTCAGTAAACGCGCTATCGCGGCTTGCGGTCATCAACAGCTCCTCTGTTGCCCTTGTCATGCCAACGTATAGAAGACGTGCCTCATCCTCGGCTTCTTTCGCCCGACAAGGCATGAACCCTAATCCTCCAATTGCAACCACGGGGAACTCCAACCCTTTGCTACTGTGCAGGGTCATCACCGCAACGCAATTGCTGATGGGATCGAATCGCTTGGAAGCACGATCCTTCATCCATTTAAAGGGCACGTCGTGCGACGTCAGTGCCAATGTGACCTCCTCGGCAATGAACTGAGCACTATATAAAACGGCCATCTGGTGCCATGGGACACCGTGGGTATGTCGCTCTTTAAGTTGCCGCGCGATGAAGCTGGCCTCGGCTTTGAGGGAATCGAGCCGAACGACCCGAGGTCGGGGTCCGCGCCGGCCAGCCATTTCGGGCTTGACTAGCGGGACTCCATCGTCGTCGGCAGTCTTGGGTGCCAAGATCTCCTTGGCAAAATCGTAGGCGCAGCGCTGGATGTCATCCGTGTTCCGATAGTTAACCCGAAGGATAGTCGTGCGGCCTTGCGCCTGGATGCCTAAGCGCTTGAAGCTGAAGCCAGCGGGGCGCTCTTTCCCATAAATGGACTGTGCATCGTCGTATAATAATAGTAGAGAGTTGGAATCCGGATTGACCATCTGTGCGATTAGCGTGAGCCACTCAGCTTCGAAATCATGACCTTCGTCGATAAGAATTGCACCATATTGACCGCGTGGAATTTGCCCTCGATCCACGGCATCTTTAACCTGCGCGACTAGCCGTACAAAAAAGTCTTCACCGCCGTCCGGCTTTGGCACGTGGCAGTGAGTGAGTTGGTCCGAACACCATCGATGAAAATGGCGAACGGTGATTCGCTCGCCGATTCCGCGTGCGGTCATCGTCTGCTCGAGCTTCGACGCCAGTGCGATGTTGTAACAAAGCACCAGTATGGGTGCAGCGCTGGTCTTCGCAAGTTGTTCGCAGCGATAGCCAAGAATTAGCGTCTTGCCGGAGCCGGCGGCGCCATGGATTACGCGATGCCCCTCGCCTAGGCCTCGAGCAAGTTGCTCCTGCTGTAAGTCCATCACGCGGCGAAGGGGGTCGGTATCGACCTGTCCAACGTCTTCAGCCTGGTTGGGGAACAATGTACCTTGTGAAATGCGCAATTCCGGAAACATGTGCCAGCGGATGCGCTCGATCTGGGGCACCGTTAAAACGTGCTGGAAATTCACGTTAAACATGGCCCAGAGGCGTTCCTGAAAGCGCTCCGCTTCAACGGACTCCGTCATTTCGTCCTTACAGATGACGAGATGCTCGGGCAAAATTTCACCCAGGTCAGTGGTCTGAAATTGCTTTCGCGTAATCCCCGCCAATACGACACCGTAACCGTAGGGACAGACGAGCTTACCGCTGTGCGGATGGCCCTCAGGTGCTACGAGTAGAGGATCCACTTCCAGATGATTCTTGACACCGAAGGCGTTTTGACGCGCCTGTAATAGGGGATTTGCCTTTTCGGCGTGGCCTCTATCGGTTAGCAAAGTCACCGAGACTGGATTAATTCTATGGATTGAATCGACCTTCCAGTCCTTCACCTCCAGGATCAATAGTCCGCGACGGGGATGAAGGATGACGAAATCAGGATGTTGGTACTTGGTGCCGACTGGTACGTCGTACCAGCATGTGTAGTCCTGTTCTAGAAGCGCCTCCAGTCGCTGCGCGAACCGCCTTTCGCCTGATGTCATGCGCTTCAGGCAGCTACCATAAGGGGGAATGAGGGTGGCCATGGCTCCCGATTCCATATTACTGTGACGTTGGAGGTGTACGCCGAGAGTAAATGCTGCAGATCCAAGAAGTTAGGTCCGGGCGCTGCAGCTGTGGACTGCTTCTCGCTTCAACGTATCATTGCGTTCATTGGCCACTGCTATTTGGTCGGCGCTGAGTGGATCGTTTCGAACGCTTTTATAAGATTGAGTAACTGCTCGGGGCCGGCGGGGCGGTACCCTTTAAGACGACGAGCATCGCCGGACGTCGCTTTTTTGCGAGTAACAGGCGTCTCGGTAGATTGAATCGCATCGGGATCGAGTTGTCGGCCTGAATAGGTGGTACCAGAGAACCAAAGCGCTTGTCTCATGGTGGGACGTGGAGCCTTGGCGACCGTCGCCTTTGGAGCGTTTGCATCCACCCCTTGAGCTTGGCTGCTCCCAGCGCCACAATTGTTTAGCCCGTTGCGTCACGGAACCAGGAGGGGGGACGCGATGGCCGTCTACTTCCTGCGCTCCCGACACATATCCCGGGGTAAAGGCGCCCGCGTCACCCGGGCCGCTGCCTATCGCGCCGGCGAGCGCATCCTCGACGAGCGCACCAGCGAGGTCTACAACTACACCCACCGCGACGACGTCGTATATAAGGACATCGTCATCCCCGCGGATCTGGCCTCCCACCCCGAGATGGCCTGGACGCAGGACCGCTCCACCCTCTGGAACGCCGCCGAGCACGCCGGCAAGCGTCGCAATTCCCGACTGGCGCGTGAATGGCTGGTCCTGATCCCGCCCGAACTCTCCCCCGAACAGCGCGCGCGCCTCGTCCGCCGCTTCGCCACGGAGCTGGCTGAGCAGTACCGCTGTGCCGTCGATCTTGCTATCCATCGCCCGCGCCACGGCGCCGACCCCCGCAACCAGCACGCCCACCTGCTCATGACCACCCGCGAGGTGACCCCGCAGGGTCTCGGCCGGCGCGTGACGCTCGAAGTCTCCGGCCCCGAGCGCTACCAGCGCGGTATGACAATCGACTCCCGCACCGAGTACCTCGGCCTGCGGGCCCGCTGGGCCACCCTCACCAACGAGGCGTTGCGCGAAGCCGGCATCGAGCAGCGCATTGATCATCGCAGCCTTGCCGCCCAGGGCATCAACCGCGACCCGACCACGACGATTCCCGAGAAGGTGTTTTACGCGGAGCGCAAGCGTGGCCCGAGCACGGCCGGCGACGCCATTCGCGCGCGTGCCCTCCAGCGCGCTGAGGCACGCCGACGCGGGCCCGAAGACCTCGCCCGCGTGCTGGCGGAACAGAGGACGGCACTCAAGCAGCAGGCCCGCCAGAATTTCGCTCGGCGCGATAGCGCCACGCGCCAGCCGCGCTGGAGTCAGCTGACTCGCGACGAGCGCAACGCCCAGCGCCGCCAGCAGTACCAGGCCCGCCGCGCCTTGGAGAAGCAGGACCCGGCGCTCGAGCAGCGCCACCGCGATGCGGCCAGGCGCTCTTACCTGGCTGAGAAGGCGAAGCACCCCGAGGTCCTCCGCGAGCGCACGAATCGTTACCGGGCAGACCACCGCGACGCGGTCAACGCCAACCAGCGCGATTACCGCCGCAAGCGCCGCGAGTTGCAGCAGTCCAAATCAGCCGGCGCCGGACAATCCCCGAGCGCCGAGCAGTCGCTACGCAACTGGAACGCCTACCGCCAGCAGCACGGCACCGGCCCGACCGCTGAGGAATCCCTGCGCAACTGGAACGAATACCGCGCGCGCGCCAAGGAGCTCGCCAACACCGCGCCCGCCGCAGATTCCGCGCCCGAACATGACCGGCAGCGCCAGCTGCAGACCCGTGACGAACCCGACGACCCACACCGCCAGCCCGACCGCGACAACGATCTCGGAATGTAGGAGTCACTCATGGCTGCTGCTCCCTCGCATTCATTGCTTCACGGCACCTCCGGATTCTTCCTGGCCTACGCGCTCGTGCTCGGCGCCATGCTCGCGGCGCTGATCCGCCGCCGCGCACCCCTGCGCACACGATGGCAGTCCCCCTTCTGGTCGCTGCTCGTTCTGTTCCTGGCTGCCATCATCGTCTCGGCCGTTGCAGCGTTGCTCCCCTTGCCTCCGCCCCTGCAGTCCGTCGTCGGCCTGCTGTTGACGACCGGCATCGCCTACGCCGCCGGGATCTTCCTCGCCCGCCTTCGCCCCAACCGCGACATCATGCGATTCCGCCGCGGTGCCGTCGTGACATCGGCCCGACCGGCCACAATCCCGTCGAGCTCCTCCGGCGTGAGCGCACCGACCAGCCGCACGTCCCTCACCCTCGCCGGTGTCCCTGTCCCGCTCGCCGACGAGACCAAGCACTTCAAGCTCATCGGCACCACCGGCACCGGCAAGAGCACCGCCATCCGCGAGCTCCTTGGCGGCGCACTGCGCCGCGGCGACCGCGCCATCATCGCCGACCCCGACGGCGGCTACCTCGCACGCTTCTACGACCCCGCCCGCGGCGACGTCATCCTCAACCCCTTCGACCCCGACGCCTGCCGCTGGGACCTGTTTTCCGAGATCTCCCAGGACTACGACGTCGAGCAGCTCGCGCGCTCCCTCATCCCCGACCAGGGCACCGACCCCGTTTGGCCCGGCTACGCCCGCACGTTCTTCAGTGCCGTGGTCCACCAGCTCATCAAGAACGACGAGCGCAACGACCGCGAGCTCTATCGAGTGCTGACGAAGGCCCCTCAGCCCGAGCTGCGCTCCCTGCTCGCCGGTACCGTCGCCGGCCCATTCCTCGAAATCGGCAACGAAAAGATGTTCGGCTCCATCCGCTCCGTCACGACCTCAGCCCTGAGCGCCCTCGACTACACCACTCAGCAGAAAGCCACTCCCTTCTCCGTCCGCCAATGGATCCGCCAATCTCGCGTCGCGACTACGGCCGCTCCGCCTCGCGGTGTTCTTTTCCTGCCCTATAAGGCCGGCGAGATTGCAGCGCTGCGTTCCGTCATCTCAGCTTGGCTGCGCCTCGCCATCTTCGAAGCCATGGATGGTGATGAACTCGATCAGCGCCTCTGGTTCGTCGTGGATGAGCTGGACGCGCTGGGCCAGATCGACGGCCTCAAGGACGCACTCGCCCGCCTACGCAAATTCGGCGGCCGCTGCATCCTCGGCTTTCAGTCCATTGCCCAGGTATCAGCCACCTACGGCAAGGGCAACGCCGAGACCATCGTCGAGAACTGCGGTAACTCTCTGATTTTGCGCTGCTCCGCTAGCGAACATGGCGGCACCGCCGAATTCGCCTCCCGCCTCATCGGCCAGCGCGAGATCATCTATACCCAGCGCTCCCGCACCCGCAATCCGGGCAAGTTCCTGTCCTCCGTGACCTCCTCCGAGCAGCTCCGCGCCGAACCGGCTGTTCTCGCCTCCCAGATCGAACGCCTCCCGGATCTCACCGGCTATCTGAAGCTCGCTTCCTATCCGGACTGGCACGCCGTCGCCGTGACGCCGACCGACGAGCCGATGCAACCCCGTACACGGCGCGCCGCAGAATCGGTCCCTGTAGCCCCCGCCGCCGCAGACCCCGCCGCGTCGCCTCCGGTTCCTGCCGCGGTGGCCGTCGCCCCCACAGCCGGGCCTCCAACGCGAAAGAAGACATCGCGCCGGCCAGCCGCTGCCCCGCGTGTTAACGTAACAAAATGAGCGCGCCGGTGAATCGCAGCAACGAGCAGGACGGCTACGCCGGCGACGACGACGATAACGTTGGGAATGGCGGCAATCGCGACCACGACGACCGGGATATGGACAGCTACGACGATGCTGAATTCGTAATTAGCTCCGATGACGCCTGCGTGGCAGCGACCACGATCACCTGCCAGCGCTGCCGTCGACCCTTCGAAGCAATTTGTATCTATTGCCGGATCGGGACCTGCTTCGGGGAACCGCTCGAAGACTTCACCATCGCTAACATTAACCGGATGGACACCACGCTGGCAGATAGCCTGAGCGCGTGGCCCCACTTCCATCCGCTCGGGTCGCCAGAGGAACCGGGCGAATTCGCCAACCACTGTCCCTCATGCGGCGCTCCTCATGAAGACCACGTCCTGCACGACGAACCGGAGGACCCCTTCTTTGACATTGCCCACGCGGCCCCTGGCAGACTGCGGCTCACACCGCTACCAGGACAAATCCAACTAAGCGGCGACGAGCATTACCAGGTCGAGTGATTTTCATTTCGGGAAGCGAAGCCGAAAGCGGTTGTGAGAGAAGGGCCAATCGGGGATGCCTATTTCAGACGTATAAGAATGAAATGTGAGCCTTAGGCCATCAGTCTATTTCACGTAGGGAGCAAGTACTTAGCGCGTAGAAGCATAGCGTATTTGCTTACCCACGCCGGTGAATGGACTATTGCTAGAGATTTAAGTACGTCCTCGATTGCAACAATGCGGATCCTGCTCTTCAATGAATCGCCAAGGCGATCGACGATAGGATTGAGTTGATCCCATAACCGATAATTTGCGCGTGGCATCAGAAAGACCAAAGTTGCCTTGTCGCTGGTCGTCGCAAGCCAAAGATTTCGGAATATCTGGTAGTTCTTGAGGAAGAAATTCCGCTCCAGAAACTCATCTGGGCACTTTCCCTGCAAGCCAGGAAGATAGAACTCGGTACGCTTTTCGTCGTACTTCCTGCGGTCCTCATTGGTTTTCTCGGAGGCCGGGCCGAACTCGCGTTCCGTAAGTTTGACTTCGCAGTAGGTCGGTCCGTTGTTGACATCCCACCACGCCATGTCGACGTTGGTCCGCTCCCTTGAATTGTGGATGAACTCTGGCTCCCAGCAGGCCACTTCGCCAGTCAGGCCAATGGCTTCCATCAGAGGAGCAGCGGTTTTCTCTAGCGGTCTCAACCGGTCGTCGCAACGGTTTCGCGAAGCTTTTCCGCCGGCGTCCTGAAGCCCAGCGTTTCGCGTGGTCGCTGGTTCAGCTGCAGGGCGACTCGGTCCAGTTGTGCCTGCGTGTAGCCGGACAGATCGGTCTTCTTCGGGAAGTACTGCCTCAGTAAGCCGTTGGTATTCTCGTTACTGCCGCGCTGCCAGGGACTGGAGGGATCGCAGAAGTACACGTGCACCTTGGTCGCGATAGAGAAGCGCTTATGGTCGGCCATCTCTTTGCCCTGGTCCCAGGTCAGCGAACGTCGCAGAGAGGTCGGCAACCTGCGTATATGGCGCGACAGAGCGCTGACTACAGTGGACGTTTTGTTGTCTGTCACCTTGATGAGCGCCGTGAAGCGCGAGTGGCGTTCCACCAGCGTCACGATCTGACTGCGCTTGGAGCCGCACAGCAGGTCCCCCTCCCAATGCCCTGGTACCGCTCGATCCTCAGCCTCCGCTGGACGCTCCCGGATCGAGAGGATGTTGGGTAGTTTGCCGCGCAGCTCTTCCCGGGCCACTCTCCTGTGCGGTTGTCGCATCCGCCGTCTTATGCGCAGCTGCTTAATGAGATCCTGTTTTAGGACTCCGCGCGCCTGGATAAACAGGCTCTTGTAGATGGTCTCATGCGACACGTGCATGCTCTCGTCATCCGGATACTGCAGCTTGAGCCAGCCGGAGATCTGCTCCGGCGACCAGCGCCGCTCCAGTTTAACCGCGACCGCTTGGCGCAGCCTTCCATTGAGCGCAAGCAGACAGGCCTTGGGCCGCAGAGCCCACATCCGCGCCTCGTACTCGGCATGATTTGCGCGATACCCATATCGCCCACTGTGCCGTGCAACCTCTCGGCTAACCGTAGAGGCTGAGCGTCCTATGCGCCTGGCAATGGAGCGCAGGGCCTCGCCAGCGCACAGCCCTCGAGAGATCTCTTCCCTCTCGGCCATAGTGAGTGCTCGGACAGCCCTGATACGCACTGCCGGCGCGATCCCCCCAAGCTGGATCAGAGAGGTTTGAATACTGGTCCGTGTTCGTCCAAGGTTCGCCGCTATGTTGTTAACCGTCTCGCCGCGTCGCCATTGCCGCCACATCTCGACCTTCTGCTCTTCGCTGAGTCCTGGCCTTCCTTCCTTGAGCATACACACCACCTTCAGTCGATTTCACCGCTGGTGTTGCGTTGACCGGTTGAGACCGCCCTAGAAAGAAAGGAAGAAACAGGTTGAAGGCGAACGCCTGACTGGAATTCAAGTGATGAAAATAGCGATGCATCCTGATGTCCGGACGGCGCTTCAGATATTCTCGAATACTGATTGCAAATAGCGGAAGCAAGTTGAGCCACTCGTGTTTTGTCGGAAGGATGTGTGGGCATAGCTTCTTTCCCGTCTTGTAAAAGAAGCAGCCATCCTCCTCGATACCTAGGCTGGTCCTCTTGTATTCAGCCAGATGTTTCAAAATGGCTTCAGAGTAATCCGGCTTTGCTTGAGTACGAGTCATGGCGCTTCGTCACCGCGGGTAACTGACTCGACGACTTGATGCGAAATGGGTCTGCCACCGTCGTCCAGGGAGAGCCGCCTCGAGAAACACGTTTGCAGTGCCACGTCGGCATACAGTGCGGTGAAGTACGCGCGGCTGGCGGAGATCAAATCGGCGTAGAAATCCTCGGCATTCAGGATGGTGATCCCATTTGCATCACATAGATGCATTCGGGACTGGTGACAGACAATGATGAAGGGAGTCGGATTGAAAGCGTGCACCATCCGGTTCCTGAACTGCCACAGTTGCTCCGTGTAGGATTCATATGCCGTTGGGAAGTAGGTTTCGATAAACGCTCGAAATCGCTCCCCTGTTCCCCGGTCCGGCATGCAGATCCCGGCCAGCGACTCGATGGCGGCGATCATCGACACAAACGCGAGGAACATCCCCTCTTCTGTCAGGATTCGGGGTATCACACCCAGATAAAACTGATCGAAATGCCGTCGGTACTCAGCAGCTGCATCTGATGCGTCTCGCTGCTCACTCATAGCGATTGGGTCCCACTTGGCACTTTGCCGGAAGTCTCGGTAAATTACGCCTTCCTGTATGTTAACGGCCTCCCATGTCGCCACATTGTGGGATGATCCGCACCAATGCCAACCGGATATATCTACATCGTATCGACCGTTCAATCGGACTACGAGCAGGAGAGTCGCGGGTGCGTTCCAACGTGCAGGGCGGGCAAGCTCTATTTCGGGCCATGTAAACGCTTTATGCGCCCAAAGATGCAGAGAGGCGACTATATCTTCGGCATTTCGCCGTCCTCAACGTGGCCGCGTCGGATCGTTTTTGCGGTCAGGATCGATGAGCGAATGACCTTCAGCGAGGCATATAGGAGATTCCCGAGCTTGCGCGGCGGCGGAGGCGCCATCCATATTCAGCCTGCGCGCAGTCCGGGCCTGCATTTTCCGGACTCTCACTACGAGCACATCCCTGATGCAATGCACGCCGGCGATTGGCGCAATGATGTTCTGACCCCAGATCGCGACGCTTTCTTCGTGTGCCAAGCCGGATCGCCTGCCTTGGATTGTTGGTTAGGGGGGGGAGGCCCAGTGGTTAGCGCTGAAATCCTTGGTTTCCTGAAACGATGCAACGTGTATGGCCGCGGTTTCCTGTCTACCAATGCCGGTGCTACCTATCGGGCGCCAATAAGGCACGGCCGCCTGTACACCGGATTGCATCTGGAAACGAATGATCCCGGGACGCTCATGGCCTTGGTTAATCGATTGACAGAAAAACTCGAACCACAGAAGGTGAGGAGACAGTCATCGGCCGGCGGGTGCAAGTCAGGGGCCGCTGTGATCAGACGTGGCGGGAAATGCTAGCCCGGTAGCAACACTGTTATGCAGATATATCTCATTCGAGTTGGCGCGGATTTGAGTGTTGGGGGAGGTTCCTGGAATGGCCCGGTGGATTCGCTGAGCGGGCGATTTGTCTATGTGCCAATCCCCGAGCGCAAGCCCATCAGGGTCGGTTTGGCCAAGAAATATGAAACCCTTGCCCCGTTTCTGGAGGCCTTTCGCATAGATTTGCCAGAACACCTAACTCGACAGCAGATGCACCTAGACCCCGATTTTGACCACGGCACTTACGGGGATACGGGTAAAAAGGGAGCGCAGCTTGAAAGGTGTCTGGAGCCCGGAGATCGGCTTGTGTTCTATTCAGGGCTTAGGTGCGTCCGTTCCAATAAACTCGTGTACGCGCTGATCGGTGCGATACTCGTTGAGCAGGTCGACCGGGCGACTGATTGGCCGGCGGGTCGGTACGACCAGAATGCGCACACCCGACGAGAACTGGCTGCAGATGCGCCGGATATCATCGTGGTCGGAGACCCTGCGGGATCTGGGCGGCTAACTCGTTGCATCCCTGTCGGAGAGTACCGTAACCGCGCATACCGGCTCCGCAGCGATATCCTGGAGGCATGGGGCCAGATTTCGTCACAGGACGGCTATCTGCAACGTAGCGCCGTATTCCCGTCGGTACAGGATCCAGGCCGGTTTATGAAATGGTGGGACCGTCAGGATGTCGAGTTTGCCCACGCCAATAACATTCGTACGTAGACGACTGCCAACGCCTAGCGGAAACCTAAGTACACGACATTCTCGGATGAACTCTCGAGTGTTCACTAGTTTTGCAGGGCATATGACTGCAGAGGCAGCACGTCTAGCGTGAAAGCACTCTGCGTCCATTCCAAATAAAGGAATGACTGAAGTTGGGTTCAGCGGTTTGCGCACGGTGCTCACTCTGACGCCGCCTCGCTCTGGGCAGAGCGGCAGAGCACTTCTCGTGATCAAGTTCCGAATCAGGCATATCCAGAACGTCGATCAGGTCCTTTTTTTTACCCTATCTGTTAGCAGACTCGATCTCATCCTTTCAAACTTGATAGACAGGACACGCCCGGATCGCAGCTATCCTGGAGCCTTCACAACCCCGTCGAAACAGGCGGGACGGCAAGCAAAGGATCCATGCAAAAGCATCCGCGCCACGCAATTGTCCACATTAAATGCCTCGATCGATCCAAAAATGAAGTAAAAACAGTTGCCAACTTACGCATGCTCACCAATATCTCCTACGCGCGGGCTCAGTATCTGGCCGAAACCAACGTTAAGACATTTCTTCAGTGGCTTCGCGCATTGGTGATGGCGCCACCGGGGAGTCTTACGCATTCCTACCGGATTCGCCTGAAGGGCCGAGGACGAATCACTCAGTCGTGGTCGTGCGGCTCGCTGCGAGAGGCATGGCAGCACTACGAATGGGGGAAGGGAAGCGCTCGCGATTTCATCGCGAACAAGACAATTCTAGACAAACTGCAATCCGATCTACACGACTCCCTCCGAAAGCGTGATGAGCGACGTGCGCTTGCGACATGCATCGACGTGCAAAAGTGGGGTGGCACCCTGCGCAATATTCCTGCCCTCATGACCCTGAGCGCAACCGATGGATTAATTACGTATCTGCCGGAATGTAAGGCCGCATTTGCTGCCGCCAATGGAACCGGTCGCCTATGCTTCCCTGCCTCATTCATATCGAATGCTGGATTTACCAAGATCTACTCGTTGCTATGTGAGGACTTCGTGATATACGACAGTCGAGTAGCGGCGGCCCTCGGCATGCTAATCATTAGGTGGTGCAAGCAGCACCGCCCCCTGCTTACGAAGGTGCCGCCGACACTGAGCGTGCGCTGGAAAGCAGGCAAAGAGGGGGCGCGCGCTCGCGTTCCGAAGAACAGAAATCCTTCCAGGGCTCCTTACGAACTGAGCGAATGGCATACGAGAGGATCGCACGTCACCAGCAACGTCTGGGCCAACTGGCTGCTTTCTGCAGCGGTTCCAGCTGGGCGGTTGTGGGGGATTACTCGATCGGCGGACAAGCTTCGCGCGTTGGAGGCTGCGCTCTTCATGGTTGGCTACGAGGTGCCCGGCGATGCTGCCCTATGATCGTACGTCAGGTGCTTCGCAGAAAGGCACTACCTAGTCATGCAATTGTGCGCCTAATTAACGCGACGACGCCGCTGCGCGTGGACGAGGCGCTCGAAGATGGATTTATCCGCATTCTCGACCCCGAGTTCAAATCTTCTGTCCAAAAGCACGCTCACGATCGCTATGTCGACGTGTGGCTCGTCGGTCTCGGCGATATGCCATCCGAAGTCGTCGGGGAACGCATCCCGGACATGGATATTCTTGGGTGTTACATGTCTCACGATCCGGTGACACATCACCCGGTGCTGAAAGTCTGCCCCGAGCAGGTAATGAGCGCCTGTCGATCCTGGAACAGGAAAATCGGCGGGGCTCTACCGTTTGCAGAGCGTTACGCAACCCTTCCTATACGCGGTCATCGTCCATGAGTTAGCCCATTCATTAATGGATGAACGTGCCTTCTTTTGTGAGGTTTGCCGCCTTCCATCCTGGTTAACGAACTTCAAACATCTCGATGTGGACACGGCGCATGGCGGCGACGAATGGACCCGGCAACGACTCCCAGATTCGGACCGAGAACAGTGGATATTGAAAGGCATCAAATCTAGAAGGCATCTATGCGATGCCTGTGGCGGAAGATATCAAGTAGTCGATTCACGGCTACGAGAACTGCAGGAGATGGTTTAGGAGAGCTTGGCAAACGCATTCGTTACCAGGCAAGCCTTCAGCGAGGTGCAGCAGAACTCCCTGCGGGGGTTTATCGACGCTCAATCTGAGCCCTACAGGGCTGGGCAACAGTGGCAGGGCGGCGCCCGCCAATTGATCGGAGCGGCATTGTGGTGGCGTAGTTTCAAAAAGGAGTACATCGGGGCGGGGGGCCGTAAGTGGGCTGCGGCACCCGCGGCAGCGCGACAAAAACTTGAGAACCTCGTCCGTCGGCTACGACCACTCGGGGAGGCAGTCGATCCAGCTGAACTTGTGGTGTGGGACAAGGAGTCCGATACCGAGGGCGGTAGATTTTCGCACACAAAATATGGAATCGAATCGTGCCAATAGCAGCTGCCATTACAATACTCTTACGGGAGTACGTTCAAGCGCCTTTTCAGTATCTCCGCGAGTCGAGCATCCAAGCCAGACTCGCAGAATTGGTCAGAGCGGAACTCAGTCGCGCCAACGCGCCAATTGTAGTAGCGGCGCAGGTCGAGCTGGATAAACCGCACAAGGACTTCTTCCACGGCGACGCACTAATGACAAGTCGTACACAACTTGAAATTAAAATCGGGGGATGCGGCTGTGTTTCTCACGGAAAGTCAGACATTGTACTGCTAAAGTCTACCGGAGCCGTGAAGCTGACTTGTCATCGCCACGGGCCGGCGGATGTGGTCGCTGCCATTGACGCCAATGATGTCGATGTGGCCGTGGAAATCAAAGCGTGCCCTAGCAGCATGCGTGAGCAACGTCTCAAGTGCTGCAACGATGTGAAGAAAATGTATCGGCTGGTGAAGGCGCACCCAAATATTCGCGCGTTCTTCCTCTTATTGGACAAATCGGTATCCATACCAGAATTTGCTACTGTGCGCTCTAAAAAACATAGGGACTGCCTTGAGGATATTGGCGGTCAGGTGCACCAGAGGTGCCTCGCCGGTCGGCCTTCTGTAGAGGTCTGGGATATTGACGCCGAGACGCTGATGCCTCGTCGGCGGTATTACGGGTAGTGCGGCATGACAAGCACGCCCTTACTTTCCAAATCTAAGCTCCTGAGCTGTCGGCAATGTCCAAAAAAACTGTGGTTGCAGCTCTATCATCCGGAGATCCAGGTAACAGCGGCGAGCACCGCGGCGAGCTTTGGCGCCGGGAATACGGTCGGGGCTGTGGCGCGGCGCCTCTACGATCCTAATGGATGCGGAGAGGTGGTTGACCTACAGGGGCTGGGGTACGTGGCGGCGTTTCGGCGAACGCGGAAGCTTCTTGCGTCGGCGCGGCCGATATTCGAGGCGGGTTTTACGAGCGATGGCGCGATGGCGTTTGCGGATGTCATGTTGCCTATCCGACGTAACGGGACGGTCTTCTGGCGGATGGTGGAGGTGAAGTCTGCAACGGAGACTAAGAGCTATTATCGCGACGATGCAGCCATTCAGGCCTACATTGCGCGTGCGGCCGGTGTGCGCCTGGAGAGCATCGCCGTGGCGACCGTGGACAACGCTTGGGTGTATTCTGGCGACGGTGATTACCGGGGCCTGTTGCGGGAGGAAGATGTCACCGAGGTGAGCCTTGGTCGAGAACAGGAAGTTCGGAGATGGATTGAGGAGGCACAGGCGATTGTTAATCTAAGCGCGGAGCCTCAGGTTCCGACGGGTAAGCATTGCAATGATCCATTCCCCTGCGACTTCGTGGAGCACTGTGAGAACCAGCAGGAACCGGTCGAATACCCTGTAACCTGGTTGCCGAACATCCGAACGAAAGCTCTAAAGACTTACGTCACGGAGCGCGGGGCTACGCAGCTTAACGAAGTGCCGGATGAGTTACTGAATCCGCTGCAGCGGCGCGTCAAAATGCAGACCCTGTCGGGGGAGGTCTACTTCGATGCGCAAGGGGCCGCCGATGCACTGGCGCAGTACGACTTACCTGCCTACTTCCTCGATTTCGAGACAATAGGCTTCGCAGTGCCGATTTGGAAGGACACGCGGCCGTATCAACCGCTGACGTTTCAGTTCAGCGTGCATAGAATTGAGCCGGACGGCCGCCTTGATCATCGAGATTTCCTGGATCTTTCAGGCAACGATCCGCGTGAAGCTCTCGTGGAGGCCTTGATTTCCGTCTGTGGGACCTCCGGTCCAATATTTGTCTACTCCTCGTTCGAGCGCGCCCGCATTGGCGAGCTTGCGACACAGTTTCCCATTCTAAGGTTCTCACTTGACGCGCTGGTACACCGGCTGGTGGACCTCAGGCCGATCGCGGAGCGGTGCTACTACCATCCGGGTCAGCAGGGAAGCTGGAGCATCAAGAAGCTACTGCCAGCGATCACGGGGAAAAAGTACGAGGAGTTGGACGGCGTGAAGGAAGGCTGCATGGCGATGGAAGCTTATCTGGAAGCGATTCAGCCAGAAACTTCTGCGGAACGGAAGGCGGCCATCGAGATGCAACTTCGGGTCTACTGTGCGCTCGATACGAAAGCGATGGTTGAGATTTGGAGGGTGTTTTCCGGCAGGGCAAGGGACTTTTTGACGCGAGAGTCGACGTTCCATCGATAGCGCGCGTTGGTCGCTATGAGGCCCTGCCGGGGGAGGGCAGGGTAGCGAGACTACACCCCTGCCGAGACAGCCAGGCATGGGTACCTGTCGAAACAGGCCAGCACCGCCCCGAGTGGTTGCGGCCGGAGATGCATGCGCATATCATGCGCATTAGCCATTTGGAGCACTGAGTTGCCGGCTGGTTCGCAAAACGTCTCGCGCAAGCGTCCGGTTAATCTGACCCTGCGTGAAGACGTGGTTGAGGAGGTCAAGGGCGTAACGGACAATTTATCCGGCGTCGTTGAATCTCTCTTGGTGGATTTCCTTGCAAAAGAGAGGCAACGCAAGGAGGACGTTGCGAGGCAGGCCACAGCCACTGTGGCCCTCTGGAACGAGTTCGCTGATCGCAACGGCTCATTTGCCGATGATCACTCGACGCTCTGATGGCGCAATTCGATGTCCATCGAAACCTGGGCCGGCATCGAGACAACATTCCGTTCGTGGTTGTCGTCCAGTCATCGCTTTTCGATGGTTACCGTCGTCGCGTCGTAGTCCCGCTCGTGAGAAAGGGTGGGCTTGGGCAGCTTCCAAACGAGCGGCTCAATCCCTTATTCAGGGTCAAGAACGTAATCGTCGTCCTTCATCCGCTCGAAATGGTTTCGATCGCGAATGACCAGCTTGGCGAGCGCGTTGGTTCTCTCGCAACCAATGGCGACGCCATCGTCGGCGCCTTGGACGAGCTACTTTCGCGTGCATTCCGATAACGGACCCCACGCCTTCTACGATGTCCGCTCGTTCGCTATCTCTCTAGGCAACGTGCCCGATAGCGGACTGATACGAATGACCCCTCCAACTCGCCAAGCGGACTTGCGAGCGCGCCCTGTCAACCCTGCCGTCGATAGCAACTTGTGCGGTTCGACGCCGACGAACAAGGGTTCGCAGATACTGATACGGAAGCGCGCGTCCTGACCCATCTAGCTTGAGGTCAATGGCCTCATACGGCGCAGTCCAAATACAAAGCGCAGCGGGAGCTTTCTTGGCGGAAATGGTATAAATATGCCATTATAACTGCCATGATTACGACCATCGATGGTGCCGGACGCATTGTCGTGCCTAAAGCTTTGCGCGAAGCGCTCGATCTAAAGCCGGGACAAGCCCTCGAGATCAGGGCCGCAGATGGGCGGCTCGAGATCGAAGCGGCAGCAACCTCGTTGAGTCTTAAGAAGCGTGGGAAAGGAGTCGTGGCGGTTCCGGAGACGGAGCTTCCGGAGCTGACGTCCGAAGCGGTGCGCGAGACCTTGGAACGTATGCGTCGGTGAGAGCCGTTGATACCAGCGTGGTTGTCGCTGCCTTCGCTTCGTGGCACGAACATCATGACCGAGCACGCAGAGCAATAGATGATGGCGCCCGACTGATCGAACACTGCGCGCTTGAAACCTACTCCGTTCTGACGCGGCTGCCGCCACCGCATCGAAGTGCGAGCGACGTGGTCCGAGATTTTCTCCGGCAACGTTTCAACGAGCCATACCTCCGGCTCGATGCCCGAGCCTATCGGGAGCTCCTTATGGGGTTGCCGGAGCGCGGGGTAACGGGTGGGGCCGTCTACGATGTTGTAGTTGCCGCCACCGCTGCGGTGCATTCGGCAGAATTGCTCAGCTGCGACCGCAGGGCAGTACCGACGTATGAAAGAATGGGTGTCCGGGCCGTCTTGCTTGGTTAAATATTTGAGCCTTAGCCGCAAATTTGTCCCTGGCGAATGATAGGGCTCAAATCCCTGCCGACAGAGGGCAGGGGAAGGGCATACGGTTTCATGATGCTCGAGTGTCGCACGCAACTACTGCTGGTCGAAATGACACTTGCGCGCGAACTGACGGGCAAGCGACGCAATCGATTGTTCGTCTATGACCGGTACCTCGGTATCCTCAACGAGGGCACTTCGCTCCCAGCACCGGCGGCCTAACACTTGCAGAATGCGGACCCACGCGCCCGCTGCCGGGGGCATTGGCAGAAACTGATGCCAGTGCTCGCCAAGGCGGGACAAAAGGCTTGCTTCGGTTGCAGTCCGTCACGCCGTCTGATCGGCACCGCCGCTGTAGGAGGGTGTGGATAGGTGCCTTCGCTGTTCCTGCCGGATATCTGCCCATATTCTGGGAATTGAGCGGCCGATTCTCCTATCCCTTGCAAGCGCTACCAGCGGCACCGTATCCGGCACCAATGGATTGGAGCTAAAAAGAATGTCTACGCAGCTAAAGCATCCAGATATGGGTAGCCACCTCGGCGTGTCCCTACCGGTAGTCGTGCTGCTTGCCGCGGTGTTGGCAGGATGCGGTCGGGCCGAGTCGCCGGCCACCGTGAGCAAAAACGTCGCAGCGGCACAGCAACGGGCCGAATCGAAGGCGGATCGTGCCTCCGACAAGGAGTCACGGGACGTGGCGAAGGCGCAGCAACACGTTGAGGACAAGGTGGTCGATCGCAACAATGTCGCGGCGGCGGATAGCTACAAGGTCAACGTAGCGCAAGCCGACGGCGATCATGATGTAGCGATACAGAAGTGCAAGGCGCTTGCAGGCGATGCGCAGGACCGCTGCAAGCAGCAGGCCGATGCAAATTACGACGCTGCCAAGGCCAACGCCAAGGCAACGGAGGTATCAAGACAGCGCTAAGACCCATCCTCAATGTGTCCGGGCTGCGCGTACGATGCGTCCCGGCGCTCTGTCCGGCGACAGTCCGGCCACATGCGGCGCGCCCAGTAGCGAGGCGGGCCGCGATGTCCATCGGAACGTGGGTCGGCATCGAACGAGCACTCCTTTCGGGGTTGTGGTCCAGGCGGTTGCAGCTGGCGCTAGGAGCGTGAGGTGCTATCTTGTTGCCTCCTGGGGAGGCGCTGAAGCTATCGCCTTCGCGTGCACTCTGACCCGAAGATCGAAGCATGAGCACATATCTATGGTGGCAATCCGGCATCATCTATCAAATTTACCCGCGCTCCTTTCTGGACGCGAGCGGTGATGGCGTAGGGGATTTATCGGGGATCATCCGGCAACTGGATTATTGCGCGGAACTTGGCGTCGATGCTCTCTGGCTCTCGCCAATCTATCCGTCTCCAATGGCTGATTTCGGCTACGACATTGCCGACTTCACGGACGTCGATCCACTATTCGGCACGCTACCGGACTTCGATCGCTTGCACGCCGAGGTGAAGCGGCGCGGGATGAAGCTCATCCTCGACTACGTCCCCAATCACACCTCCAGCCAGCATCCTTGGTTCAAGGACTCGCGCGCCAGCCGCGACAGTGCAAAGCGGGATTGGTATTTGTGGCGAGATCCGGCTCCCGGCGGCGGGCCTCCCAACAACTGGCTCAGCAACTTCGGCGGCAGTGCTTGGGAGTGGGACGAGCCAACGAGTCAATATTATTACCATGCATTTCTCAAGGAACAGCCTGATCTGAACTGGCGCAATCCGGCTGTGGTGGCGGCAATGCACGAGGTCATGCGCTTCTGGCTGGAGAGGGGAGTCGATGGCTTTCGTATTGACGTGCTCTGGCTGCTCATCAAGGATGATCAATGGCGCGACAATCCGCCCAATCCGAACTTCAAGCCAGGGATGCAGCCTTTCCATAGTCAGCTGCCCTTGTACACATCGGATCGCCCCGAAGTGATGGACGTGATGCGTGGCCTGCGGCGGGTTGCAGACGAGTTCAAGGACCGCGTGTTGGTCGGAGAGATCTACCTGCCGCTTGATCGGCTCATCGCCTATTACGGCCCGCAGCTTCAGGGGGTCCAGTTGCCGTTCAATTTTCTGCTACTGCAGAATCATTGGGATGCGGATGACATTGGCATGCTCATCAACCGCTACGAGGCGGCGATCCCCAACGGAGGCTGGCCCAACTGGGTACTGGGCAATCACGACAACCCACGTATCGCCACCCGAGTGGGGGCTGCGCAGGCGCGCATCGCCGCGATGCTCCTGCTGACACTGCGCGGCACGCCCACGATGTATTACGGCGATGAGATCGGCATGACGAACGTACCGATTCCGCCGCAGCGCATTCAGGATCCGTTGGAGAAGAACGTTCCGGGCAAAGGGCTCGGCCGGGATCCATGCCGCACGCCGATGCAATGGGACGCCTCACGCAACGCTGGGTTCAGCCAGGCTGAGCCCTGGTTGCCCGTCGCGGCGGATTTCCCGCGGACGAACGTTGCGGTTGAGGACGCTGAGGCGGCCTCGATCCTGCGGCTCTATCGACAGCTCATTGCATTGCGCAGGGCGCATCCTGCGCTTTCCGTCGGCGCCACTGCTGCAGCGGCGGCTAGCGAGGATTTACTGTCTTATGTGCGGCATGGCGGCGGGCAGAGCTTCCTCGTAGTGCTCAATCTCGGCGCGAAGCCCAGGGTGCTGTCCCTTGCGCCGGAAACGGCCGGCCGGGTCGTGCTGTCGAGCTACCTCGATAGAAGCGGCAACGAGGCAATCCACGATCAGGTGGCGCTGCGTGCCAACGAAGGGCTCATTGTCGCGCTGGCTTGCCCAGTGGGAGCGGAGCGGTCGTGATCGACGATCTTTGGTACAAGAACGGGGTCATATATTGCCTCGCAGTCGGCACTTACATGGATGCCAACGGCGATGGAATCGGAGATTTCGCCGGGCTGACGCGTCGCCTCGACTATCTGCAGGGGCTCGGTGTCACCGCAGTGTGGCTGATGCCCTTTCAAACTTCGCCGCGCCGTGACGACGGGTATGACGTGGCGGATTACTACCAGGTCGATCCGTGTTTCGGCACCTTGGGCGACTTTGTGGAATTCGCCGAGGCAGCGAAGCAGCGTGGCATCCGCATCATCATCGATCTGGTGGTGAACCATACCTCCGATCAGCACCCCTGGTTCCAGCAAGCGCGTCGAGACCCGAAATCAATGTACAGGGACTGGTACGTCTGGTCGAAGAAAAAGCCCAGCAATGCGAACAAGGGGATGGTGTTTCCCGGAGTACAAAAATCGACCTGGAGCTTCGATCCGGTTGCGCGGTTGTGGTACTTCCATCGATTCTACGACTTTCAACCAGACCTCAATACCTCCAATCCGCACGTGCAGGCGGAGACCCTCAAGATCATGGGGTTCTGGTTGCAGCTCGGGGTATCCGGCTTTCGCATGGATGCCGTTCCTTTCGTGATCTCGACCAAGGGGGCCGATGTCAAGAAGCCTACCGAGCAGTACGAGATGCTGCGCACCATGCGTGAGTTCCTGCAGTGGCGGCGTGGCGATGCGATCATTCTTGCGGAGGCGAACGTGTTGCCAAACACGGATATGAGCTATTTCGGCAAGAGCGGCGAACGCACGCAGATGATGTTCAATTTCGAGGTCAACCAGCACTTGTTTTACGCTCTCGCCTCTAGCGATGTCCGCCCGTTACAAAAAGCCCTCAAAGCGACCCAGGCACTGCCTCCGACCGCGCAATGGGGAGTCTTCCTGCGCAATCACGACGAGCTCGATCTGGGCCGGCTTTCCGAAGCTGAGCGCGCAGTAGTGTTCAAGGCGTTCGGCCCCGAGCCGAACATGCAGCTCTATGGCCGTGGGATCCGGCGGCGTCTGGCACCGATGTTAAATGGCGATCGCCGCAGAATGGAGCTCGCCTATAGCCTGCTGTTCACGCTGCCCGGCACACCGGTGGTCCGTTACGGAGATGAGCTCGGCATGGGCGACAACCTGGAGTTGCCAGAGCGGCAGAGCGCGCGCACGCCCATGCAATGGTCTACCGAGCCGCATGCGGGGTTCACGAAGAGCGACAAACCGGTGGTTGCGGTCATCGAGGACGGGCCGTACGGCAGCCAACAAGTCAATGCCGCCGCGCAGCGACGCGAGCCACAATCATTGCTGAACTGGACCGAGCGCATCGTCCGAATGCGAAAAGAGGTTCCCGAGATCGGCTGGGGAAGGTTCGATTTCATCACGACGCGCACACCCGCCGTGCTTGCCATGCGCTACCAGTGGCGTAACAACTCCGTGATCGTGATACACAACTTCGCTGACGATCCCCGCGAGATCACATTCAACGTGTCCGATACCGGCGGCAGCGGCAGCCTGCTGATCAATCTCCTGTCGGAAGATCACAGCCAGGCCGACGCAAAAGGACGTCATCGCGTCGTGCTCGAGCCTTATGGATACCGGTGGTATCGCGTGGGTGGGCTGGACTATCTGTTGCGTAGAAGCGAAATCGATGACAAGTAGGTCTGTTGGAGCTCCACGGCCAGGTTATGGTCCGACACTGGCGTCCGCACACGGGCATGTGAACTTCGCTGGCTAATTCCAGGTCATACGGAGGGAACGGTTGCCGCGAGGGAGCACAGTGGCTTGGCGTGAATGGGTTTTGGCGATTGCCGCGAGCGCCTTGCTCGGCTGTACGCAGCACTCGACCAGCGCGGTATCGATGGGGCTGGGTAGTGCCGAACCGCCTCCCGACCTGGGGCAACGCGACACCGGATCCATGATCCTGGCATCGATTGCCGACGCCCGGCGAGCCATTGGCCTTCGCGATCCCCTCGCTGCCAACAATGATGTCGGCCAGGCACTAGCGTTAGCCCGACAGGCCATCGACCAGGTCTTGCCGGTGGGCGTCGCAGGCGGCGCTGGGTCGTTGACGGCAGATAACGCCGCTCAGTACTTGACTGCGCTTCTAGGATCATTCCCGGCGCGGGTGGAGCTCATTTCCGCGCAGACGCTCCTGACCAATGGTGACGTCGCGGACGCCGATGCCACCCTCATGGCCTTACAAAACCGGGTACCGGCCCGCCTGATTCCCCAGAATATGCCGCTGGTAGAGGCGGCCGCTAGCCTGGAGCAAGCCAAGAAGGATGCCGCCTTTGGTATACCGCAGCTACGCACACAGCTCTTATGCGCGCAGGCTGCTCTACATTCATATCGGGGACCCGCGAACCTAACAGAGACCATGGCATTGGCTTCTACGCTGGATCGCGCGCTCGCGAATCAGGCGCAACTGCGCACTTTGCTGCCGGCTCAGGTGAGCATATGGCTGGACACCGTGGCGCAATGGACCAACCCAGTGCGCTCCGAAGGATAGGGCGCAGGTACGGCGAGCCCAAAACGCCCTGTCGGCCGACGGCAAAGTCGTGGCTCGCGGGTTCCAGATTTTGCACTGACTCTCGTCGGCCCTTCTCCGCCGTTCGCACAGACCGCTTTTGAGCGTTCAATTTCTCGTTCCGGGGCTGCCTGGGAGCGTCTACTTTATGAGTCGTCGATCGAATACTCCAGCCGAAACAGGTTCAGACCTTTGTTGCATCGTAAGCGATAAGACTGCGCAGGCTGCGTACGATCGCGTCGCGAGTGCACTCGGGCCTCTGCAAGATCTTCTGGGCGGTATTGCCTACGCAACGGTAGGCGGCACTGAGTCCAGGGCTGAGCTGCTGCAGGCTGCCAACTTGCTCGAGCAGGTGGCAGTGATCTTGACGAAGACCTCTTCCCGAGAGGCGCCTTGGTATGACCTGTTGGAACGGCTCGCGCCGCGTCAGATCTTGGGAGAACAGTGAGCGCCGGACACAGTGCGTTGCCGCTCCATTACGGTACGACGGGACCGAGATTTGCACCACGGACCCACCCCAACAGGCCGGCTCGAGTGCGGATGAGCACGAAGCCCTCATGCTCCGCCGTCATCGTCACCGTCTCCGCTTCGGGCAATACAAAGGCCGTGTCGCCCATGAGTGCCGGGGAGACGCGGGCGGGAGTCTGGTTGATCAGGACGACCGCTTCGTGCCTGTGTCGCCACAGCAGCGCTGCGTTGGACGCGCTCAGCGCCATCAGAACGACGCCGCTCCACACTCCGGCGGCGCGTACCTGTGGGAATCTCCGCCCAACGCTTCTCGCAAGCAGCGCTAACCCAACCAGAACCATGCCTAGGACGCCGATCCAGTACGCCGCCGTCGGGCTGAGGGCTTGGGCGATGCGCACAAAGCGATTGCGCGGCCAAATGGGGACATGAGCCGCGGCGCGGACGTACTGCAGATTTGCATTGATATCCGCGTCCCCCGGTGCGAGCAGCGCGGCTCGCTCGTAGTTGAGAACCGCCAGCCCTAGTTTGCCAGCGCGGGCGTATGAGTTTGCCAAATTATAAAGGCCATCTGCCGAGTATCCGGGCTGCGACGGTTCCGGGGCTTGTGCGAAGGTCTGTCCAGCGCAAAGCGCGAGCGCTGCGATCAACATGGCCCGCTTTGGCGCGCGCATTTACTCCTTCCCGCCCGCGAGCTGTCCGCGAATGAAGGCCAGCCAGTACTGAAAATCTCCGCCCGTCGGCTGGTCATGTGCGTACTTTGCCTCGTCAGCGAGCCCAAACAGCCGATCGATGTCGTTGGTTGCTGTGCCAAGTCGCGCTTTGAGCCCTGCGGGAGTGATTTGATCGGAAGGCATCTGCCAACGCGCGGCGAGCGTCTTTAGCAGCGTTTGCCGCGCCAGCTCGAAGAACAAGGGCGAATCGCCCGCTTGCGCCGCCGCCTCCAACTGTGCGAGCGCGCGCTCGGCCGCCGCCGAAGTGGCGCGCCTGGGGTTGGGGCGCAGGGCGAACCAACTTGCCGCCAGAGCCAGGGCGAGGGTGGCCGGAATAGCCAGGAATCCGGCCTGGAAGAAGAGCGGTCGCATCTCGCTCGTGGATCGTCGAGAGCGCGGATGGTCGGGGCGCAATCCCTGGGCGAACTGCCCGCCGAGGGCCTCGGTCAGTGCATCGGGTGAGCCAACGGATGATGAGGCGGCGACGATCACTGTGATGGGGGATGTGTGCGCACGCTCGTAATGTCGCGTGTTGGGATTGAAATAGCTGAACTCAAGCGAGGGAATGATCTGCTCGCCAGCCCGCGAGGCGATCAACGGCTGTTCGAAGACTTTCTCACCCTGGTAGCCGACCTCGTCGCTGTGGGTGAAGGAGGATTTCGCGGGGTAGGTTTTCCATTGCTCAAGGCGATCGAACATCGTTGCGTCGACGCGATCGAAGTTTCCGACACCACTGATATGCAGGCGCACAGTCAGCGGATCCCCCACCGCGACATGGAGCGACGAAACGTCGCTCGATACCTGAAAAGTACCGATGGCTCCGCTGAAGTCCTTGGGTTGCCCCTCCGTGGGAAGCGGCAAGACGTTGAGTTTGAAGGAGGGACTTGTGATCGTGATGTCTTTTGGAGTGATGCTATTCACCATCATTTGCAAGAAGGGCCATTGCAGCACTGATGCGTACGCAACATCCTTCTTGGACAGCACTCTCGCGCTGATGGGTGCGTTCACCGCCATCGAATAGTCGCCCGGCTTGATCGCTTCGACGACGCTGTTCCAAGTCCAGACCCGAAATGGACGGCCTTCGATGGCCTGCTCGCGGTCTTTGGGATGTTGGGAGAGGTTGTCGAGCGTGAAGTCACTGCCATTGAGTGTCGGCAGGCCATTCACCGACGTGACGATTCCAGGCCGTATGCCCAACGCGATTTCGATTGGAACGCTCTCGCCCACATAGACGGGGCGTGTCGGTATGAGCAGTTGGACGAAGGCGGCGCCGCCGGCTGTGAGCTGCACACCTTTTGGCAGCGAAACGGGTGCGACAGGCAGCGGAGCGGGTTTCTGGCTAGGAAAGGCAAAAGGATCGGGCTCATCTGCTCTGACGACCTCGAGTCCCAACGGTTGTGCATTCGGCACCAGCGCGGGAATAGTGAAATCACCCACGAACTGCGGCGTCACCCGGACCTGCAGGAACGTTGCAGGAATTGCTGTCCCATTGACTGAATCGAGACCCTGCGATCGCCCCATGACCTCGAACTTCAGTCCCGGGACCGTCGGTATCTGGATGTCTGGCAGGTAACCGTTAAAGCTGGTTACCTGAATCGTCGCCGAATCACCCAGCTGGATGCGCGCAGGTTGGATGATTTCATAGGCTAATGACGTGTCCGCGGCCGCCTTTGCGTACTTGGTCGGCAGCACAAGGCCTAGGACCGCGATGATGACCATGATCAAGCGCATAAACAGGCTTTTGTCACCAATTCTTGAACACTTTATCCGGCGGGTGATCAGGATTCCGCGGGCCCGCCGGGACGGCGAGCGAATGGTGTTCATCCGATTTGGCGGAATCCAACAGCTCGCGGGCCTCCTGCACGATCATCTGCCCCGGAGCGCGCTGGTTCTCTGATTGCCCTGGCTCCGGGGCGTTGGGCGGCGCTCCGGCATTTTGATCCTGGGGCCGCGAATCAGCCTTCGAGCTTTGCGGCGACTGAGGCGCCTGCCCCTGCGGTGAAGGTTGTGCCTGAGCTTGACCTGTCGGTTGACCCTGGCCCGGGTTCTGGTTTTGGCTCCGACCGTTGCCTTGGCCCTGGCCACCGCCACCGCCGCCACCGCCACCGCCACCGCCACCACCACCACCACCCTGATTAGGTGGCCGCCGGAGTGCATCGATCTTTCTCTGGACGAAGTCGCGATTATATTTGCTGTCGGCGTCATCACCGCGCAGCTGCAGCGCCGTATCGTACGCCTTGACCGCTTCGGTCCAGTTCTCGATGGCCTGCTGCGGCGCGGATTTCTCGAAACGCTGGCCCACCCGATATAGTGCATTGCCGAGGTCGTAGTAAGCATCCTCCTGATCTGTTAAGCGCTGGGCATCGCCCCCCAGTGCTGTCTTGATCGATTGTTGGAATGCCTTGGTAGCTTGTGGAAACTGACCGGCTCGATAGGCGGAGGTACCAGCGTTGTATTCCACGAGCGGCGCCTTTGGTCCGGTCGTTCCCCCCAACTTACCGGTCTGATCAGCGCTCTCGGAGCGCAGCGGATGGACCAATGCCGCAACCAGTACTGACACGACGACTGTGCGGGCGACCGCGGTGACTCGCCGGCGGTTTGACCGACGAGTGCCTACCGTCAGGCTGGCCAACAACATCACCCAGGATGCGGCCAGCGGCCATTGATAGCGCGCTGTATAGATCTTTTGCTGCCGATAAATCAGGTCATGCTTGGACACTGCACCGAATACGGTTCCCAGGAACGCCTCGAAATCATCCGTGTGGCCGCCGACGTGTACGTAGGCGCCGCCGGTGGCCGCGGCGATGGCTTTCAATCCACGCTCGTCGAGATGAGATTTGACGATGGCTCCCGTCTCATCCTTGACGAAGCCGCCCCCTTGATCTGAGGGCAGCGGGATCAAATCGCCCGCCGCGGTGCCGACGCCTACCGTGTAGATCTTGAGGCCCTCCTGTTGCGCCGCCGCTGTGGCCGCGGTGACGGCGTTCCCCTCAAGATTTTCGCCATCTGTGACCAATATCAGGATCTTGTCGCTGTCAGGATGGCCGCGAAGCGCCGCCCGCGCGCCCTCGATGGCGCTCGGGATATTGGTCCCCCCAAGTGGAATGGTGTGAACATCGATGGCGTCCAACGACTCATGAAACGCCTGATGGTCGAGCGTCAGCGGGCAGACCAGGAAGGCGCTGCCTGCGAATGCCACGATGCCGATTCCGTCACCGTCCAATTGCCTCGCCATGTCATCGATGGCGAGCTTAGCCCGAGTCAACCGGTCGGGGTTTACGTCCCGCGTCAACATGCTGCGCGACGTATCAATCGCGAACAAGACCTCGTTGCCGCGGCGTCGAATTTGCTCCCAGTGATAGCCGACCGTGGGGCCCGCGAGCGCCGCGAAAAGGCAGAGGATCGATGCCAGGTAGAGGGCTCGTTGCGCTAGGCGACGGCCGCCGGATACCGAGCCCGTCAGCCTCTGCCGCAGATGCGGGCCGATCATTTTCGTGAGCGCCGCCTGCCGCCAGAGATCGTATCGCCACCAGATCCAAACCAGCACAACACAGGTCAACAAGCCCGCCAGCAGCCATTGTGCGTGGTTGAACCTCACGGGAGCCTGCGGAACCAAGTTTGCTGCAGCAGCAGCCCGAGTCCCAGTAAGGCGAGCGCCGGGTACAGAGCCCACGGGTAGAGTTCCTGTACGCTCTCGAACTTCTGCACGCTCTGTGCAGAAGTTTCGTAGCGATTGATCTGCTCGTAGATCCTCTGAAGGGAATCTGTGTCGGTAGCTCGATAGAACTTCCCACCGGTTACGTTGGCGACCGCCTGCAGGGTCTTTTCATCAACGTCCACTTCCGCCATGACCACGTGAATCCTGCCTGCAGCGTCTGGCACGGGAATGGGCGCTTTGCCTCGCACACCGACGCCGATGGTATATATCTTCACACCAAAGGCTCGGGCCGCCTGCGCTGCGGCAAGCGGTGCTATTTTTCCGCTGTTGTTGACGCCGTCGGTCAAAAGAATGACCACCTTGGATTTTGCCGTCGTCGTGCGCAGATGGTTCACGGCCGCGGCGATGGCCAAGCCGATCGCCGTGCCGTCGTCTCCGATGCCCGTGTTCACACGCTCGAGATTTTGCTGCAGCCAGTCGTGGTCCAAGGTGAGCGGACTGACAAGGTAGGGGGACGCTGCAAAAGCGATGAGCCCAATGCGATCATTCGGACGCTCGTCGATGAACTGAGAAACGATCGCCTTGACTATGGCAATCCGGTTAACACGATGCTGGTCGACCAGGAAATCAAGCGCCTGCATCGAACCGGACACGTCCAGTCCGAGAATGATGTCAATGCCATTCACGGTGACTTCTGTACGACTCTGAGTCCGTTGGGGCCGGGCCAAGGCGACGACCATGAGAGCCGCAGCACAGATCGGCAGCAGCCACACGATCCCGCCGATCCGACTGCGGGTGCGGCGCGCGACAGCTCGTGCCAGGCCGACGTCGGAAAACTCGACTGCCGCGACCGGGCCCCGCCGCCCCCGCCACAACACGATGAGCGGCAGCGCGGTCAGCGCCCAAAACCACTCGGGTTGAAGAAATCGAATCATGCGACGGGCGGCTCGCCGCTCTCCAGCACGAAGCGGCGGCCACTTTGCAGCAGGGATTCCATGTCGCGGACCTCTAACGAGGCGCCGGCGAACTTGACGAAGTCGCACTGCTGCAGGAACTGCGCCAGCGACTCGCGCTCACGCGCGAGCGCCTCATTCGAGGTGTGTAGCAGAGTTTGCAGAAACTCCTCGGTGGTTCGCACAGTCGCGAGCACTTCGAAGCGCTTCTCGATGTAGTGCCGTATTACCTCGGAAACAGAGCTCGCGAATTCTCGCGCCGAGTCGGGCTTCATCAGAGATCGGGTCGCATCCAGACGCTCAAGGGATAGTTCCGATAAGGTCAGAATGCGATGGCCCGGTCCGCGATGGCCACGGCGCCAGAGAACATAGGCACCAAGGGCCACGGCGACTGCGACGATGAATGCCACCAGTGCCGCAGGCAGCCAGGAGCCCGACACAGGCTTTGGGCCGCGGATATCGTGGATATCGTCGGCGGCTGTCGCCAGAGCGCATCCCGACCATTGGGCTCCCGCCAGCACTGCCGCCCAGGTGCAACCTCGCGCAATACGGCGCTCGCCCATCGCCTTCATAGGCGTGGGCGGCCGCGCGATTTGAAGAAGCGCTGCAGGGTAGGAATATAAGGCGCATGAGTGTTGAGTTGTACGGTGTCGACTCCCTCGGCCCGCAGATCGCTCCTCAGGCGTCGTATGCGCTCCAATGAATCAGCGTTGAAGCGCTTGCGGACTGTAGCTCGCGCGGTGTTTAGCTGGACGATCTCGGCAGTTTCCGCGTCTTCCAGCGCGATGATGCCAACGTTGGGGAGTTCTCTCTCGCGCGGATCTTCAATATGCACCGCAATCAAGTCGTGTCGGCGATTGGTTTGACGGACGGCCCGGCGCAGTTGTGCGCTGGCGGCCTCGGGATCGCCGCTGGTCTGGAAATCGGAAATCAGGAACACCACCGCGCGCCGGTGTAGCACGTGATTGACGACATCGAGTGTCTTCATGGTGTCCGTGCCGACACCTTGCGGCTTGTGGTAAAGGATGTCGCGCACGACCCGCAGCACGTGCCGCCGTCCCTTCTTGGGCGGTAGATGCTGTTCGATGCGGTCGGTGTAGAGAATCAACCCGACTTTGTCGCTGTTGCGGATGGCGGAGAAGGCCAGCACACTGGCTACCTCTGCGGCCAGATCGCGCTTGGCCATCTCACCAGAGCCGAAATTTCCCGACGCGCTGATGTCAACCACCAGGAATATCGTGAGCTCACGTTCCTCGGTGAACTTCTTGACGAACGGGCGTCCGGCGCGCGCCGTCACATTCCAATCGATGGTCCGAATCTCGTCTCCCGGGCTGTATTCGCGGACTTCGTCGAAATCCATTCCCCGGCCCTTAAATACCGAGTGATAGGCGCCCGCCATGCTGTCATCGACCATGCGCCGAGTGCGGATCTCCAGCTCACGCATGCGGCGGACCCGAGTCTTGATCGATGTCTTTTCGTCCGCCATCCGCAAGCCTCTGGCGCTCTACGGCACCGGCAGCGTGTTCAATATCTTCTCAACGACATCCTGTGGAGTGAAGTTCTCCGCTTCCGCCTCGTAAGTCACCGACACCCGGTGGCGCAGTACGTCCATCGCTACCGTCTTGACGTCCTGAGGGGTGACGAAGTGCCGACCGTTGAGAAATGCCATTGCGCGCGCCGCCAGCGTGAGCGCAATGGTTGCGCGGGGCGACGCGCCGGTTTGAACATAGCCGTTCAGGTTGAGAGTTGTAGCGATGGGCGGTCGTGTCGCAAGCACGACATCGACGATGTAATCGCGAACCTTATCGTCGACGAATAGCGTATTGACCACATGGCGAGCCGACTCGATCTCTGAGGTGCCCACCACCGCGCGGGGCACGATCATGGGCTCCGTGGTCGCCATCGCATCCAGAATCGTTCGTTCCTCAAGCCGGGTCGGATAGTCGACGAGCACTTTCATCATGAACCGGTCAATCTGCGCCTCTGGAAGAGAGTAAGTACCTTCTTGTTCCAGCGGGTTCTGCGTCGCAAGCACCATGAATGGCGCCGGCAACGGGTGGGTCTCTTCGCCGATGGTGACCTGGCGCTCCTGCATCGCCTCCAGTAGCGCGCTTTGGACCTTGGCGGGCGCACGATTGATTTCGTCGGCCAGGATGAGATTGCTGAATATCGGTCCATGTTTGGTGCGGAACGCGCCGTCCTGAGGGCTGTAAATCATCGTTCCGATGATGTCGGCGGGAAGCATGTCCGGCGTAAATTGCAGGCGCTTGAAGCGCGCGGAGATGCAGTAAGCCAAGGTCTTCAAGGCCAAGGTCTTCGCGAGGCCGGGGACGCCCTCGAGAAGCACGTGACCGTTGGTGAGCAGGGCGATCAACAGCCGGTCGATCAGATGTTTTTGACCGACGATCACGCGCGCCATTTCTTCGCGTAACGGTGCGATCCAGGCTGAATTCTCGGTAATGGCCTCGCGCGACGCGAGCGTTTGGGGCAGCAGCGAAGCCGCGGGCCGCCGCTGGCTATTGTCCTGAGCAGGCTGAAACGTCGAAGTGAGGGCCTGCGCGCCCGCGGGCGGGCCAGCTTTCTGATTCATTGAGCGCAAATCCTCCTGGAGGATATGAAGACCGCCGACGAGTGGAATGAACGCTAAGACTCGGCTCGCGACGCCGGCCGCGTTGGCCATTGGACCTGGTGCACAAACTGCCGGGCACTGATCTCCGACCACGCTCGGCCGCGGGGCAACGGGGCGTGATTTCGCACACGATTAAGCCGAAGGGCTGCGGGCCGTTTCATGGGGTGGGAGAAGGGCAGGAACGCCCCATTAGTCTGCGTGAACCTAGAATAGTTCTTGTGGCTTTTTGAGTGTGAATAAACAAAACCCTGGAATCCGTATGGAGACGGCTGGCTGCCGTGAGTTTGGAGCGGGCAGCCAGACATCGCAAGTGATTGATAATTAAGCTCTGGTCCCCGGATACGATCTGAAAATCCACGTGTCGGTGGGACCCGAAGTCCGTAGGCGTCCGGCCAGCGCCGTCTGGACTCACGCTCCAGGTTGTGGCCCTCCGGGCGGCCCAGCTTGCGCAAGGAAAAGCACGACCCAAGAAGTGAAAATGGTTCCATGAACATAGAACCAGGCGTCGCGCGGCGTTTGGTGTGCCGCGAAGTTGGCAAACAGCGGCCGCAAGTAGCAACGACCGCGCAAATCCAGCGAACACGGCCGCAGCGATCGCGATTGCCATTCCGACGTAGAATCGATGCTCCGCCTTCGGCCCGCACCGAGCTAAGACATGGGCTACCATTTTCCCCCTCCGATGCCGCCCTCGGACAGAAACGATTGGCGCTGGAAGTAGGTAGGCAGGAGAACCTGGCTCGCGTTCATAGAGCCCTCATGCAAATGCGGACACCCTGCGGAGGGATGGGACATCTGGAAGGATGGGGGAACCGGAGGGTATGCCTCCTTCGCAGCCGTCGATCCGGCCAGTGCCTCGGCGGTGGTCGTGCTGTCCAATTCAAGCAATTCGGTCGATGACCTGGGGTTGCACCTGCTCGATAGCCGCTATCCGCTCAGCGTTCCCTTTGGATCGCCACCGGAGGCGAAGGTGTCGCCAGGCACCTTGGACCGATTTGTCGGCCTCTATGAGCTCACGCCCAACGCCATTTTCGCGATCACGCGCGAGGACAATCAGCTGTTTGCTCAGCTCACGGGTCAGACACGGGTGGCGATTTTTCCTAAGAGCCCGCGAGAGTTCTTCCTCAAGGTTGTCAATGCGCAGATATCCTTTGAGACCGATTCGGGCGGCAAAGTAACGGGCCTGACACTGCATCAGAATGGCGCCGATCGAGAGGCGCCCAGAATTTCCCGCGCCGCAGCGACGCAGGCTCTGGATGCATTCCGGCAGCATATTCGAAGTAATACCCCGAGTCCGGGAACGCAGGCGTCCCTACTGCGATATATCAACTCGCTGGAGTGCGGCCAGCCCAACTATCGGGACATTGAGCCCGGAGATGGCGACGTCCTTACGAAAACAGCCGCCGTTGAGCGAGGCATCATCGGAAAGATGGGCGCGTTGCAAAGTCCGAAGTTCAAGGACGTGAACACTGCAGGGTTGGACGCTTACGCTGCGACTTTCGCCAATGGGCGCCTCGAATGGGTTATCGCGCCACTGTCGGACGTACGATGAAAACTAGTACTGGACCGCATAGCTATCGCTAACCTCCCCCATGCCCCAACGCCCCTGACGGAGAAGGGCGGGCCCATTTTCCGACGATTGCAACCATTCAGGCAATGCGCCATCTCGTCCGCCAGCCAGTCACTCTTGAATCCGCGGAAGCTGCAGGTGAGAAAGAAGGCATAGTCGAAGCTGCGTCGGAGAATGTTCCTCTTATTTGGGTGGATTAACTTGGTACTTGAGGATTGGCAGTTCGCTAGGCAATATTGAGCGAGAGCCGGATTTCAGTCAATAAACCGTCTCCTTCAGTGTAGTAGCAGCATGTTTCCGCGCCCGCGAATTGCTGGCTTTAGCTTGAGCCGAGTGTTCGGCTTTCTGAACAGCGCAGCTCATACGCCGGCGATGCGTCCGTTCTTAGCCGGTATTAGGCACTACACGTTAAAACTCGGCCAAATGCACGGCTACACAAAAGGTCCAGTAGTTGGATTCTCGGGCAGCCTTAAAACGCCGCCAAAGGGCACATTGGGACACTCCCGCAGCACTGATCAAGGAGAAAGGCCGTCATGACGAGGTTGCGGAGGCGCAAGGGAACACGAGTGTTGCTGCTCGCGGGAATTTACATTGTCGTTGTTTCTTGTCGCGGCGGCGGTACGGAGGGTAAGTCCAGCAGCCCCCCACTGCTGACGAATCTTGCGGCGACGCCGGCGCCGGCATGGTTAGATGCTGCAGTGACGTTCAGCGTGACGTGCGAGAGCACAAGCGCCAATGCGGGTGGATCCTCCAACAATGCCGGGCTCCAATACACTTGGTCTTTCGGGGACGGCGCCACCGATGTGACCGCTACCGGCACGGACATGCATACCTACACAGTTGCGAGCCCTCAGGGTGGTTATCTGTATACGGTCACGTGCGCCGACAGCAACAGCGGCAATGCTTCTACGGAAATTACATCGGCACAGGCGCCACAGGGCAACCTGACTGTGAGTCCGTATTATCTCAATTCCGTTGCCTCAAGTGTTTGTTCGGGCAGCTCCCAGGGCTTTGGCTGGTGCTGGGAGAACCCGCTGCCAACAGGGGCGAATTTACGGGCAATATCGGCACCTACAGCGCTAAATGTATGGGCGGTTGGGGATGCGGGGACACTGCTCGAAACGACCGATGGTGGTCAGACTTGGCAGGTCAAAAGCACTAATACTTCAGCCAATCTGGTGGCCATCCAGGCCATAGATCAGAACAAAGCCTATATCGTTGCCGACAACGGTGAGGTGTTGACTACCACTACGGCGGGTGTAGGTGCCAATGGTAGCGGCTGGACGTCCAGCAATCCGACTACAACGCTGAGCTTGACGAGCGCTTCCATCGTTAGCCCGACGACGATTTGGGGCGTTAACAACAGCAGCAGCGTCGTCGAGACGACGGACGGCGGCAACACATGGCCAACTGATTCCGGAACCGGTTTAACACCTGGTGCTGTATTCAACGCCGTGGCGGGATCAAGCGCGACGGCAGCTTGGATTGTGGGTTCTACCGGCCCAATACCCACTTCCGTAGCCATCGCTGGCTCTGGGATAAGTGAAATCGGCTTTGCCGCAAACACGGAGGGCGGAGGCAATTGGACCAGCTACACGTACGGGCCCGGTCTTGCAGAAATCGCAAACTTTGAAGCGATGAGTCTTTCCTCTGTCTCGCTCACTACCGCGAACGCGAGCGGTAGCGCGTGCTCGCCCGGGAGCCCGAGCCAATCGAGCGTATGGCTGGGAGGCTGGGTTGCATTCAATGTTAACGCTAACCCTGGTTCCTATCCGATAACCTTTGAGAGTGTTGGTGATGATAGCGTTCCTGGTGATACAGCCACTCCGTATAATACTGGCGCAGGGGGAATGGTAATCCATGCATTCGACCAGAACTCAGCTTGGGGAACTGCCGGGCCAGGAGGACTCACCCTTAATCCGCCTTACGCGGTTACGTCTGTAGGAGCAGTCGATTACACACAAGCGGGCAACCTCAGTAACGTTGGAACGCCGTCGCCTTGGATTTCGTCGTCAGCAATTTATGCACCGCTGATCAACGCTCTGACCTCGCCGGACTGCGTACATGGTTGGGCTGCCGGCGATGCCGGTACCATCCTGTACACGGCCGACAGTGCCGCCGATTGGACCCCGCAGACGAGCACCGTTACGCCGGTAGGTAATTCGAATTTAATATCTATTGCTGCGGTATCCGTCGAAAAAGCCTATGCGTTAGATTTGTCAAATAATGGTAGCAGCCTGGTCCCCGGTCTGGCGGGTGTTAGCTTTCGTGTATTTTCTACGAATGACGGAGGGGGGACTTGGTCCGCGGCGACCGCGGAACAGAGCAGCGGCGCGCTCATAGTGCAAGGCGCTCACAGGCTTCCCGGCCAAATAGCCTCGGATCCCAGCGGCGACCTTGTCGTCGCGGGCCCAGGCATTTTGACGTCATACTCCTCGGTACTCCAGTCGTGGGACTCGTCGATTCACGAAGCACCATCAGTGAGCTGTACCAACGGTGTGGCGGGACAATACGCGCAAGACTGGGAAGGCGCATCTCTTAGTCAGGATTCGAAATCGGCATGGGTGGTCGATGGATGCGGTGATGTCCTGCAGGACTACTACCCTTCTCTGGCTGGGCAATATTCAAATTGGAGCCTTGTGTCTACTCAGGCCTCAGTGACTTCCCTTTTTCCGGGACAGTCTGTCAATGCGATAGATGCGCTCTCAACCACCTCGGCCATTATCGTTGGAAGCGGTGGATTGATAGCGCTCGTGTCGTCTACTTCCTCCGGTACGCCCTTGATTGCGGTTACCTCAGGAACGACGAATAGCTTGTACGCCGTATCGATCGCAACGACGGGGAACGGGGTAGGGAATGGCTGGGCGGTCGGCGCGAACGGGACAATTCTCAGGACAATCGATTCTGGACAGACTTGGGTGTCTCAGTCGTGGACGGGAATCGATTACGCCGATTACGACTTTACGTCTGTTTCCACGCCTGATGGGGATTCGGCTTGGGTGATAGGTCAGCCGGCGACCACATGTGTAGTCAGTTGTCCCTCGGCCCCTATCGTTATTAATTTGTCGAATGGAGGCCAGACAAATCCGGTGCAGCAAACTACCGGTGCATCGTCAATTCAGGCGGTGGGAAGCGTAGACCCGGAAAACCCAAATACCGCGTGGATCGTTGGGAGCAACGGTGCGATATTAGAGACATTCACGGGTGGCAACGGGCCCCCGGAGTAGTCCGGGTTGCGAGTCGCGTAGCCACCCAAGTGGCAAAACCCAGGATTCTCGATAAGCCACATTCTGCCCGATCGACGAAGCGATGCATTGCGTCGTCGCTCCGGAACGGCAGTGAATAGCGATCAGCTTTTGCCTACGTCGACATGCGCCTTAGAGGATTGCCGTTTTTAGGCCATCGATACAAGGTGCGCCAACCTGTCACTGCTCTTAGGGTGCGGCGTGATTGTATGGGTCGTTAGCGCGTCGATAGTGGCCACGCTTCTGGTCACAATCCTGGTGCTCAATTTCCGCACGCCGGAGAAAGAACCGCACCACCGAGTCGATCGCTCATACTCGATCTGCGATCTACAATTCAAGCGCGAAATGGCCGTACTGCTGGGTCCTGCTATCGTCGGAGGCAATCATATCGAGGTTCTTCAGAACGGCGATCAGATATTCCCCGCGATGTTGGCGGCGATCCGCGCAGCGCGACGTACCATCACGTTCGAGACCTACATCTACTGGTCTGGGACCATCGGCGCGCAGTTTGCGCAGGCCCTAATCGAACGTGCACAGGCGGGGGTCCTGGTTCACCTGATGCTCGACTGGGTCGGGTGCGACAAGATCTCAGGCGAACTGGTCGGGAGCATGCAGCGCGCGGGAGTTGAGGTAGAACGCTACCACCCAGTGCGTTGGTATACGCTTGGGCGACTCAATAACCGCACTCATCGCAAGGTCCTTATTGTCGATGGCATTGTGAGCTTTACGGGTGGCGTTGGCATCGCCGATCAGTGGTTGGGGCACGCACAGGACGGCGCACATTGGCGCGACATGCATTTCAAAGTCTCGGGCCCTGTATCCTCCCAGATGCAGGCGGCCTTCCTGGACAATTGGATCAAGACCACCGGCCACGTATTGCACGGCGATGCCTACTTTCCGGCGGTTGCGGCGGCCGGTGACCTGGATATGCAAATGTTCATCAGCTCTCCCGAGGGAGGGAGCGACAGCATGCGGCTGATGTACCTGACAGCAATTACGGCAGCGGAGCGCAGCATCGATATCGAGGCCGCCTATTTCGTGCCAGATCGCTTGATGATCCGGGAACTGATCGTCGCTAGGCAGCGCGGCGTACGCATACGCCTGATCGTACCGGGCGTTCACATAGACGCCCAGACCGTTGGGATAGCTTCAAAGCATGAATGGGGACCGCTGCTCGAGAACGGCGTGTCAATTTTTATATATCAGCCAACGATGCTTCATTGCAAGATGCTTATATTCGATGAATATATGGTTTCAGTGGGGTCAACTAATTTCGACATGCGCTCCTTTGAGCTAAACGACGAGGCCAGTCTCAACGTCTACGATGCGCAGTTCGCACGCGAGATGATCCAGGTATTCGAAATGGATCTGCAGCGATCGACGCCGTACACACGCGAAACATGGCAAGCGCGTCCGCTGCGCGAAAGGTTGGAGGAGCTTGTCCTGACTCCGATTCGATCGCAGTTGTGATGCCTCATTGTCGCCGTACTGTAACCCCGGCGGGGTTGAGGCAAGCGCATGGTTTCACCACGGTGGGAGCGCTAAGGCGCTCTCAGCGCACGGCCGCATCTGCTGGCACTCACTTCTAAGAAGCTAGGACCGGCGCACGAGCGACGAGCGACGAGCGACGAGCGACAGGCGACCCCTGCCGGAAGACGGCAGGGTAAGGTTCCGGACCTGGATCGATTCTTCGGGTCCTTGCGCTAGATGACCACATATGGTCACATATAGTCATGAAGCAGGTCGGTATCGCAGAACTCAAGGCCCGCCTGAGCGAGTTTCTGCGCCTGGTACAGGGCGGGGAGTCGATCGCAGTCCTGGATCGTAATCGAGCAGTCGCGCAAATCGTGCCGATACCAGAGCGATCTGGGCTGCGTATCCGCAAGCCTGCCATCAACTCACCGAAGCCGAACAAGGTTCGGCTCCCAAAGCCAGGCACACAAACAATCGACGTTGTTCAATTATTGTTGGAGGAACGGCAGAGTTACAGATGATCGCCTATATCGATTCGTCCGTTCTGCTGCGCCTCGCGCTTGGGCAGCCGGACGCTTTGCTGGAATGGCGGCAAATCGATCGAGGCGTCTCCAGCGCGCTGATTGCCACCGAGAGTCTCCGTACGTTAGATCGCTTGCGACTGCGTGCAAAGCTCTCAGACCTGGAGATTGCCGAACGTCGCGCCGCGATCCTGGAGCTGATCAATTCGCTGGAGCTGATCGAGGTCGATTCGATCGTACTGGACCGTGCCGCGCAGCCAATGCCCACGCAGATCGGAACCCTTGATGCGATTCACCTCGCCTCAGCACTCCTTTGGAAGGAATTGACCGGCATCGATCCGGTCATGGCAACTCACGACGCGACGCTTGGATTGGCGGCACAAGCGCATGGTTTCACCGTGCTGGGAGCGCTAAAGCGCTCTTAAAGCTCAGCGCGGGTGTGTTCCGGCGTACAGTTCGATCCATGAGACGTTGCTGCAGCCGTCGAAACCATGGCCGCCTCCCGGCATCAGATCCACAAAGCCAATCTCCTCGACCCTGCTCAGATCGGGGTGGAGCACCTCGCGCGTGATCACCGCGCGGGTGGGGTCTAGCGTGAACCACCGCTGATCATCGAAGGTCACTTCGGAAACGACGAAGTCCCCGGCCGCTCCCGGAACCTGAGGACTGGAGATCGTTTGACTGCCGGCGAGCAGCGTGCCGTCGGCTAGTTTCACCACCGGATGTAACACGTGCAGATTCTCTGTGCGGGTCATCCAGCGCAGTCTCGCCCGCCCCGTCAAATCCATGTAGACACCCTTATCCTCGAGCGTCACGGCCACGGGCGAGTTGGTCAAGCCCGTCCACAGATCGTAACGCCCCTCGTGGGTGTACACCTCGACCGCGCCGGAGTCCTCGCCATAGAGATGCAGTGCGAGCTTCGCATTGGTAACGGCCGCCTGCGTAATGCGACGGGCATGGTCGTCCAATCGGCCGGTGAAGGGGGGTTGTCGCCAGGATTCGCGGAACAGCAGCGGTTCGCGCGGCGTCGTTTCGTCGCGGATATCCGCCGCACTGGGCCCGGATCGTTGTGCGAGCGCGGTAGCCGCGCTTCCGGTGAGCGCGATGCTCATCACGGCAGCGCTCAGGGCGCGCCTTCGACCGATGAACGCTGAGCTCATAGTGTTACTCCCGCGTACTCCAGAATACCAGACGTCGCAGGACCTGCACTTCCAAAGTCCAACGCGTCACCCAACGGCAACCGCGCCTGGGAAGAGCCAACGGGCCTGACTTGTTCCGTTCGGCCGCCGACCGCCATTTCATGTCGCCGCCGAATGTAATGTGCCCCACCGCGCGCAAGTATTTGCAGGATCCGCCCGTCTATGGCAGAGCGGTATGGACCGCGCGCGCTTCGGTCCGTCACACGGCTATTGGATGCGCGCGCCCGCAATGGAGCTTACAAAATGCCCCTGTCAGCGATACTGACCGGCAGGCCGGGCGTCGCCTAATATCTGTACTGGCGCGATGGTAACCGTGACACGGCTTACCTGGCCGAGTGCGGGTCCGTTCGCTAATTTACGGAGCTCCACGGTAAAGGTCAGGGGGCCGCGTGGAACTGCTGTCGTCTTGCTGTTTATTAGCTGGATGAAAAGGTCGCGGACGGTTTGCCCTGCAAAGAATCTGATCACCTTGGAATCTATCACCTTATAGTCCACACCAGGCTGCGCAGTGCCACCCTCTATAACCCAGGCCACTGATGCACTGCCTTGAGTGGATCGCAATCGCCTCACGGGAATTGCGATGAGCGACTGCCCGGCTCCAGCAGTTAACGTCGCTGATTCGAATTCAACCGTTCCAGGCGCATGAAACACGGGCTTCGGACCGGGGACAACCTCGGGTTCGGGCGGCGCTGTTGCCAAGACGGATGCCACGACAGGACTGGGAGTCTTATAGAGGGCCGGCTGGCTTGCGGTGGGCGGCAAGCTTCTAGTGGGCGCCGAGCTTGTGGTGGGCGGCAACTTCACGGTGGGGAAACTGTTCTCACGCGCGGCCCGGCCGGAGAGAGAGAACCCTACCAACCCCACAATAACCATGACCAGGGCCATCTGCAGCGTGTTGCATTCCGAGCGCCAGGCGTCGGAAGGGCGTGCCGGAAGCGCGAGGAACGATATGCGCGGCATTCCCTTGCCGAACCGCATCAAAAAACTGCGCGTCCGCGACGCCTTCTGCGGGGCGTTATTGGGCGCAGAAGCCGCGACGTTTTCGGCCGCTCTAAATGCAGTTCGCTCCGCTGTCGCGAAGCTGGCAAATTTCCATGGCTGCAGCAGCGACTTGATCCACGCAAAACGGACTACCGTTGTCGAGCGATAGCGCGCCAGTGTCCCGGCTGCGCGGGAACGCGTTAGCAACGCTTTTGGCGCCTCGATTCCGTTTAGCAGATCGGTAACCGGAGGCGATGAAGCATATCCAAAAATCACGCGCCGACGTAACCCATGCCCCATCAATTCCTTTAGAAACTCCCGCGCTGAATGAGGTCGCTGTTCGCGTTCCAGGGATAGTCCCCACGCCAAGACTTCAAAAAGACGCGATGGAATGTCGGGGGTAGGGACCGGACACATCCGGGTATGCCAGGCCTCAAGCGGGGACTTGCCACCAAATGGATGACAACCATTGCTGAGGATCCCATAGCTGAGACAGGCCAGACTGAAGATGTCGTCACACGGTTCAACGTTACTGCCCGCGAGAACTTGAGGGCTTGCATACGCGACCGTCGCGGCCGCACTTAAATCCGTTCGGTAGGCGCCGTCGCCGTTGGGTGTGCGCGCAGACCCGAAGTCGATCAGCTTCACATCGCCGTCTCCAGTGACGAGCACGTTTGAAGGCTTGAGATCTCCATGAACGATTCCCATGGAATGTGCGTACTCTACCGCCTCGCAGCAAGCACCGAGCACCTTGAGACGTTGTGCAAGACTCATGGCTTCTCGCGCCCATGCCTTCATGTCACGTCCGGAGATCACCTCCATGCTCATAAACCAGACAGCGTTATCAGAATCCAAATCGAATACCCGTGCGATGCGCGGGTTGGTCAAGCGTTGCATCTGCATAAAGGAACGCTTCAAGCGTTCCAGTGCGAGGGGATCAAAACGACGCTCTGGGCGTAACACTTTCAACGCAACGGCCCCCTCGGACGTCTCCCCGGCCAACGTCCGATGCAGGTCCCGGGCACGAAATACCAGTGAATCACCGCCCAATCCGATGGCCTGCTGGAGAACGTATCTCCCTCGCAAAACTGCGCCGGCTTCTAAGGGTGTCGCCGCCAGCGGTTGTGTGAGCTCACCATCAAATGGAACCGTAAAGCCCTCAGCATCGAATCCGACGGGACCGCCGGTCGCGATTCCGTTGCGACCTGATTGAATCGGCCGCGCCTCACTCGTACGAACGTCTTGACCAAAGTGGATGACGACGTGGCCGGAGTGCGGTGGGTGTTGCGTTGAGACGGTAGTCATTGGCTTATCGCACGGCGCGGCGAATTGCTCGATAGTCAAAGCGGGGCTTGGCCACCATCACACCTAATATAAAAGATTTCTGCTAGAAGAAGTTGCAGGCCGTATTTCACATAACGGCGGCGGTAGGATTTGCAAATTGAGCGCAAGACCTGAGGCTGGATACACGCCGGCGCCGACGGCCGGCCTGCCAAAAATCGCTTCCCGCGAGAACTCGCGGCCAAAAGCGCCGACCCCTACGCCGCGCCCCTTCTGCTACTAGTCAACACGTAATCGTTGGAACAGTTGATCGCGGTGCGGGAACGGTCAGGGCGTCTGTGCGAGCATTAAACTGTGCGGGTTCATGGTGCACTACGTTCACTTGAAGGGACGCGGCCGAAACCCGAAGCGCCTTCTTCAGATAAACGGCGGGCCATCTGGCTCTGTCTAATGGTTTATTGGTCAACCCAAACGATTGGTTGCAACACTCGGTTGATAGGGGTGGCGGCCAGCGATTGATCCAGTTGCGGCTAAGCCGTCACTGATCGGCAATGAACGGGCATTGCCTCATTGAGGTAACCATCCAGAATCCACTCAACGGCAGGACAGCGTCAGGCCGTTATCGCCCCATATTGGGAGCTGTATCACAGATCCATTCCGAAGTTAAACACGACCATAGGCCTTACTGAGGTTTTAGAAGGAATGGATTCGGCTCCAGGGCCATGGACGTCAAGCCCCAGTGTCCGGCCTCAACCATGAGGTGCTAAAGAGTCGACCTCAGCCATGAATAAGCGGTGTGCAACCCTGCTCACACTGGCTGCGGCACTGATCGCCGTAAGTATCCCAATTGTGCTCGCGCTATATCTGGCCGACCGGCAGGCACGCGATAGTGCCTCGCAGCTTGCACTGGCGTATGCACGCGATGTTGTACACCGTTCTGATGCCACAGCAGATCAAGCCTGGACTGCGGTTCAGCAGCTCCAGAAAATGGCACGTCAATCCGCTCCGTGTTCGCCCGCAAGCCTCGAATTGATGAAGAGGATCGATATCGAGTCTAGCTTTATCCAGGCCATTGGTCATGTCTCCGGCACTCACATGGACTGTGCGTCCGTAGATCCGCACGGAGACGGACTCGAACTCGGGCCCGTGCAAACTACACAGCCAACAGGTGTAAGGCTCCGATACAACGTCGAGTTCCCGTTCGCTCGGGGAACGCGATTCCTTGTGATTGAATACTACGGATATGCCGTGATCGTTCACAAGACGCTTCCGATAGACGTGACCCTGCCAACCAAGGACCTCTCCTTGGCGACCTACACATCGAGCGGATACATTTTGACGTCCCGCGGTTTCGTCGATCCACGCTGGCTCGAGATGATGAGTCACGACGGTCGCGAGGAAACGTTCATCGATGGCGGCTATATCGTCGCTGTAGTCGCCTCGAAGAGGCATTTTATCGGCGGCATTGCGGCACTACCGATTTCCCGGATCGGCGCAGGCATGCGCTCGGCTGCCGTTATGCTGGTACCGGCAGGAATCGGCGCCGGCATCATGTTGGCACTGGCGGTTCTTTATCTAGCCAAGCTGCAACTTGCCATGCCCGCGGTAATCAAGGCGGCATTGAGACGCAGTGAGTTCTTTGTCGTATATCAGCCGATTGTGGATCTGCAGACCGGTCACTGGGTGGGCGCGGAAGCGCTCATTCGCTGGCGGCGGCCGAATGGAGAATTGGTACGTCCGGATCTATTCATACCCATCGCCGAGGAGGCCGGGTTGATACAACGCGTCACGCAACGGGTTGTGCAGTGCGTGACCCGGGACGCCATCGAGCTATTCAATCGCAATCCAGAGCTCCGTATCAGTATCAACGTTTCTGCGGCGGACTTGCATTCGGATGACACCGTGCAGTTGTTCCAGCGCTTGTTGCGGGACACTGGAGCACGTCGCGGAAGAATCGTCGTAGAGGTGACGGAGCGCGGGCTCTCAAAGCCGCAGGCAGCCAGCACTGTCATCAGCGCGCTTCGGAACTCGGGTGTGTGTTTTGCCGTAGATGACTTCGGAACGGGCTATTCCAGCCTGTCATATCTGGAGAATTTTGAGCTCGACTACTTGAAGATCGACAAATCATTCGTTGACACCGTCGGTACGCAGGCGCCGACCAGCCAGGTCGTAATGCATGTCATCGAGATGGCCAAAGCCCTCAAGTTAGAGATGATTGCCGAGGGCGTGGAGACCCAGGCGCAGGCAGAGTTCTTGCGGGGGCGTGGCGTGCGGTATGCGCAAGGCTTTTTGTTCAGTAAACCGTTGCCCTTTGCGGATCTTCTGCGCCAGGTCCCTCGGATGCCCGATGCGGTTGGTCAGTCGGTGCCGGATGCGGCAATCTGGGAATCGTAAGAGCCGAATAATCAGTTGGTCATGGAACCGTGCACCTGGCTTCGCCAAGTGCGATCAGTCGGTTTGTCTGGTAGATTCCGGGTGTGCGGGAGGGTCATATCCATGAGCACCATGAGCACCATGAGCACCTCGTACTCCACCATGGTATCCACAGCAGGTATCGCCTCGGGGATCTGTTGTACAGCGCTGATGTCGGCCGCCTCGGCGTCACCCAGCGTCTATCCGGTCGGAGTGACCCGCTACGATCCCGCCACCGCCTACAACTCTGACGTGCTCTTCAGTGGCGCGGATAACAGGACCTACCTCATCGACATGGATGGCCACGTACTGCATCGGTGGGACGTGAATGGCTTTCCGGGGAGGGTTCTCGATCCGGCGCTCGTTGGTGGCGTCAAAGGAGAAATCGGCGCGCAGCTGTCAACGGTTCCAGCCGGCGGGAGCGCCGGCGGGGTGGGGGAGGTGCCGGGGCGTGCGGCAAATTTCCGCGACGAGACGTTCGGCTATCAGGATTGGTCCGGTCGGACTCTGTGGCAATGGGGCAGACAGGCGCCCGGAGGAGCGGCTCTACAGCATCACGACTGGGAGCTGCTTCCCAACGGCGATACGCTTCTGCTGGGCAACAAGATCGGATCGCTGCCTGGGTTCGGGGCTCGGGCGATGATGGACGATGTCATTTATGAGGTGAATAAGGCGGGGCAGATCGTATGGACCTGGGCCGCGGCCGCACATCTGGCGCAGTTCGGCTTCACCGCCTCTCAATTGGATCTGCTCAAGCGTGTTGCGGCGGTGGATTATCTGCATATGAATGCCATGCAGGAGCTTGGACCCAATCATTGGGCAGAGGCCGGAGATGAGCGGTTTTCACCGGATAACATCATGATCAGCTCTCGCAATGCCAATTTCATAGCAATCATCAGCCGTAGGACTGGAAACATCGTCTGGCGCCTCGGTCCAAACTTCGCTCCCATCAAGGAGCCCTATGCAAACTCGCCCGCTTCGAAGGCGCCTTTCGCACTGGACCGCTTCAGTGGTCAGCATGATGCCCACATGATTCCCGAGGGATTACCGGGTGCGGGCAATATCTTAATGTTCGACGATGAGGGTGAAGGCGGGTACCCGCCCGCGACGCTGCCGGTTATCGCCGGCTCGCGAATATTGGAAATCGATCCGGTGAGGAGCGAGGTCGTGTGGAAGTACGCCAACCCGATGGTCTTCTACAGCTCTTTCCTCAGCAGTGCCGAGCGGCTACCCAACGGCAACACGCTGATCGATGAAGGGATGGATGGACGATTCTTCCAGGTGACAGGGAAGGGCGAGATTGTGTGGGAGTACATTTCGCCGTTCAGGAGTTCATCGGTGGGTGTTCCCGTGAGCAACTCCGTATATCGGATTCAAGCGGTGCCGTACGCCTGGGTACCCTTGCCGGGCCCACATGCAGAGCAGCCGGTCATTCCATCGGTGTTTGGTCGCATTGGGACCGCGCGGTAGCACCATCCATGGACCGCTCGACTGCCGCTCCTGCTGTGCGTTCCCTATTTTTGAGGCGTTAGCGCGGCGCCGATTGGACCAAACAGAGCAGTCGTCGTCGCCATGACCCTATTGAACTCCGGGATGATACCCAAATCTTTAGCACCCTACGCCCCCCTTACAAGCCGTCCAAATTGATATATAACGGTATCGTCAGGGGCGTTCCAGGTAGCTGGCGTTGCCGAGGAGACACGATGGCGATCTTGCTGAAAATTCGTTGGGAGATCAAAGCGGGCCGCGAGCGCGAGTTCCGCGAGAACCAGGAAAGGCTCTGCGCCGTGATGCGCGCCGAGCATCCGGGGGTCGTTTGCTACCACGTCGACTACCCTTCGGCTGCGCTCAGCGAGTGGACCGAGATCTACGCCAATAACGATGTATTCAAAGCACATCTTGCCAATAGCAAGGGCCAGGGGCCGCTCCAGGCGCTTGTCGGCCTGTGCGATGACATCGTTTGCCGCTGCTGGGGCGATCCGGATGCACAGTCGAAGGAGCTCCTGGTCGGCTTCGATGCGGTCTATGAGGATACGGCCGAGGCCGCCTACGTGCTGCATCCGCAGGCTGACGCGAAGTCCAAGGTTTAGCTACACAGGTGTAGTGGCCGGTCTGACGGAGGAAGCGGCCCTCTCTGGCTCTACGCGGCGACGCCGGTCGCGCATGCTAGCGGCATGACGGTCTCACAATCCCCTCGGGCCGGCGCGCGGCATGCGCGTCGCGCCGGCCTGCATTACGGTTATGATCATGTGCCCGGTATCAGTCGTCGCAAGCGCGGGCGACATTTTGCGTATTTGAATTCTCGTGGCCGGCGAATCCTGGACCCGACAGTCCTTGCGCGCTGCCGGCAGCTGGCGGTTCCTCCCGCGTGGAGCGAGGTGTGGATCAGTCAGCGCGCCAACAGCCATTTGCAGGCAACGGGCCTCGATGCGCGTGGACGCAAGCAGTACCGCTATCACGTGGATTGGCGCGCGATCCGTGATCGGACGAAGTTCGCCAACCTGCGCGCATTCGGCGGTGCCCTGACTCAAATCCGCGCCAGGGTGTTCGCGGCCCTGAAACGCGACGAACTGGATCGTGAACGGGTGATCGCCGCCATCGTGCGATTGCTGGACTGTACGGGCCTGCGAATCGGCAATGATCGATATCTGCAGGAGAATCACACCAGCGGTCTGGCAACGATTTCAAAAAAGCACGCCACTCTGCATGGCGGGCGGGATATCGAACTCGATTTTCCGGGCAAGGGCGGCAAGATCTGGCACGGCACGGTGTTGGCGCCGCGAGTGGTGCGCGTGATCGCGCAGTGCCAGGGGATTCCTGGCTACCGGCTGTTCAAGTTCAGGGACGCCTCTGGCAAAGCGCATGCCGTGGGCTCCGCGGAGATCAACCAATGGCTTCATCAGCTGACCGGCAACCCAGAGCTCACGGCCAAGGATTTTCGGACCTGGCACGCATGCATCCTCTTCATTGAGGAGGCCATGGCGCGCGCACCCGGCAAGCAACCCCCGGTGCTGAAGGAGCTGTTGAATCGGGTTTCCACCCAGCTGGGCAACACACCCGCGATCCTAAAGAAAAGCTACATCCACCCGAATCTGATCGATCTATGGCGCGAGGAACGCTTCGCCGCCCCCGAATGGCAGCGGATAGCGGCAAGAAAGATCCCGCGCCATCAGTCGAGGACCGAGGCCCTCTTCCTCAGGTGGCTCTCGCGTCAATATCCCAAGGAGCCACTGCGAAGGTGATTGCCGGTCTGATAGTGCCGATGAAATCATCCGTCGCCGAAATCGCCGTTGAAATCGCACCGCCGCGCTTCCCGCGCTATATGCAGACTTGCCGCCCGGCGCCGTTGGGTTCATCTTGATACCCCGCTTTGGCTCTTCGCGGAGGGACTTGGATGGGCCGGGCACTAGTCTGCGCATTGGCTTTGTGGACGGGCTTGATCGGCGGGGCGGCGCGGGCGGCGGCACCACAATGGCTCACATTACCGCCGACGCCGACCCTCCCCGAGGCGCTGGCGAGCGGCTACGCGCCGGTCGATGGTATCAAAATCTGGTATGCAGAGTTCGGCCAAGGTCCGCCCGTGATCCTGCTCCATGGCGGACTCTCGAATGCCGATTACTGGGGCATCCAAGTGCGTGCGCTCGAGGGACGATACCGCGTCATCGTCATGGACAGCCGCGGCCACGGGCGCTCTACGCGTGACGCCGCGCCCTATGGCTACGACCTCATGGCTGAGGATGTGCTGGGCGTGATGAACTTCCTGCACATCAACCAGGCCGCGGTCGTCGGCTGGAGCGACGGCGCGATAATTGGTCTCGACCTTGCAATCCATCACCCGGACCGGCTGACCAAGCTATTCGCCTTTGCCGCCAATTCCGATCCGAACGGCGTGAAGGACGTATCGAAGAGTCCGGTATTCACTCGCTTCATCGCGCGCGCACGGCTCGAATACGAGCAGCTTTCACCCACGCCCCATGATTACGATTCCTTCCTCGCTCAGATCACCAAAATGTGGGCGACTCAGCCTCACTTTACGGCGCTCGAGCTGGAGGGGATCAAGGTTCCGACCTGGATCGTTGACGCAGATCATGACGAGGCGATCAAGCGCGCGAACACGCTGTTCATGGCGGATCACATTCCGGGCAGCGGACTGTTGCTCTTGCCCGATGTAAGCCATTTCGCCTTTTTGCAGGATCCCGGCCTCTTCGACACGGCGCTCAGCCATTTCCTGGCGCATTAAAGCTGCCGGCGGTCAGCTCGACGAGGCCAATGCCTGGCCCGCGGGATCAGACCCGCGTTGGTTCAGGCGGGTTCAACGCACACAACGAATGCTCATCGATGGGGTCGGGACGCGTCAACCACCCGCGCTGCCGGTAATGCAATAGTTTGCCCGTCGAACCAGGCCGCAGTTCTCCGACGGCCTTTATGCGGATATAGATCACATTCTCGATCCGATACATCTCGGCCACTACCCGTGCCATATGCATCACCTCCGTGGCGATGAGTCATAACACGGGTAGGCGTTACATAAGGTTGAAGCAGGACACAAACAGGTTGCACTAATGCGTCGCGCCTCTCAATTTGAGAATTTCAGGTGCTCCTGGCCTGTCGGCGATCCAAATCGCACCTTGAGGATATCGTCGAACGCCTACTGACCCTGCCTATAATCATCTCAGGATTTCGGCAACCCTGACCGATATCGCCAGCCCACAACTCAAGCAGCCTTATCTCACCGGCTCCATGCCGCTAGCTTCAATAGCACTGCGTGCATCTGCCGACGCCAGGTACTTTATCAGTCGCTGGGAAGCTTGCAGCTCCTTCGAGCCTGACACTATCGCAGCGCTGAATAACTGAGTTTCTTCGATTTCTGCGGGTAGAGAGCCGACAAAAGCCGTCCCAGGCGCGTGCAGAATCTCGCTCACCGGGGCGATAATGATCTCAGCCTTTCCAGTTGCGACATCAGCTGGGCCGGCGTCCACGAACTTCCGTTCAATTTCTGCAGCTATCCCAAGTCCAGGAAGAAGTCTGTCTTCCATATAGGGCACAGTCGAGCTCTCATACGCTATGGATTTCGCTGCAAGCAGCGTCTGCTTAACCGCCTCGACAGTGCTGATGTCCGGCTTGCGGGCGCCGGCGCGAACTCCGAGGCCCAATGGAACCTTGGCTAGATCCACATCCGTACCCGCTTCAATTCTTCCTTCGGCGATCAGCGCATTGAGGCCGACCCTCGTCATAATCACGACGTCCGCGTGCACTCCTCTACTCAGCTGAGCGCCGATAGTGTTAGGCCCGTTGCCCTGCGATCCTCCCCGGCCGGTAGTGACTGTCAAGCCAGTGCTTTTCTCGAACAACGGCAGCAACGTTTGGTAGGCCGCGCGAAAGCCGCCAGAACTGATGACGGTAATCTGAGCGAATGCCGTAATCGGTAGAAACAGAAGCGCGGCGGTCACCGATGCCAGGAATCGGGTTGCCATATAGGAACTGAAAGCGGCGCTCTGCAGGTGGAGCCGTATATATTATGCACCCGAAGCGGCTGGGATCGGCAACGCCCTGGCGTTTGACCTGTTAACCCTGCAGCGCACATGGTTGAGCGTCATGAGAATTGAGGTGCCTCCGCCGTCCGGACTGGCGGGCTTCGGCCTGCGACAGCTGGAGCGCTTGGACGTCCCCGATTGGTATGCATACCTCTCGCTGCCGGGGGTTATCGAGCACACAAGCTGGAACCTCGCCGGTCTCAAGGACCTGGAAGCCTTATGCGGCAGCTATGAGTCTCCGACGCCGGACTCTCCTTCTCGGCTCGCTGTCGTCGAGAATAAAGGCAACAGACTGATCGGCACGATCGGGTTTCACACGGTCTGCGCCCTGAACAGGACCGCGGAAATCGCCTTCGATTTCGCGCCAGCTTACTGGGGTCTGGGAATCGCGACTGCTATGTGCAATACGGTTACGCAATGGTCATTCGCGGCGTTCGGTTTGGTGCGTGTGCAAGCCACAGTGTTGGACACTAATCGCGCATCGGAACGCGTATTGCAGAAGTGCGGATTCGTGTACGAGGGGCTGTTGCGATCGTACCGCATGGTTCGAGGCCGCCCCGGTAACTTCAAGATGTATTCGCGACTTGCCGATATGACGGAATAGCGGCCGCCTAACACGGACGCGATGTCAGTCAGATCGCGTAGCCTCCGCCGGAGACACGGCGGCGGCGCGAAGAGCTGGCCAGATGGTGGCCAGCTGACCGATGAGCAGCACTGTGCACGCGCCGAGTACCGCGTACCGGTAGTCCAGTCGGCCCATCTGGAAATCGTGAATCATCCAGAGATTCGCCATGACCGCGAGTCCCACCCCAGCCAGGGCGCCTGCTCCGGTGATCAGAAGATTTTCTGTCTGAAAATGAGCTGCAATGCCCGCACGGGTTGCGCCGAGGGCGCGCCGAATCCCGATCTGTCGGCGGCGCTGGGCCACCCTGCAGCTGGCGAGTCCGACCGTACCCCATCCGGTCATTGCGAGCAGGATCGCGCTCACAGCGGTCAACACAGCCGCTTGCTCGCGATCAGCGCGATATACGCGTCGCCTGGCCTCTGGTAATGATTCGGCATCCTGTATCACGCGGTTTGCATCGATGGCGTAGAGTCTCGCGATCGCAGCTTTCATGGTCCGAGTGACCGCGCCGGCGGATTTCGCTCGTATTACGTAGTACGCCTCTGGCCCCGTGTAGCGATATGGGACCAGCACCGAGCTGTACTCAGCCAAATGCATGAAGCTCGGCGGGTTGACGTTCGAGACCTGGAGATTCTGAATAATCCCGATAATTGGGGCCGTGTTATTTCCGCCCAGGCCCTCGATGGTTCCCAGGCGGCCGAGCACATGGCCGCCTGGTGCCAACTGCTCTGCCAGCTGGCGGGTGACGATAATCCCGCCCGGGGGGCCATGCTCAGTATTGTAGGGACCCGCCAAATTCTGGACGTCCTCAGGGAGAAACGATCGGCCGGCGAGCAGGCGGACCCCTAGAGTTCGCAGGCCATGGGGGCCGGCTAGATAAACCCCTGCCGTCCTCCCGGACGCCTTGTCCTTCGAATCCAGCGTTACGGGTAGATCCCCCCCGAGACCGCTCAGGGGATACGAGTTCGTGATATAGGCGTCGACGACTCCAGACAAAGAGCGCAAGGCTGCAAGATCGGATTGGACGTGTGCCGGAATGTCTGACTGTGTATTGCCCCAATTGTTGTGGATGGCGAACAGGCTCGACTCGTCGATCCCTGTCGGTCTATCCACCGCAGCCAAGCGCTTATGAATGACGAACAGGGCATTACTCACAATGGCGAGCGTCAACGCGACCTGGATCGCAATCAATGCCGGGCCGGTCACATTGCGACGCATCCCCACCTTATTGGCGAGCGTAGCCATGCCGTCCGCCTTGAGCTGGAGTGCCGGCTGGACCCGTGTCATGTGCCACATGGGATAAAGCCCTGCCAACATCGTCACGATAATGGACAGCGCTACGGCAATTGCCGCGTCACCACCATCAAATCGGACCAAGTCGACGAGATGGGCGGGTAGCAGCGTTCGACTGAGCTGCAGACCGAACGCCGTAAGCAGCAGCCCTAGACCAGCGCCCACCACGCCGATCGCGATGACCTCGATCAAGTGCTGTAGAAATATGGCAGATCGGGTAGCGCCAGCGGTGCGCCGAACACTCACGTCGAGAGCACGCGGTAAAAGTCTCGCCAGGATGACGCTCGTAGCGTTGACCAGGCAGGCCGCCAGGAGCCCAAAGGCAACCAGTACGGCGATCCGCACTTCCGTCGGGACCACGTTTAGGTAACGTAACCATTGCTGCACATCGCGAAGCTCGATCCGCGCGGGCCATTGAAATCGGCCATTGCGCTGCTGTTCTGCCGCGTATGCGGTGAGCAATTGCCTGTACTGCCGGGCCGCCAAAACGGTGGGCAAGTCCACCCAGAACTGAACGAAATTGCACGAAGCAACAAGATCTTTCCACACGTCTTCGGGGCCGCGAATGCTCGCAGGTCCAGCGCTGGCGCACAGGGTAACCACGACTGGAATGAGATGACGATCGATCGCCTGCGTGAAGGGGATATAGACGGCGTCCGCCTCGCCGGGCGCGAGACCACCTTGGCCCGCAATGGGGCTTGGAAAGAGATCATAGAAGCGTGGCACCGCCTGCCAGTCATCCATGACACCCGTGATACGGTAATCGCGCCCGTTGAGGCGCAGCGTTTTACCGACGCTGTTCGATCCACCAAAATGTTGATCGTTAAACGCGCGCGTAATGACCGCGACGGCGGCGTGAGCACCATCCTCCTGTCCGCTCCAGGGGCTGCCGTAGCGGAACGGAACGCGCAACATCGAAAAGAAGTCCGCGTACGTGGCACGTGCAGTGATTTGTACCGGATAGGAGCGCGCGTCGAGCGGCGAAAATGTCAGCACCGTTGCATACATCGCCGCTTGCGTCTGAGGGCCGGTCATCTGGATCAGCGCAGTGGCATCCCGGTAGGTCAGAAGCAGGGGCAGTCGATCCGCGGTTACGTAAGGAGGACCAAAACGGCAGCTCGGACCGCAATCGTCGATCTGCAGCGTGAACAGTTGGGCAGACTTTCCGGGAATCGGATCACCCGCCGCGGTCCGGAAGATGGCCAAGGTGGTCATTGCAGTGCCAATGCCCACACTGATAGCCACAATCGTCAAAGCCGTGAGCGCGGGGGTGCGCCGCAGCCTGCGCAGCGATAGGTTGAAGTAATAGCCGAACAATGGAGTGATGCCTAGTTATCGGGCCAACGCTGCTCTACCTCGCTGTCGAACTCTGTCGTGTGCCGGGGAGCCCATGTCGGAGCGTGGACCGCCTGCGGCAGCCAAATACGAGTTGCACGATGGGTTCTAGCGGTTCTCGGCGGCTCATGCGAACGTGCCCTCCCAAGCTGCACTGCCGCTTGCCAGGCGATTTAGCGTCCCGAAAGCCTGGCGCGCTTCCTCCAGGCCTGACCGGGTAGGTCTAAAGTAAGTACGCGCTCGCCCGCCGCGCTCCGGGCTCGCCTCTCCCAGCGTGGACTTAACGAGACCCTTGCGCTCCAACCGCTCCAGCGCCGCATAGACGCTGGCCAGGGACACATCTCTGCCAGTCGTTTCCGCGAGGTACTTGGATATCTGTACGCCGTAGGGCTCGCCGCGTGGACGTACCACAGCCAGCAAAACCATCAGCTCGAGTTGCCCAAGGTACTCGCGCGGTCTACGCATATCTTCTATTATAACGACAATGAAGCGATCTCTCAATGACTCGGTGGCGTCGAATAGGGGCGACGCCTACGTGGCCGAGGACTTGCCACAAATTCAGGTGACGAAGTTGTCCGATGATTTTTACGGGTCAATGCGCGTCACTACCATGATGATGCAGACGGTGCGCGAGCGTACTCCAGAGGTGGCGGTGGTGAAGACCCTGGGATTTGGCGATCTCGCGGTGTTTCTTCTTGTTGTGGTCGAGGCGCTCTTCCAGGTCTGCCAGGCTCCAAGTGGTCGATGCGCTTGCCCGGCGGTGAGAGGTACCTATGAGCGTCGCAAAGCAGTTTGGCGCCCTCCTGCGCATGAATCTGGCAAGCATCCCGCAACGCCTCGGACTCGTAGGCACCATCGTCGTCGGGGTGACGTGCGCCGTCGGAGTGCTGGTATCGATGCTCGCAATGGGGGCGGGTGCCCGCCAGGAGGCCATGGGCAATGTGCGTCCAGACCGGGCTATTCTGACCACTCTGGATGCCGCGCTGCCCACTCTGAGTAGTATCCCGAAGGACACAGCTGCGCTGATTCGCGCCCTGCCCGGCATAAGGCGCAATGCCAAGGGTGAACCGATCGCCGTAACTGAATCGCTGCTAGCCATCGCGGCCATCAGCAAGGCTGATGGGCAGCAAGCAACTCTGCAGATAACTGGGGTGAGCCTCGAACTGACCGATTACGCGCCCGAGTTGCACCTGACCTCTGGGCGTATGTTCAGGCCTGGGTTGCGGGAACTGATCGCGAGTAATACGTGCGTGCGGCAATTTGCGGATTTCGCCACTGGCGACAAGAGGCGCCTGCGCGGCGGCGAATGGCTTGTGGTCGGAAACTTCGATCTCGGACGCGTCGAGGGCGTCTGTACAGTCTACGCGGATGCGGACACGATTCTGTCCAGCGTCGGCCGCACAACTTACAACGAAGTGAACGTCATGCTGCAGTCGCCGGCGGCGCTGAGGGATTTAGTCTCTGCGCTCAATGCAAACCCGTCGCTCGGCGTCCGCGCCAGGTATGAAGCGCAGGTGGTTGAAGAGGAAGTGCAACAAGTCAATGGCATCCTGAACTTTATCAGCTACTTCGTAGGTGGCATCATGGCCCTGGCCGCAACCATAGGGGCGGCCAACTCCTTGTATGCGATCGTCGATAGTCGCCGCCTGGAGTTAGCCACTCTGCGCGCGCTGGGATTCGGCGGTACGTCAATCGTCATATCTGTTCTCTCGGAAGCGATCCTTCTTGCTGTGCCCGGCGCCTTGATCGGCGCACTTCTGGCGTGGTCATTATTCAATGGACTGCAAGCCAGCCCCTTAGGCACGACGATTCATCTGGCTGTGACAGCCTCTATCGCCTACCTGGGCGTCGGCTGGGCGCTCAGCATAGGCGTTCTCAGCGGGTTCCTGCCGGCGTTAAGGGCCGCGCGTGTACCCGTGGCCGTCGCATTGCAGGCGATATAGTAAGGTCCGATCTCCTGAGTATGACTTCCGGCACTAGGCCCGATCTGGCGCCGGCTCAATCATGGAGAGCACTTGGAAGGCCTCACCATGATATCGGCGGTGGCGCCGGCTGACGGCCTGTCGCTCCGCCGAATCGCGAAGTGACCTGCCCTCAGGGAGGCTGCTTGTCCATGATGCACATCGTCCTGGCATTCGCCAATTTGGACGCCGGGGGCGCGGCCGCCACCGCTCACGCCACCAGTCACATAATCGCCTCAGCCGCGGGGGGCGTGGCTGCTTCCGGTCACACCGTTACGTCGTCTGCTTCCGCCGCCGTGGCGTCAGCGTCCTCCAGCGTCAGCGCGGCTTCGCTCGATGCGCAGGTGAGCACCCAGTACGCCGCGCAGGAGAAGGCTTATTGGGCGGCCCGCCCCATCCTGGCCTTTTGCTACAGCACGCCGATGGGCCAGTGGGTGCGCAACAGCGCCTGGGCTTTCCCATTCCTGCAGTCCTGGCATTTCATCGGTATGACGGTGCTGATCGGCCCGCTCTTTGCTCTCGATCTGCGCGTGTTAGGCGTGGCGCGAGCCGTGCCGCTGGCGCCCCTGCATCGCTTCCTGCCGCTGGTGTTCGTCGGGTTTGGGATCAACCTCGTCACTGGTATCTGTTTCTTCTGCCACGATCCTCGCGTCTATGCGTATAACATCAGCTTCCGCATCAAGATGCTGCTCATCGTGCTCGCAGGACTGAATGCTCTGTGGTTCCGCCTGGGAGTTTTCCTGGATCTCGAACGCTGGGGGCCCGGCATCGAGGCCTCGCGCCTCGCCAAGGTCATCTCGGCCATCTCGATCGTTACATGGCTGGCGGTAATCACTGCGGGTCGCTACATAGCATTCACCTGATTTTGAACCTCCGCGGGCGAATTTTGGCAGTCTGTTTGCGGTTAGCGCAGAATCCGCTGCAGCTTTTCATTCGGCGGCCGGTCAGGCCGCTAGGTATATGCGAACCGCTCCGACAGCGTGGGACAGCATAGCGCCCGCCGTCTCTTTTACCCTGGCGATCGACGTTGCGGGGTTTCATCAGATCGTTCCACTAGGCGCTCGCATCCTCGATCTCGGGTGCGGGTATGGACGTGTCATGAAGCAACTCGTCGAGCAGGGCTATTCTAATGTGATTGGATACGATACTTCCTCGGCTATGATTGGTCGTGGCAGGACGGAACATCCTGATCTTGACTTGAATGCATATAGCGGCCCTGCGGTTGCGGAACAGAATTGCAGCTTCGACGCCATCGTCTGCTGTGCGTTGCTTACCAGTCTTCCCGTTGCAACGGAACGCGAGACGGTAATACTGGAGATGGCGCGGGTTCTTCGCCCAGGCGGTGCGGTTCACGTGTCCGAGTTCATGACTGATCCGCGCCGGTGCTATCGGCCCGGCGGCACTTTCGTTTCCACACTCGGTATAGAGATGAAGCACTACGAGATCGCGGAACTTACGCAGATGCTCGCTTCGTTTGCGTGCGACAGCGTTCGCCAGGTAGATGCGAATTCGCTGAGCGGCGCGAGCGCGCCTGCAATTCACTTTTTCGGTCGTAAGCCCTCTAGCACGCCGAACACCCAGAATGGTGGAAATGGGAACAGGCCGTAGGGCACTGCAGACTGTCCACTGTCGACCGGTCCGCGGCGGCAGCGCTTGTCAGCCTCGCGCGCGCACGCGATCTGGTGACCAACGTGGAGCTTGGTTAACCCCGAGCGGGGGGTTACGACGATTAACACTATTGTGGGGATAGCACCCGACGTCTCATGACCGCCACTACCTCTTCGGAATTCGATCCGAGGTCTATGCCACTCCCGGAGGACACGACCGCAATTGAGGTACGGGACAGGGGCGGTGAAGCAAGCGGGTCTCACACGACCGCGGCGCGTGGCGTCGCCCATAGCCTCGAAGCTGATAGCCACCTAATGCAGCGATACTGTGCCGGCGACCAGGAGGCGTTCCAGCTGCTTTATAGTCACTACCGAGCGCCCCTGCGTCGCTTTATCACCAAACTTACCGGCAATCCAGACGAAGCAGACGAGATCTTTCAGGAAGTCTGGACAGCCGTGATCCACGGCAGGCGCTCTTACCGGCCAACAGCCAAGTTCTCGACACACCTGTTTTCCATCGCACACCGTCGCCTGCAGGACCGGCAGCGTCGGTACGGCCGACGTGCGGCGGCATTCGACGATTCGAATCCACCGCCGGTCACCGAAGAGCGGGTTGACGAACTGAGCATCCTTCCTGAGAGCTGTGTCCATAACGCGCAACTACATCAAGCACTGCTCATGGCGATCGATGCATTGCCACCGCTCCAGCGCGAGGTGTTTCTTTTAAAGGCAGAGACCGACATGACTCTCGAGGAAATTGCCGCGGCAACGGGCGCCAAGCTCGAAGCCACCAAGAGTCGTCTGCGCTATGCGGTGGTGCGCCTGCGGGCGCAGCTGCGAGACTGGATATGAGCACTCAACCCAACTATCTGGACGAACGGACCGTCGAAAGGCTGTGCTCGGCTTATCGCGCGGCTGTCAAAGACGCTCCGTATGGTGCGACGGACCACGTAATGCTGCGCGCCGCGGCGCGTCGTCTGCGCACCAGTTGGGTGCGACCAACGACCTATGTCGCCGCGGTGTTGCTTGCCGCAACGCTTGGACTAACGCTGATGTTCGCAATCACAGCGCCGAATAAGAAAATACAACGGACTGGTACGCTTGGGGATATCACTCAATACCTTCTCGAGCGCGATCGGCATCTGGCGGTCGCGTTGCCGCGCCAATTGGCGCCGCGCGACGTAGCGCAATCCGCGCAGGGTCTCTTGCAGGCCGTGCCGAACCTACCAGCGTGTGCCGCCCAGCCGTGTGACCGGCTGGCAACTCCGCCCGCCTCCAGCGCGCCCGGGAAAATCAGTCGCTTTCTGGTCAAGGACCTGAAAGATGCCAGAGCTGCTATGAATGCTCGAGACTACGACAGGGAGATCACATCGTTGCGAGAGGCTTTGGCTGGCAGGGGGCAGAGAAGTGCCTTTGATGATTACCTCATCAATTCCTGGTTGGCAGCGGCTTACGTAAACGAGAGAAATTATGCGCAAGCGGCACCGGTGCTCGAAGCGGCCGCGGAGTCGCAGTACGCACCTCCAGCGGCGCGGAGCGGAATGCTAGCGGCCGCTGTCGCAATCTACTCGCAGCTGCATCAGCACTATAAGGCGATCGAGGCCGCGCAGATCGCCATCAGGCTCGGTGCGGCTAGTCCCTCTCTGTACGTGACGATGGCGGTGAATGAGGACCAGATCGGGCAGTACAAGGAAGCAGCCCAAGCGATCCAAGCAATCATCGACGGCGAGCCAAAGCCCGAGGAGAAGTACCTCAAGTTTCAGTGGGAAGAATACACAAAGGCCCATGACGGGGCAGACGCCGCGCGTGTAGCCGACGAGCTCTGCTTTTATTACCGCCGTCCCAGGTACTGTCGGGCGCATTAAACGACGCAACCGCAACGCATAACTTATGCTGCAGAGGATCGCCGATGGCCCTTGGACTCAGTTACCTGACCGAAGGGCATCCGCGCTGCTGGTTGCGGGCTATACTCGGCGATTCCCGACAGTGCGAAGGCGGCCAGGACGCCGAGGCCTTAAGTGCAGATTCATCCGTCGGCCATCATCGAAGAGGGCGCACGCCTCGGCGCCGGCTGCATCGTCCACGCGCATGCGTTGATCACCCGGCACTGTGAGCTCGGTGAAAGCGTCGTAGTACATCCCTTCGCGGTCCTGGGCGGCGATCCGCAGGACTTGAGCTTCGATCCTACGACGCCTTCCCGCGTACGCATCGGTACGGGCACGGTCATTCGTGAGCACGTCACCATCAGTCGCGCCACCAAGGCGGCGGGGGCGACCGAGGTAGGCCCGAACTGCTTTCTCATGGCGGCGTGCCATGTGGCGCATGATTGTCTGATCGGCAGCCGCGTAATTATCGCCAACGCGGTGCTACTCGCCGGGCACGTTCAGATCGGCGAGCGCGCATTTCTGGGGGGCGGCGCGGTCATTCACCAATTCTGTCGCATCGGCGAGGGAGCGATGATCGGTGGGGGAGCGCGCATCAGCCGCGACATTCCTCCGTTTTCACTTGCCACGGAACGCAACGCGCTGATCGGAATGAATGTGGTCGGCCTGCGTCGGCGTGGACTTACGCGCGAGGTGCTCGATGAGATCAAACGCGCCTTTCGCATCATGCACGTGCCGGTCGGCAATCTGAGGGACATTGCGAACTCGGCCCTGCAGCAAGGTGGGTTTTGCAGCTCAGAGGCACGCACGTTCCTCGAGTTCTTTCAGGGCGGCCGCCGTGGTTTCGCGCGTCCCCGACGAGACGGCGAGGAAACCGACGCAGCTGATAAGTGAGGGTAGGGGCTACGTCGTAGTCCGGCCGATTGCGGGCTCAAACTCGAGTGGGAGAGTTGGTCGCAAAATTCGCGTATTTGCCGCCTCACGTCGTTGAACTAAGGGGTTCAGTTGTCGCTCGCTCATTACCGTGGTAATGTACGGCCTTATGGCGATTGCACAATCAAAGGTGACCGCGCAGGGTCAAATTTCGGTGCCGTCGGAGGTGCGCAAGAGGCTCGGCATCGGGCCCGGTTCGGTGCTCGAATGGGACGAACAGGGCGATCAGGTGGTGGTTCGCCGGGCGGCTCGGTATACCTCGCAGGAAATCCATGACGCACTTTTCCCGGTGAAGGATGCCGAGAAAGGACCGCGGGAGGTGAAAGCAGGTATTCGGATGTACATGCGCAAACGGCATGCGCGCCGTTGATACCAATGTTTTGGTGCGCTTGGTTATCCGAGACGATCCGGCGCAGGTCCGGGCCGCAGAGCATTTCATCGTCGGCGGTGCATGGGTGTCACAACTCGTACTGGCAGAGACGGTTTGGGTACTCGAAGCTGTGTATGAGCGCACGGCACAGCAAATAGGGACGGCCCTGGATATGCTCCTTAATCACAAGGAGCTCAGCCTTCAAGACGCCGAGGTTGTGACTGCCGCGGTCGAGCATTTTCGCAAGCGCCCTTCGCTGGGTTTCTCTGATTGCCTTTTGATTGAAATCGCACGGAAGGCGGGGCATTTGCCGCTCGGCACTTTCGATCGGGATCTTGCAACGGTAGATGGGGTGCAACGGCTGAATAGGTGACAAGCGCCCCCGGATCCTGACCCCTGCCTGACCAAGGCAGGGCCGCGGCGATGACGCCCCGCCGATACGCCGAAGTCGTACGGTCTTTTGCCAGTCTTACGCCACGAATAGGGGCTTTGCGGTCACCAGACGTCGATTGTCGAGCGTGTGACGTGTTTGCCGTCTGTCGTACGACGTGGAGGCGTACGCTGCCGAGATGGACATCAGGGTGGTACTGCTGGGGATCGGGCTGCTGCTGCTTATGGCTACTGCCGCCGCCGCGCGCGCTGGAAATCCATGGGCGCATATGGTCAGGCCCTGGGAGGTCTGGCTCGCTATCGGTCTCATTGTGGGGTCTCTCAACGCGCTCCGTAGTCGCGGCAGATAGCAGCGCCAACAGCCGACCGTGAACTTCGTAAGAGGTTCTTCGGCGTGAAATGCAGCTTTCTCACCATAAATGCGACACCTTCTCCGACGAGGGGGTGACGATAATCAAGCGGCCGGCGGTGGCGGCGCTCAATCGCGGTGAGCGAAATCCGAGGGGCTATCGGTGGAGAAGGTCGAGACGATCGCCGCCGTATGTCGGGCGTATATAAGTGAGCGGCGCAGATCCAGGTCCGCCGCCTGCGCGCACGACGCGCAGCAGCGCTTCGAGCGCACCGTCTACGGAACGCCCTTCGGCCGTCTGCGGCTCGCCACGTTAAAGGCGCCCGCGCTGCGCGAATGGCGGGATCGATTACGGGGGCGCGGTGGCAGGCCGTTGGCCGCAGCAGCCGCCAACCGCACGCTCACCGCGCTGAAGGCGGCGCTGAATTTCGCGATCTACGAGGGCCATGCTGCCCCCGGGCTCACGAGCGAGTTGCGCCGGGTGAAGCCACTGCCCGGCGGCAAGCAGCGGCGCGACCTATATTTGGATCTGGAACAGCGGCGTGCGTTGCTAGGCATCGCCACCGGCGCCGTTCGGGATTTGATGGAAGGCGTGGCGCTGACGGGTGCGCGGGCAGGAGAGCTCGTCGGCGCCTGCGTCTCGCAGTTCGATGCCCGCACGCAGGCGATGACGTTCCGTGGCAAGACCGGCGAGCGCACGGTGCCGCTATCGCCGGCCGCAGTGGTTCTGTTCGAGCGGCTTGCTGGGGGTCGGGCGTCGCAGGCACGGCTGTTCGTGCGGGACGACGGCAGGCCGTGGGCGCACTCGGGCTGGGACCATCGGGTGCGCGACGCTGCCCGGGCCGCCGGCTTGCCGGCGGAGCCGGGAGCCGGAACCTGCCTGTACACGTTGCGGCATAGCTTTATCACCGAGGCGCTGCTGGGTGGCCTGAGTACACTGGAGGTGGCGCGCCTGGTCGGCACTTCCGTGATGATGATTGAGAAGCACTATGGACACCTGGCGGGCGATGCCGCACGACGGCGGCTGGCGGCGGTTGCGATGCTCTGATCCATCGCGAGCAAAATCACCACCTTGTCCGACGTCCGGAAGGCCCTAATCAGCCTTGTCCACACCTCTAAGCCGCCGCATCAGCGCTTCGCTCGAGGACTCTGGATTATAAGCATCAGCCATCACAAACGAGGCCTTGCGACCGGGCTCCACCGGGTGCAGCAGAACCGAGATGCCATCTTCGGGACAGCAATCCATGCAGGAGGTGAGCACGACGCGTACCTCACGTTTGCCAAATTCCCTTTTGGCGGCATGCTTAAGATTCTCGGCGAGCTCATAGCTGGCATCGCGAGTGGATTTTCCCACCCGACTACCGCATTCCTGGCAAACGAATATTAAAGCTCTACCCACGGGAGGCTGCAGGGGATGAAGAGCACTCTTAGACATGAGTAATTCGCCTCCTTACTGTACGGCGCAATAGGCATGGCTGCCCGGCGGCCCTTTTCCGTCTTGCCGGCCGATAGCCGATGAATTCATACTATGAGCGGCGGGTCGCAAAGGGCCAGCGGGGGGCGTCCACGGCTCTGGAATAGAGCAGTAGCGACGGCGAATCGGTCAAGGACGGGGGAAAGACGCGATGCGAAATTCACTGCTAGTGATTGCTCTGTGCTGCGCGAGTTCGGTGGCGATGGCCCAGAAGCCGGCTAAAGACGCCGCCACGGTCGCTCGCGGCCGCTACCTGGTTACCGTGGGCGGCTGCAATGACTGCCATTCCCCGAAAATCAATACGCCCCAGGGCCCTCAGGTCGACGAGACTCGCCTCTTGTCCGGTCATCCGGCCAATGAGCGGTTGCCGCCGTTGCCAGCGGGCCTGGTGGGCGGCCCAGGTCAATGGGGCGCAGTGGGCACCTCTGACGAGACTGCCTGGGTGGGTGCCTGGGGGACGAGCTTCGCGGCCAATCTCACGCCCGATCCGACGGGCCTTGGGAATTGGACCGTGCAAATGTTCATCAATTCCATGCGCAACGGTAAGTACATGGGCATCAGCCGCCCGATACTGCCGCCGATGCCTTGGAATTGGTATGGCCAGATGACGGATAAGGATCTCGGGGCGATATTTGTGTACCTGAAGACGCTGCGGCCCATTGCGAACCTGGTGCCGGAGGCACTCCCACCGGCGGGTACCTCTCGCTGATTAAATACCTTTAACCCGCATTCGCGGTCGCAATGTGTGGCTGCGATTTCGCCCGCGCTGCTGCGTTACGTGTGCAGTGATTCCAGGCTTCTGAGACTTCCGTCGAGTTATCGCGAGCTGATCGGAGCCCGCCCCGCCCTTTGCGCTCAATATAGTGGAGCCGACGGCCGATCAATCTTGCGTTGCCGTCAATTTGAAGGTGTAACGTGGTAGGCGTCAGATCCCGAGCCTTTTTACAGGAAACTCCTCAGGATCCGACGTTCAAGTTCCTCAGTGCGCTGGCCAAGGAGCTTTCATCCGGCCGCGTGGAACTGCCGTCGTTTCCCGACGCGGCCGCAAGAGTGCAACAAGTGCTCAGCGATCCTGCCGTTGACGGTGAACGGATTGCACGTGTCATCGGGGCGGATGCCGGCCTGGCTGCCCGCCTCATTACCATGGCAAATTCGGCCTTGCTGCACCGGGGCGACACGGCTGTAACGGATCTGAAGATCGCGGTTACGCGCATTGGTCACGATAACATCCGTGCTGCCGCGCTGGCTTATGCCAATTCGCAAGTACAGCGCGCGCCCGAGCTTGCGCATATTCGACCTCAGCTTGAGGCCTGCTGGCGCGAGGGCATTCGTGTCGCGTCGCTGGCGCACTCGCTCGCCAAAGAAACTCGGGCGGTGCGCACTGACGAGGCAATGCTCGCCGGTCTGCTGCACAACATTGGTAAGCTGTACATCCACGCGCGCGCGCCCAAAAGCGCCGATTCAGCTGCGGCATTGGACGCTGACGCAGTGAATGCCTGGTACCCGAGCATTGGCAAGGCCCTGGCGCAAAACTGGAAGCTGCCAGAAGACACCTGCCTGGCAATTGAAAGCCAGCTCGAGTCCGATCGCAGTCATGAGGGTCCAGGGGATCTTCTGGATCTACTGATCGTTGCGGTGCAGGTGGCGGCCAAGATGGCCGCTCGCGCGCCCGATGATGAGGGGCTGGCGAAACTTCCTGCGGCGGTGGCGCTCGGGCTATCGGCTCCGGCATTTAAGCGCATTGCGCTGGACGCGCACGCGGAGCTTCAGAAGCTGCAGGCAGCGCTCGGCTAGAGCCACGTTGGGCTTGGCCGTGGAGGCAAGCCTAGGCCCAGACATCCACCGAACCCGGGCGGCTGGTTGGACTTGCAGCAAGGGAGGGCTGGCTTGTCGCGCCGGCCGAAGCTTGCAAGGCTTTGGTTATCTGGTCTTTGATGGCCCCGATCTCCCCGCTGAGCTTCTGGATCGCGGCCTGTCCCTTGGGCGTCTTGGCAGACACGCACGTCGTCCAATCATTCAGCTGAATCTTAGCGAGTTCGATACGACCCTCGAGGGCCGTGATGGTGTTGCCGCCCGAGGTTGCGGGGGGCGGGTACCGCGCTCCGGCGTCATGCACCGATGCGCCGACGCCGCTTACCATAACGGACTCTCGCACATATGCATTATCGTAGCTGCGGCATTGCGTCTTGGACGCGACATGCTCCTCACTCCACAATTACGCACGCCTAAGAACCGGGGTAAGCGGCCGGCGAACCCTAATGTTCTCGAAGTACAGGGGCGTTAGCCAAGGGCTTAAGAATTCGCGCTGACGACATCAATCCTCAAAAACCTCCAGCCTTCCCTTGGGCTTGATTCGCCGTCTCAGGTGGCCCAAGGCTTTGTTGGTATGTTCAACCCATAGAACTTCGGCCCCATCCTCCAGCGCGTCATAGATCGGCAACAGGCTGGTCAGCCCTTCGAAGACCCATCGTCCAACGCGCTCGGGCGGCTCACCCAGCAGCTGCCACTTTCCTGATGCGCTGCTCTTTGCCAACGCGTTGGCCCTTCGATAGGCGATCTCGCGATTCTTCGCCTTCAAGATCACCGTGTTCTCCCAACACAACGGTCTGCTCCGGTTGGTCGCCGGTTTCGCACCCTTCCACTCGAATCGTTGGAGGTAGGCGGCAATCCACCAACCGTGGGGCGTTTGGCTACGCCATGGAATCTTCGAGCTTGATTTCATCGGATAGGTCCTCGTCGCTGGCTTGCTGAGCTTACCGAAGGCCAACAATATCCGCTTGGAGGTGTTCGTGTACTGAAACCGACTGCCGGGTCACCCAGTTGCAGAGCGCATCGAGCAATTCCGCCTGCACTTCAGAGTCCCGGCGACCGCTGCGAGCAGGTACATGAAAAGAATGGTCGGCGTCCTGAAGGCGGTGCAGCGTTACGAGCTCCCCCAGTCCGGCAGCGATGGGCTGCAGCAGCTCAAGGTTCGCGAGCGCGTCGCGGGTACCCTGAATGAACATCATTGGGATGCGGATGTCGCGCAGATGCGTCGCGCGCTCGACGCCGGGGCGGCCAGCCGGATGCAGAGGAAATCCCAGGAACACCAATCCACGAATTCCCAGCAGAGGCGCCTGCGCCTGCGCCTGCGATGTCATTCGTCCACCAAAGGAGCGACCGCCGGCGATGAGCGGCAAGTCCGGCGCGAGCCGCGCAGCCTCGGCGACCGCCGCACGCACCGTTGCATGACATAGGGCCGGCGGGTCAGGGCGACGGCCATTCTGCTCCATGTATGGGAACTGATAACGAAGCGTGGCGATGTTCCGCCTCCCGAGTCCGGTGGCGATGCTCCGCATCGAGGGATGCTCCATGCCGGCACCGGCCCCGTGCGCGAGTATCAATAGCGCGTTTGCTGCGGGTGGCCGGTCGAACAGCGCCGATACCGTACGCGTCGAGTCGACACGGATGATGCTGCGCTCAGCGCTGATCATGGCGCCACCTCGCTGCTCCAGCTCCCCGGTACGGCCGGGCGCAATAGCGCCGCCTCAGCGGCCGCCGCTCGCTAGCCATACTCCTCGAGCAGCCGCGCCGCGGCACTGTGCGCTCCTTGCAGCTCGACCTGGCTCGCCAGAAGCCGCGCACGTTCCAGGGACTCGGGACGCATGCACTCACGCAGCGCAGCGGCCATCTCGCCCACTGTCAGATCGTCAAGATGGGGAACTGCAACCCCGATGCCCAATTGTTCCACCCTGTGCGCCCAGTAATATTGATCGTACAGCCGTGGCACTACGAGTTGACCACGCCCCGCACGTGCGGCCGCGGTCGTCGTCCCAGCGCCGCCGTGATGCACGACTGCGGTGACCCGTGGAAATAAATTGTCGTGTCCAATGTCGCCGATCAAGAGGCAGTCACTGCCGTCATCGATCGGACTCAGATTCGCCCACCCTTGCGAAAGGATCGATCGCAAGCCCAGTTCCCGCGCGGACTCGATGAATAGGCGAGCCGCGTTCGGGGGAGCGCGCATACTGCCGAAACCGAAGTACACGGGAGGTTCGCCCGCCTCCAGAAACTCCTCGACCTCGGCGGGCAAAGGCCGCGGGTCATCGAGAAACCAGGCCCCCTGCTGCACGACCTGCAGCCCGGTCGCGCTCGCCGCGGGGCCCAACGTCGGGTCCGCCGCAAGCCAGGGGCGCTGCGTGAAGATGTGCTGCGGCACACTCTCAACGGGCGCCAGACTCAATTTGCCTCGCTCCTCATTGAGCGTGTCACGGAACAGATCATTCCAACTCTGCTCTTCTTCCGCCCACAGGGAAGCGTTCGTGTCCCTGGGCAACGATTGTGCGTAGTGCGTGCCGATCTTCGGCGGCGGATGGTCCGAAGAAGGCAAGACAGCCGGGCAATACGCCGTAAACACATAGGGAATCCCGAGCTGCTCGGTCACGGAACGTGTCGCGATCTGTAAAGCGCCCGCGGCGACGACCAGATCGCATCCCCGTGCCGCTTCCGTCAGGACTGGAAACTGGGAACGGACGGAATGCGCAGCCATCTGCCGACGCTGCTCGGCAGATGGCATGACGAACTGCCTCTGCGCTGTTCCACCTATTAGCTGCTTGAGGTCAGGTCCAATCGGGAAGCACTCGATTCCACATGACTCCACCCATTCTTTAAAGTTTGGTGCCACACACAACCTGGCCTCGTGGCCTAGAGACACCATCTGAATCGCAAGCGCCAGGATTGGTTGAACATCTCCGCGTGAACCGATCGAGGAAATCAGTATCTTCATGCGGGCCTCGACAACCTATAAGTCAAGGCTTTTCGCGAAGCAGGCGCTCGAAGGTCTCGCGTCCCGGGCAGTCGCGGTAAAAGCGAGCAAGTGTGGGCGTCGCTTCCAGGCTGACTTTGCCGCTGAAGACGTGCTGCGCGGAGTTGATCTGGTCCCAGAGAATGCAGTCCGCGGCCTCGCTCGGCGCTCAAGCTGGTCAGCCTGTCGGCGGCGGTTGGCGCGCTGCGCTGGGAAACGTGTCATGAATGCATGCCCACGGCGGCGCTGAGTCGGTCCAGACCGTCAACGACGGGCGGACAACATTCGGATCATCCAATGTACCGGCGCGCAGGATAAGTAGATGCGGGCGCGCCTCAGAAGCGCTTATGACGGGAGTGCCGCATCGCTCGCAAAACCGTCTGTGCATCGCGTTGCCGTTGTCAGACGTGCTCGCGTAGTCCCGCAGTGGCCCCGTTATCGTGATGGCTGCGGCCGGAAATACCAGGTTTATCGTGGCATTGCCAGCAGCAAAATACTGGCAGTCCCGACACCAGCAGATCCGTGTTGCAAGCGGTTCTGCCGTAACCGAGTAGCGCACTGCTCGACACCTGCAACCACCTGTGATGTTCACTTGAGAGCTTCCTGGATGAGTCTTTCGGACGCTATTCGATGTTCTGCACCTGCTCGCGCATCTGCTCGATGAGCACCTTCATCTCCACGGCGGCGCGTGTGGTCTGCAGGTCCTGGGACTTCGAGGACAGCGTATTGGCCTCGCGGTTGAATTCCTGCATCAGGAAGTCCAAGCGGCGGCCGGCGGGCTCATCGCCGCGCAGCGTGCGCAGGGTCTCCTCGATGTGCCCCTCGAGCCGATCGAGCTCCTCGGAGATGTCCGAGCGCTGCAGGATCAGCAGAATCTCCTGCTCGATGCGGTCCTGATCGGCCGCCACCTTGAGCTCGGCGAGGCGCTCGTCGAAGCGCTGACGCAGCGCGGCCCGTGCCTCGGGCAGGTGTGCACGCACCAGGGCGATCATGTCGCCCAGCAGCCTGCAACGCTGCTCGATGAGACCCGAGAGCCGCTCGCCCTCGCGCAGTCGCGCGGCCGCCAGGTCCGCCAGGGTCGCGGCGAAAAGCTCGCGCACCGATTCGAACAGCGCATCGGAATCCAGGACGTCCTGGCGCAGCACCCCGGGGAAGCGCAGCAGCTCGATGAGGTCCAACTGCGCCGGCTCGCGCACCGCGGCAGACAGCACGCGCAGGCGTGCCAGCACGCGCTCCAAGGCGGCCTCATCGATCTCCAGGTTCGCCGAGGTCGGATCGGTGCCACGCAGGCTCACGGTGCAGTCGACCTTGCCGCGTTTGAGGGTGCGGCCGACCGCCGCTCGCAGCTCGGGCTCCAGGCCGCGGCAGGCGTCGGGCATGCGCAGCGTGGCGTCGAGAAAGCGATGATTAACGCTGCGCAGCTCGCAGACGAGGCTGCCGAATGGACTTGCCACCTCTCGGCGGGCAAATCCCGTCATGCTTGCGATCATGGGACGTCGATGGTGTAGTAGTCGGCAAATCTTATCCCAACGCCACGGTACCCGCTTGCGCGTCGAACATGCGGAGCTCAGCCTTCGGGGCAGCCGCGACAACAATCAGGACCGGGTCTGTAGCGCGGTCGATGATGAGGCCGCGCTGCTGTGCGCCTGCGACGGCATGGGCGGCCACGCCGATGGCGAGCGTGCCGCGCAGCTCGTGCAGGACACCGTGCTCGAGCGTTTCCGCAGTGTCTCCCGGCCACTGCTCGATCCGTTGGGTTTCCTGCAGCGCTCGCTCGCGCTTGCGCATGAGCGCGTGGTGGCCATCGGCAGCCATCTGCCCGTCGAGCATCGGCCGCGTGCCACCTGTGCGCTGTGCGTGATACAGGGCACTTCCGCCTACTGGGCGCACGTGGGGGACAGCCGTATCTACCAGATCCGCGCTGGCTCGATCCGCGAGCGCACGCGCGATCACAGCCACGTCGAGCAGCTGCTGCGAGAAGGCGTGATCGGCGCCGACGATGTGTCGGCACATCCCATGCGCAATTTCGTCGAGTCCTGCCTGGGTGGGGATCCGATGCTGCCGGAGATGACCCTCACGCCGCGCCGCACGGTGCAGACTGGTGATCTGCTGCTGGTCTGTACCGACGGCTTCTGGTCGCCGCTGGATGATGCGCGCATTGCCAGCGGCTTCGTGACACTTGCATCGTCCTTGCAGGATACGCTGGCGGCGCTGGTGGGCCTGGCGCTCAGCAGGGCAGGCGAAGCCAGCGACAACTGCTCCGTGGCCGCGCTGCGGCTGCTCGACTGAGGGAGATTCACCCGATCATGCATCAGCGACGCAATGGCCGCGGCGCCGACCAGCTGCGCCCGGTGCGCTTTACGCGCCGATTTACCACGCATCCGGAAGGTTCCGTGCTGGCCGAATTCGGCGAGACACGCGTGCTGTGCACCGCCAGTGTCGAGGAGGGCGTGCCGCCCTTCCTGCGCGGCAAGGCGCAGGGATGGGTGACGGCCGAGTACGGCATGCTGCCCCGGGCCACGCATACGCGCAGCCCGCGCGAGGCGGCGCGCGGCAAGCAGACCGGCCGTACACAGGAGATCCAGCGGCTCATCGGCCGCTCGCTGCGCGCGGCGGTGGACCTCAAGGGCCTGGGAGAGCGCAGCGTGCTGATCGATTGCGACGTGCTGCAGGCGGATGGCGGCACGCGCACCGCGGCCATCACCGGTAGCTTCCTGGCGCTCGCCGAGGCCTGCCAGACGCTCGTCACCCGTGGCCTCATCGCGCAGAGTCCCCTGCACGGACAGATCGCCGCCATCTCGGTGGGCATCGTGCGCGGCGAGCCGATGCTCGATCTGGACTACGGCGAGGACAGCGAGGCGGAGACGGACATGAACGTCGTCATGAATAACGGCGGCGCCTTCGTCGAAGTGCAGGGCACCGCCGAGGGTCACGCCTTCCGTCGTCACGAACTCGATGCGCTGCTCAACCTCGCCGCCAGCGGCATCGGTGAGCTGTGCGCCCTGCAGGCGCAGCTGCTAGGGGTGCTCTGAGGCAGTGCCTGCGATGAGCGCGCGCCCCCCGCAGCAAGCCCACCAGGAGCTGGTGCTCGCCAGCGCCAATGCCGGCAAGCAGCGCGAGCTCGCCGAGTTGCTCGCACCGCTCGGGATCCGCCTGCGTCTGGCTGCCGAGTGGGGACTGGCCAGCGCCCCTGAGACCGGTACGAGCTTCCAGGAGAATGCGCTGCTCAAGGCGCGTCACGCGGCCCGCGCCACGGGATTGCCGGCCCTGGCGGACGATTCGGGACTCGAAGTGGATGCACTCGACGGGCGTCCGGGCGTCTATTCCGCGCGCTTCGCCGGCGCGCACGCCACCGATGAGCAGAATAACCAGCGGCTGCTCGCCGAGCTCGCCGGCAGGGCCGTGCCCGCCCGCAGCGCGCGCTACCGCTGCGTACTCGCTGTGGTGCGCGACGCCGAGGACGCGGCCCCGGTGCTGGCCGAGGGCAGCTGGCAAGGGCGCATCGCACTCGCCGCCGCGGGCAGCGGCGGCTTCGGCTACGACCCGCTGTTCATTCCCGACGGGCATGCTCAGACGGTTGCCGAGTTGCCCGCCGCGCTCAAGCGCTCGAGCAGTCACCGCGCGCGTGCCACGGCCGCACTGCTGGCAGCACTGCGCGCTGCGCACTGGCCCGACGCGCCCCCGCCCCAGCGCGCCGCCGTACCCTGACCATGGACGCTGCCGCGCAGCTGCCGCCCCTGGCGCTCTATGTGCACTTCCCGTGGTGTGTGCGCAAGTGTCCCTACTGCGATTTCAATTCGCACGCGCTGCATGCCGAGCTGCCCGAGGCCCGCTACGTCGAGGCGTTGTTGACGGACCTGGCGCACGAGCAGCCCTATGCGTTCGATCGCCCCGTGCAGAGCATCTTTCTGGGCGGGGGCACTCCGAGCCTGTTCTCACCGAGAGCGGTGGCGCGCCTGCTGGAGGGCTGTGCGCGCACGCTGCGCTTGCCCAGCGCACTCGAGGTCACGCTCGAGGCCAATCCGGGCACGATCGAACGTGGTCGCTTTGCCGACTATCGCGAGGCGGGCGTCACGCGCGTATCGCTCGGAGCGCAGAGCTTCTCGGATGCACAGTTGCAACGTCTCGGGCGCATTCACGCCGCCGATGACACCCGCAGGGCCGCCGAGGAGCTGCATGCCGCGGGGCTGGCAAACTTCAATCTCGATCTGATGTACGGGTTGCCAGCGCAGAGCGAAGCCGAAGCGTGTGCCGATGTGCAGGCGGCCCTGTCGCTGTCCCCCGCGCATATCTCGCTTTACCAGCTCACGCTCGAACCGGGGACGTTGTTTGCGGCACACCCGCCCGAGGCACTACCCGATGCCGATCGGGGCGCGGATCTGCAGCACGCCTGCCAACAGCGGCTCGCCGCGGCCGGCTTTGCGCAGTACGAGGTCTCCGCCTATGCGCGCGCGGGCGCCCGCTGCGGCCACAACCTCAACTACTGGGAGTTCGGCGACTATCTGGGCATCGGCGCGGGTGCGCACGGCAAGCGCACGCTGCCTGCGACGAGCGCGCTCTCAGGCACCGGCCTGCGGATCGAGCGGACCGCGAAGTGGCGAGAGCCGCGACGCTACCTGGCTGCCGTCGAGGGCATGCCGGACGCAGCGGCCGAGCACCGCACCGTCGCGGCAGAGGAGTTGCCCTTCGAGTACCTCATGAATGCGCTGCGTCTGCGCGAGGGCTTTGCGCCGGCGCAGTTCGAAGCCCGCACCGGCCTGCCGCGGGAGGTCATCGCGGCGCGCTGGCAGCGGCAGCAGCGTCGCGGACTGCTCGAAGTGGTGGATGGGCAGTGGCGCGCGAGCGAGCGCGGCTTCGATCTGCTCAACGAACTGCTGGCCGAGTTTCTGCCGGCGCCTGCCCGCGGCCTGGCCAACCCGTCGCCGAGGCCTGCAGTGGGGAGCGGGTCGGCATCGCAAGTGTTGCCGTGAGTCTTACAGATTATGTAAGTGTCCGTCCTACAGGCATTTTCTACCGGTCCAGGGCATTCGCGGCGCGGCAACGCGCTTTATTCACAGCATCGCCCCGCCCTCATCGGGAATTAGCCGATTACATCTCATTTCGCGCAATCTGCGCGATGATGGCCCGGTAAGTCGCTGTTTTTATAGGCTGAAACGTACTGGTCATTTTTTGTTCAAATTGAAACTAATGCGATTTTGAGGCATGAATCGTGGGCGGCGTGATCGGTTGCACACAGAGTTATCCACAGAAAATGTGGATAATCACCGGGGCGAGTGGGCGGCCGCGAATCCCCCGCCAAGCCCCGACCGCTTGCCACTTGTAGGAGCTGCCGAGCGCGGCTAGACTCCCCCGCCCCCGCTCGAAGCCCTCACTGCTCGTACCGCCTGCGATGCGGTCTGTCCGTCGTCGCAGCGTTGTGCGAGACGCATCGGAGCCATCAAATGAAAGACTCGATCCATCCGGAATACAAAGTGATCACCGTGAACTGCAGCTGCGGCAACAGCTTTCAGACGCGCTCGACGGTGGGCCACGATCTGAACATCGAGGTGTGTGCGAGCTGCCATCCGTTTTATACCGGCAAGCAGAAGATCCTCGACACCGCTGGCCGCGTCGACAAGTTCCGCAAGAAGTACGCGGGTATCGCTGGGGCCCGCTGATTCTGCAGACCGCGGATTGGCGGCGCGCCAGGGCGCAACGCGAGCGTACGGTCCTGCGATCGACTGCTCGGCGGCAGGCGCGCGCCTTGATTCCATAAGCGGAGCGTGTAACGTTGATTGGCTGGCCGTCGCTCTCTGCGGGGCCTTTCGCCATCGGGGACCCGTCGGATGCCTAACAAGAGCTTCGAGCTGAAGAATCCAGCCACCGGTACCACCAGCACGCTGCCCGTGCGTGCCGGAACCATCGGTCCGGAAGTGCTGGATATCGCCAATATCTACAAGGATCAGGGGGTCTTTACCTTCGATCCGGCGTTTGGCGTAACCGCCAGCTGCGAGAGCAAGATCACCTATATCGACGGCGACGCCGGCGTGCTGCTGTACCGGGGCTATCCGGTCGAGCAGCTGGCTGAGAAGAGCTCCTTCATGGAAGTGGCGTACCTGCTGCTCTATGGGGAGTTGCCCGCGACGAAGGACCTGGAGACCTTCTCGCACAACATCAGCCACCACACGATGATCAATGAATCGCTGCTGCGATTCTTCAACGGCTTCTATAACAGCGCCCACCCCATGGCGATGGTGTCCGCGGTGGTCGCCTCGATGTCCGCGTTCTATCACGATTCGATGGATATCCACGATCCGCGCCGCCGCGAGATCTTTGCCCATCGCATCATCGCCAAGCTACCGACCATTGCCGCTGCGGCGCACAAGCACTCGGTCGGCCAGCCGTTCATCTACCCGAACAATGACCTCGACTACTGCTCGAATCTGCTGAACATGTTCTTCTCCGTGCCGTGCGAGCGGTACGAAGTCGATCCGGTGGCGGCCAAGGCGCTCGATCTGCTGTTCATCCTGCACGCCGATCACGAGCAGAACGCCAGCACTTCCACGGTGCGGCTCGCCGGCAGCACCGGCGCCAATCCCTATGCCGCGATCTCTGCGGGCGTCGCGGCGCTCTGGGGTCCCGCCCACGGCGGTGCCAACGAAGCGGTGCTCTCCATGCTCGAGCAGATTGGCACCGTGGAGAACATCCCCAAGTACCTGGCGATGGCCAAGGACCGCTCCAGCCATTTCCGGCTCATGGGCTTCGGGCATCGCGTCTACAAGAACTTCGACCCGCGCGCCAAGATCATCCGCGAGGCGTGCCACGAGGTGCTGCACAAGCTCGGCGACAACGACAACCCGCTGTTCGAGCTCGCGCTGCGGCTGGAGGAGATCGCGCTCAAGGACGAATACTTCGTGTCGCGCAAGCTCTATCCGAACGTGGATTTCTATTCCGGCGTCATCTACAGCGCGCTCGGCATTCCGCGCTCGATGTTCACCGTGATGTTTGCGATCGCCCGCACCGTGGGTTGGGTCGCGCATTGGCTGGAGATGGTGTCCGATCCTGCGATGCGCATCGGCCGTCCGCGCCAGCTGTACACCGGCCCCACACGCCGCGACTTCGTGCCGGTTTCCCAACGCAAGGGCGGCTGAAGCGAGCCAGGCGGCGGTCCTCGCCGCCTCAGTTTGGCCGCGCAGGGGCCGCAGCCTCGGCCGCGACCGCGCAGGTGTTGTCGAGCAGTCGTTCCCCGCCACGCAGCACCGCGCGGCGCGTCAGCAGCGCAAATCCGGCGCCGTCGCGAAACTGCACGCCGGCAACCACCAGCGTGTAATACCCCATATGCGCGCGGGCCGCCGGCAGCCCCTCAGCCAGCAGCCTCACGGGGTCGGCGCCCTGCAGCGTCCCACCCAGTACGCGGCGTACCAGGTAGGTATCGCCATCCACCTCGAGCGGCATCCAGTGCGTACTGAGCTGCGGGGCTGCAGCCTGCAGCTTTGCATGCAACGCCTCGCCCTGGCATTCGATATGGATGTGCAGCTGATCCTGGCCGCGCGAGAAATGCGAGTTGACCGCCAGTCCGACATCCTCGTCTGGCACGAGGCGCAAGGCGCCGGGCAGCAGATGCGCCCGTGCATCCCAGGCGGCGGCGAAGTAGTTCGGCGCATCGGGCCGCAGCAGCGCCGGGCTCTCGATACCACTGAGCGTGCGTAGCGGAATCAGCAGGAAATGCGCACCACCTTTACGATCCGCCAGCAGCGCATAACCCGCGTCCTTTACAGCCGCGCTGGCGCGAACCTGCACCGCCAGGCAGGGCGCCGGGTCGTGCCGCTGCAGCCAATCGGGCAGGCATTGTCGCTGCACGATGCGCTGCAGATCATCGCGCGCGGCCTGCGCCGGGCGATTGATACCGATCAGCGCAGCGCCTATCGCACAGGAGAGCGCCAACCCGCAACGTATCGGTCCGCCAAACATCGCTCATCAGCCTAGGGGCTCAGCGGGACAGGCGTATGACAGCGCCCACACCCAGTACGTCGCGGCGGCTCGGGTGGCTCAGGCGCTCAGTTGCGAGGGCGCAGCGCTCTCGAGCAAGCTGGCGAGCTCGGCGGCGTCGGCGCGGCGCATGGGACGGCCATCCACCGGACTGACCGGCGCCTGGCGGATGCCATCGCGCGGAAAGACCGTCGCGTCGACACGGCGATTGCCAACCTCGAAACGCACCCCCGGATAGGCTTTGATGCGCTCGGCGTCCAGGCGTACGCGCCGCTCGGTGATCTCATGGGCAATGCCGCGGTCTATGAGTTGCAGCGCGATAGTCTCCGGACGGTCGGCAAATACGTGCAGCTGGATGTCGGCGTGCTCGGTGGCCGTGCCCGAGAGCACGGGACCCACCAGTCGCGGCTCGAAGTCGGACAGCCAGTGCATGGCGCGCAGCGCCGCGCGTCGCTGTGACTGCAGGCTCTGCTCATGTCCATCGGCCTCGAAGAGCCGCTGGTATTCCATCAGCGCCTGTTCGATTTCGACGTTGCGCGGTAGTGCGCTGGTATCGGTGACACCCAGGCGCTCGGCGGCCTTGCGCTTGGCGGTCAGAAAATCGTGGATGCCATGCTGCGCCATGATGCGTGCCGCCTCCTGCGCCAGGGCGCGACGCAGATGGCTGCCGCGCACACTGCCCGCTCGGGCTCCGGCATGGCGCAGGTAGCGTCGCGGCATTCGGCACTCCAGCTAGCCGCCCGCGGGCGGCACAGCGATCAGAACAAGGGTTGTCCGCCGCCGCCGGCGGGGTTCGTCGGCGCACTTCCTGGCGCGACGGCTCCCGGGGGTGGACCCTGTGGGACGGTTCCATCCATGAACGTCTCGTACATGCTGTCGCTGTCCTCTGCAGTGGCCAGAAGCCCCGTGCGCTTGGAGATGCGCACGGTCACCAGTCCCGGTGGTAGCGGCCGCGGCTGGTCGGGCTGATCGCGCAGTGCCTCGCGCATGAACATCGTCCAAATCGGCACCGCGGTGCGCGCGCCCTGCTCGCCCGTGCCGAGCGGGCGGTCATCATCGTAGCCGACCCAGACGCTGGCGACGATGTGGCGAGTGAAGCCGTTGAACCAGGCATCTTGCGCGTTATTGCTGGTGCCGGTCTTGCCGGCGATATCGCTGCGCTCCAACACGCGCGCGCCAACGCCGGTGCCGCGCTTGATGACGTCGGCCATCATGTCGTCCATCAGCCAGCAGTTCTGCGGGGAGATGATTCGCGGCGCGATGCGTGCGGCCGGCAGCAGCGGTGCATCCAGTAGCGTCGGCGCCTGATTGGGATCAATAGGACCCGCGGGGGAAGCCGGCTGGGCGCTCGCGAGGGCGAGCGGCGCGGCCACGGCTGCAGGTCCCACCGCAGCGCCCGCCTGGGGTGCCGCGCCTGCCGGTGAGGCAGCCGTCGGCGGTGCCGCAGTTGCTGCCGCCGCGGGCGCAGGCGTTGCGACGCTGGTGAGACCGGCGGCAATCGCATGGGCAACAGTGCCCTGTGGGACTGGCGCGCCTGCGCCGAGCGCTGTGGACGCGGGGGCCGCCGGCACGGCACCGATCTGCGACTGCACCGGTGCGCTGGTGGGTATCGGCGCCGGCGCTGCCGGCACGCTCGCGCCGCAGGTATCGCACACCACCTTCGGGGTCGCCTGGAAGACGGTGTTGCCCGTGGCGTCCTCGATGCGATCGATGAAATAGGAATCCACGCGGAAGCCGCCATTGGCGAACGCCGCGTAGGCCGTGGCGACCTGCATGGGCGTGGTGGTCAGGCTGCCGAGCGCGAGCGTCATGTCCTGCGGCATGTCCTTCGGATCGAAGCCGAAGCGCGTGGCGCAGCCCATGGCGGTATCCAGACCGAGCTGACGCACCACGCGGATCGTCATCAGATTGCGCGAGAACACCAGGCCCTCGCGCAGGCGCGTCGGTCCCACGAAATCCTCTTCGCCCTCGCTGTTCTTCGGGCGCCAGATCTTCTCCTGATCATCGGCGACGTACGGCGCATCCAGCACGATGGTCGCGGGAGTGAATCCATGGTCCAGCGCGCAGGAATATAGGAACGGCTTGAAGCCTGAGCCGGGCTGGCGGCGCGCCTGCGTCGCGCGATTGAACTTGTTGGTGTAATAGTCGAAGCCGCCGACCACCGCCGAGACAGCGCCGTCATCCGGATCCAGCGCGACCAGCGCGGCCTGTGCATCGGGCAGCTCCGCGAGCTGCGCCATGCCAGTGCGATCGGCGACGACATACACCACGTCGCCGGGTTGCAGGACGTCGCTGGCGCGCTTGGGCGCCGGACCGACCAGCGTGTCGGAGAGGCGCGGTCGCGCCCAGGAGAGCCCGTCCCAGTTGATCTGCGCAAACCCCTGCGACTGCACGTATACGCGAGCCGCGCGGTCCGCGACCGCCGTAACCAGCGCCGGATGCAGATCGCCGATCTGCGGCACATTCACCAGCGCCGCCTCGAGCCGCGTGCTGGAAACGCCCGCGGGCAGTCGCACACGCGCGAGCGGTCCGCGATAGCCGTGGCGGCGGCGTTCGTACTCGATCAGGCCGAGACGCACGGCCCGATTGGCCGCGGTCTGCAGCCGCGCATCGATGGTCGTGTAGACCCGGTAACCCTGATTGACGGCGTCCTCGCCGTAGCGCGCCACCAGCTCGGCGCGCGCCATCTCCGCGACGTAGGGCGCTTCGACCTGCGAGAAGCTGCCGTGATCGCGCGCCTGCACCGGCGTGGCGTCGGCCGCGGCGGCCTGTGCGGCGTTGATGTCGCCGAGCTTGAGCATCTGCCCGAGAACGTAGTGACGCCGCGCGTGCACGGCGCGCGGATTGTAGATCGGGTTGTAGCGCGACGGCGCCTGCGGGATACCCGCGAGCGTCGCGGCCTCGGCGATGCTCAGCTGATCCAGCGGCTTGCCGAAATAGGTCTGCGCCGCGGCGGCAACGCCATAGGAGCGCTGGCCCAAAAAGATGACGTTCAGATAGGTACCGAGGATCTCCTGCTTGGTGAACTCGTGCTCCATGCGGTACGTGAGGAAGATCTCCTGCAGTTTGCGGCGAATCGTCTTATCGAAGGTCAGGAACATGTTGCGCGCCGCCTGCATCGTGATCGTGCTGGCGCCCTGCGAGAAATCGCCCGAGTGCAAATCGACCCAGGCAGCGCGCAGCACGCCGCTGTAGTCGAAGCCGTGATGCTCGAAGAAGCGCTCGTCCTCGGCAGCGACGAATGCACTGCGCACCAGCACGGGAATATCGTCGTAGCCGACCGGCAGACGGCGCTTCTCGCCGATCTCATCGATCAGCTCGCCGTCGCGCGTGTAAACACGCAGGGGTACAGCGAGGCTGCCGCTGCGCATGGCGTCCACGGTCGGCAGCGAGGGATCCAGGTACACGTAGCTGGACAGCAGTGCATCGGCGCCCAACAGCACGGCTCCGATACCAAGCAGACAGAGGGCGAGCAGCACGCGCAGCGGTTTGTTCAGCACGGTGACCCCGTCGGTAGCGGCGATGGCTCGGCGGCGCTCAAATCAGCTTCCTCATCATCTCTATCTATCGGTCCTCGGCGCGACGGTCACCACCTGCCAAGCATAGCAGTGACGGAACAACTGAAAGATTACGTCGCCTCGCGTGCACTGTCGCCGGTGGGCGACCCGTGGAAAGTTAGAGCTACATCACGCCTCAAGATTCCACGGGCAGTTTAAGGTTAACCAGGATCAGCGCCGGGTCCGTGAGCTACCTCACGCCCCATTTGACTTTTGCCTGTTAGATTGCCGGCAAATGACGACGCAGGGATTTCGCCGCGACCGCCTAGGCCATTGAAAGGTTAGGGAAAAAAACGTGCTGCTGCTGTCAAATAATCGCCGCCAGCTGTTGGGCCTGGATATCACCACCTCGTCGATCAAGCTGATCGAGCTGGCAATGTCCGGAGGCCAGTATCGGGTCGAATCCTACGCGGCGGAGCCCACGCCGCCCAATGCCATGAACGAAAAGACGTTGGTGGATCCGCAAGCCGTCGGCGATGCGATCCGCCGCGCCGTGAAGCGCTCGGGCGCGCGCACGCGCGAAGCGGCGATCGCCATCAGTGGCGATGCCGCCATCACCAAGGTCATCCAGATGCCGCGCGGGCTGCGCGAGACGGAGCTGGAGGCCCAGGTCGAGATGCAGGCGGATCAGTATATCCCCTTCCCGATGGACGAAGTCAGCTACGACTTCGAGGTGCTCGGACCCTCCGAGAAGGACGCCGAGTCTATCGACGTGTTGCTGGTGGCCTCGCGCAGCGAGAACGTCGAGCAGCGCCGCGCCGCCGCGTCCGCCGCGGGTCTGTCGGCCCGCATCGTCGACGTGGAAGCGTTCGCGCTCGAGAATGCCTGCCGCCTGATGACGCACCAGATGCCCGACGGCGGCATCGATCACAGCGTGGCGGTGGCGGACTTCGGTGCGAGTAGCACGACTTTCAGCGTGCTGCGCAATCTCAAGGTGGTCTACACGCGCGATTTCGCCTTCGGTGGCCAGCAGCTCACCGAGGAGATCATGCGCACCTACGGACTGTCGATGGAGGAGGCCGGCCGCGCCAAGAAGGAAGGCGGCCTGCCGCACA
>DATAXJ010000018.1:0-298751 GCA_036266795.1 Steroidobacteraceae bacterium | reverse complement strand
TGGGTGCCGGCATTGACCACTACCACCCCGTCGTGTCCGACCTGCACCCCGATGTTCTCGCCGTCACCGACCAGCAGGTAGAAGTTCGGCCGCACCTGCACCACGTCCAGATCACCGCTCTGTGGTTCCGCCGCGCGCGCGCAGGTCACGCCCAGCGCCCCCAGCACCACTACGCAGAGCGCCGCGGCCACGGCTCGGTGGACGATCGCTCTCGTTATTTGCGTCACAGCTCATCCCCCCCCGGCATTCGAGGTGGCACCGTCAATCGGCCCACTCTCAAAGGTATAGGTATATTTTAGAAGCTTCTGTGCAACTCGAGACGCATTGTCGCGGATTGCCGTAATACCCCCTACGTTCTAAATATATCGTATTTGCGCGATTGGGAAATGTTGCGCAAGGTATTTTTGCACGCCAGCAGGCGCAATCGCTGCCGACCGGCAGGGCGCGTCAGGCTTGTCCGCGAACGCGGCGCGCAGGTGAATGCTGTGGCCGCCAATCGGGCGATAGGCTCTCGTCAATCGGCGCCGTAAATTGCGCGTTGTAGAGTTCGTAGTACGCACCGCGGATCGCCAGCAGCTGTTCGTGGTTCCCCTGTTCCACGATCGCCCCATCGCGCATGACGAGGATCAGATCCGCATCGCGGATCGTCGAGAGCCGATGCGCAATCACGAAGCTGGTGCGATTGCGCCGTAGCGCCGCCATCGCGTGCTGCACGAGCAACTCGGTACGCGTGTCCACCGAACTCGTCGCCTCATCGAGGATCAGCAGCGCCGGGTTGGTCAGGAACGCGCGCGCGATCGTGATCAGCTGCTTCTGACCGGCACTGAGATTGCTGCTCTCCTCGTCGATTACCGTGTCGTAGCCGGCTGGCAGCGAGCGCACGAAGCGATCCACGAAAGTGGCCTGCGAAGCCGCCAGCAGCTCCGCGTCCGACGCTTCGGGCCGCCCGTAGCGAATATTGTCGCGGATGGTGCCGTGAAAGAGCCAGGCATCCTGCAGCACCATGCCGATCCGTGAGCGCAGCTGATCACGCCTCATCTGCCGGACATCAACTCCATCCAGCGTAATGCGCCCACCATCCAGCTCGTAGAAGCGCATGATGAGATTGACCAGCGTTGTCTTGCCGGCACCCGTTGGGCCCACGATCGCGATGGTATGGCCCGGCTCTGCCACCAGCGACAGGTCTTCGATCAATGGCTTGCTCGGCTCGTAGCGGAACGAGACGCGCTCGAACACCACACGTCCCTGCAACGCTGCGGGACGCGGCGACTCGCTGGGTTCCGGGCTCTGTTCGGCAGCATCCAGCAGATCGTAGACGCGCTCCGCCGAGGCCACTCCCGACTGCAGGGTGTTGGCCATCGAGGCCGCCTGCGTCAGCGGCCTCGTAAACATCCGCGAGTACTGGATGAACGCCTGCACCGCGCCCAGGCTTATCGCGCCGCTCGCGACGCGCAGCCCACCGATCACGGCAATCAGCACATAGTTTAGATTGCCGATGAACATCACCACCGGCATGATGGTTCCGGAAATGAACTGCGCCGTGAAGCTGGCGGCGTACAGCTGGCCATTTTTGGCATCGAAGGCTGCGGCCACCTCGCGCTGACGCCCGAACACCTTCACCAGCTCGTGTCCCGTGAAGGCCTCTTCGATCAGCGCGTTGAGCGCTCCCGTGTGCGTCCACTGGGCGATGAACTGCCCCTGCGAGCGCTTGCCGATCGCCTTGGTGAGCAGCATGACGAGCGGGATCGACACCAGAGCGATCAGTGACAGCAGCGGCGAGACCAGAATCATCATGACTACGACGCCGACCAGCGTCAGCAGCGCATTCAGCAGCTGGCTAAGCGTCTGCTGCAGGGATTGCGAGACGTTACCGATATCATTGGTCACGCGGCTGAGCAGCTCGCCACGCGGCTGCTGATCGAAATAGCGCAGCGGCAAGCGGTTGATCTTGTCCTCGACGTCCGCGCGCAAGCGCAGCACCAGGTCTTGCACGAGGTCGTTGAGCACGTAGCCCTGCCCCCAGGCGCACAGGCTCGAGCCCACATAAAGCACCACCGCCCAGAGCAGCACGATGCCGAGGGCGTGAAAATTGATGCCCACGCCGGGGGTCAGCTGCAGGTGCGCGAGCATCTCGGCGTAATGCAACTGGCCTGCCGATCGTGCGGCTGCGACCGCTTGTTCAGCGGTGCTGCCCACGGGCAGATGCCGGCTGATACCACCAGAGAAGATGAGGTCGGTGGCGTGCCCGATCAGCAGCGGTCCCACCATCGACAGGGCCACGCTCGCCAAAGCCAGTCCCAGCACCACGCCCATACGCAGACGCTCGGCGCGAAAATGGCCCAGCAGTCGCCGCACAGAGGGCCAGAAGTTCATCGACTTCTCAGTCGGCATCCCCAGGCTCATCCACGGGCCACCGCGTCCGGCCGTCTGCCCTGCCGGTGGCAGGCGGCCTGGCAGCCCTCGTGGGCCGCCCGCCGGTCCTGGACCGGCGGCGGGGCGCTCCCCGCCGGAGGATGGTCGCTGCACGTTCAAGCAGCCTCCTCGGCCGACAGCTGCGAATCGACGATTTGCGCGTAGGTCGGGCAGCTGAGCAGCAGGTCGGCATGCCGCCCCAGTCCAACAAGCGTCCCGCCGTCGAGCACACCAATCTGATCGGCGTCACGGATCGTCGACACGCGCTGCGCGACCAGCACCACGGCAGCCTCGCGCGTCACCGGCCGCAACGCCGCGCGCAACCGCGCGTCGGTGCCCAGATCCAGCGCCGAGAAGGACTCATCGAACAGGTAGATCTCCGGCTTACGCACCAGCGCACGCGCGATCGCCAGGCGCTGACGCTGGCCGCCGGAAACATTGGTGCCGCCCTGGGCAATGGGTGCCTCGAGTTGCCCAGGCATGGCCGTGACGAACTCACGCGCCTGCGCCACGCCGAGGGCCTCCCAAAGCTCCTGGTCGGTCGCTTGCGGATTGCCGTAGCGCAAATTGCTCGCCACGGTGCCACTGAATAGATACGCCCGCTGCGGCACGAGCCCGATGCGCGACCAGAGCAGGTCGGGGTCGAGCTCGCGCACATCCACGCCATTGACCAATACGGCGCCGCCGGTCACATCGAAGAGCCGCGGGATCAGCGACACCAGTGTGGTCTTACCAGCCCCGGTGCTCCCAATCAGCGCCAATGTGTGGCCTGGTTCGAGCTGGAAGGAGACCTGGCGCAACACCGGATCGGCGGCGCCCGGGTATTGGAAGCAGACGTCGCGCATCTCGAGCTGGGCGCGCTGCTTAAGCGAGCGCACCGGCTGCGTCGGCGGGGCTACCGAGGAGCGCGTATCGAGCACCTCGCCGATGCGGTCTGCGCACACTGCCGCGCGCGGAATCATCATGAGCATAAAGGTCGCCATCATGATGGACATCAGGATCTGCGCCAGATAGACGAGGTAGGCGGTCAGAGCCCCAATCTGCATCTGGCCGGCATCCACCCTCAGTCCACCGAACCACATGACCGCCACGCTCGAGTTGTTCAGCACCAGCAGCAGCACCGGCAGGATGAGGGCCATGAGGCGGCCTGCGCGCAGTGCGGTGTCGGTCAGCTCGCGGTTGACCTTCGCGAAGCGCTGCGTCTCCACAGGTTCGCGCACAAAAGCGCGCACGACGCGAATGCCGCCGAGCTGCTCGCGCAGCACACGATTGACCACATCGAGCCACTCCTGCATCAGGCGAAACTGCGGCACCATGCGTCCCACGATGAGCCCGACGAGAACCGCCAGCAGGGGCACGGCGATACCCATCAGCCACGACAGTCCCACATCCTCGCGCACCGCCATGATGATCCCGCCGATGCACATGATCGGCGCGGTGATCATCATGGTGGCGGTCAGGGCCACCAGGGTCTGGACCTGCTGCACGTCATTGGTGTTACGCGTAATCAGCGAGGGGGCCCCGAAGCGCGCGACCTCGCGCCCCGAAAATTCGGTGACCCGGCGGAATATGGCGCCGCGCAGGTCGCGTCCCATGCTCATCGCGATCTGTGAACCGTAATAGGTCGCCGCCACTGAGCAGGCGACCTGCGCGAGGCTGACGAGCAACATCCAGCCTCCTTCCCGCAGGATGTAGCCCGTATCGCCGCGCGCAATGCCCGTATCCACGATGTTCGCGTTGAGATTGGGCAGATACAGGGAGGCGATCGTGCCCAGCAGCTGCAGGACGATCAGCACCAGCAGCCCGCCCTGATAGGGCCGCAGGTATGCGCGCAGAAGCCGCATCAGCATTTGGGCGATTCCCCTCGTCCGTGGTTCTGGTTCAACAGAGAGCCGCAAGTGCTTGAATTGAACATCCTAGAAAGCGCATCTAATTGCGCCTCTAACCTGCGGAATCAATTGCGATTATCTATTTTGAGGCGGCCAGATTGCCGCCCTTTCTGCCCCCGCAGCGCCTGTCATGACTCCTAGGCCAGGACTGTTCCCGGAAAGAGCGTGTCCGCCATTGTATTCGGCTACCCCGACCGCTGTGTCATCTTGACGCATCCACCAGCAGCGGCCGCCTGAGCGCCACTCCCACGAGCATTACCACGGCGATCCCGGCCAAGTGCAGCGCCAGGTCGATCACGGTGACGTCGAAGGGGTGGAAGAATTCCAGGACGAAGTCCGCCAGCGCGGCCACACCCAGCGTTCCCAGCATGGCCACCGGCAAGGGGGCGATCGGTCGCGCACGACGTAGAACCGCGAACAGACCGATCGACAGCGGCACGCTCACACCGACGATGAACCCGAAGCAGTGCCCGCTATCACCGACGAAGCCGCCCGGGCCGTGCAGACTCCAACCATTACGCAAACAGCCGGCGCCGCTGGCAGCCAGCCACAAGATGAACGCCGGCAGAGGCAACGCTGCCCAGCGAGCAGAGCGGCCGGGTATCGAGACGATGAACGCGGCCAGCACCGCGCTGATGCCGGTCAACCCGGCTGCGGCGCACTCCAATGCGATGCGCGGGACCGCCATGCGCTGCATCACCCGCGCCCAGTCGGCAAAGCCCATCACGATCAGGCCGACCAGCAACCCCACCGTCGCCAGCCACAACGCGGCTCGCAGCGCCGGTGGCCGCAGCCGCCGCACCGGCTGCAGCTCGCCCACCAGTTCCTGGATCACCCGCTCGGTCTGCATCATGGTTTCTCGCGCGCCTGCATCCATCCTCTCAGTGCCTTCAAGGCACGATGCGCATTGACCTTCAGCGCCCCAGCGCTCTGCCCCGACACCTTCGAGGCCTGCGCGGCACTCATGTCCCGTACTTTCAGCATCTCCAACGCCTCGCGCTGGCGCGCAGGCAGCTGCTGCAGCAGATGCGCCACCTCATCGGCCGACTGTACCGCCTCTAGTTCGTTATTCGCGGCAGCACCGGGAAAGGTTTCAACCAGTTGCGAATCGGTGCTCTCATATTTCGACACTCGCTGCCGCCGCCGCACAAGGTCGATCGCGCGGCGCGTAGCGATTGCTGCCAACCATGCGCTGAACGGGCGTCCTGGATCGTAGGTATGGCGTACGCGGTGCACAGTCAGCAGGGTGTCCTGGACCATTTCCTCGACGTCGGCGGGGTTGCGGCAACGGCGCCGTGACAGGGAGCGCACGAACGGCATGATCTCGCGCAGCAGCCTCTCATACGCCGCGCGATCACCCTCCTGAGCGGCGTACATGAGCCGTCCCCATGCTGCGCTCTGTTGTTGCGCTGTTGGCTCCTCGATCACAGGCGCAGTCTATCTCTTCGCCTTGGGCGTCGCGCCGGGGCGCGCCGCTTGCGACCTGTAACCTTTTACGCACGATGAACGAATAGCAGGGGACTGTCCTTTTTTTTAATTGCCAAGGCAGGCCCCAAGCGGGCCGCCCGACGCTTAACCGGAGGAATGCCCATGTCCAATCGAGCCAGATCCATGCTGATCGCAGGCGCCCTGACGGCCGCATTGGGATCGCTGGGTACGCTGTCTGTCAGCGCTCAGGCTGCCGAACAGATGACGCCCCAGCAGATGAAGATGATGATGGAAAAGAACATGAAGAAGACCCAGACGCGCCTGAAGACCGGCAAGTTCGACCAGTGCTATGGCGTGGCGCTCAAGGGCCACAACGACTGCTACGCCGGCGCCGGCACTACCTGCGCGGCCACCAGCACGGCCGACTACCAGGGCAATGCGTTCAAGCTCGTTCCCAAGGGCACCTGCGAGTCCATCCAGACGCCCAATGGGCCGGGCAGCCTTACCCCCAAATCGAGCTGAGTCCACGGTCAAGGCCCCTGCGCTGTCCCCGCTGCCGAGCGGGGATGCCGCAGCGGCCTGAGGTGGAGCGCACGCGGGAGAGCGATATGGACCGATGTCACGACAGCATCCCTCCCCGGGCCGGCGTGGGCCTGAGGGCGAAGCACTTTGCGACCGTACTCGAGCGCGCGCCGGCGATAAGTTTCTTCGAGGTGCATGCGGAGAATTTCATGGGGGCCGGCGGGCCGCCGCATCGTTACCTCACGGCGATCCGGCAGCGTTACCCACTCTCGCTGCACGGCGTGGGCTTATCGATCGGCGCCGCCGGGGCGCTCGATCGCGGCCACCTGATGCGCCTGCGCCAGCTGATCGAGCGCTATCAGCCAGGACTGTTTTCCGAGCACCTCGCCTGGTCGACGCACGGCCGGTCATTCCTCGCCGATTTGCTTCCCGTGCCCTATACGACCGAGACGCTGCACTGTGTCGTGCGCCATATCGATCAGGTGCAGGAAGCGCTCGGCCGGCAGATGCTGCTCGAGAACCCGGCCACGTACCTGGCCTTCGCCGATAGTGCCTATGCAGAGGGGGATTTCATCGCGGAGGTCGTACGCCGGACCGGCTGCGCTCTGCTACTCGATATCAACAATGTCCACGTGTCCTGTACCAATCAGCAGTGGGACCCCGGGCGCTATCTGGATACCTATCCGCTCGCGCACGTGCGCGAGATCCACCTCGCGGGCCATTCCCGCATCGAAGACGAGGCCGGCCGGCCGCTGCTGATTGATTCGCACGATGGACCGGTTTGCCGACCGGTTTGGCGGTTGTACACACGCGTTCTCGACCAGCTCGGTGCGGTGCCAACGCTGATCGAGTGGGATTCGAAACTGCCCGCCTGGGGGCAGCTCGAGCGCGAGGCGGCACGCGCGAATCGCCTGCTGTCTTCGCAGGCGCAGCGCCATCGCGGCAACGCACTGCCCGCAGCCGCTATGACGCGGCCGCTGGATGAGGACCATCGGATCCCTGGAGCCTTCGGATGAGCGCACCGCGCGACAGCCTCGAAGGCCTTAAGCTGGCCGACCGGCAAGGAGCGTTCGCCGGCGCCCTGCTCGACCCCGGACTGCCGGTTCCACGAGGCGTGGTGGATCCGAGCGGCCAAGGTTGCCTCAAACGCTTCGGCGTATATCGCAACAACGTCATCGCCGGCCTGATCGAGGTCCTGCGGGACGCGTTCCCGGCGTGCTGCCGGCTCGTCGGCGAGGAGTATTTCCGTGCGATGGCCCGACTGTACGTGAGCACGCGGGCGCCGCGCTCGCCGGTGTTGCTTCACTACGGTGCGGACTTTCCGGCTTTCGTCGCTGACTTCGAGCCCACTGCAACTCTGCCGTACCTGGCCGAAGTCGCTCGCATCGAGCGTGCCTGGCTCGAGGCCTATCACGCGGCTGAGGCGCCACCGCTCGATGCAGCCGCGCTGGCCAAGATTGCGCACCGGGATCTGGGCGAGCTGCGCTTCACGCTGCACCCATCGGTGCGCATCGTGCGCTGTCGCTACCCGGCCTTGACGATCTGGCGCATGAACGTGGCCGATGGGGCGCCGGCCAGCGTGGATTTGTCCGCCGGCGGGGAAGACGTACTGGTGGTACGCCCCGACGCGGACGTCGAGGTGCGTTCATTGCCAGCTGGTGGTGCGCGGCTGCTCGCGGCCCTCGGCCGCGGCCGCCCCTTCGTCGCGGCCGTACGCGCGGCACTGCCGCGCTGCACGCCCGACGCCCTCTCCGTGCACCTGGTTGGGCTGCTACGCAGTGGGGCCTTCACAGGCTTCATTGCCCCCCACAGTGACATCCATGACGTTGGCTCGAGGCAGCGTCCCCACCGGAGAACTCGCCCACATGTTGAGTGAGCCGTTACGCGCACGCGCGCGCGGTGTTGCAGTCAGTACTGCGGACACTCTATTGGGACTGACGCACAGGCTCGCCTGGCTGAGTGCATTCGTCGCGCCGCTGTTGCTGCGCGTGGCGCTCGCGGTGCCGTTCTACCGTTCCGGACTGACCAAGTGGAACAGCTTTCTATCCCTCTCCCCCACCGCACAGTACCTGTTCGAGCAGCAGTTCCAGCTGCATTTGTTTGGTCAGGCTTACAGCTTTCCTTTCCCGGACGTGCTCGCCTATATCGACGGCGTCGCGGAGATCGTGCTGCCGGTGCTGCTGATCTTGGGACTGGCCACGCGGTTCAGCGCGCTCGGGCTGCTGGTCATGGTAGGGATCATTCAGCTCACGGTGCCATCGGCCTGGGCAAATTTTCATCTGCCCTGGGCGGCCCTGGCGGTCGGCATCCTCGCGCTGGGCCCGGGCGCATTTTCGCTCGACCACCTGCTGCGGCGCTGGCGTATGCTTGCTCGCGACGCCTCGGCCGACGTCGCCGAGACACCGCGCTAGGTACGCTGCCGGCAGCCGCCCGGGGGGATCGGGGCGGGGCAGCGACGAAGGGGCCGACTTCGACAAATCGGATCAGTCTGCATAGAATCGCACTGCGCGCTCATCGACAGTCGGCGATAAAGCCGACCGGCCGCGCAGACACCGGAAGGGGGAAACCATGACGCATGCAACGAGAGCTATCGTCCACCGAGCCGTGGGCGCCGTGCTCTCTGTAGTGGCACTAGGGGTGTTGGGCTTGGCTTCTGCCCGCGCCGCGGAACCGGGCAACGGTGATCTGGAAATAGTGCCCGTTACTAAGAACATTTACATGATCCCCGGTGACGGGGGAAACGTCGTCGTGCAGGTTGGCGTCGACGGCATCGTGCTCGCCAACTCGGGCGCCGCGGATGGGACGGACCGGCTGCTGGCGGCTATCAGAAAGATATCGCCACTGCCTATTCGCTACATAATCAATACCGATGGAGACCCGGATTCCGTCGGTGGAAATTCGGCGATCGCCGCGGCGGGTCAAAGTTTGTACAACCCTCCGCTTGGTCCGGGTGCTTCGGTTATGGCCTTCAGCACCGTTCTGGCACGGGTGGCCCAGACACCTGGCTATCCGGACAGCGGCTGGCCCACCGAGGCCTTTTTGAGCCCTCAGTACAGCTTGATCATCAACGGTGAGCCGATCGTGGTTTTCCACCAGCCGGCGGCCCACTCCGACGGTGACATCTTCGTGCTGTTCCGCAACTCCGATGTCGTAGATGCTGGAAATGTCATGGACATGAGCCGGTTCCCGATGATCGATCTGGCTCATGGCGGCAGCATCCAGGGTGAGATCGCGGCGCTGGACAGACTCCTGGAGCTGGCGATTCCACCGGCGCCCCTGGTCTACGACTATAGCGATAACGCCACCGACGTAATCCCCGCTCATGGGCGGATCTGCGAGCAATGGGAGGTCGTCGACTATCGGGACATGGTGGTGATCATCACCGACACCATCGCCGACATGATGAAACGCCACATGACATTGGACCAGATCGAGGCGGCCGATCCGACCAAGGCGTACGAAGCCCGGTACGGCTCGACCACGGGTCCCTGGACAACGAACATGTTCGTCGCAGCTGTTTACCAAAGTCTGAAAGCTGCGGATTCGAAGAAGAAATAGGTGGGCACGATGCGAAACTCCCTCTTGAATTCCACCCTCCCGGTCACGCTGGTGTTGCTGGCATCGCTGGGGGTGCAATCGGTCGCGAACGCGCAAGGCCGGCGTGGTGGCGGTCCGGTTGGCCCGCCGCCGAGCGCGGAAGCCGGCGCTCCCATCGATCTCACGGGCTATTGGACCTCCATCATTACCTTTGACTGGAGATTTCGAATGGTCACGCCCCCGCCCGGGGACTACGAGGCCGTTCCGCTCACGGCCTCCGGGAAGGAAGTGATGAACGCCTGGGATCCGGCCAAGGACACGGCGGCGGGCGAGCAATGCAAGTCCTACGGGGCACCGATCATTATGCGCGTCCCGGGGCACCTGCACGTCACCTGGCAGGACGAGCAGACCATGAAGATGGAAATAGACACGGGCGAGCAGACCCGCCTGTTTCACTTCGTGCCCTCGCCGGGCGACGCCCACAGCCCGCCCTCGTTGCAGGGCTACTCCGCGGCTGCCTGGGACCAGCAGGGCCGAGGCAGGCAGAAGTGGGGTCAATTGAAAGTGACGACCGCCGATCTGAAGCCTGGATACATCCGAAAGAACGGCATCCCTTACAGCGACAAGACGAGCGTGTTGGAATACTTCGACCTGGTGCCAGGGCAGTATCAGGGGGAAACGATCATGACGGTGACCAGCGTGGTTACCGACCCGGTTTATTTGTTTCAGCCCTTTACCACCGACGACATTTTTTCGAAGCTCTCGAGCGGCGACGCTTGGAAGCCTACGGCCTGCTCGGCAACGTGGTAAGGAATGAACATGGCTAGCAAACAATTGCGGTTTCTGTCAGCGAATTTTGCGTCGCGCGCAGCGACCGCGGGTGCAATGACCTGCGCTACGGCTGTCATTCTTGCTGCGGCTGCCTCGCCTGTCCGGGCGCAAGTCGGTATTGCGGCGTCGCCGGTTGACTTGTCCGGTTCGTGGTCTTCACCTCTCACCCAGGACGCCTTGGAGCGCGTCCCGGGCCCGGTGCCTGGAGATTGGACCGGGATGCCACTTACCGCCGGCGAAAAGGTCCTGGCCCAGTCGTATGATGGAGCGATGCTGGCCGAGCCGGAAAAAGTCTGCCAGTTTTACAACCAGTGGCATTACATGGATGGCGCATTCAGCCTGAGAATCTGGCCCATCGTGACAGGCCCCACCGACGGCATTCGGGGCTGGAGGATTGAATCCATCGAAGATATCGGCGGAATGCAGATCTGGTTGGACGGCAGACCTGAGCCTTCGAAGTACGCCCGTCATCAACTGGGTGCCTTCAGCACTGGTCACTGGGTCGGCAACATGCTCGTCGCGAAAACGATCGACATGAAACCGTCTGAGATGCGCCGCAACGGCGCCTTCATGAGCGATGAGGCGACTCTGACGAATACCTACATGCTCCAAGGCGACAACATGATGACTGTCGTCGGTGTGCTGCAGGACCCCATCTACCTGACGCAGCCGTATATCTATGTACGCAGCTACGATAAATCCACCCGTCCCGTCCCGAGCAATTGGGGCCCCTGCATCATCAATGACGAGGGGACTGCCGAGGGCGCGGTGCCGTTTTATCTACCGGGGAAGAATCCGATCACCAGCCAGGTTTATTCACAGGGAAAGCACCCGATTGTCGGCCAGATGATGCATTACTACCACATCCCCGCGGTTGCTTCGAACGGGGGTGCGGACACCATGTATCCGGAGTTCCGCGACAAGATAAAGGACCAGTTCCTGGAGATTTATCCCAGCTTCCCGAAGGAGTGCACGGACGCACAATACTGCGCCTTTGGAGCTCAGCCTCCGCGTGGGGCTCAGCGTCCAGCCCCCACGCCTCGCGCGCCGCGGCCGCAGGCGAAATCTACTGCAGGCTAGGAGCTCAGTTCTACGGCAAGCAGCGCCGGGCTAATACGTCGTCGGGGCCGGTAAAGGTAGACATCCGGGCCGAGCTGTTCACGAATTCGCGGGCCAACCCTCCTGCATCAACGCTTCGATATGGGTCGGGCTTGGGATGCGGGGTGCTTGCGCTTGCAATCGGGCGAGGCTCTCAGGGTTGCCAGTGATCCATGATCGGGTGAGCCTACCCGGAGCGTTCTCTACTTTGGCTTCGCCAGCGCCGCCCCCGAAGCGCAAGGCAAAAGCCATATCGCCCTCTCGTTAGCGTACCGCGCAGTCATGGCGGGGATCGGGACACGCTCATCACCGCGGCAGACCTGACGATCCAACTGGCCGCGGCCGACGCACAGGGCCGCCTCAGTGGGACAAGCGCCGGCGCTTTCTTCCACCTCCAAGAGCGTGCGCCCTGCCGGGCGCGCAGAAAAAAGGCCCGGGTCGTTTGATCGACCCGGGCCTCTAGTCCCGCCGCCTCGGGAGGCGGCCTTTGCGTCGCCTTTATGCCTCTTGCGGCGTTATCCAGCGCCTCAGAAGGTTCTCTTCACCTCTAGACCAAGTTGTCGTGGATCCCCGTACAGCCCAGTGCCCACGAGGTATACCGAGTTGTTGAGGTTGGTCCCGTAGATCGACGTGGTCCAGGGACCGGCTTCCCAATCCAGGTACGCACTCCACAAGGAATACCCAGGCAGCAGGTAGTAGTTGTCGCTCTGGAATATGTCCGAATACGTCTTGCTCCTGTACGAGTAGGCCACGCGCGGCACCAAGGACGTATTACCCAGGGGAATGGCGTATTGGAGACTTCCATAAAACGTCCATGTGGGCGCATATGGCAGCGCTTCGCCGCTCAGATTAACGATGTATGACGGGTCGCCGGGATAGCTTCCGGTGTAGTCAGTACAGCCCGTTCCCGAGTTGCTGGGAGCAACGCCGGGCGCGCACTGAGCCGTAACGCCGAAATTCGTGCCTGACGGGAACTTGTACCTCGCGGCAGTCACAAAATTCCCGAGGATCGACTTGTTATAGGCTCCATTTATATTGGCGCTGAAATGACCGACATTCCCTTCGAAGGAGGCTTCGATTCCCTTGAGAATGGAGAAAGGGATATTAGCCTCTGCCGTATCCCCGGGGATTTCCGGATCGAAGGTTGAGTGGATCATGTCCATGTACTGCTGATAGTAGCCATCGAGCTGCAGCTCCATGTGCCCGTTGACAAACTTGCCCTTCCATCCGGCCTCATAGTCGTTGACATACTCGTAATGGGTCGGCTGCTCACTACCAACGTTCGATTCACCCGGCTTGGCACCGCGCGCAACGAACCCGTAGAACAGCTGCCCCGGGCGCGGCGTCCAGTTCAGATCGACCTTACCGGTCAGAACTCTATCCGTAGAATCGATACCGGCGGTGAAGAAAATCGGGGGCAGGCCAGGCCGGTAAGTTTCTAGCTCGTAATGCCCGTTTGAGTAGCAGTAGGCCGTATTTACAGCCGTCGGGTCGCAGTTGGAGAACTCGGAGTCCCAGGTCATACGCAACCCACCCACAACCTGCAGCGTAGGAGTGAACTGCCAGGAAACCTGGCCGAACGCGGCTTTTTGTGTGGTCTTGACTACCTGGCCGTCGATCCATGCGCCAATTGCCGGAGCTGCCACCGAGTACGGCGATAAAACGTTGACGGCGTAGTCAGGAAAATTCCAGCTGTTGTAGTAAATCGCTGTGCCGGCGATATAGCTGAACGGGCCAGTCGTGGGCGAAATTACATCGAATTCCCCGCTGTAGGTGTAGTACTTATATAAGCTCTCCGTGTAACTACCCACATTCAAGCTGTCGCTACTGGTGCTGGTTAGACTGTCTGCGCGAATTGACTGAACACCGCCCAGAAGACGCAGCACGGTACCGCCCGGCAACGTGTATCGCGACTCGTTACTATATTCGGCCTGGTCGGAGTTGGCCTTCAGCATATTCGAAGCCCAGTTATTGAGCGTATATGGCGACCCCGAGTAGCCTGGATAATAGAAGTTATGGCAGTTCGGTGCGGTCCCGTCACCTGCCGGGCAAGGCTGGCCTTTGAGTGCAGTGAAGCTGTAGGTATCCGGCTGCGTCGGTACGCCGTTGCTGTCATCGAGATCGAACTCGATCTTCGTCAGGTTCTGGAAATTATCGAACGGCTTCCACAGCACGCTCACGCGCAGATCCTTGTCATCGACATTACCTGGATCGGCCTCGGCGGCATCGGCCGAGTCGGAAAATTGGCCCGAAGCAGCGATAGACGGCCCGGCTTGCAAGGGGCCGTCGAGCACGGTCGCCAAGTCGCGGAAATAGCTACCGCGCGTCTCCTCGTTGAAGGCAAACCGCAGCGCAAGGGTGTCGCTCACCGGAAAATTCACGGCACCTTGAAATCTTTGCTCGGTGTAGGTAGCCGCCGTAGCATCTATGTAACCGTTGACGCCCGTGAAGTTGGGATTCGCCGAATTGATATCGATGGCCCCGCCGGTCGAACTGGCACCCGTGAAGGTGCCTTGCGGGCCTCGCAGGACCTCAACGTCCGCAATGTCGAAGTAGGGGATACCTTCTCCATACGTTACGGGGTTGGGCAGCCCGTCGCGAATGATGGCGACACCCGGTACCTCATCGCCACCCTGGTTCGAGTTGCCGATACCCCGGATGTCCGCCGAACTGGATAAGCCGCCGTTGTAGACCAATAGGTTTGGCGCTACTTGGCCCAGGCTTTCGACGTCGACAATCTTCGCCGCCTGCAGCTGGTCGCCCGAAACTGCCACGACCGAGATCGGTGTGGACATGATATCGGTCGCGCGTCGCTCGGCGGTGACCACCACCTCCTGGAGTTGATCCGCGTCCCCGCCGTTCGTCGCGGCCTGGTCGGTTGTGCTTTGGCTGAACGCCGGTGCGGCCCCAATCAAGGCGCCAGACAAGGCGATAAGGCCCGCCGACCGTCCAAGCAATCCCTTCTTGTTAATCTTTTCGGTGCTCACTACTTCTCCCTCCATGCGATTCAATGGGTCAAATTCAAACTGCAGCTACAGTGGCCGCTATGGCTTTGCGCCAGCGACGCAAAGCCTTGCCAGCCCGCGCACTGGCCCAGCGAATAGAGTTGGTCATACGGTAGAGCGCGCTTCTGCGCGTTCTGCACGGTCATTGAGTACCCCCTGCCCCTCTATCTTGTTATCGATTACTCTTGTTGCTTACTGGCAACCACCCAGAGTTATCATGCGACATAACGGCTTGTTGTTGCAAGTAGGGATGCAGGGGCGCGGCAAACCACGTTCTGCCGATGAGCTGCTCGAGCGATATTTCAGGGGGCTTTTGTGCCTGCGGCCGCTATTTTCCTACCGGGTCCTGCAGACTCGGCGAAGCGCCTGCGAACTCTACGGCGCCCCCCGGTAGGCCATTCGATTGAGGCATATGCGCAACAATGTCCAGATAGGTATCCTGGCTAAGCGTTCCAGGGGCAGTTGGCGGCATCGTTGACCGCGCCGTGTCCTACTGCGCTTCAACCGGCTCAATTCGTAACACCACGCCGTCATTCTCATCCGTGAGAACGTAGAGATCGCCGTCAGGCCCTTGGCGCACGTCGCGAATACGCTGTTTCAAATCCTCCAGCAGATGTTCCCGGCCCAGCAGCCCACCCGTTTTGTTGAGGTAGATACGTTCGAGACGATGGTATTTCATCGATCCGACGAAGATGCTGCCCTTCCACTTCGGAAACTGATTGCCTGTGTAGAACGCCAGGCCCGAGGGAGCTATCGCCGGAGCCCAGATGAGAAAGGGCTGCTGGATTCCCGGTAAATACTCATTGAGGTAACCCGGACTTACGGCGGAAGGGTCGCCCAGCGCAATGGGGCCACCGATGTGATCGCCGGTATAGTCGTAGCCGACACCCACGATGGGCCACCCATAATTCGCGCCAGGCTTCAGGGCGGTGAGCTTGTCGTCGTCCTGTGGGCCGTTTTCGTCCTCCCAAATCACTCCGGTGGATGGATTGACAGCCATGCCGAGGATATTGCGATTGCCTAGAGTGTAAATCTCCGGCCGATAGCCGGGCCTGCCGACGAAGGGATTATCCCGAGGGATGGTGCCGTCGGCGTTGAGGCGCAGAACTTTGCCGTCGTCGCTGGTGGGGTCCTGTGCGCGACCACCTCTCGAATGGGCATATTTCCCGGATAGCGCCGGAGAATTGGGAGAGCCCGTGCTCATATAGAGCTTGCCGTCCCGGCCGAACACGATTCTGACGCCGGAGTCCTGACCGATGGCGCCGATGCTGTCGTCCAACAGGCTGTTGTCGACGAATATATCGCGTACATCGGTCAGGGCATGCCCGTTCCAAACGCCACGCGCGATCGCATCGGTCATCGTTTTGCCTGGACCTTTCGGGCCCATGACGGCGGCAGGTGCACGGACACTATCAGGCACATCGTTGGGGCCCAGATCTGGGCCAGGCTTGTTGTAGGCGAGATAAACGTAATGATTGCGCGCAAAGTTGGGATCGAGAGCGATATCGAGCAATCCATCTATTCCTATCGGGTACACCGCCGGCACACCCGCGACGGGGGTGGGATCGAGCACGCCGTGCCGAATGACGCGCAGTCGACCGGGCCGCTCGGTGACCAGAATCGATCCGTCGGGGAGGAAGGCCATGCCCCATGGATGGACCAATCCCTTGGCCATCACGACGACACGAAAATTAGCGTTGAGCGTGTGGTAATTGAATGGGCCGGACCCGACGGCCGCGTCAGGCGGGCGCTGGGCATACGCGCTGCCAAGCAGAGCGGAAAGTCCGGCAACGACTCCAACGCAAAGTATGCGGCGCGACAGGCTCGCAGCATTTTTCATTGATCGATCTCCCAACGAATGTGCAATCAGTGCTCGAATGCGTGCGCTGCAAGCGCCCCGGTGGGCTGCGGCAGGCGAAACACCCACAGCGTCGTGCCGCCGCGCGGGCTGCCGATCTCGGGCGTCATGGTGCCGATGGCGCCATCGAGCGGCCCGCCTCCGCCGGTCACGACCGCCACGTACTGCACGCCCTGGGCGGCATAGGTGATCGGCGAGGAGTTCGGCGAGGCGTTCAGCACGCTCTGCCACAACGGCTGCCCCGTGGCCTCGTCATAGGCGCTAAACACGCGATCGTGCGAGCCGCTGAACAGCAGCCCGCCCGCCGAGGCGAGCATCGAGCTGGCAAGCGCGGCACGCTGGCGGCGCGTCCAGACGATCTGCCCCGTGCGCAGATTGATCGCCTCGATGCGTCCGAACTCGCCATCGCTGTTGGGTCGCGGCCGCATCATGCCGTGCAGGTCATCGCCGCCGGCGGCCACCTCGCCAGGCGGGCGGGGGACCCAGCTGTAATCCATACAAGCCTCGAACAACGGTACGTAGAGCATATCGGTGCTCGGATCATAGGATGTCGCGAGCCAGTTGCGAGCACCCCATGTGCTCGGGCAGACGAGGTAGCTCTTGCCCCCGATTGGCGTGAGCGCCGGATCGAAGGTCTTGCGGCCGGTGCGCGGATCGATCTGGGTGACCAGGTTCTGCAGCCCCGCATCCTTGGAGAACTCGTAGTGCCCACCGTCTCGATCGAGCGCATCGAAGATCGCCAGCTTGCCGCCGGTTACCAGCAGCCGGTGCGCCCGTCCGTCGATCGGCAGTGTCAGCAGCGTCTGCTCGAACACCCAATCCTGGTCCCAGACATCCCCGTTGAAGTGTTGGTAGTACCAGTCGAGCTTGCCGGTGTCCGGATTCAGCGCGAGCGTCGAGTCGGTATAGAGCGCATCCCTGGAGGTGCCCGGTGGGTCAGGCGCTTGAAGGAGCGTGCCGACGTCATAGGTATTGCCGGTGCCGAAGTACAGTTGGTTCAGCTCCGGATCATAGCTGCCGGCGGTCCACACGCCGCCTCCGTAGCGCTGATCGAAGGGCGCGCCGTTCCAGCTGTCCCCGCCGGGCTGCCCCGGTTGCGCGATGGTGTGAAAGCGCCAGAGCTGCGCGCCGCTATGCGCGTCAAGCCCCACGATGAAGTCTCCGCCGGCAGTATTGACGCCGAGGCTTACCCCTAGGATCACTTTGCCGTTCACGACGATCGGTCCGCCATCGACGCTCACGCCCTGGGCAGGCGTGATGATCGGGTGATCCCAGCGTACGTTGCCGTTGTGTATGTCGAGGGCGACGATGTGCCCGTCGGCCGTCGGTGCGTAGAGCAGGTCCTGGTAGATGGCCATGCCCTTCATGCGCGCCCCGCGCCCGTCACGCTGGGCCGCGGGCAACGCGCGTACGTATTGCCACAGCTGGCGGCCGCTGGCGGCATCGAGCGCGTCGACGGTGTTGGCGCTCTCGATGAACAGCACCCCATCGTGCACCAGCGGGGTGATCTCATTGCCGCCGACCGGCAGCGCGAGCGACCAAGCCATCCGCAGGTTCGCCACATTGCCGCGATTGATCTGCGTCAGGGGGCTGAAGCCCTGCGAATCGTAGGTGCGCCGCCACATCAGCCAGTCGGCCGCGGGCGGATCGCGCAGCATCGCATCGCTGACCGGCGGCACGTGTGCCAGTATCGCGGCGCTCGCCGCCTGCGCCTGTCGATACAGCGCGTCCTGATTGTCAGGGTTGGCGAAATTGTCGCCGCCAGCGGCCGGCCCGCGGCGGGGCCCCGGCGGCACGCTCGCGGCAACCAGCTCGCTCGCGCCCGCAGACTCACCGTTCTGCTGCAGCAGGTACGCATCGATGTCGGCGTAGGCCTGGCTGTCGAGTCCGACCGGACCGGTCGGTGGCATGCGCGTGGCGACGAAGGTTTCCAACGCCGCGGCTGACTGTGAGTGCCACTGCGCACGGAATACCGTGCCCTTGACGGGCGGGCCGAACTGCCCGTCATCCAGATTGCGGCCGTGACAGGAGGCGCAGAAGTCCTCATAGCTGGTCTTGCCGCGCGCGGCCTGGGCCGCGGTAAAGCTCACCGGGCCGTCCGCGAGCAGCGAATCGCTGGCCGCCTGCGCGCCACCGAGCGTTCCGACCGTCAGGATCCCCGCCGCCAGCCAACCCCCGACCGCACCCCTGGACATACGCTGCATGGGCTTCCCCCGCGCCCCCCCGGTGAAGCCGAGGTGTATCAATTCCAGTGTACCCGAACTGCGTTACTGGATCGCGATGGATCGCCCATGGGGCGGATCAGCGGCGGTCGGTCTTCGAACCCCCCTTTTGGCAACAGAGCGGCGCTTGACCCTCGGGCAGGCGCTGATCGAAAGCGGCGAGCAGGACCTCTTCGCCCGTATGCTGGCCCATCACCGATACCATGCCTACCAGATTCCGTTCCCCGAAAGCTTTCACTGCGCGCGCGTAGGTAGCTGCAGTTACGTAGTGTTTGTCGAACAGCTCCCGGCCAAGTTCGATCAGGCTCGCATCTTTCTCCGTCAGCCCCGTCGTCGGTTCGCGACGACGGATGACATCGATGACTTTCGGCTCGAGACCGTCCTTGACGGCAGCCAGCTCGTTGACTGTCCAGTCATACTGCGAGTCGTGCTCCCGCGCTGTGACCAGGATCGCCACATCAATGTCCCGACGCGGAACGCTAGCCTCCAGGGACTTCAGTCCACCACCATGGAGTCCTATCTGGAGCGGCCCAGTGCCCGCCGGCGACCCGCCCAAGGGGCGGCTATAGAGCACCCCAGGTCTGATGGTCGGCTCCGGAAGCAGCGGAAGGCGGTTTCTCGAATCCGGGTGGATATCGCCGGGAAGGGTGAAAGGCAGCGGCAGAAACTGCTTGAAACCCGGTGGCATCTGCTGGTTAAAGGCGCTCAGCGACGCGGAAGTGCTGGCGTAGTCCGCCATCTCCGCCACCACATCCACCAGATTCCTCTCGCCGAGCACGCGCAGCGCGCGCGCATAAGTCTCCGAGCTCACCTTGTGATCGCCATAGATCTCACGGCCAAGCTGGATAATGATTGCTTCCCTAGCCCCGAGCGGCGTATCCGCGAGCGTCCCAAGCGGCAGGTTATGCCGGACGATGTTGATTACGGCCGGATCGAGCGATACGGCCAGGGCCTGCATTTCGTGCAGCGACCATTCGTACGGCTGGTCGAGTGCGCGTCCGGTCACGAGTACCGGCAGCTGCATCACACCGAGACCCAAGGGAGACAGCATCTGCAGGTCCAGCGCACCTTGCGGGGTGCCGTGCAGCCGCATCGAGGGTCCCTTGGGGGGCACGCCCGCAAAGCCGGCCATGCTTCTGTCGTAAATCTGCTTCGCCCGCGCGCTTGCGTCGTCGGGGTTCAGCAACGGCAGCCGGTTACGCGAAGACGGATTGACATCGCTGGGCAATGCATCAGTTTGCGCAAAAGTCGCGCTCGCGCCAAGAACTGTAAGCAGCGCTGTGGCTGTGATCGTGATAGAGGATCTGAGAGCTCGTTTCATGGATATGCCTGCTCAGGTGGTTGTCTGGGACTGGGAACGCAGCAGCCACAGCTTGCCGAGCTGCGCGTAGCCCTCGTTATCGGACTTGCCCACCTTATCGAAGCTGCCACCCGCCGCGGCGGCGTTGTGACTCTTCAACTGCGCCATTCCGAGCAGCAGGTTTGCCTCATCCGGATACTTCAGTCCTCCCTTGGCGATGCCCTGGGAGATGACGCTAGCCGCCTTGTCAGCCTGGCCGTAGCTCAGATACGCCGCACCGACCCCGACCAGCGGATCGCCCGTCGCCGCCATCTCGGCCTTGGACTGCTGTGACGGCAACGAGGCCTCATCCTCGGTGACTTTTTGCATCGCGCCCATCAGCATGTGCTGATAGCGCGTGACGTCGCTCGGATCAGTGAATACGTTATTGGCGAATGCCCGCTGCAGAACTGCCACGGTCTCACCCGGGTAGCCAGCGTTGAAGGACAGGTCCGCCATTTGGGCACAAGTATTGGCCATGTTGAGCGCGCCCGCGTCATTCATGAGCCGATAGACGTCCAACTGCAGGTGCGCATCGTTGCCACTCATCTTCAACACCGGTTGCAACGCCTCGATCCAGTAGCTGGGCTTTGGATAGTAGGTCACCAGCTCATCGATCACTTTGCTCGCGTCCGGCTGATCGCTGGCGTGGTTGTAGGCATCCAACTGGAACTGCAGGTATTGCTCCTCGGGCTTGGGTTCCTTGACGATGAGCTGCTGGATGGTCGCGGCTGCATCCTTGAACTGGCCGACGTCGTTCTGGTCCACCGCCACGGTCACGTAGAGGCTGGACGCGGTGACGCCGTGCTGCATAGCGTACTGGCCCACGGCAATGGCCTTTGGGTACTGCTGCAGCTGCGAATAAAGACTCACCACCGTCGGCAGCATCACCTGCTGCTGCGCGGCCGCGGCGTACTGCGACTCCGCAGCCGCTTCCAGAGCTGGCGCCGCTTCCGGGTAGTTCTTCAGTTGCACGTCGGCTACGCCCAGCCAGGAATCGATGACGAAATCATCGTACGGGGTTCTCTTTCCATGAGCCGCCAGGGCATCGTGGAGCTTCTGCGCCTCCAGGCTCCAGTTTTGAGCCTTCTGCGCGTCTTGGGCCGCCTTCAGATCCTTCCCCAGGAAGCCGCTGATGGCCGGCGGGCCCTTGGGCTGCTGCGTGTTGGCGTTGGCGCTGCACGAGGGTCGGGCGGTAACGCTGGCACTGAAATCGCAGTCGACGGAGTCCGCATAGGCGGTGCCGCCGCACAGGCACAGCGCCGTCGCAGCGCAGGCCGAGCTGATCGCGAAGGCGACGGTTGAGCGATTCATGTGTTTTCCCCCGAAGCGCTGTAGACTCGCGCTCTACAAATCCTACCACTTCCGGCGACCGCTGTAGATCGCCACCACCTCAAGATCGGTCTGCACCAGCGTACCGCGCCCGATTAGGGTGCAAGCAGCGCTGGTAACTCGGCGAGGCTTCGCACCTCATGGTCCGGCCTTCCCGGAAGCCGCTCGCGCTTCTGGCCGTAGCGATTGCACCAAACGACGCGCATCCCGAAGGCTGAGGCGGCAAACGCATCCCAGGCATTGGAGGACTGAAAGCACACCTGCTCCGCCGGTAGCGCGAGTCGCTGCAGGGCGTACTCGTAGACCCGCGGATGTGTCTTAAAATGTTGCACGGAATCTGCCGACAGCACCACGTCGAGCAGGCCTTGGATCGAAGCGTTGCGTATCGCCGCATCCAGCATCGCTGGCGAGCCATTCGACAGGATCGCAGTGATGAACCCCCTCTGCCGCAGCAGCCGCAGTACCTCCGGCACTTCCGGGAACGCGCAGAGCGTCAGGTAAAGATCCATCAGTCGAGCGTGCAGCGCCGCATCCAGGAGGTCGAGGCTATCGAGCGCAAATTCCAGCGCGTCGCCCGTGACCCGCCAAAAATCAGCGTAGCGACCCTGCAGAGTGCGTAGCCATGTGTACTGCAACTGCTTGTCACGCCAAAGCGTCGTGAGTGCGCCACGCTTTTCATCGGGGATATCCGGGCAGCGGGCCGTGGCACTGGCGAGGTCAAAGAGCGTGCCATACGCATCGAACACACAGGCACGGATACCGGTGAGAGGTTCCATATGGTCAAACTCAGTTCGCCAGCGCCGAAACTGTTATGTCGCTCCTACATCTTAACGACGTAGCGTCCGCGCGCGCCGCCCTTGAGCAGCGTGTCGAACGCGGCCGGCAGCTGAGCAAGCGAGATCTCCTGCGACATCTCGACGAGCTTCTGGGGCCGCAAGTCGCTTGCGAGTCGCCGCCACACCTCGAGCCGCGTCTGCATTGGGCACGTCACCGAGTCTATGCCGAGCAACTTCACACCACGCAGGATGAATGGCATCACGGTGGTGTTGAGCTCGATGCCGCCGGTGAGGCCCGAACTTGCGATGCAGCCGTGCGGCATCGTGGTACGCGTGAGCCATGCGAGTGTCGCACCACCCACGGCGTCGACCGCGCCGGCCCAGCTGGCTTTTTCGAGCGGGCGTGTACCCATCTCCAGCCTGCCACGCGCGAGCAGCTGCGTTGCGCCGAGAGAGCGCAGATACGGTTCCTGCTCGGGCTTTCCGGTGAGTGCCGTTACCTCATAGCCGCGCGCCGCCAGCGACTGTACCGCGACACTGCCCACTCCGCCGGTCGCCCCGGTCACGATCACCGGGCCGCTCGCCGGCGTGAGCCCGTTGCGCTCCATCTCGACGATCGAGAGCGCAGCTGTAAAGCCCGCGGTCCCGATCGCCATGGCATCGAAAGCCGACAGCCCTTTTGGGACTGGGACCACCCAATCGGCAGGAGCGCGCACATAGCTGGCATAGCCTCCATCGTGGGCAACGCCGAGGTCGTACCCGGTGATCAGCACTGCATCGCCCGGCCGGAAGCGTGCGTCGCTGCTCGAATCGACGATGCCAGCGACATCGATGCCCCCAACCAGAGGGAAGCGACGCATGATCTTGCCCGTTCCAGTGCCTGCAAGCGCATCCTTGTAGTTGACGCTCGAATAGGTCGTTCGGATCACGACAGCGCCAGCACTCAACTCGTCAAGCGACAGTTGCACGACCCGACCGCCGATCTTTCCGTCCTGTTCGAATACCCTGAATGCGCTAAACATGTGGATCTCCCCGGGCCCGCATTTGCTGCCACGCCGCTCGTGCCTCCTCCACCGAGCCCTCATCTTCGATGGTCGTGATATCGCCGGGGTCGCGGTCGAGAACCACGGCCTTGAGAACCCGTCGCATGAGCTTGCCGCTGCGGGTCTTCGGCAGAATCGCGACGAAGTTCAGCTCACCGATGACGGCGACCGGGCCGAGTTCGTGTCGCACCGTATCGATCAGAGCTTTACGCAGCTCCGCCGATCCGGCGTGCCCATGCTTGAGCAGTACGAACGCCGAGATCACCTCGCCGCGCAGCTCATCGGGACGGCCGACGACCGCACATTCCGCGACCACCGGATGCTTCAGGCAGGCGCTCTCGACCTCGATCGTGCCGATACGGTGGCCCGCGATCTTGATGACCTCGTCCGCTCGGCCGTTGAACCAAAAGTAGCCGTCCTCGTCAATGTGCGCCGAGTCGCCACTGTAATAGACGCCGGGAATGCGTTGCCAGTAGTCACGCTGATACCGCTCGGGTTCACCCCACAGGCCCGGGGTGAGCCCCGGAAACGGGCGCCTCAGGACCATAATGCCTTTCTCACCCGGCGCGCATGGTGTACCACCCGGCGTGACCACCGCCGCATCGATGCCCGGCAGCGGGATAGCCGCTGATCCCGGTTTGATCGGCAGCATGCCAAGACCGTAGGGGTTGCCGATGACCGGCCCGCTGGTCTCCGTCTGCCACATCTGATCGATCACCGGCACGCGCCCGTGCAGAATCGTGTTCTGCAGCCAATCCCACGCCGGCGCATTGAGCACTTCGCCCGCTGAGACGACGCGCTCGAGGCGTGCATGATCGACCGAGAGCAGTGGCACGTTGCCATAGCGCATCAGCAGACGCACGGCCGTCGGCGACGTGAAGATTCCGGAGACACCGAACTCTTCGACAGCGGTACGCCAGTTGGCATCGGGCTGGGGGTAGTCGAGCGCGCCCTCGAAGGCGACGGTCGTACAGCCGATCACAAGCGGGGCATATACCATGTAGCTGTGGCCGACGATCCAACCAATGTCGGAGGTTGACCACCATACATCCTTCGGTTTGAGGCCGAAGCACCACTTTCCTGTCGCCACCACGTGAACTTGAAAGCCACCGTGGGTGTGAATTGCGAGCTTCGGCTTCGCTGTGGTACCGGATGTCGCGAGGATGAATGCCGGCTCGTTGGCCTCCATGACCGAATGCCCGGAAGGCTGGTCGGCACCGAGCTGCAGGAATTTGTCCCACGATAAGTGCGAGGCGGCCGCGCTGCCGCCTGCGCGCGCGAGCACAATCAAGCCTTCGATCGAGCTGCCACCCAACTGTACCGCCTCTTCCACGATCGGCAGCAACGGCACCTGCTGCCCCTTGCGATAAGTGACATCGGTCGCGAACACGAAACGTGATCCGCTCGCGGCGATCCGCTCGCCGAGCGCGCGGGCACCGAATCCGGCGAACACAATCGAGTGGATCGCCCCAATACGCACCGTCGCCAGCATCAATGCAATCGACTCAGGACACGGTGGCATGTAGATCGTGATTCGGTCGCCTTTACGGATTCCGAGACCTCTCAGAGCGGCCGATATTCGCCGCACTTTGTGCAACAATTGCGCATACGTGTGCGCACTGCGCTCTCCGCGCTCGTTGAAATAGATGAGCGCGGTGCGGCCGCCGTTGCCAGCTATGACGTGTTGGTCGACTGCGTTGTAGCCCAGATTGGTCAAACCACCGACGAACCAGCGAAAAGTCGGTGGCTCGGATTCGAACACGTGATCCCATTTGCGGAACCACGGCAACTCGTCCGCTGCTCGCGCCCATAGGGCATCAGGTTCGCGGCGACCCGATTCGAGCCAGCGCTCAATGATAGGTGTTATCAGACTTACCACGCACTGCCCCACGGTGGCGCCGACCACCGTTCAGCGAAGCCATCCCTACCACCGTTACAACAATTGCCGTTGACTGTCAAAGCGAGCGGCTCGAGGCCCTCAGCTGCGTAGAAATCTGTTGAACCAGGCCAGCGTGCGGGTCCACGCGAGCTCGGCGGCTTCCCGGTCGTAGCGCTCCGGCGTCGCATCGCAGAAGAAGCCATGTACGGCATTGGCGTAGACGTAGCCTTCGTGCGGAACGTTGGCTGCCGTAAGTGCCTGGTCGTAGGCTGGCCATGTCGGAGCCAGCCGCTTGTCCAACGCTCCCTGGGCCACGAGGATCGCGGCGTGGATCCTCGAAATATCCCGGGCCGGCGGCGGAGCTCCATAGAAAGGCGCGCCCGCGGCCAGATCCGGCCCCAGGCGCACTGCGAGCTGATTGACGACACCGCCTCCGAAACAGAAGCGAATGGCGCCGAGCTTGCCCGTGCAGTCGGCCCGGCTGCGCAACCACTGAGCCGCAGCTACGAAGTCCTCGAACATCTTCTGGTGGTCCACTTTGTTGAAGAGCAGGCCACCGTGGTAATCATCGCCGGGAAAACCACCGACGGAGGTCAGCCCATCCGGCGCAAACGTCATGTAATTTTCAAGCGCCAGCCGGCGCGCGACATCATAGGTATCAGCGAGGAGGAGATCGACGCGGCCGATCTCCTCGCCGCCGCATCGAGATGCATGTAGATGCTAGGGCAGCACAAAGACGTGGACCAAGTCTCCTGCGGTGATGGCCACGTATTGCTTGCCGTCCTTGCCTTCATAGCTCATGGGATCGTTTCCGTTGCCCCCGAGTGTCGTCACCCACAGCATCTTGCCGGTGTGCGAATCGTAGGCGCGGAACATTCCGTCGGTAGTAGCACCGTCGAAGACCAGGCCGCCAGCCGTAGCGATCGGTCCGGCGCTGCTGCCATTGCCGGTGTTCTGCTTATCCGGCGGAAGGCCCTTGGTGACACCGGCTACGTCCGACCAGGCGATTTCTCCAGTGTTGGCATTGACGGCGATCAACTTGCCCCATGGCGGCTTCTGGCAAGGCCAGTTGCCGAGAACTTTGCCATCCGCGTCTTTCGCCACCGCAGAGAAGCCGGCGTACGGGCCTGGGCCCACGACGCTGGCTCGGTCGTACTCCTGTGTCGAGCCTTCGGTGCCGCGCCCGTAATCCAGGCCGGGTTTCTTCTTTTCGATCCAGCCGATCAAAGCATTATTGTGGATGTGCACGAATATGTACGCGTCGGTGGGATCCACCGCCACGCCGCCCCAATTCGAGCCGCCAGTGCCTCCGGGGAACTGTATGGAGCTGTGCACCGGAGTGCCCTCCTTGTGATACAGCCACGCCGTGAACGGACCGGCGTTGTAGAAGCCGCCGGACTTTTCCACCAGAGCTTGGCAGGCCGCGGCGTGCTCGGGAGTGGTGTCCTGCGCGGTGACGATGTCAGAAGGCTTGTAGCTGTTGCGCGCGAGCGGCGCAGGCTTCAACGGGAACGGTTGCGTCGGCGAATACCATTCGCCTGGCACGTCGCCCTTGGCCACCGGGCGCTCCTTCACTCCGAAGATCGACTTGCCGCTTTTGCTGTTGAGAATAAACATCGACGCGGACTTGTTCATGGCAATGACCGCGGGAACCTGCTTGCCGTCGCGATCGATCGTGAAGAGCGCAGGGCCGGCTGGCATGTCCTGATCCCACAGTCCGTGGTGAATGGTCTGGAAATACCACTTCAGCTTACCGGTTTTGGCGTTGACGGCCACGAGCGAGTTGCCGAACAGATCGTTGCCGGGCCGATCGCCGCCATAGTAGTTCGGCGAAGCACCGCCCACGGGCATATACAAGGTGTCGGTTTTCGGATCGACGGTCATGTACCAGCTCCAGACATTGGCTCCGGAGCGGCCTTTCCAGCTGTCGTTCAGCCAGGTGTCGTGGCCGGCTTCGCCGGGCCGGGGAACGGTATGGAACACCCACAGGACCTTGCCGGTCTTGATGTCGAGCGCGCGTGTATCACCCGGAGGACCATTCGGCAGCTCGCCGACGGTGGCTCCGAGGTACATGATGTCGCCAAATACGGTGGGCACGCCAACGTAGCCGACCTGCAGAGTGAGGACCCCGCCGTCACCGAAGCTGGATACCAGCTTTCCGGTGGCCGCGTCCAGTTCCTCGACTTTATTGTCGAAGGTGGTGAAGATGATGCGCGCCGGATCATTCGCATCGCCGGGCCAGTAGGCCACGCCGCGTGTGGCAGGTTGCGCGTCCTGCCCGGCGTAACTCCAGACTTCCTTGCCGGATTCTGCGTCCACGGCGACGATCCTCGCGCCGGCGGGCATGTACATCACACCGCTCACCACGATAGGCGTTACTTCATCACTTCGAAGCGTCCGTGCGTTGAAGTAGCCGTGCGGCGGCGACAACCGATAGGTCCAGGCTTCCTTCAGATTCGCCACGTTGTGCGTGTTGATCTGCTTTAGCGGAGAGAACCCGTCTCCAGCGAGGTTGTGCCGATACATCGGCCAGTCGCCGGCGGTGTCCTGCGCGCGGCTGAGGGGCGTAAAGGACGCACACAACAGACCCGCAGCTAAAACACAAAACATTCGAAGTTGCATGTGCTGAGGCTCCCCTCTTTAAGGCCCCGCGAGCGAGTGTACTCGAACTGCAGCGGCCTCCAAATGTCGATCCTTCGGCCGGCGCCTGTGTCGATCTGCCGCAGCAGTCGTTACGGCGAGGTGCTGACAGCTCGATAGGCCACTCGAGTGCCGCGGAAGGTGCAGAACCAGAGCGTGTCGCCGATCTGCACTGCACTCGTTGCATCGCCGAACTCCGCTCTGCCAGGCTCCTTGACCAGCGGGGTGACCGCCATCGTTTGCGGATCGAGCCGCACAGTCGCCCAGGCGTCCGGCAGCACCGGAGCGCCTGGTTTGCGCGGTCCGAGGAACTGCCCCGTATCAAAGAGAGTGCCGTCGGGGGCCCAGCGCAGGTTATCGGGATGAAAATCGACTTTCACGCTCGTCGGCTTTCCTTTTCCCGACAGCGGAACCCGGTATATCTCGTCTGATCCGTAGGCGTTGACGAAGATCCATTTGCCATCGGGTGAGACCACCACGCCGTTGTCCCCCGGGAGCCGAGTGCCAGGCACTTCGCTGAAACCCTTGCCCGGCGTCCAGCGATAGACGACGCCCGTGACTGCACCCGCCATGAGGTGCTGGAAGGCTTGTTTGTCGCGGTTGTCCATGAACTTCGTCACGACGAAGCCGCCGCCGGTTGGCAGAGCCGCGACGGCATTGCCATTGGCCCCCGCGGGCATCAGCACGCAACCTATCCATTGCGCCGCATCTTTGGCGGCGTCGAGGTGAAAGATCTCGACCGACTCGCGGCCGCCGTGATTGACGGCATACACGGTCACAATGCCGGCTCGTCCGGACACGACGTCGAGACCGTGAGTGCTGAGTTTGTTGAGATCGGGAGCGGGACACCCCTTGTAACGTGCGTCCTGCACGCTTGCCATCGATAGTGCCACGGGACGCGCAGTCCGCTCGGCGGTGTTGATGAGATAGAGGCCCACCGAACCGGCCTTATACGAGCCGCCGACGAGCCAACGGCCCCCTTCGACGGGCAGGAAATCCTCCACATCGATTAGCCCGCACACGAAATGCAGATCGCCCGCGGGCGCGCACGCGGATTGCTGGGCGGCATCCGGCGGCGCGCTGGTTGACTGGGCGCTTGCAGACGAGTGCAGGACAAACGGCGCGACGACGACGGCCAAAGCAAACAGAGCGATCGGTTTCATCGAGATCCCCCCCCCCAAGATGTACCAAGTTGCTGGATCTTCCCGTCTTCTGCGGTAATCCGCAATTGAGCAGTGGCACGGCTTTCCATCATTGTACAGGCATCCAGGATAAGCGTACTCACACCTTCTCGACGGCCAACACGGCGTTCGTCCCGCCAAATGCAAACGAATTGGAGAGTGCGATCCGGAGTCGGATATTTTCCCGAGCAGCACCTGCCACGTAGTCTAGATCGCAAGCCGGATCCGGCTGGTCCAGATGCATGGTCGGCGGAATCCACCCCCGCTCCAGGCAGCCGACGCAGATGACGAGCTCCAGCGCTCCCGCCGCGCCGAGTAGGTGCCCATGCATCGACTTGGTCGAACTGACAGGAATCTGATAGGCGCGGGGCCCGAATACTTCCTTGATAGCTGCCGTCTCGACGGCATCATTTTGCAACGTGGCAGTGCCATGCGCGTTGATGTAATCAACGTCGTCCGGTGCGAGTCCGGCTGCGTTCAGCGCGGCAACCATGGCACTGGTCTGTCCAATGACGGTCGGCCGTGTTATGTGGGCGGCATCCGTCGTCAAGCCATATCCCCTGAGCACAGCGTGTATTTTGGCTCCGCGCTGGACCGCATGGTCCCATGACTCGAGGACCAGAAAGGCCGCTCCTTCACCGAGCACCAACCCCGAGCGATTTCTGGAGAAGGGCCGGCACGAAGCGCCCGGATTCACCTTGTCGGGACGGGCCAGCGTGCGCATTGCGTCCCAGGCCCGGAGCACCCCCGGCGTCAGAGGGGCTTCGGCGCCTCCGGCAATCATGACTTCGGCTCGGCCGGTTCGAATCTTCTCGGCAGCTTCGCCAATCGAGACCGCTGATGATGAGCAAGCCGTAGAGTATGTGAGGTTTGGACCGACCAGGGCATACTCGAGCCCAATCCAGGCTGCTGCCGCATTTGTCATCGCAGCGATGACGGTAAAGGGCTTAATTCGATCCGAGCGCTCGGCGTAAAGGGTGTGGTAGCCCTCATCAGTCGTCGCGGCGCCTCCCATTCCAGTTCCGACCGATACGCCGCACCGTTCCCGATTCTCCTGGCTGAAGTCGATTCCGGAATCTTCGATAGCCTGAGTTGCCGCGACGAGCGCCAGATAGCTGACCCGATCGAGCATGCGCAAGCGTGTTTCGGGAATGCGCCCACAGGCAGGCGTCTCGGCGGTCGCGCCGACTGAAGGTGCCGAACCCACGCTACAGGGCGCCGGCAATGCCCTGATTCCCGACTTACCTACGTGGAGGCTCGCAAACAGCTCTTCAACCGAGTTACCCAGTGGTGCAACGACACCCAAGCCGGTGATCGCTACCCCTGCCTTCATGACTGATGGTCCGCACCCGACTGAGCCCCTCCGCCTGCGGGTCGATTCCTCAGCAATTCATCTATGTAGGTTGCGACGTCGTTAAGGGTCACCAGCGAAACCGGCATGTCGTCCTGGATCTTGAGATCAAAATGATCCTCGATCCTGAAGATCAGGTCGACCAGATCCAAGGAATCGATGTTCAGATCCTTCAGCGTGGCTTCGGGAACCAAGCGAGCGCAGTCAAGCTTGAATTCTTTGACGAGAATGCCCTGCAGCAGCTCGAGCGTAGTCATGCAACCGCTCGCCGGGAGGGTAGCTCCAGTACTCCGCGACGGGCTTTTCCGGCGAGCTGGGCACCGGCGGTGAGTGCGCCGGGCCAAGTCTTCATCAATATCGCAGCGGCGTTCGTCAGGGAAGGTTGCATGGCAACCCGCGCATAGAGTCTGGCGAGGCGTATGCGCCCCGAGAATTCCGTGCGGCACGTAGCCGCGTGAGTGCGCTCCACGTCAACGATGTAGGCCGCCCGCAGGTCCTTTGGACGGTATCCGCAGAGCTTCGCAAGAATTGCCGCGGATTGCAGGGCCATGCAGATGCCCTCGCCGATCAATGGGTGGGCTTCCGCCGCGGCGTTACCGATCCGCGGAATGCCCGAAACGCCGCGTGGCTGAACGCCCGTCCGGAGAGGCCCGACTGCATGCCAGTTATCCTCCCGCCGAGCGGCACGCAACGCCGCTGCAAGTCCGCTGCATGAACTACGCAGGTAGTCCTCAACCACATCACCCGCTGAACCCCCCATCCGTTCACGTCGTTGACGCAGCGTTGAGCGCAGAATGCAACAGGCAACCGTCGTCCGTCCCCGATCTGACACCACCATTCCACCATAGCCGCCGGGCAAACATAGTACTGGAAGCATCCCCGGGGCGAGAGATGTCCCCCGGAAGGTGGCCTTGAAGGCCAACAAATCCGACGACTGCGGCTTGAAATTCCTACTAGTGCCAGGCTCCGCCGCGCGGCATTCAGGGCCGCGCTCCCAGGAACCGTGCGCATCGATCACAACAGCCGCCTTTAGATGATGCTCGGTACGGCGCGCGCGATCCTCCAAGCCGCCGACGCCATCACATCGCGGTTCGTAGACGCAATCGAAGTCGCCTGGTACTCCGCAGACACGGCGGACTCTGGCTGGCTGAACGACGTCGACGCCTTGCGATCGCGCGTGCTCGAGCAATAGCATGTCGAGACAGTCCCGGCCGATGGCGCGGCCATATGCGTGACGACCATCGAGACAGGCCGGCATTGCAGCGACGATAGTCCGGTCGCGGGCCATCCACGCGACCTGCCGTATCGCCGGACCAGCAAATTCGCTGACCGCAGAGCCCAGGCCGAGTTCGTCCAGGAGCTCCAGGCTGGCCGGCCCTAAGCACTCGCCGCAGACTTTCTGGCGGGGAAACACTGTCTGTTCAACCAAGGTAACCCGCCACCCCATGCGAGCCAGTCGAATGGCGACGGATGCGCCAGCGGGGCCGGCACCGATGATCAGCACATCCGTATCAGCGCGTCTCACGGGCACCGCCGCCCTCCTCCGCGACGAAACAATGCGTAAATGGCCATGCGAAGTACTCTCGTAGTCGCCAATTTGTCCCGCTTGGGGGCCACAGAACAGTCAGTTCTTGCCCGACAAACCCGGCAATTACACTCGTGACGCCATCTTCACGTGTCACCGCGTTTGCACCCAGAAGGGCAAGCAAATGGCCACCGATCCAAGCCATGCGGTTACGCCGCGGCTCACAGGCGATGAATGCCCGGCACCGGTCAGCGACTGCGGCCAGCAGCTGCTCGAGCTCCGATGACTGGAGGTGATGTAAAAACAGTGTCGTGACACATAGATCGTACTGTTGATCGGACGACCCGCGAGCCCAGTCCAGCGCATCCATCTGCAGTACACGTACGTCCCAGTCGAGCAGGCCGAGCGGATTACGAATTTGCGGACCGATCAGATCCTGACGATCAATAAACGTAACCTGGACATCCCGCCAGGGCGGGCGCAAGGCTTGGGCCAAGCGGAGCATCAAACTTCCATCCCCGGCGCCCAGCTCCAGAATTTTCCGGGGCGGCCGCCTCATAGACAATGTGCCCACGGCTCTTCGCAGAATTGTCAGTGAACGCATGGCACGGTGCACGCGTTGTAAGTCACGACGTGAGCGGCATGCGGTTGGATCATCCACGGGAAGCGCGTCGAGTCGCTCCGGCAAGACCCGCCGTTGTAATTTCATCGACGGCAGCTCAGTCAACGGCAAGCAGTGCACCGTGGCAGGTAAACCCGGCGCCAAACGAGCAAAGCCACCACCAGCCGCCGGCTGCCGAATCGGCCAACGCGGCAGCCAGCGCGAAGTACACGAAGGCGCTACTCAGATTGCCGTATTCGCGCAATGTGTTGCGACTGTATCGCAAATCCCCCTCATCCAGCTGCAATTGCGTCTGCATGGCCAGTAGCACGTCGCGACCCCCGGCGTGCATTATCCAGCCCGTGATTGAATCCCGCGGCAACCCTGCTTGTGAGGTAGCCAGCCGCAGAGCTTCTTCAGCGTGCTCCGCGGCCAAACCGGGAACGGCGCGCGTCAGGACATTACGCAACAGCCCATCCCTGTGCTCAAACCGCAGGTCTTGCCTGTTCGCAGGCGTCGTCAGCGAGACAGATGTCGTCCATCTGACCCGGCGGCGATCGCCGGGCGCAACCCTGGACAGCACGGCCGCACCCGCCCCATCGCCGAACAGGCAGGCACTGATGAGCACACCTGGGTCATTGTCCAGGTACATCGCCGCACTGCAGACTTCCACGCAGATCGATAAGACGTGGTCGCAGTGTCCAGCATCGAGCAAGGCGCTGGACAGCTGCCAATTAGGGAGTGCCCCCGCGCAACCCTGACCGACCAGGTCAAAACCCTTGACGTGACGCGATAGGCCAAGCTGCTCATTCACGTAACTCGTCAGACCGGGGCAGAGGTAACCCGTGCAGGTTGTTACGACAACCGCGTCGATGTCCGCGGGACTCAGAGTCGCGCGCTGCAAGGCGAGGCGGCCAGCGCTGGCAGCAAGTTCGGGAGCGTGTTTCTCAAACCGTCGCTGTAAGGTATCGGCATCGATTACGAATGCGTCCGCGAGCGAGTCCACCGCAAGCCAGCGCGATTCCATGCCGTTGTCGCGTGTCAGTACCAATCGGGCTAATGTTCGGGAACGTTCGTCGAGGCGTGCGAACCAGGCGGAAGTCGCGAACGCATCCCAGCACTCGGCACGCGTGTATCGTCTGGCTGGGACGGCTGTCGCGAGTGAGTTCAAATACACCGAGGACTCCAGTTGAAGATCATCTCGCTTTCACCGGGGGATTACCCGCACACGGGTTAGCACAACCCTTCCCGGCAAGTATCCTGCAGCGCTTCGAATGAGGTGTCAGCAACGGTTCGTGGCATCAGAGGGTTCCCGTCGTCCGTAAAGTTCAGGCCGAGCATGCCCAATACCTGTAGGTGTTACGTTACAGCGAAGCGGTTTTAGCATGTCGCGATTTCGCATGATTCGCGCATTGAGTTGGAATCTGATGATCCTTCGGGGCTCAGCGCGGGCCCTTCCGAAGAGCCCTTCGGTCCTCTGGCTCTCCCGGCGAAAGGACCTTGCACGTCAATGATTTACTGCGATTAAAGGCACGCAGCCAGCCCCAGCATCTTCTGAGGGTTGCCGACGACGTATTGCTGATGATGGGCGAACGGGACCTGCTGCAAGGACCCCACCCGATCTTTCAGTCCTCTGAAGCGTCTGAACGGCTGCCGCCATCCCCATGAAGCAATCAGCTGCCCGGACCTTTCACCGGCGACTTACGCTCGCGTGCACCAAAAAAACGCCTTGTCTACAGCCCAGTTGTTGAGTTTGGTGCCCTTCCGATCCGAAATCTGAACATTTACGAAGCCGGTTTGTTGCAGCGCTGCTGCGATCTTTTCGGGTTCGTACCACGTTTGGCACAAGTGTGCGTCTTCGCGACTCCACACGCCGTGGATTTTGATGAAAGTCGCCGCGTCGAAGGTCGCCAGTTTTTGCTGTAGATTGCTTTCGACCACGATTGCACAGACTGCGTCATCCTCCACAATCGACATTGACCCGCCCCAGGAGGTTTCGTATTTGTGCGCAAGATTTAGATCGAAGAGAAATATGCCGTCCGATGGCAAGCACCGCGCGACGCTCGTGAAGGCGGACATCAAGTCTTCTATCGTGAGCAAGTGATTCAAGCTGTCATTGAGTGATATGACGGCGTGAAAGCTCCCTGGTAGAGTGAACTCGCGTGCGTCAGCAATCTCGAACGAGGCGTTCGGCGCATTCCGTGTGGCCAACGTTATTAGAGATGGGGAGTTGTCGATACCGACGACCGAAAAGCCACGATCTGCGAGTCTGCGACTGGTTTGGCCTGATCCGCAGCAGAGATCTAGAATTCTGCCGCCTGCCGGGATTTTTTCCAAAAGCGGGGCGAGTGTTTCCAACGCGAAGTTTGCGTACTGAGCCCCCCAATGGCGATTGTATATCTGCGAAAACGCGTCGTAATTAGTCGCTTCCGGCGGCATTGGAGTTGCTCCATTTAGCAGCGCGACACATCCGAAATGGATAAATTGTGGCCTCGGCATTGCGATGTGCACGCAGAACCCGTGCTACAGCCGGCGGGTCCGAGGCCGCCACGGGGGCGCCATATCTCGCGCCGTCCTCCGGGTTGATGGCGACGCCGCTCCGTGCTCGCATGACTCCGCTCGATACCCAGAGTGCCAGAAGGTTGAGGCTCAGTACCAGGCAGGTCCCTGCGTAAGCCTCGAATGCCGGGTTTACAGTCATCGCAGGGTCTCAGTCCTTGTATCAGCGAGTCGTTGCTGAGACGTGAGGGTCTTCCCCGAAGGCGAGTGCGATAGTGTGGTCGCGCACATCGTCGGGCCACACGGCGACCAGCTCGCGCAAGCGTTGCTGATCGGTCGCAAAGAGTGCGCGCGTGGCCTCTTCAAAGCCGGGCATGTCTCCTGCCATGGCCAACATGAAATGGTAGGCACGTTCCTGCGCTTCGCGACGACTGTCTTTCTCCGCATGCGTTCGTCTGGCTACTTCAACCAGTTTGCGCAATGCCACGGAGGCGCCGCCGGGTTGCTTTGCCAACCATTCCCAATGACGTGGCAGTAGCGTTACTTCGCGAGGTATCACACCCAGCTTGGGGCGCCCACGACTACGGGGCTTACCGGCACCAGCTTCCACGACGACAGAGTCGGTTGCCGTCGGTGGAGGCAAGCGGGCAAGCACTTCTTGGTCCGAACCCCTGGTATCGACGTCGACCGAGCGCCCGGTGGCGTCATTGAAGATCAAGACGGGACCGGCGGCTCGGCTTTCAATTGCCTGTTTCACCACAAGCGCGACCATTTGCAGCGGACCCGACGCGATGCGCCGGAGACCGCTGAAGGCTGTGTATGAAATGGAGAAAGTCATGGGCATCGCGGCGCGGAAGTCATTGGCAATTTATACCCGGATACAAATTGGTCGTCAATAATATCCGGATATTAATGACCGCCGGGGGTGGCATCCCAGGAAAAAGGCGACTCGCTGCTGTCGCGACCTGACTATGTGATTATTCCGCCGGCTGGCGCGACTCATCTGCTGACCAATTCCCAGCCATTGGAAGCGCAGCAGCAGATGGCCTGCGACCCCGACGCATTACCTCTCTTCGCCCAGATCGAGGAGCACCGCCGTATCCTGCTGAAGGTAGCCCGGTCCTATTGCCGCGAGCCGGCCGACCGCGAGGACCTGATACAGGACATCCTGGTCGCACTCTGGCGCGCCTACCCGGCCTTTCAGGGTCGCAGCCAGTTCTCGACCTGGATGTACCAGATCGCGCTCAACGTGGCCATCTCCGATGCTCTACGAGTTCATCACGGATCTAAATCCCTTCGATAGAGCACTCGTCCTGCTCTACCTCGACGGCTACTCACAGCAGGAGATGGCTCACATTCTCGGAATCACCGCGACCAATGCCGGGACCAGGATCGGCCGAATCAAGCACACCCTCCAGCAGCGAGTGGCTGCGGAGCGAAATGCACCCTCCCGCGAGAGCCCACTATGAATCTCGATGATCTTCAAACCCAGTGGACCGAGCACGATCGAAAACTCGATCACCTAGTGCAGCTCAATCATAAGGTGCTAAACGCCGACCGACTGGAGAAGGCCCGGTCGGCTCTACGGCGTCAGCGACGATGGGCGATATTTGGTATCGTGAGCAACGCGATCGTGATTCCATTTGTCGGTCTGTTCATCGCTTTGAATCACGCCTTGCTTCGATATCTGCTCCCCGCCATCGCAATCGACCTTTACTTCATTGGCAATCTCGTGATCCACGCGATACAGGCACACCTTCTCTCGGGCCTGGACTACGTGGGACCAGTAATCGTCATTCAACGTCGTATCGACGAGATCGTGAGGCTTCGGATCCGCTTCGCGCAGTGGCTTGCCATGACTATGATTCTGTTATGGGTGCCGATCTCGGTGGTGGGCGCCAAGCAATTGTTCGGGTTGGACCTTTATGCCATCGCTCCCCGTTGGTTACTAGCCAACGCCGCTGCGGGGGTCTGCTGCATCCCCATCGTGCTCTTGGTTGCTGCCAGGGTTGCGCGCGGCAAGATGGCACGACCCGCGCAACACTTCCTGCGTGAAGTCACGGGCGAGAATCTCAGCGTCGCGACGACATTTCTCTCTGCCCTATCCGAGCTGGAGCAGGACCGCGTGCACCGCACCTAATGGCGCTCCGCCGCCATGGCACTGCTGCCGTCTCTGAGTTCACCAAACCCCTGACGAATGCCCTAACATCCAACATAGATCTCGAACTAAACAGTAAATCAGATGAACTGGTTACGAAACCCGATCCTCCTGATTTTGGTCTTCGCGCCTCCATACGCCCATCCGCAGACGCACCCCGCCGTCTGGCAACCGTCGGCCGGCCACGTACAAGTGCCGATCTGGCCCAGAGCAGCACCCGATGCGATGCCGAACCCGAGACGGGAGTCTCTCGGCCCTCCCAAAGGACGCCAGTGGTGGCCTAGAGTTAACGATGTCAGCCGGCCGACGATGACCGTGTACGCCCCTAAGAGCCAAAACACCGGCGCGGCCGTGGTGGTTTTCCCCGGCGGAGGTTTCCAGTTCCTGGCCATGGATCTGGAGGGCACGGAGATCTGCGACTGGCTGACTTCTCGGGGCATCACCTGCGTCCTGTCTAAGTATCGCGTACCTGATACCGATACCTACGGGGACACCAAATGTCATTGCCAATTCGAGCCGGAGATTCCCCGAGCACTTCAGGATGCGCAAAGGACGATAAGGCTGGTCAGGGCCAGGGCAAAGGGGTTGAACATCGATCCTAACAAGATTGGGGTAATAGGTTTCTCGGCAGGCGGCTATCTGGTTGCGCAGACCAGCAATATTTTCACGCTCACTTACAAGCCAGTCGATGCGACTGACAAGGTGAGCAGCCGCCCCGACTTTGCCATTGCGACTATCCGGGTCATCTGTGTCGCTCAGGCTTCGTTCTCGATCCCCGATTACCTGTCACCAAACAGGCGCCGCCGACGTTTCTGTTGCAAGCATGGGATGACCCTATCGACGACATCTGCAATAGCACGGTCTATGCGCTTGCTCTCGACAAGGCTGGCGTTCCGACAGAAGTACACCTCTTTGCGAAGGGCGGCCACGCCTTCGGTCTCAGGGACAAGACTGACCCTATTGGTGTGTGGCCCGTACTCGTTGAGAACTGGCGGAAGGGCATCGGAGTCCTGCCGCACTGACCAGGACTTCGGCCGGTGAGGATCCTGATGCTTTGCCGTCTTGAGAGAAAGCCACCATCAAGATCAGCTTCACCGATCCGCATGGCGCTTGCGATACTCCGCTGGCGTTACGTCAAGACCGATGTAATCGCCGATAAGGAGAGAGAGTTCAAGCCCGTTAATTTCTGCGCCGTAATCCGTGGATCCGCATGGTGTAGCTAGCCGCGGGACGGGGCAGTCTGACAGTCGTGATAGACTGCCAAGCGGGAGGTGCTCAATGTCTATTTCTCTATATGACGTGTCAGTTCCGATCTTCACTCTGGGCCTGAGTAATCTTCTTGTCATACTCGACAAGGCGCAGGATCACGCTGAGACCAAGAAGATCGACCCGAAGGTCATCCCTCAGGCCCGCCTCATAGCTGACATGCTGCCGCTGTCAGCGCAGGTGCAGTTTGCCTGCGATGCCGCCAAGGGCGCTGCCGCTCGTCTGGCCGGCGTGGCCGTGCCAAAGCACGAGGACACGGAGACAACGCTCGCCGAGCTGGCGACGCGCGTGGCCAAGACCTTGGACTTCATCAAATCAATTAAGCCCGAGCAGCTCCAAGGGGCGGAAACTCGCGAGATCGCCGTGCAGGTGCCGCAAACGACGCTGAAATTTACCGGCATCAACTACCTGACGAATTTTGCGCTCCCGAATTTCTTTTTCCATGTCACGATGGCGTACGCTTTGTTGCGCAAAAACGGCGTCGATCTCGGCAAACGCGACTTTCTTGGACCAATACAGTAACCCGTGGCCATTCCTGAATCGCCGAAGCGGGCTCGTTGAGTCGACTGGCAAACCGCGACGACTCGTCAGAGGGACAGCGTCCGGCTTCGCAGTCCAAGCGGCCGTTTGCCGATCAGTTTGAACCAGGGCGATGAGTGGAAGACGCTCATCAGCAGATACATCAGGACCATGCCGCTCATGGCTGCTGAGCCGGGCATCGCCATGCCAGGCATGTCTGGCTGAGCACCAGAAAGGGCCGTCCACAACGCCATGATGGCGAATGTCGGCGTGGCGGCCAGTGCGAGCCACCTACCCACAGGGGGAGCGACGCTGCCGCCGCTCCCCGCCTCTTCGCCAATCGGCGCCTCTCTAACGATGTGAGTTGTGCTCATGGCAGCCCCCTTAGGCGTGCGTCTTACAGCAGGCAGCGTCGGCCGACGCTGCCTCTTCGGCCGTTGCAGGTTGGTAGCGGTCGTGATGACGCACCCATTCCATCTTGTAAACAGTGTCGTCCCGCTCCCCGCGCCCCTTAGGCGTGAGGTCGAGCATCCGGTACGCTCCCATCATTACCTCCACACCGCGCCCGTAGGTCGAATACGTGTGGAAGACGGCGCCTGCATCGTCTTTGTAGAATACGCTGACGCCGGGCCACTCCTCGCCAATTAGCGGCCAATTGCCGTAGTTGTAATTGATCTTGCCCTTGGCCACGTCTTCCGGCTTGAAGCTGACTCCGAAGTCATAGTTGAAATCGGTGCCGTACGAAGATACCCACTTGAACCGCCATCCCATCCGCTGACGGAAGCGTTCGATTTCGGCAAGTGGGGCGCGGGATATGGCGACGAATGTCACGTCGCGCTGTGCGAGGTGAACCGTCATGCCGTCAGCATGGTCCGCCATGTAGGAACAGCTCGGGCAGCCCTGCTCCCAGCCCGGAGCGAGCATGAAATGCTGCACTAAAAGCTGCTGGCGCCCCCCAAACAGTTCGGTGAGCGCAACTGGGCCGCTTAGGCCGTCGAAGATATAGGGCTTATCGAGCTTGACCCTAGGTAACCGCCGCCGCAGCTGTGCGACCTGATCACTGCGCCGGGTCAGGTCTTTCTCGGCTGCGAGTAGATCCAGCCGCGCCTCAAGCCACACATCGCGTGAAACCGTCAATTGAGTCGTCATCGTGTCTCTCCTTTCATTATCTGGCGCTTGCCGAGCGTTGATCGCCGGAGATAGATTAGAACCGGCCAGCAGATGGGCGGGAGTGACAAGTGTGTCGGCATTTCGATGGACTCGCTGATCAACGCCGCAGCGCGCTTGCTGGCCTCGGGTGACGCACTCGGCGCGCTGAACTACATCGCGTGGCGCGACGACCCGCAGGCGCTGGCGCTGCGCGGGATCGCGATGGCGCAGCTCGGCGATTTAAACCGTGCCCAGCTGCTGCTGCGGCGCGCGGCACGCGCCTTTGGCTCGCGGCAGGACATTGCGCGTGCACGCTGCACGCTCGCCCAGGCCGAAATTGCGCTCGTCTCGCGCGACCTCAACTGGTCGGTGAAAGCGCTCGATACGGCGGCAGATGCGCTCGCCAGGCATGGTGACCACGTCAATGCGGCTCATGCGTGCTATCTGAAAGCTCGCTCTCTTCTCTTGGTCGGCCGCCTCGACCAAGTTGAGAGCGCGCTCGCGGGGTTTGACCCTGCGCCACTGCCGCCCGCATCACGAGCGGGCCTCGAGCTGGTTGTTGCGGGCGTCGCAATGCGGCGCCTGCGGATCGAGGCGGCGCGCGCAGCGCTTGCGCGCGCCGAAGTCGCTGCGCGGCAGGCCGGTATTCCCTCAATTCTGGCCGAGGTACAGGCCGCGACTCTCCCCCTGGATACGCCCGCGGCGCGGCTGATCGCCGGCGGCAAGGAACGAGCTCTGCGACTCGCCGACGTCGAAAAACTGCTGACGTCAAAAACGTTGGTCGTCGATGCTTGTCGCCATGTCGTCAGCCACTCCGGCAGCGTGATCTCACTGGAAACTCGCCCAATCCTATTCGTCCTCGCGCGCGCACTTGCCGAAGCGTGGCCCGACGATGTCGCACGAACTGCACTGCTCGCGCGCGCTTTCCGCGTCAAACACGCCGATGCGTCGCACCGCGCGCGGCTACGCGTCGAGATGGGTCGCCTGCGCGTGGTGCTTCGCGCAGCCGCCAGCGTCGAAGCTACCCAGGCCGGCTTCAGGATCGTACCGCGCCGCGCCGGCGATGTTGTTGTGCTCGCGCCGCCGACGGATGAGGCGCACGCGATGGTGCTCGCCCTGTTGGGGGATGGTGAGAGCTGGTCGAGTTCGGCGCTGTCGCTGTCGCTCGGGGTCAGTGCGCGCACCGTGCAGCGCGCGCTCGTCGACCTCACGACGGCGGGCAAATTGCTGACGATCGGGCGTGGCCGTGCTCGGCGCTGGATGACGGCGCCCGTGCCGGGTTTCCCGATAGCCTTGTTGCTCCCCGCAACGCTGCCGGGTGGCTAAGATGAAAGCACCTGGCAAGTGGCCACACCGAGGATCAACCTATGAAAGGCACAGCGGCGACGATTCTGCGCGAATTCGGCCCGTTCCCGGATGTCACTCACGTGAATGGGGTGAGCTATGACGGCAGGAATATCTGGATCGCTGCCGGCGACACACTGAAGGCGGTCAATCCGGCGAGCGGGGCAACGGTGCGATCGCTCGATGTCCCTGCGCATGCGGGGACCGCGTTCGACGGCACGCACCTGTACCAGATCGCCGGAGATCGCATTCAGAAGATCGATCCGACGAACGGCCATGTCATCACAACCGTCCCGACGCCCGAGGGGGGTGCTTCCGGAATGGCGTGGGCGGAAGGCAGCCTGTGGGTCGGGCAGTATCGCAACCGCAGGATTCATCAGATCGATCCACACACCGGGGCAATACTTCGCACCCTTGAGTCGAACCGCTTTGTGACAGGCATCACCTGGGTCGAAGGCGAGCTCTGGCATGCCACCATGGAGGCGGAAAAGAGCGAACTGCGCCGAATCGATCCGGCGAGCGGCGAGATCCTGGAACAGCTCGACTTGCCGGCCGGTATCGCTGTATCGGGCCTCGAGTCGAACGGCAGCGACACGTTCTTCTGCGGTGGCGCAAGCAGCGGAAAACTGCGAGCCGTTCGTCGACCGGCTCGAGGCACTGTAGCCAAACCGAAGAGGTGACTGTAGTGCCCGGAAAGCTCACAGCAGTCGGAAGGCATCGTGCTAATTTACGAGACGGATGATTCAGCCTTCGCAGATCGATGTCTCGAGGGCCTCAAGGAGGCTCATGTAGATTGCTATACGACTGGCGGCAGCTTGCCGGGCGGCTCCAGCCCTGCGATTTGCGTCCCGCTCGGCCCGGCGCATCTCCGATAGACTCGTCAGCAATTTATGCTTTCCTTCCCTGCAATAACGTCGAGTGTGGCAGCGTAGAGCGCAGCTGGATTCCATCGTGTTCGGAGATTAGCGCCGCCAGCCAGTCAACGAAGACCCGCACTTTGCGCGAGAGATGGCGGTTCTGTGGATAGACCACCTGCAGCGGCATGGGTTCTGGCAACCAGTCTGCGAGCACCAGGTCGAGGGTTCCACGCTCCGTCGCCTCCTTCACTGCGAACGCCGGGATCTGGGCGATGCCAAGTCCAGCTTCGGCGGCGCTCACGTAGCTGTTCTCGTCCTCGAGAGCCAGGTATCCGGGGAACAGTGCCTGCACGCGCTCGTTACCCCTCGAGAACACCCATTCAACGCTCTCGCCCGTGCGCGGGGAGAAGTGATTGACGCAGCGGTGCTGCGCGAGCTCGCGCGGATGCGCCGGCCGGCCGTGCGCCGCGATGTAGGCCGGTGCGGCGCAGGTGGCGAAGTAAACGAACCCCACACGACGCGCCACCAGGGCCGTATCGCCGATCTCGCCGATCCACAGCGCGCAGTCGATGCCCTCGGCCACCAGATCGAAGTGGCGCTCATTGCAGGCCAGGGCAAGTTCGATCTCAGGATAGCTGGCGAAGAAACTCGGCAGCGCTGGCACGATCACGGAGCGGGCGATCAACGTCGGCGCATCCACGCGCATCCGTCCGCGCGGGCTGACGGAGCGTTGTGACAATGCCTCCTCCGCATCCAGCACGTCGGCCAGAATCGCGACCGCGCGCTCGTAGTAAGCGGCGCCATCCGGGGTGACACCAAGGCGCCGGGTGGTACGGTTCAGGAGCTTTACGCCAAGGGAGGCCTCGAGCCTCTGAATCAACGTTGTGGCCGTCGCTCTGGGGATCCCCAGAGTCTCCGCTGCGCGTGCAATGCCGCGGTGGTCCACGGACCGGACGAACAGCGCCATCGCCTGAAGCTTGTCCATGACAATTATCCTTATACAGGAATAATGAATTCATGGCTGCCCATTTATTCCCACCTATCGGGATAATACAGTCAGTGGAAGGCAACTCACCTACTCGGAGCGCGCCATGAGCCAGGCAACCAAGACCGTCACCGACCAGGACTTCCAACCCGAGGTCCTACAGTCTTCGCAGCCCGTGCTGGTGGATTACTGGGCCGAGTGGTGCCCCCCGTGCCGGATGATCGCCCCCATCCTCGAAGAATCCGCAACCGAACACGCGGGGCGACTCACCGTCGCGAAGCTGAACGTGGACGAGAACCCCGGGACGGCGACTCGCTATCACGTGCGCAGCATCCCCACCCTGATGCTGTTCAGAGACGGACAGCCCGTAGCCCAGCATGTCGGCAGCCTCAGTCGCGCCCAGCTGCAGGCGTTCATCGAGACTCACGCCTTCAATCACGCCTCAAACTCGAAAGAGGACCACGCCCACCCCAGAGACGTGTCAGGCGCGGGCGCTGTAAACCCGTGAACTTGCACCAGCCATTTGCTGGCAGCTAATCGTTGGTGGTTTGGCTGAGCGATGACAGCGACTGCCGCACCGCCGACAATATTTGGGTCGCAAAAGATATCTGTGATCCCGCCATGAGGTAGGACGCCTATGTCCTGACGCCGGATCGTGATTCGCTTGCTGCCGAGTTCTTCGACCGGCCACGGCAAGCCAACGCGCCGCAGCGCCCGTAAATCGCTGTCCGCCGATGGTGTCCGGCGAAACGTCCACGGACACACTGATGCCTGCTTCGGTCGACATGCAACACCCTCAAATGCTTAGTCGGACACTCATACGGGGCCCTGGCATCTTCCTTGCTTCAACGGAGTGACGCGGCATTGGTGACAGCAGGATAGCGGATATATGCTGGGATACTACGTCGAAGTCGCCCTGCGCAGCCTGAGGCGCACTTCGATTCTCACCTCTCTGATGGTGCTGGCGATCGGGCTTGGCATCGGCGCCAGCATGACCATGATCACGGTACTGCACGTAATGTCGGGCGATCCTTTGCCGGCCCGGAGCTCAAAACTCTTCGTGCCGATGCTGGATCCCAGGCCCCTGGGGCACGGCCTGTCGCCCAGCGACCGCCGAACCGAAACACCGAATGGCTTCACCTGGCCGGATGCCATGAATCTCCTGCACGAACATCATGCCGTTCGACAGGCCGCCATGCAGGGTGGCGCAGTGGCAGTACACCCGGCACAAGCTGACTCGCACACGCTTTTTGAGAGAGGGGAATTTGTCACCTCCGAATTCTTTGCAATGTTCCAATCGCCGTTCCGCGCCGGTAGCGGCTGGACGGCCCAGCAGGATCAGAGACACGCACGGGTAGTCGTGTTGACTTCACAACTCAATCAAACGTTGTTTGGCGATGCTAGCGGGATTGGCCGAACGGTACGCTTGGACAACACGGATTTCCGTGTCATCGGAGTGCTGAATGACTGGCACCCACAGCCACGGTTTTACGGCCAGCCCGGTTATCGGACATTCGGTAACCCGGACCAGTTATTTCTGCCGATACAGACAGCGTTGGAGTTGAAGTTTTCGTTCGAGGGTCAACTGTCTTGCTGGTCCAACGGCGGTGACACTCGGACCAGCGACAAATGCACTTGGCTCCAATACTGGGTGGAACTGGACAGCCCGGACGAAGTGGCCCTTTATCAACAATACCTCAGCAATTATTGGCACGACCAGCAGGCTGGCGGACGGTTTACGCGCAAGAAATCACCGCCGCATCTGATTGGACTTACGCCATGGTTGACGCGCTGGCAAGTAATTCCTGCCAACTTGTCAATGCAGATGTGGCTGGCGATCGGGTTCCTCTTTGTATCCATCCTGAGCGTAGTGGCGCTGCTCCTGGCCAAATTCATGCGCCGAAGCGGCGAAATCAGTGTGCGTCGCACGCTTGGAGCACGCAGGCGCGACATCTTCATTCAGTTTGGCGTCGAGTCCGCGGTCATCGGTTCCGCTGGCGGGCTGCTGGGACTTCTAATCGCGCAATTCGGGTTGTGGAGCATCCGTGAGCGCCCGGATGGCTATGCCCAACTCGCTCACATGCATCCGTTGATGCTGGTCAGTACGGTGGTTCTGGCGATCATTGCCTGCGTACTGGCAGGAATGCTGCCCGCCTGGCGGGCGTGCCAAGTGCCTCCCGCGTTGTATCTTCGGATGCAGTGAACGCACGTCGATGATGGAATTTGTCCCAATCCTTGCGGCGTGGCAGCGTCACAAGTTGATAGTGGTCTTGCTGGCACTGCTGGTCGCCCTCACCTGCGGGATCGTCTGCAATGTTGCCCTCATGATCCAGCAACGTGGCGCGCTCATGAGCCTGCCAAGCGGCGTGGCCGAAAGCAATTTGGTGCTCGTACAGAGCATCGACCTGAGCCTTACGGCCAATCCAATAGCCCAACACAAGACCGATTTGGCTGCATTAGGCCTGATTCCGGGCGTCAAGGCGGCTGCGGCAGTGGACGCGTTGCCGTTCAATGGGAATAACTGGACCAACGGCATCATGACGACTCCCGATGGACGCGGCGGTATGAGTGCAAGTGCGAGTGCGTTGAACGGCACACCGGGCGAATTGCGGACGCTAGGAATACATATCGTCGCGGGGCGGAATTTCCATCCAGACGAATACATTCCGCTGGATAGCGCGCATGGCTTTGACGGCCTCGAGCACGTGTCGGCCGCCATTATCACCGAGGCACTGGCCGAACGCCTGTTTCCAGGCAAGAGCGCTTTGGGCCGGACGATCTATTCCTATCCAAATCCGATGCGGATCGTGGGCATAGTCGATCATCTTTTGCGGCCGGACATTGGTACGGGGAACGACAACGATTACAGCGCGATATTTCCGATGTTGCCTGACACACGCGATGTCACCTATGTGCTGCGTACGTCGCCGCAGGAGCGCGAGCGCGTGCTGAAGCAAGCCAAGGATGTTTTGTATCAACTCGATGAAAATCGGGTGTTGCGCGGCGCGGAGACTTTCGAGCAGCTGCGGGCGCGCTACTTCGAGAGCGACCGTACCATGATCGGCCTCCTCATCGCTTCCGCGGCCGGTCTGCTGTTCGTCGCCGCGCTGGGTATCACCGGCCTTGCCAATTTCTGGGTGATACAGCGTCGGACACAGATCGGCATCCGCCGCGCCCTGGGCGCGACACGCGGTGACATCCTCCGCTACTTCCAATCCGAGAATTTTTTGATTGTCAGCTTTGGCATCGCTCTCGGCGTCGTGCTGGCATTCGCGATAAATACACTGCTTATGCGGTTCTACGAACTGCGGCGTCTGCCGTTCTTCTATTTGCCAATCGGCGCAGTCCTATTGTGGTGTCTCGGGCAGATCGCGGTCCTGGGCCCCGCCCTGCGTGCCTCCCACGTCCCGCCGGTGGCCGCGACGCGGAGCGGATGAAACTCGGGGGTGCCGCGACAGTGCTCGACGAATTTGGCTACCTGCCCACGGGCAATTGGCGCCGCGACGCGGAGATCGGGTTCACGGCTCAGCCCTCGGGGCCGGCGGCGCCTCGCGGCCGACCATGGCCAGATGCTGCGGCGCGTAGCGTTCACCCTCGGCCTGGATGTTAGAGGTGGCATCGTCGATCGCGCGTAGCTCGTCCTCAGTCAACTCGACTTGCGCAGCGCCGATATTTTCCTCGAGCCGATGAAGCTTGGTCGTCCCGGGGATCGGCACGATATACGTCCGCTGCGCGAGCAGCCAGGCAAGCGCGATTTGCGCCGGCGTCGCCCCCTTCGTCGCGGCGACCCGCCGCAATAGGTCCACGAAGGCCTGGTTCTTGCGCATCGCTTCCGGGGAGAAACGCGGGACGGAGCTGCGGAAATCATTCTCTGGCAACCTCGTGGCCGTGCTCATTGCGCCGGTCAGAAATCCCTTCCCGAGCGGGCTATAGGGCACGAAGCCAATCCCGAGTTCATCGCAGGCCTGGAGAATGCCGTTTGTCTCCGGCGCCCGCCACCATAGCGAATACTCGTTCTGGAGCGCGGTCACAGCCTGCACGGCGTGAGCACGGTGCAGCGTCCGGACGCCCGGCTCCGACATACCGAAGTGTCTGACCTTGCCCGCCGCGATCAGCTCCTTGACGGTGCCGGCGACGTCCTCGATGGGCACATTCGGATCGACGCGGTGCTGGTAGAGAAGATCGATGGTCTCGATGCCGAGGCGCTTCAGGGAGCCCTCGACCGCACGGCGGATGCCATCGGGCCGGCTGCTGAGGCCTTGGTTCTGACCGGTGGTCGGGTCAATGTCGAAGCCGAACTTGGTGGCGATAATGACCCGCTCGCGAACAGGCCGAAGCGCCTCGCCGACCACCTCTTCGTTCGCGAAGGGGCCATAGACCTCGGCGGTATCGAAGAAAGTTACACCGCGCTCCACCGCGGCTCGGATCAGCGCGATGCCGTCCTTCTTGGAGAGCTGAGTGGCATAGCTGAAGCTGATGCCCATGCAGCCAAACCCGATGGCCGAGACTTTGAGGCCACTGCGGCCAAGTTCACGGTTTTGCATAGATTTCATCCCTCGATGCGATGTTAAAGCGCTTCGACCACTCATTGCCGTATCGGCTCGGTCCGACTCCGCCTCTTTTTTAGCGGACAATGCAGAAGGCGTCACGAAAAAATTGGCCCGTCGTCACGGTAATCTCCACGTCGGGCCATTGCCCATAGGACCAAATCGGAAGTTCTGATATGAGCAACAGGTACACGGGTTCTTGCCTATGCGGCGAAGTCCGCTTCGAAATAGCAGGTGAATTCGAGCGTTTCTATCTCTGCCATTGCGAGTATTGCCGCAAAGATACCGGTTCCGCTCACGCGGCCAATCTATTCTCGTCGAATGCCAAGCTAGTCTGGCTTTCAGGCGAAGGCAGCGTGCGCGAGTTCACGCTGCCTGCGACTCGACACACCAAATGCTTCTGCAGCACATGCGGATCAGCGCTTCCCATGAAGCAGATGAACGAGGAATTGCTCGTGGTACCGGCGGGCAGCCTGAACAGCGAGGTTTTTGTTAGCCCGAACGCTCATATCTTTGTGGGCAGCAGAGCCGGTTGGGATAATTCCCTGGAGAAGGTTCCGGCATTCGACCGATTTCCTTCCTGATCAAACGCGGCTGCGGCGCCGTTTCAGCAGCCCTCAGCGACAAGACCTCGATTGCCGCGGCGACCTGCTCGTTGCGCAGCCGGTAGAAGCGGTGGCGGCCCTGAGGGCGCACCGTCAAGAGTCCCCCAGCGACCAGGCTCGACAGATGCGCACTCGCCGACTGGGACGTCGCGCGCGCCAGGGCGGCCAGCTGGCTTGCCGAGCGCTCGCCGCCGTCCATGAGCGTGCCGATGTACAGGGCACGCACCGGGGTTGCCGATCAGCGCACCTGGCGGTTCCAGAGCCAGCTACCACCACTCTGGATATTCTTCATGTCGCTCCAGGCCATCACCGCCGCATACCCAAGGGGCTTCCGAACCGCAAAAGATTCGCGCCCTTGGCTTCTCCTCTGGATGTTCGTCCAGAGATCCAGCAGGGACAACAACTGTTTTACCGCTGCGAGACAGTCGGGGTACCGGGCTGCCGCAATGAGTGCAAAACCATCGACTGAAACTGCCTGCCGTTGGTACATCGAAGTGTCCAATATTGTCGCCGCCGTTAAGCCACGTAAGCTGCGGCGGTGCCAGGTAGATGTTCGAGGCGTGAGCCGCGCCAGTTGACTTGCGGCAGCGTTCGCAGTGGCAATGTGCGAACTTTGAGAACGGCGGCCGTATCTCGTAAGCGACCTTGCCGCAAAGACAGCTGCCGTGTAACGCAATGCTCATTGGGAATACCTCAGTCAGCCCAACCTATTCGCCAATGATACGCAGCTGAAGCCGCGTGACGGTCTCTTATCAAATGTCTGTGGTGATCTCTGACTGCTACGCTACACTTGATGGGCTCTAAGGGAGGTCCAAACGTCTGATCCTGATCGGTCAGTATGATTCGCCTTTCGTCAGGCGCGTCGCCGTCGCGCTGGTCCTCGCTCCCTTCAATCCACTGCGGCGTGTGCCAGTGCTGGTGCCTGATGACGGCGAGCCGCTCATCGAGAGTGCCGCGATTTTGGATTATCTTGACGAACTAGCCGGACCGGAACAGGCGCTCATCGCCCGTGAGGGATCGGCGCGCCGTCACGCGCTGAAAATTTGCGCTTTGGCTACCGGTCTCGCCGATAAGGCGGTGATCTTGGTTTACGAGCGCGCGCTCCACGGGCAATCCTCGTCCGTCTGGGTAAATCGCTGTCGCATGCAGATCGAGGCCGTGCTTCAGGCGCTCGAGGCGGATCGTCGATCGAGTCGGGGGGCGATGTGGTGGGGTGAGCGGATCGGGCACGCCGACATCACTGCTGTCGCCTGCGCCTTGCGGCTGCTTCGGGAAGCGCACCCCGAATGCTTCGATGCTGCGCGCTGGCCGCAGCTTGCGCGCCATTGCGCTCGTTGCGAAGCCCTCGAAGCCTTCAAGGCCGTAACACAAGCTTTCCTGCCGCCGGCAAGATGAGTCGCCGCAATGATTGCTGGATTTATGCCTATTAAGTCATTGATCGTAAAACTAAAGACTAACCGGGACTCCAACCTGGGCACCCTGAGCGCCCCCGTGGGCATCTCGAGTCTTTGATTTCAATTACCTGGTGGCAGCACTGGCCACGCAAAAATCCCGCAGGCAACGGCGCCCCCTGTGAGCAGGACATTCCAAAATTCCACGCGGCGCCCCCCCCCCGCGACGGTCAAGGAATAGCGCGGATCCGCGTATCGCCGATCCCATTCCGTCCCGTGCGACAATGGGCACCTATATGATCCACCGGCGAGTGCCTGATCCCTCGTCCTGAGCCTAAGTGATGCCAACCGATACGTACCGGGTCTTCGCGATCAAATATGCGCGCCACGAGCGACTCGCCAGCGAGAACTTTCTTGGCGGCGACCCGCATAACGGCCCTATGCCGCTCGACTATTTCGTTTGGGTGATCCAAAGCGCGACGCGCGTCTTCCTCGTCGACACAGGCTTTGATGGTGCCATGGCACGGCAGCGTGGCCGCGCCATCACGCACCCGGTTGAACAGGGATTACAGCGCTTGGGCATTCAATGCGACGCGGTCCAGGACGTAATCATCACCCATATGCATTACGACCATGCCGGCAACCGCGACCTCTTCCCCCGCGCCTGCTACCACCTCCAGGATCGAGAGATGGCCTTCTGCACTGGGCGTTGTATGACCCACGCGGCGCTGCGCCATCCCTTCGAAACCAACGACGTGCAGGCCATGGTCGGCAAAGTATTCGACGGGCGCGTCCGCTTTCACGATGGCGATACAGAACTGGCCCCTGGCCTCAGCGTCCACTGGGTTGGCGGCCATACCGCGGGGCTGCAAATCGTGCGGGTTCACACTGCGATCGGCTGGCTGGTGTTGGCATCCGACGCATCGCATTTCTATGCGAACCTGCAACAAGGCCGGCCGTTCCCGGTGGTCTACAACGTCGGTGACATGCTGGAGGGCTATGCAAGGGCGCTACGCCTGGCCAGTTCCGAGTCTCGTGTGATTCCCGGACATGATCCGGCTGTTCTGCAGCGTCATGCGCCCTACGAGCGCGACACCGCTGAATGGATCGTACGGCTGGATATCCCCACTGACTAAAGGGTCCCTTCCCATGCGTATCGCATTTATTGGCCTTGGCATGATGGGTGCGCCGATGGCGCGCTGTCTTCGCCGCCGAGGTTTCGAACTGTTCCTCGATGATCTGGATAAGGACCGGGTGCGCGAGTTGAGCACCGAAGGCCTGGCTGGGCCCCTCCCCGTGCCTTTACGATCAGAGCATGCGACCGGCATTGACGCGCTTTTGACTATGCTGCCGGACTCCAATGCCGTCGAGACGGTACTTCTTGGCGAGCACGCTGATGGCGTGTCGGGTTGGGCCAATCGTCTGTCGCGTGGCAGCTGCGTAATCGACATGAGCTCGTCGGATCCGGTGCGCTCGCGACGCCTCGCCGAGCGCCTTGCAGGACTCGGGCTGCATTACCTGGACGCACCTGTATCCGGCGGCGTCCATCGCGCAACAGACGGTTCGCTTGCCATCCTGGTCGGTGGCGAACTCGAAGTGCTCCAGACGCATCGCCCGCTCCTGGAAGCCATGGGTCGAAGTGTGCTCCACATCGGCAGCGCCGGCTGCGGCCATGCTGCAAAGGCGCTCAACAACTACGTTTCTGCCGCCGGTCTGCTCGCAACCGTGGAGGCCCTGCACATTGCCGAGCGCTTCGGCATCGAGCCTACCGTAATGACCGAAGTGCTCAACGCGTCAACGGGACGGACCAATACCTCCGAGAATAAGGTGCGCCAATTCATGCTCAGCGGGAGCTTTTCCTCCGGGTTCGCGCTGGCTCTCATGGCCAAGGATCTGCGGATCGCGCAGCAGCTTTCGAGCAACGTCGGCTATACCATGCCGCTCGGCGCGACCTGCGTGCGCATCTGGGACGAGACGGCCCTGCAGGCGACCGCAAAAACTGATCACACCGAAATGTACCGACTGCTCGCCCAGCCACCCGGCGCGATCGAGTAGGTGTCGGGTGAACGAATCGGCATCGTTTGCGCCGCCCGCGGAGCTGCTTAGGCACACCGGCCACTTCTACATTGGTGGGGCTTGGGTGGCACCCGCCTCCCCTGCTTGGTTCAAACTCATCAATCCGGCCACGGAGGAGATCTACGGGCGTCTCGCAATGGGCGGCGCTCTTGATGTCGATCGCGCCGCCGAGTCAGCGCGAGATGCATGGGTCACATACTCCCGGACGACCCCAGCCGAGCGGCTGAAGCTGCTAGGGCGCATCCTAAGAGCGTACGAGCAACATCAAGACGAGTTTGCCCAGGCCATCAGTCTGGAGATGGGTGCGCCCATCAGCTTTGCCCGCAGCGCGCAGGCCGCGCGCGGACCCGCTCATTTGAACGCGCTCATCGCCGTGCTCGAGCGCTTTGATTTCGAAACGCAGCATGGGAGCACGCGACTGCGACTCGAATCCGTCGGCGTCTGCGGGCTAATCACTCCATGGAATTGGCCCATCAATCAACTCATGGTGAAGATCGCCCCGGCGCTCGCCGCCGGCTGCACGATGATCGTAAAGCCTAGCGAGTACGCGCCCCTCAGCGGTTTGTTACTCATGCAGGTGTTGCAGGAGGCGGGGGTGCCGCCCGGTGTCGTAAATTTAGTTAACGGCGACGGCCCGGGGGTCGGTGCGGCTATTGCCGCTCATCCTGAGATCGATATGGTGTCCTTCACCGGCTCGACGCGTGCCGGCATCCTGGTCGCCCGAGCCGCAGCCGAAGGCGTCAAACGCGTTGCTCAGGAGCTCGGTGGTAAATCCCCGAACATCCTGCTGGATGATGTGGATCTCGAGCCCGCGGTTGCCCGCGGCGTGGCGGCCTGCTTTACCAATTCCGGCCAATCCTGCTCGATTCCGACTCGCTTGCTGGTGCCCCGCGCATTACTGGGCAGCGCCGAGGAAATCGCACGCCGGGCAGCACTCACCTATCGCGTCGGGTATCCGAGCGATCCCGCGACGCAACTCGGACCTTTGGTCAACCGAGCGCAATTGGAGCGAGTGCAGACGTTGATTGCCAGCGGGCTTGAGGAAGGCGCGAAGCTACTTACCGGCGGCCCCGAGAGGCCACCAGACCTTCCTCGCGGCTACTACGTACAGCCCACAGTGTTCAGCGAAGTTACTCCTCGCATGAGGATTGCCCGAGAGGAGATCTTTGGACCGGTGCTCTCTATCATGCCTTACGACAGCGAAGCTGAGGCAGTGCAGATTGCCAACGATACCGATTACGGGCTCGCCGCCTATGTTCAGTCCCGCGACGGCGGCCGCGCCCGCGCATTGGCACGGGCACTGCGCGCCGGTACAGTGCACATCAATTATCCTCCGCCGGACTACCAGGCACCCTTTGGCGGCTTTAAACGCTCCGGCAATGGCCGCGAATGGGGCGAAGCCGGACTACGTGAATATCTCGAAACCAAAGCAATGGTCGGCTACGGCCAGGAGGACGGTGATGGCAGACAATGATCGGCTCGCCCGCGGGTTGGAAAACCGCCGTAAGGTGCTCGGCGCCGCCCACGTGGAGCGCTCCATGGCGCAGGCTGATGACTTCAATCTCCCCATTCAGCATCTGGTCACCGAGTATTGCTGGGGAGAGATCTGGTCGGATCCCATCTTGCCCTTCAAGACGCGCAGCCTGATCAATCTTGGGATGCTGACGGCGATGAGCCAGCACCACGAACTCGCCTCCCACGTGCGCGGCGCACTGCGCAACGGCGTGACACGCGATGAGATTCGTTCAGTACTGATGCAGGCAGCAGTGTACTGCGGGGTACCACTCGCACTGGCGGCTTTCCGCGTGGCCAGCGAGGCCATCCGCGCCCACGAAGCGGAAGCCGCGGCGGGCTGAATCCTCTGGCCCAACCCATGGACAGCCTGATCGCACAGCAGCAGGCAGCTGGCGTACCGACAAGCGAACTCGCGGTGCGCCGGCGCCGTGCCATTCAGGCTGCCTTCTGGTCCGAGTTCATCGACATGTTCGATATCTACCTGCCGGTGATCGTGCTAGCGCCGGTGCTCGGCTATTTTCAGCCTGCACGGCTCACGGCGGCCAACGCGGCGATACTGACATCTCTGGTATTCGTCACGACATTGTTGGGAAGACCCGTGGGAGCTCTGCTGTTCGGCCTGCTGGCAGACCGGCTGGGGCGCCGCAGTGCCTCGATTTATTCTGTTTCCGGCTTTGGTGTGGTCACGCTCCTGATTGCATTGCTGCCGGGCCACGCCACGCTCGGGATCGCCTCCTACTGGCTGCTGGTGCTGCTGCGCTTCGTTGACGGCATCTTCCTCGGCGGCGGCTACACGGGCGCGATGCCGCTCGCGATGGAATATGCCCGCAAGGACCGCCGCGGATTCGTCGGCGGGCTGGTGCTTTCGGGCTTCTGTGCCGCGTACGTGGCGATTAATCTGCTGGCGATGCTGATGTTCGCGCTGTTTGGCCAAGGCGGCATCCAGTCGGCCTATGCGCGCTGGGGTTGGCGCATTCCATTCATCGTGGGAGCGCTGCTCGCAGGTGTGCTGGCGCTCTATTATCGCCGTCAGGTGGCCGAATCCGAACTGTGGCGGCTACAGGCAGCGGCTCAGCCGAGTTCCTCACCGCTACGCGGGCTGCTGCGCGGTAAGGGAGCAGGCCCGCTTTTGCAGGTGCTACTGCTCATGACCGGGTTCTGGCTGACGCAGAACATCATCACGTTGTTCATACCGACCGGCTTGCTGCGTGACACGCTGCACCTATCAGGGCGAGAAGTCACCTCCACGCTGCTGTACACCTACGTCTTGCTTTTCTTCAGCTACATTGGCGCCGGCATGCTCGGCCAGCGCATCGGTCGCCGAACTTTCTTTCTGATTGCCGGTCCGCTGATCGCAACCGTCGGTGCAGCGCTGCTGTACGTGTTGTCGGCGCGCGGCGGCCGACCGCTTTGGATGATTGCTTTGCTGGTCACTGTCCTGGCAATGCTGGTGACCTCTCCCTGGGGTGTCATTGCTCCCTATATCAACGAGCGCTTCGTAACCACGATGCGGGCAACCGGCTTCGGCTTGGGATTCAGCGCCTCGATAATTTTGCCCTCGTTTTATGCCTTTTACCTCAACTGGCTCGGGGCGCTGGTGCCCTCTCGCATCGCTCCAGCAATTTTGCTTTGCGTTGGCGGACTGCTTGGAACGGTAGGCGCCCTGCTCGGCCCAGAAACACGCGACGTGGAACTCTGAGATGCGCACGGATCGGATCGGTATGATTGGCGTGGGTAACATGGGCAGCCGCATGACCCGCCGACTCATCGCCGCGGGCGTCGCAGTCATGGGTATGGATGCCGTGGCGGAGCGGGTGAGCGCAGCGGGGGCACGAGTGGCCGCATCGCTTGCCGAGTTAACCGCTTTTGCTGACATATTGATGCTTTCGCTACCGGATACGGCCGTGATCGAGGCTGTCACGGAGGGAAGCGACGGACTTCTGGCCAGCTCGCGCCGCGGCCAGACCATTATCGATCTGAGTACCGCAGCTCCCAGCTCGACCGTGCGGCTGGCGCACGCCTACGCGGATCGCGGGGTCGAATATCTGGACGCGGGCATCTCCGGGGGTGCGGCTGCCGCTGAAAAGGGCACCCTGACCCTGATGGTGGGGGGCAGCGCCGATGCGCTTCACGCCGCGGGATGGGCGCTCGCCCCCCTCAGCGCAAAGATCATCCACATGGGTCCGAGTGGCGCTGGCCACACGACTAAACTGCTTAACAACTTTTTGAACGCCGTCAGCTTGGCCGCCAGTGCCGAAGTGATGGTAGCTGGCCGAAAGGCCGGCTTGGATCTGAAGCGACTCCTCGAGGTCATCAATAGCAGTAGCGGCGTCAACTTTGCGACGCTGAATCGCTTTCCGCACATCATCAATGGCGACTACCTGGAGGGCGGCCTCACCGGCCGGCTGATGACCAAGGACATTCTGCTGTATGCCGAGCACGTGCGTGAGCTGGGCGTCGTGTCCTTGAACACCGCAGGACCGCTGGCGACCTTCGGTCTGGGCTCGGCCTTGGGCTACGGCGATGAAATCAGTAACCGCGTGGTAGATGCCATCGGCGACGTCTCGGGGGGCGTACGCCTTTATGATTCTCCAATCACCGCAGGAAAAAAAGCATGAAGGTTTTCCATGGCAGAGCCGACCGTGGGCAATCGCAGCTGCGGACCGACACGTTCACCGGCGCGGTATGGGCAGACCCGGTCATGCCCACGACCGACGGCGTCACGATCAACACGGTGTTTTTTGCGCCATGTGCACGCACCTACTGGCATTCACATGAGCGGGGTCAGGTGCTGCATGTCACGGCCGGACAGGGGTGGATATGTGTGGCGGGTAGCGGTCCGCAGCCGATTCGCCAGGGAGACATCGTCTGGATCGGGCCCGGAGAGCGTCATTGGCATGGCGGCACTGCCAGCAGCTACATGGTGCATGTGGCCATCTCTGTCGGGAAAACCCAATGGCAGGAAGAAGTGGCCGAGCGCGACTACCCAACGGAAACAGGTGGCGTTTCCTAAGCTGTAGCCCCGCGAGCCCTTGGCCTCGCGTATTTGCCGTTAATGCGGGCTTTGGCTGCTTTGTGTGCCGTTACTAAAGAGATTCTCGCGCAGCAGTTTTTTGGCCGTCTCCACGTTGTTCTTCGTCATGAAGGCAATGACGCGCCCGTTCATGAGCTGTATCGCCACCAGATTACCGCCGTTCGACCCGTCGAGGGCGGGATTGTAGGCAAGCGAAAAGGAGTCCCCGACCTTCAGGTCATTGCGCACCGACAAACCGGCTCGATGCATGGCCAATATCGCGTCGGTCTCAAAGATCCAGTGCTGCTGCTGATCATTGGGCAACATGCGCACGAAGTATAGGTAGCCGTGCGGGTTGCCTGAATACACCTTCTCCAGCACACCCTTGAATGGCAGAACCCTGTTCCCATCGAACTGCGAGTTACCTGCATGATGAGCCTCGGCAAGGCCCATGGCGCCCACCGCCAGCACCATTGCCATGGCCACCTGCTTCAAAATATTCACCGCTCTATCCTCCCACGGCTTGAGTGAGCAACATCGCCCGAACCACGTGTAGGTCTGCATCCAGATGCTTTCCATTAATGTCCGCCGTTTTCGCCCTGCTTCTGCTGTTCGAGCGGAATGTTCTGGAATAGCTCGAGATTCACGCCGTTGGGATCTTCGATGAATACATCGTAGACAGTCTTGCCGAACCACACTGGCGCGTTACCCTTCGATTCGAGATGGATGTTCTGCGCGCGGAACATCGTCACCATGCCATTGAGATCGCTGACGCGCGCGACGAACCCGCCTGCACCAGGATCGGGCACGCGTTCGTGGAATTTCGTGCGTGGCATTCCTTTCCATTCCGAAAAAATCAGGTGAGCATTGCTCATCGGGAGCTGAACGGACGCCTCCCGGTATTCGCTCTTGGCGGGCGCGCCGACGAGTTCCCTCATGGCTTTGTCGCTCTTGAATTTCGTGTCGCCGGTAGCGGTCAGCCCCAAATCTTCGTGGTACCACTTCGTGGTGTCTTTCAGGTTTGTGACGCCAACATCCAGCGCTATGCCGGCCTGTAGTTGACCCGGAGTGGTAGCCTCTTCAGGCGTGTCTTCAATAACGCGCACCATGTAGCCGTCTGGATCGCGAATAACAACGGCCCTGCGAGGACCGTTGGCCGTATCGATTCTTACCGGAACTCCGCCTGTAGTGACGATGGGAGCGCTCAGCTTCCTGGCGGCGTCGATAACGGAATCGAGATTGCGGACGTGAAGCACAAGCTGGAAGGAGCCGGGGTCGGTTGGTAGCGCCTGCTTGCCCTTGCGCGCCACGTTGTGGAACTCGGTGAATTCCATGCGCACTTTGTCTGGCTCAATGATCGGGAAGGCAGTGATCAAGGTGAGGCCATCGACGTCGTTGAGCTTGGCAGGCCCGTCGCCGGCGAAAGGACGCGCGGCCGGAATCTCGAGGCCAAATAGATCGTGGTAAAACGATGTGGTGGGTCCCAGCGTGTTCACGGCATGAATGAAATGGCTCAGACTTATGATGTGTGGAGGGTCCCTGGTATCCGTCGCCGTAGTGGCGTTGGACTGCGCAAGGACCGGCAGAGCGAACACACCGGCGAGCAGAGCGAGAGTTAGACCTCTCTTCATAGTTCATCCTGAGTGGGGCGGGCTATAGAACGACGAGTCCCCCAATACCTGCAGGCCCCTAACGGAATCACAACGCCCCTTGCGGATAGTACCCCAAAACCGGGCGAAACCGGGCAGGTAGTCGTCAGGGGTAGGCGATCGTCCAATACAGGTTGGCGGTACCGGTCATGGGTGTGCCCACATCGTTCAGCTGATTTGGATTGTCGCTCAGCACGGCATTGAAGATGTCGTTGCCGTTCATATCGCCGGGCTTCGCGTCGCCGGAAAATGTGTACAGCGCGTAGCCCTGATAAACCCACTGATGCAGGCCATCGGGCCGGATCGCGATATCCCAGAAGCCGTCCGGCTGGGCATTCGCAGGAGCCACGAACGGATGCCAGGCTTTCAGACATGCCCCCTCGCAGCCCTTGAGACTGACACCGATGCTCCTGCCAACGCCGGGCTGAATGGGCACGCCATGCCGCGCGCTCTGACCTCCGCCGTAATCTATGGCGATGCCGTCGCGGCGATACAGGGTCAAACCCTCCCCGGTAGCCAACACTTTGCCGCGGCCGAGGGTCTGCTCGAGGCGCACCTTCGGGGGCATGTAAAACGAAACCGCCAGCGCGGCTGCCCAGTCTTTGCTGACACCGATGCCATTGGCATCTCCGGAAGTCTGGTCGCCTGCGAAGGTGAACAGTAGCTTGCCCCTGAAGGCCCACTGCCGGATGCCGTCACGTCTGGTGAGGATCGACCATTCACCGATGGGATGCGCCAGAGCGGGAGCGACCAGCGGCTTCCACTGGGTCTGGTCTGCCAACCTCATGGCCGCCTTCGCGCCTCCACGTCCCTTGAAAGCATAGATCGTCATGCCGTCCCGGTCGACGAACGCCAGGCCGTTTGCGTCGCCCACTTCCCGGATAGCGATGCTTGCGGGCATCGGAATGCCACTCAGCGGGAAAACCAGCGCCGAATCCCATCCTGGGTACTGTGGCTGCTTTACCGGCCCGCGAGTTCGCGCCGCAGCCGGGCGATTTGGGCTGACGCCAAATACCGAACCGACGTCGGTATCTCGAACGAACGTGTAGAGAGGTTTACCGCGATACTGCCACTGCCGCGTGCCATCGCCACGTTTGAATAGCGACCAGTCCCCCATTGCTCTTGCGGAGCGCGGCGCCAACGCTGGAGGCCAAAACTTTGTGCAGGCTGCCGCGCAGCGTGATTTGCCGGGGGAGTCCTTGTCGTAGGTATAAAGCGTCATCCCCTTGGCATCGGCGAACGCTATCTGCGTGCGGGGCACCTCGGTGAGCGCGAACGCCATTACCGAACTCTGACCTGCTCCCAGCGCCTGCAGCGTGATGCCTGGCGGTGTCGCGACGGGTGCTTCGCTGGATGCAGCCAGACTGGGAAGCACATAGCCGAGCGTGCCGAATGCCGTGATCGCGACAATGCCACCTACTCCGATAAACCCAGTCCGTATCACGGCCGGGCGGTACTTTGCGCGTGCACCACGAAGGCCGGCACTGCAGTAAATTGCCACGCCACCGATATCCGCCGGTTCGCTCCCGTCTTGGGATCGGGATCCGCATCGGCCAGACGCCTCAGAGCATAATAAAGGCCGGGGACATCGATGCCCTGAAACTCCTCAAAACCAATTCCCGCCTGGCCTAACGGTAGAAAAATCTCCATCCAGGGTTGATAGCCGCCGATGAGCCCATCCGCGTTGCCATTGGGCTCCAGGGTCATTCGGAAATGGGTGTGCGATAGATCCAGATCGTTCATCAGAATCGGATCGCCGACCAGATGAAGATCGTGGTGGTCCGTGAGCGTCACGACCCCGTGTTCGAGTTGTCCCTGAAATACATTGCGGGACCGTGGGTCGGGATCGCGTCTGAAGGTCGTAAACGACTCGGTATTTCCTTGTGCGTCCAGCAGGACCGAATCGATTGACCGATCGATGCTGACCGTCACCGGCCCGTCCCTGCTCAGATCGTCGCCGCTGATCGTGATCGACCATGCGGGAAACGTGGGGCGCGCCTGGCTCCACTCGGCGCCGTAGTACATCGGCGCCGTGGCATTGGCCGGTGGACCGCGAAAGTTCTTGTGGCAGCCGAACACGCGGAAAAGCTGATTATCAATGCCCGATTCATGGGTTACGGGATCCTCGAACGAATTCGGCGAATTCGCACCCTTGCCGTCGAGATTGAAACCGTAGGCGTAGCGTCCGTCTACCATGTGAAGCTTTGGATCAATGACCGAAGCCGGGTTCGTGTAAGCATTGACCGGTTTGCCGTTGATGCGGCCACGATTGATGAGCAGCCCTACGACGGGACCGTTGGGATACCCGGCCATAAGTTTCTTGATCTGGTCCTGTGGCATTCCTAGCGCGGCCAGATCCAAGGCGTATTGCACCGTCTGATCCGGGTCGATGCCGCCCGGGCAATCGTCCTTCGTGGAGTACGCCGCATCCGTGAAGGAGCTCAGGACGTAGCTGCGAGTTTCGCTGGCGGCGGTAGGGCTTGCGTGGGCCAAGGTAAGCAGCACAACCGTGGCCAAAACCGAAAGTGCGATCAATGGCCTATATCTGAAGAACTTCATGGTATCAGCCCCTCGTCCCATCCTTGAACTCGTCGCAAATCTGAACGCATCGCGCACGAGTGGTGCAATGCAGCGCCTTGTTCTGCTGGTACTTCTATATTTTAATCGCGCGGAATACAACCAACAGATTGGCCGCCCCCCCCCTCCGACACGGGTAATCCGGTCCAACGCAGAAGGATACAGTACAGCCATGGACGCATTTGTTAGCCTTCGTCGGCTGGGTTCCGCAGATGTCGCACTATTACGCGCGCTGAACGAAATTTTCGCTGCAGCGTTCAGCGATTCTGAAACCTACTTCAGGCGCTGCCGAGTGAGGACTATCTGTCCGGGCTGTACATCTACGATCTGGGCTCGCTGCGACCCGCAGAAACAGCAGTGGAGCGTACAATTGCCCCTGCGTTCTTTACAGTGAGGCTCCTGATGATCCAAGGATTGCGTAATCACTTGATCTCGTTTTGCCCCCGCTGGTTATTCGCGGTAGCGCTCGCCTTCGCGCTACCGATTCAGGTTACGGCCGCAACGCAAGGCCCACAACCCACCGGGGACGACAGAATCATCATCTCTGGTGCGTCCGGTCACCTCGGCGAGCTTACCGTCGAAGATCTGTTAGCACGCGGCATTCCCGCGAGTCGTCTCATTCTCGTGAGCCGTACACCAAGTGAGCTCGCGCGCTACGCGCGCATGGGGGCGAGCGTGCGGTATGGTGATTTCACCAAGCCCTCTTCATTGCGCAAGGCGTTCGCCGGAGGGAACAGGATGCTACTCATCAGCATCGGTTTCAGCAGCATGCCCAGGCCCGAGGCTCATGGGAACGCCATCGCAGCAGCCATCGCGGACGGCGTCCAGCACATCGCCTACACGTCGTGGATTTCCTTGAGTCGCGGGGACCGATCTGGGATCGGAGCCGACCACTATGCGACCGAGCAGATCCTCATGCGCAGTGGCGTCGCATGGACCATGTTACGCAATTCCGAGTACATGGAGGAGTTATTGCCAGATGCTGAGAAGATGTTCGCTTCCGGCCGCGCGACCATACAGCCCGGCGATCTTCGCGTGGGCTACGTCTCCCGCGCAGACTGCGCCGATGCTGCCGCGGCGGTGCTCAGCACCCCGGGCCACGACAACAAGGTATACGACATCACAGGACCGAGTCTGATCGACACGCGAGACCTGGCCACGGCGGTGAGTGCGGTGACTGGAAAGGCCATCGATCTCGCAATCAAGCCGGGCCTGGCACCCACGAATCCGGGCCTCGGAAGGGCGCTCGGTGTGGTGAGCCACGATGTCGCAGAACTGACGGGCAAGCCACCAATGACGATGACGTCATTCCTCCGGCAGCATGAGGCTGAGATATTGCACCCGAACGACCGGTGAGGGGGACAAGCGCATGACATCGAGAGGGACGTGGTCACACTGGTCGGTGCTCGCGGCTCTTCTGACGATGGTCGCTCTGCCCGCCGTCGCCCACCACACCTTCGCAATGTTCGACTGGGCTACGAAAGTGCAGCTGCAGGGCACGGTGAAGGAACTCCGGTGGACAAACCCACATTGCTATCTTCAACTGCTCGTCACCCGGGACGGCGACGTACAGGAGTGGAGTCTGCAGATGAACGCGCCTATGGATCTATATCATAGTGGTTGGCGCCCCACATCCCTCAAACCGGGTGATCAGGTCACCGTGGTAATCAACCCCGCCAAGGCTGGGCAAAACAGCGGCAGGTTCGTATCTGCCGTCGGTCCGGATGGCAAGAAACTGTCGTCGGGATAGCCGAATCTCAGCAACAGGGCTCACTTCATGGAGCAGCTGCACGTGACGGGGCCAGGTAGCCTGCCAGTGCCAATTTCGGCCATTGATGACAGGTCGGTTAGTGGTGGCCTAAAGTGGGCCGTCCCCATCGAGCGGACGAGGCCATGAAATTTCTCCCGCTGATCTGGTCCGGGCTCTGGCGCAAGCCCGGGCGTACGATTCTGATCCTCCTGCAGGTCGCCGTGGCCTTCGCCCTCTTCGGGGTCCTGCAGGGCATGAAAACGGGCATGGCAGAGGCCGTCGCGAAGGTCCGCGCAGACGTACTGTTCGTGGCGCCGAGCGCCGTGGGTGGAACGCCCCTGCCGCTCGCCGACCTGCAGCAACTGCAATCGATCCGCGGCGTGAAGTCGGTGACCTATGCCGGAGACTTTGGGGGAACCTACCAAAAGCCGACGCAGCCCGTGGGCGTGTTCGCCATCGATACGAGCGACATCTGGTTAACGCTCGTCCCGGACATCTTCAGTGTATCTCCCAAGGACCTCGAAGCCCTGCGCAAGACGCGCACCGGCGCACTGATCACCGCTGACATCGGTAAGAAATATGGCTGGCATATCGGCGACCGTATCGCCCTGACCTCGTCCACTCTGCAGAGCAACGGCTCCGGTACCTGGTTCTTCGACATCGTCGGCACGGTCACGGATCACGAGCCAGGCGAGGCCGGGTTCATCGTGACCAGCTACGCCTATTTGGATGCAGCGCGGGCGCTCGACAAAGGAACGGTCCGGAACTTCTACGTGATCGTATCGGATCCCAAACAGGCGGCGTCGATGGCCGACACCATCGATCGCTCTTTCGCCAACTCTCCCAGCGGGACGCGAACTGCATCTCTTCGCGAGAATGCGGAGCAGGCGATGCAATCGATCGGCGATCTGAACTTCGCGATCCGGTCGATCGTCAGTGCCGTCTTGGTGGCTATCGTATTCTCCACGGCCACAATGATGATGCAGACGATTCGCGAACGCGCGCCCGAGTTGGCCGTACTGAAGACCGTCGGTTTCGGCAATCGGGCGGTGTTCCTCTTCGTGGCGACCGAAGCGTTGCTGGTGTGCATCGTCGCCTCGCTCCTGGGACTCGCGCTGGCCTGGATCGCGTTCCCTCTGGCGGGCAAGTATGTGCCGGGGCTATCGATGCCGGTGCAGGTCGTCGCGCTCGGTGTCGTCGGAGCCGTGTTCGTGGCACTGCTCAGTGTGAGCCTGCCGGGCCTGCGCGCGGCCCGCCTGAACGTCATCGATGCGTTGGCCGGACGGTAGCAGCCCGTGAACTTCCTGAGGCAACTGAGCGCTCTGCTGTGGATGAACCTGCTGGGCTTACCGCAGCGCCTGGGTCTGGTATGCACAACCGTCATCGGCGTGACCTGCGCCGTTGGCGTACTGGTCTCCATGCTGGCCATGGGCGTCGGTGCCCGTCAGCAGGCGATGGGCAACGTGCGACCCGACCGTGTGACCCTGCTCAGCATCGGAGCTCTGGGTCCTGGACAGAGCAGCATCCCCAAGAATATGGTTGTGCTGACTCAGGACCTTCCGGGCGTACGGCGCAACGCTGAGGGCGAACCGATCGTGGTTCCGCAGGCATCGGTGTTCATGACGGCTCGCAGAAAGCTCTCCGGCACACCGGTTGGCTTCCCGATCGTCGGCTCGGGTATGCGGCTCACCGACTACGCCCCGGAACTTGTGCTGACCTCGGGGCGCATGTTTCGCCCTGGGCTCCGCGAGCTGATCGCGAGCAACTACTGTGCACAGCAGTACCAGCAATTTGGCGTAGGAGATACGCGTACGATACAGGGCCGCGACTGGCGCGTCGTCGGCAACTTCGACCTCGGGCACACCGGCGGGACCTGCGTCGTGTACGCCGATGTCGACACTGTCCTGTCTGCCTTCGGCCGCGACAGCTACAATCAGGTCAATATCATGCTGCAATCCCCCGCCGCGTTTACGCAACTGGTCGATGCGATCAAGGCAAACCCGGTGCTCCGCGTCGAAGCCAGGCACGAGGCTGACTTGGTGGCGCAGAACATGCAGCAGATAAACGGCATACTGAACTTCGTCAGCTACTTCATCGGCGCGATCCTCGCCGTGGCGGCCACCATAGGAGCGGCTAACTCGTTATATGCCGTCGTGGACAGCCGCCGTCGCGAGCTCGGCACGCTGCGCGCGGTGGGCTTCAATGGCCTGCCGATCATCGCCTCGATCCTATGCGAGGCGATTGTTCTGGCACTACCCGGTGCATTGATTGGCGCTGGGCTCGCCTGGATCTTTTTCAATGGTCGCGCGGCCAACCCGTTTGGATTCCAGTTTCACCTGGTGGTCACGTTATCCCTGACATTGCTCGGCGTCGCCTGGGCGCTGTGCATGGGCCTTATCGGTGGACTACTGCCAGCCGTGCGGGCCGCCCGTGTTCCAGTCACCGTGGCACTGCGCGCGACATGAGTGCATCTTTGTTTCGAGACGGAGCGGGCTTCGAATGACAGGGGGCCCGTCCCAAGTGCAGACAGCGTTCAATCTCCGCACAACCGACCGAATAGACATGGATGTGGACATCTTTCACCAGCGTCCGGAACATCCGGTGCTCATTCCAGTCGGGCTCACGTACCCGCAATAAATATCCAGCAGTTTCGTTGCTCAGGGCGTCATACCTGCAGACGGTCGCCAGGTCGAGCAATCAGCTGGTACAGCACTGGTGCCAGAAAGATGCCGATCACGAGCCGCGAGACCATGCCGGATACGACTACCAGCGCGAATGGCCGCTGAGAATCGGTGCCGACACCGGTTGCGATCGCGGCCGGCAACAGCCCCAAGGCCGCTACCAATGCCGTCATGATGATCGGACGCAGCCGCAGCATCGCTGCGTGCTGAGTGGCCGTCATGATGTCCATTCCGCTCAAGCGCAGCTCGTTGACATAAGAGATATAAATCACTCCTGTGAGTACCGAGACTCCAAAAAGGACGATAAAGCCGATGCCCGACGATACCGAGAAAGCTGTGCCAGTCAGCCACATCGCCATCACTGCGCCGAACGGCGCCGACAACAGCACACCGACCACCGTGATCAACGGAAATTTGAAGTTGCCATACAGTACGAACAGCAGACCGAAGATTGCCAGCACCGTCAGCGGCAGGACCACGCGCATCTGCGATCGCGATGCGGTGTATTCCCGGTATTCGCCGCCCCACTCGAGGCGGTAGCCTTGCGGCAGGTGCACGTCGCGGCCAACCTGGGAGATGGCATCGCCGACCGCCCCGGCGAGATCCCTGCCCGCGACCGAGAACTGCACTCCGATATAGCGTGAGTCATTCTCCCGGTAGATGAACGATGCGCCGTTCTCCTCGCGGATGGTCGCAAGATCCTTCAACGGAATCTCCTGCCCGCCGGGCGTTGCAACCGGGATATCGCCAATCTGCTGCGGGTCGACACGGAACTGCGGTTGCAGGCGCACGACCAGGTCGAACTGTTCGTCGCCCTCTACCACTTCGGTAGCGACACCGCCGCCGATGGAGGCATTGATCAGGTTATTGACATCGTCAACGTTCAAGCCATAGCGCGCGATCCTCGCACGATCGATGTCGATCGCCAGATTGGGCTGGCCGAGCTCATGTACCAGGGTGATGTCGGTGATGCCGCGTACGCCCCCCATCACGGCCTTGACCGAGCGGCCCAGATTCTGCAGCTCCTGTAGATTCGACCCGTAAATCTTCACCGCGAGCGAACTCTTCAGACCCGTTTCCGCCTCGTCCACAGCGTCTTCTGCCGGCTGCGTATAATTGAACTGAATGCCGGGGAATCTCTGCAGTTTCTCATTGATCGCGGCAATCAGGGCGCGCTTGTCACGATAGAGCCCGTGCCATTGCGCATAGGGCTTGAGTCCGACGAAGAATTCATCATTGAAGAAACCGGTGGAATCGGTGCCGTCGTCGGGCCTACCAAGCTCGGAGGCCACCGTGGTCACCACCGGGAACGAGCGCAGCACAGCGCGGATCTGCGGCGAGATCTGCGACGCCTCCTGGAAGGAGATCGTGTACGGCATAGTCGCGCGCACCCACAGCGCGCCCTCGTCGAGGTTCGGCATGAACTCGGCGCCGATTCCCCGCATCATCAGCAACGCCGCTCCCAGCAGCAGCACCGTCACCAGCGCCACTGACCAGGGCAGGCGCTGCATCCGTTCCAGTACGCGCACATACCAGTTCTTGAACCTCTCGTATGGCGCGTTGACCCGCTCGCGCACGCCCTTGTGCATCATCAGGGAGCACGATACCGGCAACAGCGTCAGTGTCACGATCAGCGAGCCGATGAGCGCGAAGATCATGGTGTCAGCCATCGGCCTGAAAAGAGTGCCGGATGGTCCGGCCAAAAAGTAGATCGGCAGGAAACTTGCCACAATCACGGCAACCGCGTACACCAGCGGTCGGTCGATCTGCGCTGCCGCAGTCAGAATCACGTCCTTGATGCGGTAATCGGTGCCGCGGCGCGCGAACAGCTCGCGGAAGATGTTCTCGACCATGAAGATCGCACCGTCCACGAGGATGCCAAAATCCACGGCCCCGATCGACAGCAGGTTCGCCGAGGCATTCTTCAGATCCAGACACAGGAACGCGAACAGCAACGCCAGCGGGATCGTGACCGCAACGATCAAACCGGCGCGCACGTCGTACAGGAAGAAGATCAGCACCACCACCACCAGCACCAGGCCGACGGTGAGGTTGTGCATGACAACGTGTTTGGTCTGCTGGATCAGGGTGGTGAGGTCATAGAAGTTATGGATCTTCACATCCTTGGGCAGGATCTGTTCGTTCAGCTCCCTGGTCTTGGCCTCGACCCCCTGCAGCACGTCCTGGGTCTTGCTGCCGGTGAGCGCAAGGATCACGCCCTCAACCGCATCATCCTGGTTCATGTAGCCAAACTCGCCTAGGCGCGGCGCGATGCCGATCTGGACCGTGCCCACATCCTTCACCAGTATCGGGATGCCGTTATGCTCGCCGAGCACGATGTTCCCGATGTCCTCGAGAGTCTGTATACGACCCAGGCCGCGCACGTAGAAGAATTGCCCGCCCTGGGAGTAGAAGCCGCCGCCGGAATTGCTGTTGTTGGCGCCGAGGGACGTCTGTACCTGGGTCACGGTCAGGCCCAATGAGGCGATTCTCAGCGGATCGAGCAACACCTGATACTGCATGTCGCCACCGCCGAATGCGGAGTCGTCCGCGACTCCGGGTACTGAGCGGTACTGCGGCGCGATGATCCAGTCCTCCAGTGTCTTGAGCTGCATCGGCGAGCGGTCTGAGCTCTGCAACACATAGCGGTAGACCAGACCGGAGGGCGGCGACATCGGTGACAGCGATGGCGAAACCCCGCCCGGCAGAGTGATGCCGGGCAGGCGGTTGTAGACGCGCTGTCGCGCGAAATATGACTCGGTACTATCAGCGAACGTCAGGGTGACATCGGACAGGCCGTAGAGCGAGATCGAGCGCTTGGTCGCCAGTCCCGGAATTGCATTCATGCTGCGCTCGACTGGCACCGTGATCAGCCGCTCGACTTCCTCCGCTGAATGCCCCGGCCACTGGGAGATGATCTCTACGATCGGCGGCGAGAGGTCCGGATACGCGTCCATCGGGAGGATTTCGTAGGCCCAGGCGCCGGCCCCGGCCAGCACCAGCGACAACAACACGATCATCAGGCGCTGCTCGAGCGCGAACGCAACGATACGATTGATCAGCGAGGCCCTGCGTGAAGCGTCATCCGGCGGAACAGTTGCGCTCATTGCGTTTGGATGAAGCGCAGGAAGATGCCGCCATCTACCACCACCTGGTCGCCGGACTGCAACCCCTGCGGGATCACGAACCGATCGTCCACGCGCGCCCCCAGTGTCACCGATCGCCTGGCATAACTACCGTCGGCGGCAAGCACATACACGAACGGCAGATTTTCGTCGTCGCGCAACACCGCGGACACGGGAATCAGCAGTCCCCGATACTGCGCGTGCGATTGGATGTGGACCTGTACGTACATTTGTCTTTTGAGAACGCCGTCCGGGTTGTCTACCTGCACACGGGCGCCCACAGCGCGCGTGTCGGGATCGACCACCGCGGCGACATTGGTGACGCTGCCGACCAGCGGCGCTTCCCCATCGCCGACGTCGACCGTCGCGGCATCTCCGGGGTGCACCTGTGCGACCTCGGCACCGAACACCTGCGCCATCACCCACATCCTTGAGGTATCCGCTATCGTGAAGCACGGTGTAGTTCCGGCCGCAAGCATCTGTCCGGGAGCGATCGACTTCTCTACCACCGTGCCTGCGATCGGCGCGCGAATCGTCCCTTGTCCGAGCGTGAGCGGCTTAGCGCCGCGGATCGTGGCGATGGTTCGCGGATCCACGTGCAGGGCCACCAACCCCTGCAATGCGGCCGTACGATCGGCGTCCGCGCTGATCGCCGCGGCCTGAGCGTCCGCGTCCTCGCGCTGGGAGATCGCCTGATGCGTGTACAGAAAGCGGTCGTTGGTCGCGACCGCATCGGCCGCCGCGGCGGTGATCAGCGCCTTGCGATAGGCGCCGACCGCGATGGTGAAGTCAGGTGAATTCACCATCGCGAGCGCCTGGCCGGCGGCCACATGATCACCGAGTGCTACCGGCACTCGCGTGACCGGCCCCGAGAAGGGGGCAAGCACAGTGGTCGCGCGATCGCGATCGAAGTCTACGACCGCGGTGGTCGTGATGGTCGTGCGATAGGACGATGGCTCGACTGTCAGCAGATGAATGCTCTGCCGCTGTACGGCCGTCAGTGTCACGTTCTGCGGCGTGCTCGCCTGGGGGCTGGCGTCGGGCGTTTCCGATGAGCAGCCAGCCAGCCACGCGAGGGCGACCGCGAGCCAGACGGTCGCCCACCGGGCTGCCCACGGCAGCTCGGGCGAACGATCGCAATGTTCAGCGTTCGTGATCATGGTGTATTCAATTCCGGGTCCTGCCACCAACCACCCCCGAGCGCTTGGTAAAGCGCAGCGGTATCGACGAAACGATTGGCCTCGGCCTGCGCGAGCGCCGTCTGTGCCTGCTGATATCCCTGCTCGGCGGCGAGCAACTCGAACACGCCGATGTAGCCGTGACGCAATTGCAACTGCGAGAGGTCGAGCGTCCGGCTCGTGGCGCGCGCAGCCGCCGCCGCTGCTTGCAGGCCCTGTGCATCCTGCTGCAAGGCCACCAACGCGTCGGCGACGTTCTGGAAGGCGCCAAGAACTGTGCCGCGATATTGCTGCGCAGCTTCGACATAGCCGGCCTTGGCGGCACGCTCCTGGTGCAGCAGCTCACCACCCTCGAAGATCGGCGCTGTCAGCGATGCCGCGACGCCCCAGAAACCGGTGCCTGAAGTGAACACCTGTGAGATCGCCAGTGCGCTGCTGCCGGCGTCCGCGGTCAGCTGGATGTTCGGCAGGCGCTGGGCAGCCGCGATACCGATCGCGGCGCTCGCGGCGTGCAGCTCGGCGCGTGTCTGAAGAACATCGGGACGTTGTGCCACCAGGTTCGACGGTAGGCTGACCGGCAGATCCTCCGGCAGGTGCAGGTCAGCCAGGGAAAACGTTGCGAGCTGTGGCTGATTCGCGAAGCGGCCGGTCAGCACCGCCAACGCATGGTCGGTCTGCTCGAGCTGCTTCACAAGCGTCGGCAGCGCGGTTTGCGCCTGCGCGAGCTGGGACTGCTGCGCGGCCACATCCAGTCCGCTCGCATCACCGCGCTGAAACCGCAATTGCAGGATGGCGAGGCTCTGCTTCTCCAGATCGATCAACTTCTGCGTGGCCTGGACCTGCTCGCGCAGCGACGCGGCCTGCACGGCCGTGACCACAACGTTGGCACTGAGCGTGGTCCACGCCGCAATCATCTGGAAGCGCGCGCCTTGCTCCTGTGCCTGCAACGATTCGTGTGTGCGCCGAGCCAACCCGAACAGGTCCGGCGTGTAGGAGATGGCAAGCTGCGGGGTGAACAGGCTGAACTGAAACTGCGTGGCCAGTGGCACGGGAGACAGTGCGCTGGAGGTGCGCTGATGGCTTGCGGCGAGACCCGCAGAAACGGCGGGAAAGAACGCGCCGCGTTGCGCTCGCACGTCCTCGTAGGCAACCTGCAGCGCCGCCTGCGCGGCCTTCAGATCGGCGTTGTTTTTCAGGGCCGCGGCAATCAGTGCATCGAGCGACGGGGAGTGGAACAGCCGCCACCAGTCGGCGGGAATGTCCGCACCCATACTGAATCGCTGCGCAGCGCCGGCAGCATTACCGGCGGTCGCGACTGTCGGTTCCAGCGGTTGTCTGGTATAGCTCGAGGCTTGAGGCGCAGGCGGAGTCTTGAAGTCGGGCCCTGCGGCGCAGCCCGGTAGCCACACTGTCAACGCGAGAACCGCGGCCGGCATGGCAAGCCGGCTCGGCGCGGCTGCTAAGTGCAGGCGACGCCGAGCGATCCATCCCACAGGCGCATTGGGAGACATGACGGTAGGTCTCTAACTCGGAAAGAGGCCGAAGTGCGCACCAGGTCGAACTCCGGGCCAGTCGGTACCTGCGGGCGCAGGCTTCTAGGTCAGGTCGGGGGTGGGCCGCGGGCGTCGTAGAGTGCCGCACCAGAACTGAGGGGGCCGCCATCGGTAATCGAGCAGCGATAACTGCAGAAGCGCGGGGCTCGGCGTGGTATTGCCGGCGCGCTATGGGGCGGGGTGGCGCTGCTCGTGGCGAACAGGCACAGCAGGCAGCGCACGTGCGTGCTGCCCCGGCCGAGATCGTCTTTATGGTAGTGCGCGGCCTGCGCAAAGCCCGCGAACAGCACGACAAACGCCAGGAACAGGGTGATGCGCCATTGCCATCGCGACCGCCGGAACCATCGAATGCCGGCCGGACGACAGGGCATCGGTTCGTGCGCGCCCGAGGCAGAACCCCGGACCACCGGCCCGTGACAAGGCGAGGTCATATGGCAGGCAATAATCTCGAAAAGGATGGAGTCTCCGAAGGAAGGCAGGGTCTGCCCAGCGACAGGCGCTGTCAAGCACCGCTGATTACGGCCGCCGGCCGGTCCGCGCGACCCGGAACGATCACTTTGCCTTTGGGGTGGTAGTTGAGGAACCCTATGATTGCCGCATGATCCGCCTCGGCGGGGGGGGCCGAACCCACGGTGCAAACCACCGCAAGAAACATCAAGCGCGGTAACCGCGGAAGTCTATGATCTTCACATGCGGCAGTACGAAATCCTAAGCGTCGTTCAGAGCTTGGTCCGCAGACCCAGCAGCCTGCATGCGCTGGCCAACCGGGCGGGCTGGTCCGCGTTCCACCTCCATCGGGCCCTGCATATGCTCCTTGGCGAAACGCCAAAGCAGTACTCGCTGCGCCTGCGGCTCGAGCGTGCCGCACACGAGCTCCTGACAAGCTGTCGGCACGTGAAATCGATCGCCGGCGAGGCTGGCTTTCGCAGCCACGAAGTGTTCACACGCGCCTTCTGTCGCCAATTCCGCATCAGCCCCGGTCAATACCGTGCGCAATTGGTCGCAGCTGCCCGTCGGGGAGCGTGGAAGCGTCACGCCGCGATCATTTCACTTGCAGGCCCCTGTATCCGGCTTTTCCATCTTCCCCTCCACCCCTCCCAGAGGCTACCCGCCATGTCGGTTACGGTTACGCGTAAGGACTGCCCAGAGCAGCCGGTACTGCTCATACGCCGCCGCATCGCGCGCGGCGAATTACAGAAAACCTTTGCCGAGTGCTTCGGCATGCTGTTCGGGCACGGGCAACGGAGTGGATTGCCCATTGCCGGGTGGCCGCTGGCTCGCTACGTCGCAATGGGGCCGGGCCTGTGGACCATCGAGGCCGCGATGCCCCTCGCTTCACCGGCGCCGGCCTCAGGCGAAATGCAGCCGGGTAGCTTGCCCGCGGGGCCTGCCGCATTCGCAGTTCACGTGGGCGCGTACGAGCGACTCCCCGACACCCATGCCGCCATCGAACGCTGGATCGAAGCGCAGGGCTATCAGATCGGCGGGGCTCCATGGGAATCCTACGTCACGGATCCGGCACAGCATCCCGATCCCGCGCAGTGGCGCACCGAGGTCTACTGGCCGCTGGCCGCGAGTGAGTGAGTGAGTGACCGCTACCCGGATCAGGCGGTTGCGGGACCATTTGCCGGCGAATCCGGCATCCGGCGCTTGCGGCTGCGCGTGTGAAGTCGTGGCATGTCCCATGCCATCCGAGATCGTGAATAAACTTTCACCATGTCGATAGTCGGTCTCCTATGTACGTGCCGGCACATTCGCGAGAGACGAATATCTCTGCACGCATGATCACGACGTCTGCGGTGACGAATGCCTGTCCATTCAATTAGGTTCGGAATTGCTCGAAGCGATCGGTGACGGTCAGCGCACGTGGCGCAGCGGCGCTGTTCCCCCGTTGCCGGAACTGATCGTGTTCGGTGAATTGGCCCAGGCAGCTGCCTTGGGTCAGGGTGATATCGGTCTTGATGAAGCTGGCATGCTGCTCGCCGCCCGCTTCGTACACTAGGTGTCCGATCGCTCGGCGTTACTGAAGTCCACGCGAAGCGCGACACACGGTCGGTGACGGAAGTGGCGTACGACGCCGGTTTCAGCGACATATCGAATTTCATCCGCAGCTTTCATCGATCAGCCGGAGTTTCCCCTCGGCGCTTCCGCGAAGTTGCCCAGGGCAACCGCAAGATTCTCCAAGTTCCGGGCAAACCGGGCGGCTAAGATCACCTCCAGATTACGGAGGGGGTCTTAAGGCAGGTGGTCGAGAAAATGGCGCTCCGGGGTTACGCGTCGACTACAGCGCGACCTATTACGCCGCTTTCCTCATTGATCCTGACGGCAACAATGTCGAAGCGGTCTGCCAGAGCTGAACCGAAGGCCATCATGGCAAGTATCGTCAGGGAAGTGCGTATAGACGCCCGGCCAGAACGCGTTTGGGATGCGTTGCGCGACGTTGGTGCATTGCGGCTAGGGAGCGACTCGAACCCTCGACCTCGGCAGTTTCGGGACGGTGCGCACGGCCGCGGACCCAGCGCGCGTAAAATTCCGGCCATGCTCTTTTGCCTACGCCTCGCGCTTATTCTCGCAGCGCGTACCGTATTTATCAGCGGTGTGCTGGCGGGATGGGCAGTTAAACAAGTGGTGCCGCTCTGGCTCGGGAAGCGCTGATTATGTGCGGACGCTACGTCACGCCCGAAGTCGCCGATGCCGAGCGCAACTTTCTCGTCCACCGGCGCCACTGGCAGGAGTACGAGCAGAGCTACAACGTCGCGCCGGCCGATCGGGTGCCAGTCATTCGGGTAGTGGCGGGAAAGCGCGAGGGGCTGCTCATGCGCTGGGGGTTGATTCCGTACGCCGCTGGGGGAATCCCGCCGAACTACTCGACTATCAATGCCACGGTCGAGAAGCTGGAGACCGCTTCCGCCTGGCGGGGTCCTTGGCGTCGAGGACAGCGCTGCATCCTCCCGGCCCTCGGGTTCTACGACTGGCACATGCTAGCCGAAGAAGCCCAGCGCCCTTATTACATCACCTGTGCTGATCAGCCCCTGTTCGCCTTCGCGGGTCTATGGGATCGCTCGAGAGCAGACGACGGCACACAAACACTCTCATGCGCGGTAGTGACGGTGCGCGCAAACGAGCGCATACGCGACATCCACAACGGAGAGACCAATGCCTTTCGGATGCCGGCGATCTTGACACCTGCCGACGTTGAGGTATGGCTGTCCGGCGCGTCAGCCCGGGCCAAGGCAGTTCTGAAGCAGTACCCCTCAAATGCGATGGTCGCGCACCCGGTCAGCCCGCGGGTCAATTCGCCGGATAACAACGACGCGGACCTGCTTGCGCCCAGTGGCGATTTTCCCACGATCGGTGTCGGTACCGCGTAAGCGGCCCATCGAAGCCCCAACGCTCGCCTCACCACCCGAGCGCAGGATGACGGGCGGATCAGAGTACTCTCGCCGCAGACCAACACTTCTTGGGGATCGCCTATGAAGGCCAGCACAACAGAATTCTTTCCTCTTCCGAGGCCATGCATACCTGGTCGAGCACCCTACAACAGTTCAGCGATCGATCTCGATGGCCGAAGCGCGACAAGGAATTCATCATTGGTTTGATCAACGAGTCCGAGGCCCGGGGAAGGATCGCCTTCGTGCCTGCTGAGGCGCAGGGACAAGAAGGAAAATTGGTGGCGCTGGAACAGGCCCGAGGTCTGGTCACTTCAGTCGCATGCCGCCGGGCGTCCGCCGCGGCGTCGCTGCCTTCTGGGGCGGCCGCTGGACTGCACGAGGGCTCCGAGCAGACCCGGCCGCGCACCGCAGCTGGCGACGACTCCATTAATGGCCCACCTGTCACCGTAGTGTCTACGCTGCTTTCGCCCTAAAGCGCAGCCCCAGCGCCCGCATCACCTTGAGCACCGTATCGAATGTCGGATTACCGTCCTTCGATAAGGCTTTGTATAAACCATCCCGGCTGATCCCTGTATCGCGTGAGAGTTGCATCATCCCGCGAGACCGCGCGATCGAGCCGAGAGCTGCCGCCAGATACGACGCGTCGTCCGGCGCCTCCTCCAAGCAGGCCTCAAGATAGGCAACCGTGTCCCGTCCAGTCTTCAGGTGATCCGCGCTGTCATAGCGCGAGGAGGTATTGCCTTTACGTTTCGCCATAGTCCTCACCTCCTTCTTCGGGCCTTGGGTCATCCCATGTCGACCATGCCCTATTGTATATTATACTATACATTGTCCCCGTACCCTCGCGGCATGAGGAGCAAAGCATTGACAATCTTCAGAGAGGATCGACGCAGTTTCCTGAAGTCGGCGGCAGCCAGCGGTGGCATCGCTCTTCTGAGCGGATGCTCCAGATCGGGGTCCGAGTCGGAGGAGCTGGGGTCTGCGTCGGCTGCGTTGGCAACGCCGACTTCGGACCTAAGGGGACTGCGTGAGCACGTTGATCACATCATCGTAATCTATCAGGAGAACCGCAGCTTCGATCACTACTTTGGAGCGTATCAACCGCCCGGCGGCGGACTCATCGACGGCTTGCTCGGCGCCGACGGATCACTCGAGTTGCGCTTCAACGGCCAACAGAAGAATGCGGCCGGGATGCCGTATAAGTATCTGCCGATGCCCTATCGGATTCCCGGTTTTGCGCGCGGCCCTCTTCCCAACCAGCCCTTTCATCTGGCCCCATATATTCCGCCGGATGACAACGTGCCCTATGACCCGACGCATCAGTTCTATCGCATGTTTGCGCAAATCAACCAGGGGAAAATGGATCGCTTCGTATCGCTCGCCGAGCCTGCCAGGCGCGATTTCTTCAACAAAGGCCGGGCATACACCCCGGCGGAAACTCTGCTCGCCAACGCCACGCCCTCCGGGGCGGTACTCGGCTTCTACAAGCGAGAAGACCTGCCCGACTATCATCGCTTGGCGGATGAGCATGTTCTGTTCGATCACTTCTTTCAGGCGATGTCAGGCGGCTCGACTGGTAATGCGCTCTACCTGGTGGGAGCACGCTCGTGCCACTGGTCAAAACCGCCCAAGCAGAAGACCGACCCCGCTTCTCCGGCGGCCCTCGATCGGCCGTACGACGAGAACGGTTTCCTGGTCAACGACGTACCGCCGCTGAACGGCCCCACTGAAACGTACATGGGCTCGATCGATCTGTGCCCGCCGCCGGAGGAACAAACTCATCCGCACATCGGCGCGCGCCTCGAGTCTGCGGGCAAATCCTGGGCTTGGTACGCAGAGGGTTGGTCCGTAGTCAAGCCCTGGGCGCTGAAGAGCGCCTTCGGTCCCGGCGACGGTTCGGTCGTCGTGGACTCGCCCGAAAATTATGTGCCGCACCACAATCCATTCCAGTATTTCCCCACTTGGTTCACCCACGTTAAGAGGGGCCATATCCGTGACAGCGACGATTTTCTCGACGATCTGCGCAGTGACCGCCTGCCCGAGGTCTGCTTCCTAAAGGCGACCGGCAGCCACGATGAGCACCCCGCGAACTCCGCTCCGCGGTGGGGCGAGCAATGGGTGATGGGCCTACTGCGGGCACTCGCTGCGAGCCGCTTCTGGGCAAAGAGTCTCGTCCTCATCACCTACGATGAAGGTGGTGGCTACTGGGATCACGTAGCTCCGCCGAAACGCGACGCCTTCGGCTGCGGCACGCGCATACCGGCGTTGCTGATCAGCCCGTGGGCGCGACGGGGCTATATCGACCACCGCGTCGCCGATACGACATCGATCCTTGCCTTGATCGAGGCGCGGTTCGCGCTAGAGCCCCTCGACCGGGCCGATGCCCAGGCCTACAACCTGCTCGACGGTCTCGACTTCTCGCAACCGCCTCGAGCTGGCACTTTCGGCTAGGACCCCTGCGCGGCTGGAACTCCTCAACTGAAGCACTGACGCACCACCAGTGGAAAGGCCGGGATGGCGGATCAGGGGGGAGGAGCGGAAAAAGAGTCAGTGACTCAACGCTTGCTTCCTGGAGAGGAGTTAGCAGATTATCCTTCCTGTCCCTGGAGATTCATACTGCACGCGGCGAAACCGACGACAAAGGGCTCGTGTACGGTTCAGCAGCTTCATACGCGATTCTCCCGCCGAGCAATCTTGACCTCATCGGTCCAAACTCGAAAGCTCTCGAGTGAACACTCGCCGAATGTCATGCTGATCGCCACGTCCGCAGCGTCTCGGCCCCGGGCGATTAACACGCGGCCAATTCGCGGGATGTTATTGCGTGCATCAAAGGTGTACCAGCCATCTCCAATGTATGCTTCGAACCAGCCCGCGAAATCCATGGGCGCGCTGAGCTTAGGGACGCCGATATCTCCCAGATAGCCGGTGCAGTATCGCGCTGGGATATTTAGACAGCGGCACAAAGCGATTGCCAGGTGCGCGAAATCGCGGCAAACCCCTTGGCGCTCGTTGAATGCTTCCGATGCTGTCCGGGTGACTCGTGCAAATTGGTAGCCGAACTGGATGCGGTTATGTACAAAATCGCAGATCGCCTGCACGCGCGGCCAGCCTGGATGGGTGTTACCAAAGAGATCCCATGCGGTCACGCTAAGATTGTCGGTGTCGCAGTAGCGGCTGCCCAGCAGATAGACCAGGGTCTCGTCTGGGAGCGAATCCACGGCATGCTGCGGGGCAGCGGACGCCACCGAATCCGGCTCGCCGCTATCGGCGATGAGGGCATCGGCGGTGATACGGATTCGCCCCGGTGGGGAAACCAGACGAGTGCACAAGTTTCCAAAAGGGTCCCGATACGTCGACAACGGTATTTGCGGGTCCGTCGTCATAATATCCCCACCCAACAGATCTCCCGCTCGCGTGTAATGCACATTCAGATTCAATATCATCGGCGTGAACTGTGTGCATTGATAGATCAGTTCATAGCCGACACGGATTTGCATCTTGAGGCTCCGCTCCGTTGCGGCCGCTTCGCTCATCAGGTGCGCCGCACGGCCAATCAGCTGGCGATATGAATCTAAAAGCCGCCGGATGACATTGTTGTCTCCTATAGCATCAAAGCGTCGAGCGACTGAAGCAGCGCTTGCGCCATTCGTTCCGTCCACGCGCTCTGACCGTCCTCATCGGCAATGACATCCTGGCGCAGTTCGACTTCTGCGTGCAGCAACCCGCGCCGCTCGCCATGCACCGGAATGGTGTAGTCGGTCTCGTCACTGACCGAATATGGCTCGTTGTTGCCCACAACAAGCTCGGAATCTCGCATCAAGTAGCTCAATAGAAGGTCCGCCAGGCGCCGATCCCTGTGGTACAGCACTCCTACCTGCCAGGGTCGCGGAATAGAGTGAAACACCGGTGTAAAGCTATGCATGGCGACGAGAATCGTGGTTTGTTTTGTAGCCAGCCGCGCGTTCAATTCCGACTGAATGCGATTGTGGTAGGGATAGAATACCTCCCGTTCCCGTGCAAGTATCTCGCCAGGGGATACTGACTCATTACCTGGGATACGTGTGCCGTCGCTGACCCGTAGCACGGACTGCGCGCTTCCGGGGGGACGGTTGCAGTCGATGACCAGCCGGGAATAATTCTGCAAGATCAAAAAGGCACCGAGCCGCGCGGCCAGCTTGAGGGCGACGGCTGCGGCACCCAGGTCCCAGGCGATGTGTCGCTGCAGCTCCTCTGCAGGCAGGCCGAGAGAATTCAGCCGACGTGGCACCAGCGCGCTGGCATGGTCGCAGGTCAGCAGGAAGGGTGATCGGCCGGCGGGCTCTTCTACGCGAAAGGGCTCGGGCTCATCAGGTTCTAGCCAACGCACGGGTGGCCGCGCTTACGCCGCCGGACTGTTCGGCGACACGGTGCCGGAAACTTCGTCAGTAGACGATATCATTTTCGGCACGCCAGGTAACTGGCGGAAAACTGCACGCACACCCTCGCTCCACTGTTGACTCAGCGCGGTGAAATACAAATCACCCGAGGCGAAACGATGACGAACTTCAAGCTTAAGACTATCTCGCTCGTAGCACGCCAAGTCGATCGGCATGCCCACAGACAGATTGCTACGCATGGTCGAGTCAAAGGATACGAGCACGCATTTCATGGCGTCGCTGAGATTGACTGAGGGCGCAATGACACGATCGATGATCGGCTTACCATACTTCGCCTCTCCGGTCTGGAAGAAAGGCGTGTCAGAGCCCGCTTCGATGAAGTTTCCCTCCGCAAACGTGCGAAACAATCGCTGCGGCTCGCCCTTGATCTGGCCGCCGACGATGAAAGAGGCGTTGAACGGACTCAGGCTGCTTGCCACGTGTTCGCCGTCGCGGCGCTCGATGTCCCGCACGACGTCCGCCACGATGCCGACAACGTCGAACATCGTACGGGCGGTCCAGATGTTAGCCACGCGGGAGTCCTGTGCACCACCGCGCTGCTTAAGCAGATTAATCACGGCTTGCGTGCCGGCCAGATTTCCCGAGCTCAGCAGCATAATGACCCGGTCGCCCCGACTTTCGAACACCGTCATCTTGCAAAACGTTGCGAAATTATCGACACCCGCATTTGTGCGGGAGTCCGAAGCCATGACAATGCCATCGGTGAGGAGGATGCCTACACAGTACGTCACTGCGATCTCGGAACGAAATTGGCTCCTGTTGCCCGCACCCATTGTACGCATATTGCGAGGCGCGAGGGTGCGCATCAAGCGGCTCATTCCGCAGCGTTGAGGATCTGATATCGTCACGAATTAGCGGAGCGGGACACAAACAACGACTTCCGCCGCGCTGGGGAACGCGGATCCGCTGCGCTAAGCGGCGGACCACGAGCTCCATCCCCGCGGAGAAACGCCGCCCGACCATCGGCTGTGCGCCAAACCCGACAAGCTGGTGCCTCACCTTGGGGTGGCGTGGGTCAAGCCCACGCCGTTGTGCAGCTACTTCAGTTCGCGGCCGATGATGGACGCATCAAGCTTTGCACTTGTGATGACCCTTTTGACCAGCACGCTTTGCCCCGCGATGACGGCTCGCCTCAATCATCCAATCGCGCAGTGAGAGATGGGCAGGCTCGGCCTGCGTCGGGCGACAACGATTTCGAGCTTCTAAACAGTGGCTCAACGCGGCGCCTGTCGAGGCGGCCTGGATGGCGGATCAGGAATGGAAGAGCGGGAGAAGAATCAGTGCCTCTCAAACGCCAAGGTCGGCCCGCTGTAACGCTTTGATTTTACGGCCTCCCTCTCCGGCATTCCCCCAACCTCGGCATGCAGAATTGCAGGTATGGTTTGCAGTCTTATCTACTAAGTGGCTGATTTTGTGGCTAGGGTGGGACTCGAACCCACGACCTCGGCATTATGAGTGCCACGCTCTAACCAGCTGAGCTACCTAGCCGTCGGGGGACGCGCATTGTAGGAGGCTTGCAGCTTCCAGGTAAACCCCGCTGCCAGGCTTCTCGCCGCCGGGGTCCGCGGCGCGGCTTCGTTCGGCCGCCCCAGCGATGCCCCACCTATGGGCGACATTCGCCTCAGGTGCCGCCGTTTCGCCGCTGATCCGAGGTTGGCAGATGGGCAGGCACAAGTTCACTCTGGAGTTCAAGCTTGGGGCGATCAAGCTGGTGAAGCAGCGGGGCGTGTCGGCCTCGCAAGCGGCTCGGGCCTTGACGTGCGTTGAGTCGGATCGGCTGCGGATAAGCATCGCTTTGCGGGGGGGTGGCAGATGATGGAGATTGAAGTGGTTCTGGACGCGGGGGCGATCATTGGCGAGTCCCCCACCTGGGCGTCCGGCGAGAACGCTCTGTATTGGATCGATGTGAAGCGGCCGGCGTTGTATCGATACGACCCGGCAACGGGGCAGCAGAAAATGTGGGGTATGCCCAGCGATCTCGGGGCGTTTGCGCTGGTCGCCGACCCTCCGGGAGCGATCGTGGCGCTACGCTACGGGATATTTCGGCTCGACTTTGCCTCCGAATCATTGACCCTGCTAGCGTCCCCGCCTTTCGACCCGGCCCTGTTTCGCTTCAACGAAGGCGCCTGCGACAGCGCAGGGCGCTTCTGGGTCGGCGTCATGTTTGATCCCCTGGCGCAGAACCAGCTACCGCAGAAAGCTTCACTACATTGCTTCACGCTGAGTGGAGGGTTGAAGCGTGAACCGGATGCGGCGGAGCTGCACAATGGGATGGCATGGAGCAAGGACGAGCGCTTGTTTTATCTGTCTCATAGCCGCAGCGGGGAAGTATTCGCCTATCCTTTCGATCCGCAAACCGCCCGGCTCGGCGCCCGCAAGTTATTCATCAAGACGGACAAGAGCGCTGTTCCCGACGGTGCAGCGGTCGATACCGATGACGGCTATTGGTGTGCCCTCCACGGGGCCGGCCGCTTGCGCCGCTATTGCGCGAACGGGCAACAACAGCGCGACATCGTTCTGCCGGTGAGTCAGCCTACCATGTGTGCCTTCGGAGGCGAGGGCCTCGACGTGCTCTACGTGACGAGCGCTGCGCAGAAGCTCAGTCGGGCACAGCGGCAACGCGAACCGCTGGCAGGCGCACTGTTGCGCCTGCGCCCTGGCGAGCGAGGCATCGTGCGGCATTACCTCCTGCGTTGAGCAATCACCATGGCGCCGGTATTGGCGAGCGCGACAGGAAGTCCACCAGCATGAGAGCAATCAGTATCGACAGCCAAATAAATCCCAGCGCCGAGGTCAGCTGAGTCAGGCGGCGTGCCCCGCTCTCGTGCATGAACACCACCATCACCAACAACGTCTTGAGCACCGATATGCCCAAGTTGGCGATTGTATTGAACGATCCGAGTTTGATCAGCGAGCTGATGGCACTCAGCAGCAGCAACGCCAACAGCGCCGCCAATGTCCACAGATATCGACTCACCGGCTGAATGCGTTCAGCATTGTCGGAGCGTGTCATCCGGCGCGCCCTACCAGATAGATCAGCGGATAGACGAAAATCCAAACGATGTCGACCAGATGCCAGTACAGCGCGGTCAGCTCAAGCGTCGTGTGACGCTGCGGCCCGAACGCGCCGCGCGCGACTCGTAACGCCAGCACCAGGATCACACTCACGCCGATCAACACATGCAGAGAGTGAAATCCCGTAATGAAGTAGTATAGACAGAAGAACAGTTCGACCTCATAGGCGAAGCGGCCGGTCTGCATGAAGTCGATGCCGGGAATCAGATGCTCGGTGTACTCCTTGTGATACTCGAACCCGTGCATGGTCAAAAAGCAGATGCCGAGCGCGGCGGTGCCGACCATCAATCCCACGGTTAGCCGACGCCGGCCAAGCTTGATCGCACGCAACGCCAATGCGATCAAGCTGCTACTCACCAGCAGCACCGCTGTCTCAATGGACCCGAACAGCATGTCGGTACGGCGGCTGGCGATGGCGAAGCCCTGCGGATGAAGTACCCGGCATATGGTGTAGCTGGCGAACAGTACGCCGAAAAACAGAATCTCGGTCGACAGGAACACCCACATGCCGAACGTTGCCGCTTCGCGCTGCTGGACGGCGTCGTCGAATTGCTCCTCGACGAATGGATCGCGTACTTCTGGCCCGATGTCGGCGGCACTTGCACTCATGGGGCGGGCTCATCGTAGGCGTACGCCTCGCGGACTACGGGCGCTCGCAGAAAGTTCTCCTTCGGGGGGGGCGAGGTGGTCTGCCACTCCAATCCGCGCGCATTCCAAGGGTTATTGCCGGCAGCGGCGCCATAGCGCAGCGACCACAACAGATACACTGCCGGCAGCAGATAGCCGATGGCCAGGATCGATGCGCCGGCCGACGACAGAATGTTGAGCACCTGAAATTGCGGGAGGTAGGAGTGGTAGCGTCGCGGCATGCCCTCGTAGCCGAGGATATACTGCGGGAAGAAGGTGAGGTTGAAACCGAAGAACATCAGGATAGCCGCGAAGCGCGCCCATCCTTCCGAATACATCCTGCCGGTCACCTTCGGCCACCAGTAATGGATCCCCCCCAGATAGGCCATCACTGAGCCGCCCACCATCACGTAGTGGAAGTGCGCGACCACGAAGTATGTGCGGGTCAGCGGCACGTCCAGCGCAGGGGCAGCGAGCATCAATCCCGTAAGCCCTCCGAGCATGAATAGCCCGACAAAGCCCAGTGCATACAGCAGCGGTGCTTCGAAACTGATGTCACCCTTGCGCAGGGTCGTGGTCCAGTTGAAGACCTTGATTGCCGAGGGCACGGCGACGACAAAGCTAAGGAGCGAGAATACCAGGCTCGAGTACATGGATATCCCCGCCACGAACATGTGGTGACCCCAGACCATAAAGCCGATTACGGCGATGCTCACCATCGAGTACGTCATGAACTTATAGCCGAATACGCGCCGGCGCACGAAGCACGCGATGATCTCGCTGACCAGACCCATCGCCGGCAGGATCATGATGTAAACCGCCGGATGCGAATAGAACCAGAATAGGTGCTGAAACAGCAGCGGGTCACCCCCCAGCGCCGGGTCGAAGACGCCGACACCGAAGCCACGTTCCAGCGCAATCAGCGCGAGCGTCATCGCCAGCACCGGCGTCGCCAGCACCATCACGAGCGACGTCGTGTAAATACCCCAGACGAACAGCGGCAAACGGAACCAGCGCATCCCCGGCATGCGCAGCGTGTGTACCGTGACAATGAAGTTAAGCCCGGTGAGGATGCTTGAAAATCCGGTAATGAATACGCCAATCACCACCAGGAAAACGTTGGTGTTGGAGAACATCGTCGAGAACGGAGTGTAGAACGTCCAGCCGGTATCAACGCCGCCCGCCAGTAACGAGCCAATCGTGAACAGACCCCCGACGATGTATAGATACCAGCTGGCGAGATTGAGCCGCGGAAAGGCGACGTCGCGTGCGCCGATCATCAAGGGCAGCAGAAAGTTACCCAGTGTGGTGGGAATCGAGGGAATCAGAAAGAACCACACCATTACCACGCCGTGAAAGGTAAAGGCTTTATTGTAGGTCTCTGCGCTCAATAGCGCGCCGCTGGGTGTGATTAGATTGAGACGGATCAGGGTTGCCGCGGCACCGCCCAGGAAGAAAAAGAAGGTGATGCCCAGTGCATAAAGCAGTGCGATGCGCTTATGGTCGCGCGTCGTGAGCCAGGCGAATAGGCCGTAGTCGCGATCCAGGAAGCTGCGCGGAACAACACCCGCATCAATAGCACTCATGGTGATGCTTCCGTACTGGCCAAGGGCGATGTGGATTTGATGTAGGCGATCAGCGCGAGTAGATCCTCCTCGCTCAACTGACCGGAAAATGAGGGCATGATCGGCGGGTAACCCGCGACCACCTGGGTCCGTGGCAGCAGGATGCAATCCCGCAGATAGCGCTCATCGGCAATTGCAGTGCTGCCGTCGGCCAGGTGCACGACGGTCCCATACACGCCCTCCAGCGACGGCGCGTGCACCGAAGCGTTCGCTCCATGGCAGCCGCTGCAGCCGCGAGTGCGAAATAGCACCGCACCTTGTGCGGCCAAACTCGGGGCGGTGTCGTGACCTGCCAGCCAACGCTGGTAGTCGGCCGGGCGCATCACCACGATGGAGCCGCCCATCTTCGAATGATCCAGGCCGCAATACTCGGTACAGAACAGCGGAAAGCGCCCGAGCAGCGTGGGAGTGAACCACAGTTCGGTATAGCGGCCCGGCAGCACGTCCTGCTTCACTCGGAACGCCGGGACGTAGAAGCTGTGAATGACATCCTGGGAGGTCATGGTCAGACGGACGGGTGTACCCAGTGGCACGTGCAGGGTGTTGATCTCACGCTGGCCGCCCGGATGCTGCATGGTCCACATCCACTGCTTTGCGACAACGTAGACGGTCCGTGCATTCGCCGGGGGGGTGTGCTCGTGGACGAAGAGAAACAGGCTCCAGACAAATACCCCGATGAACAGCGCAAACGGGATCAGGGTCCAGGTCAGCTCCACACCCAGACTCTGCTTGCGCCGCCCGCTGCGATCCGCGGGGCTGCCGCGGCGGTAGCGGATACAATAGAACACGATTGCAATGAACACACCGACGGCCACTGCTGCGCACAGCGCGATCATGGACCAGAATAACCAATCGATTTGTGGCGCGAGGCTCGAGGCCTCGGGAAGAAAAAAACGGGATTCGCTCACGGCTGGGTCCCGTTATGGCTGCGGCGAATTTCTGCGCGCCTCAGGGTGACGATCAAACCGCACAGGATCAGGGCAGTCAGTATGCCGAGCCCCTGCATCACCCGGTTGATCAGCACGCTGTAACGACCGGTGGAAGGATCGTAGTCACAGCACAGCAGCAAAAAACGATCCACGACAGTGCCGATACGGCCGTGGGAGGCGTTGACCAGGGCCAGCCGCAGGGTCTGCGGCGCAAACTGCACTCCGAACAGGTATTGGGCGATCTTGCCCTGGGCCGTAAGCAGCACGATACCCGCTGCATGGTCGTATTGTGCGTTGCGCGGATCATAGAAATAACCGAAGCCGATGGCCCGAGTAAGCGCCAGGTTGACGGCTTGGGGACTGGTCAAGTAGTGCCAATGCGCCACATGCGCATTCGCAAATGCCACATCATCGTTGATCTGCACCGTCCTCGCATCAGCCGGGGTCTCACGCGGATCTATGCTGATCAATACGACGTTGAACTGCGTGCCTGGCACGAATCCACTCTGTGCCACCGCGTGCGCGACGCCGGCGCGCACCGCGCCGCATATATTGGAGCATCGGTAATAACCTGGAACCAGAAGCGTCGGTCGACCATCGAGCAGATCGCCCAATCGCACCGCTGCGCCTTGCGTGTCGCGGAAGATCAAATCGAGCGGCACCTGCACGCCGAGCCTCTGGTCGAAGCTGACTCGGCTCAGTAGATCCGCGGGGGCCCGTAGGGTGGTCACCGAGGCCATCGCCGCCCCGGCGATCAGGAGCATCAGCATCCCCGCCACCGTGCGGGCAGGATTCATCGGGGAGCTGCCCGTGCCGGCGCCTTCGTCCCATGGGTCGCCGCCTGCTGCTGCGCGTAGAGAGCCATGGCGCGATCGATTGGAATGCGAGCAAACTCGTGCGTCGAATCGACCCATGCCCACCCCGACAGCAGTGCCTGCTTCTGCGCACGCAGCCCTTGCAGATCCGCGTGTGGATCTGACTGTAGGCGCGGCGAGGGCGGAATCGCAGCGCGGCGCGCGACTATCTGCGCATGATTCGGTGCAATCCAATGCGTCAGAACAATCCCGATCGCGGTCACGGCCAGAATCACCGCAACGGCAATAATCGAACCCACACCAAGCACCGAGCGCGTAGCGACTCCCGAGGGTTCGTGCCCAAAGGCAGACTCAGCCATGCCCCTTCTCCAGGCGCAGCGGCATCAGGCGGACCGGAGCTTCCGGCCAGCGCGCGGAGCGCAACTGTCCGAGGTACACGCACAACCACACTCCCCCCATGCCGAGCGGCGCCCATAGATCGGTCCAGCGCAGCGTGAATCCCTGCGCGCGAAAGTTGGGAACTATCAGCCACAACGCATCGGCCAGATTGGCGAACAATAGCAGCGCTGCAACGCCCGCGAGCCAGGATCTGCGGTGCTTGGCGCGTCGCGACAACAGCACCGCAAACGGCACCGCAAAGTGAAACGCGATCAGGAACCACGCCAACCACCGCCAACTGGTCAGGGTACGGGGTATGTACCAGGCCGTTTCCACCGGCTGATCAGCGATCCAGATCGTCAGATATTGCATGAAGGCAAGATAGGACCACACCAGCACGAACATCAGGAGCAAATTGCCGAGATCGTGCAACGGCGGCTCCGCCTGCGGCTGCGTGCGCAGCGGCGGTGCCGGCGAACGCGTCTCGGTCGATTTCGGCTCGAGCATCGCGCACAGTACGGCCAGCGCCGCGGCGGCGAGCATCCAGCCGGTCGCCACCATCATGCCAAACGTGGATGAATGCCAGTGTGGCAAGAGCGACATGGCCCAATCCGTCGCCGCCAGCAATGTCGTCAGCGCGTACACGATCAACCCAGCGGCGGCGAGCCCAGCAGGGGTCGCGCGGCGGTTTGGGTCCTCGCTCCGCCGCGCCACGAGCGCCACGAGGACCAACCAAAGCACGAAGTACGCGAGGCTGCGAGCCACGAAGAACGTCGAGTCCAGGTACCAGCTTTGCGCACGCAACAGCGAATCACTGGCCAGAGCATCCGCACGCGCCCACGGGTATAGCACGCGCAAGCCCAACAGCATCGGCAATACCAATATAGCCTGCAGCGGCAGGATCCGCGCCGCCGCCAGTAATTGCGGGCGAATATAGTCGCCCCACGCACCGCCAGTCACTTGGTACACCATCAAAATCGCAAGGCTGCCCGCCGACAGCCCGGTAAAGAAGAGAAAGGCGAACAGGTATGACAATAGCGTCTGCTGCAGCCTCGACCGACCCAACAGTACGCAGCCCAGCACAGCAAGCACGCCAATCACCAAGGTAATCCATTGAAGCCGACTACGCGGTAACCAGGCATTCATCGCCTGGTCGTCCGCAAGATGGCCAGGTCCTGTGGGCCCAATGCCGCCACCGGCGCGTGCTGGCTCAACTGCAACGCACGGATATAGGCGACGATTGCCCAGCGGTCCCGCGGCGTGACACGGTCGGCGTAGGGATACATCACGCCGTAGCCGTCGGTGATCACTTGGTAAAAATGACTGTCAGGGGCGCGGCGCAGACGATCGATGTGAAAACTGGGCGGCGCAGGGAAGCCGCGCTGCGCAATCATGCCCTCGCCGTCACCGGCTCGGCTGTGGCACGGCGCGCAAAAGATATTGAACCGATCCCGGCCGCGCGCCAGTAGCGCATCCGTGATAGGCAGCGGGTTGGAGTAGACGGGCTCCGCGCTCGCGGCAGCTCCGGCTTGCAGCAAGCTCCGACCCTGGGCATCGACACCCACTGCGGGTCCAGGCGCAGCGATCAAGTCGACTAAACCCTTGCGACCACTGCTCGTGCCGGCCAGCGCGCCGCTCGAATGTGGTACCGTGCCCGGCACCTGGGGCCTGGAGGAATTGCCGTCGGGGAACAACGTGGTCGGCGTCAGGGGCTTGAATTTCGCCTGGTCGTACATCTCATGTAGCCCACGCTCACAGCCGAGCAGCGCCAATGCGCCAACGCACGCCAGCGTCGCGCACCACGCAGCCTGACCCCTCACGCGGGCACCTCGCTGATGGTCAGCGGAGCCAGGGCGTGGAGAAACTCATGCGCAGCCTGCGCATCAAAGCGTGGGTCATCGGCGCGCAGCAGCAGAAAGAACCGATCGGTGCTGGCGCGCTGAAACGCAGCCACGCCAAACAGAGGATGATGCAGCCGTGGCAGACCGTTCCCGATCAGCATGGCGATCACACCCAGCAGCGCCGCACCGAGCACGGTCATTTCAATCGCGGCCGGCAGAAATGCCGGCCAACTGCCCGTGGGTCGGCCGCCAACGTTAATGGGGTAATTGAAGACAGCCGAATACCATTCGAGTGCGAATGTGCCGGCGCCGCCCAAGATCGCGCCCAGCAACATGAACGCCGGAATGTGATCAGGCGGATGCCCCAGCGCCTCGTCCAAGCCCTCGATTGGAAACGGAGAATAGGCCTCGATGAGGTAGTGATGCTGGGCCTGACCCGCACGCGATGCGGCATTGAGGAGCTCATCGGCGCTCGCGAATTCGGCCAACAGGCCGTATCGAGGCGTATCACTCATGCCGGCTTCGCTTCTGGATTCGAGGACTCGGCCGTACGCTTACGCACCAATTTGCGCAGCTCGAACATCGACATGACCGGACCTAGGCGCACGAACAGCAGATACAGCACGAAAAACAATCCCACCGACCCCACCAGGAACGCAATATCCCAAAACGTCGGATAAAACATGCCCCAGCTGGACGGCACAAAATCCCGGTACAAGCTGGTGACGATCAACATGAAGCGCTCCAACCACATGCCCACCAGCACCCCGAGACTGATCACAAGGAGTGCGGCACGATTGGCGCGCACCCTAGGGATCCACAACAACTGAATCTGCAGTACATTGAATAGAATCGTGCCCCAGAACACCCAGGCGTAAGCCCCAAAGATGCGGTTCATCGTGGTTGCGATCTCGTAGCGGTCCATGCTGTAAAAGGCGTTGAAGATCTCAGCGAGGTAGCTGTAGTCGACCACCAGCCCGGCCGCCAACATCATCTTCGCCATGTTCACCAAGTGTCGTTCAGTGATGTACGCCTCCAGATGAAACCACTTGCGCATCGGAATCCCGAGCGCTAGCACCATGGCGAAGCCGGAGAACAACGCCCCGGCAACGAAGAACGGCGGGAAAATAGTCGAGTGCCAGCCCGGCACGAGGCCTTCGGAAAAATCCAATGCGACCATGCTGTGGACCGAGAACACCAGCGGCACAGCAAGACCCGCCAGTAGCAGGCTCAAGGTCTCGAAGCGACGCCAATGTCGCGCCTCACCGCGCCACCCCAGGGCAAAGAAGCCGTAGAAGCGAGCCCGAGCGAGCGTCTGGGCTTGATCTCGCAGGGTGGCCAGATCGGGGAGCATGCCGACATACCAGTAGAGAATGGATACCATCAGATAGGCCAGTATCGCGAAGAAATCCCATTCCAGGGAGCTGCGCCATTGCGGCCACAGATTCATAACGTCGGGGTAAGGAAACAGCCAATAGAAAAACCACGGGCGCCCAAGATGCAGGACCGGAAAGATGCCCGACACCGAGACCGCGAACACCGTCATCGCTTCGGCGTAGCGGTTGAGCGAGGTGCGCCAATCCTTGCGCGCCAGGTATAGCGCCGCGGAGATGAAGGTTCCGCCCATGCCAATCGCGATCCACCACACGTAGTTGGTAATCGCGAAGCCCCATGCAATCGGAATGTTCAATCCCCAAATTCCGACACCGAAGGCGAGCAGCCACCCAATGCCGAAGGTCAGTAGCAGCGTCAACAGCACCGCCACCGAAAATCCCGCCAGCCAGGATTTGCCGAAGCGCCGTTGCAGCGTGATGGCGCTGACCGCCTCGGTTACTGATGCATAGGTCTCCCCCGGCGCCAGCACGGGCGGTAAGGTATCGTCGGGGTGCAGTACCGAGGCCACTTAGATATCCGGCAACGCAGGGTTCGGATTGCGCAGCCGCGCCAGGTAACTGGTACGCGGCCGGGTGTTGAGCTCAGACAACATCACATAGTTGCGCGGCGAAGCCTTTGCCTGCGCCACCTCCGATCGCGCGTCGGCTATGTCACCGAAGCGAATTGCCTGGGTCGGACAGACAGCTTGGCACGCCGTCAGCACCTCGCCGTCCTGTATGCGGCTGGAAGCCTTGTCTGCCTCGATGTGTGCGGTTTCGATGCGCTGAATGCAGTAGGTACACTTCTCCATCACTCCACGCCGGCGTACGGTCACTTCCGGATTGCGCTGCGCCTTGAGCGTCTCGATGGAGTCATCCACGTATTGCAGGAAGTTGAAGCGACGCACCTTGTAGGGGCAGTTGTTGGAGCAAAAGCGTGTGCCAACGCAGCGGTTATAGACCTGCACGTTCAACCCTTCCGAATCGTGCACCGTGGCGTCGACTGGACAGACCAGCTCGCACGGCGCGTGCTCGCACATCATGCAAGGTACTGGCTGCGCGTGTATGCGCGGATTCTCGGCTTGCCCCTCGTAGTAGCGGTCGACGCGAATCCAATGCATCTCGCGCCCTCGCCGTACCTGATCCTTGCCAACCACCGGAATGTTATTTTCGGCCTGGCAGGCGATGGTGCAGGCCTTGCAGCCGATACAGGCGTTCAAATCAATGCTCATGCCCCAGGCATATTCACCGGGTGGATACTCCGGATAGAGACTCGGTGGCGTGCCCGGATAGCGGTCCGAGGCGGTCGCGAAATGCGGATCGTGCCGATAGTCTGCCAGCGTACCAACCCGCAGCAGGTCGCGGCCTTCCATGTTGAAGTGCTGTTGCGTACCGGCCAACTCGTAGCGCTGGCCGGTCTTGCGCAGCTGCACGTCTGGCGCAGTCCACAGCGCACTCGCACTACGCAGCGCATAGGCGTCGAAGCCCTGGCCGTCGCCGACGTGTCCGGCACGACGGCGCCCATACCCCAGATGAAGGGTCAGACTACGCGGGGCCTGCCCGGGCATGAGCCACACCGGAACCTGCAATGTGCGTTGGCCCACGCGTAACTCGATCAGATCACCGTTGACGAGCTGGTGCTGCGCGGCCAGAAGTGGACTGATCAACACCGCGTTGTCCCACGTCAGTTGGGTCAGCGGCTTGGGTAATTCCTGTAACCAGCCGTTATTGGCCCAACGACCGTCCCCGATGGTTGGATCGGGGCGGAATAAAAGCTCCAGGGGATTCATTTCTGCGGCATTCGGTGCCGTGTGCACGAGCGCATCCGCGCGCAAAGCAACGGTACGCACGGCGAGCGCCGTATCAGCAATCACCCCGGTTTGCAGCGCGGTGTCCCAGGCCGCGTCGTCGGGCAGTTGTTGTTGCCATTGCCTGCGTACCAGGGCGTGGCCCTCCGACACTTCGTCGCCGAGCAATGCTGCCAACACCTCGTGTGTCGAACGGCCCTCGTACAGCGGGGCGATCAAAGGTTGAGAAATACTTACGCTGCCGTCGTACGCGCGCGCATCCGACCAAGCTTCCAATTGATGCGCCAGAGGCAAATGCCATTCGGCCATTGCGCCGGTTTCGTCGCAGTACAGACCCAGATGCAGCAGATGGGGGACCTGTTTCAGCGCCGCTGCGAATTGCAGATCGACGGGTGCGTCGTAGGCGGGATTGGCGTCGAGCACCAGCAACGTATCGACCAAACCGGCACCCATTGCAGTGGTCAGATCGGTGAGCGTGCCGTTATCGCCGGGGAGCTTCTCCACCGGCTCGCTATAGTCGATCGTCACTCCCACATTGCCCAGAGCGAAATTGAGCGCATGCCCCAGTGCGTGCATCCAAGGTGGCTGCGTTGCGCCCACCACGATTAAAGAGACGCCCCGGTTACCCTGAAGGTCCGCAGCAAGCGCGTCGAGCCATTGAGTCTGTTGCAGCACACCGTCGCGCACATCGACTGCGAGGCCCAGCCGTTTTGCCAATTGCAGCGTGAAGTGCTCTATTTGCCCAGATTCCAGCGGCAGCCGATGGTCTGCCGCGGCGCCCGTGAGAGACGGTGTGCTCTCCACGACATACAGCCGGTTCATCGTTGCGCTAGCGCTCTCCGGCGAGCGCCGGCCGACAAAGTCGCGCGCGTAGCGCACGCCCGCGGCCGGATCGGACAGAAAATCCGCATCGAGTGCCACGATAACCTGCGCTCGATTCAGATTTAGCCGTGTCGAAAGCGGCATACCGAAGGCGAGCTTCGTGCCCGAGGCCGCATTGTCATTGCCGGCGGCCTGATGGACGTGCCAATGAGCTTGTGGATACTTGCGCAACAGAGCATCCAACTGCGCGGACAGGGTCGGTGAGGTGATGGCGCCTGTTAGCAGCCGCAGGCCCGCCCCGCCGTCGCGGTCGAAACGCGCGTTCGATTCCGCAAGCGCGGCCGCGAAATCGTCCCAACTCGCAGCGTCCCCCCGATACAAAACCCCCTGCGAACGGTCCGGATCCCACAATTGCAGCACCGCGGCCTGCGCGAAGATGTCGGTAGCCCCCAGGCTCGCCGGATGCTGTGGATTGCCCTCTATCTTGGTCGGGCGGCCCATGCGGCTTTCTACCAGCACACCCTGGGCATAGCCTTCGCGAATCAATGTCGAGGCGAAGAAGCGTGGCAGACCATCAACCTGACCGACGGGCGCATGGACGTAGGGCACGATTTGACGCTGTGGCGGACGCCCGCACCCGCTCAGACCGGCCAGCGCCACTGACGCGCCGAGAAATTTGAGGAATCCGCGGCGGTCTATATCGAATGTTTCAGCCAAGCGCGGGTGATGCTCGCTCAGCCATCGATGAAAGCCTTCGCTATCGATGAGTTCTTCCAGGCTGCGCCAGAAAATCGGTCCACGTGCTTCGGCAAGACGCGCACGCGCGGCCTCCGGATCGAACGCCCCAGCGGGGTTCACCGATGGCATACCGAACACTCCGTCAATCGACGCTTGTCGATGTGGTAGGTGAGTAACAGCTGCGCGCCCAGGGCGCGCTGATCCTTGGCCTGCCAGCGCAGATTGAATACCTGGTCGCGCGGCCTCAGATACTGTTCGGGCGATCGATGGCAATCAAGACACCACTGCATGGTCAGGGGCGCGACTCGCCAGGTCAACGGCATCTGATCCACCTGGCCATGGCAGCTGGCGCAGCCCACTCCCTTGGCGATGTGAATGCTGTGATTGAAATAAACGAAGTCGGGTAGATCGTGCACGCGCTGCCAACGCAGCGACACATCACTCTGAAACGCGCTGATCAGCGGCGCGAGCGCGGGCTGATCGGTGAAAAGCTGCGAATGGCAGGTCATGCAGGTTGACAGCGGAGGCATGCCCGCAAAAGCGGAGGTCTCAACCGAGCTGTGACAATACCGGCAGTCGATACCCTCATCCGTGACGTGGTGCTTGTGACTGAAGGGCACCGGCTGCTCGAGCGGTTCATTCACTCCTGCCGGATAAGCCATTACTGCCCGCCACAGAAAGACCGCGACCATCGCGGTGGCGAACACGCCGAGCACGCCGAGTCGAAACAAAAATCCGAAGTCTTTACGGAAGAGCTGCGTCACGCCGTCACACGTAGTGGTCGCGCTGAAAGAGATCAGCGGGATCGCTCAGATAACGCAGCAAGGTGGAACGACTAAGCACGTCGGCTATTGGTGTTCGCGTTATTATCCTCCCACTCCGCACGATGCTGACGTAGCGGAAGGATCATACGTTTCATCCGCACGCCATCTGTCTACATGCTCTTGAATTCTTATATCCGAAGATCTCGAGTGTGTCGAGTCAGCAGAAATTCCTTTTTGCACTCCGCGATTGTGATCATCACGGGCGTCGGCGCAGGGGCTGCAAGGATGTTGGCACGCCGCCGTGATTACCCGGCATGCAAGGTGAATGACAGTTGCTCAACGGTGGCGTAGCTGTGTGTCGCAACGACATGCATGCCAAGAGGGAAGACCGCCGACCACAGTCCGAAGTCGTAGCCACGCAGTCCGCGTCGTAGCGCGAGATCCTGCAACAGCGGAGCAACGCCAGGGTCGCGCCTGGGCAGCACTTGCATGGTTGGAAGGCGCCGAGCCACCGGGGAACTCGGCACTGTCACGGCGGCGGTAAGAATTGCAGCGTTGCAGCGATTTTCTTCCTGTTCGTGCTGACGATGCTGGCCTTTAACGAGTACCTGGGCCGCCCGATGGATCTGATGCCATTTTGTATCCTGGCTGGGGCGGCAGCGCCGCGCTAGCGCCATGCTGCGCACTTCCTGAAGCTCGGCAATTCGAGTCGGACTTGGACGGCACGGTCCTGCTTGGCACGGCGCGTGCTCGATATTGGGCATGAGTGACTATTTATGCTTGGGCCGCGTCATCACCGGAGCCTGGCCGGCCAATCGGGGCCACAGCTCATGAGAAAGCCACGAGTCGTCGTCATCACCGGGGCCAGTGCCGGCGTCGGGCGCGCCACGGCGCTGGAGTTCGCGCGCCACGGCGCCCACATTGCCCTGCTGGCGCGCAATCGCGAGTCGCTCGAGGCCGCACGCGCCGAAGTCGAAAGCCAGGGCGTGCGCGCCTTGGTGCTTCCCTTGGACGTCGCCGACGCCCAGGCCGTGGAGAACGCCGCCGAAAGCGTCGAATCCCAGCTCGGTCCCATTGACGTCTGGGTCAATGACGCCATGGTTACGGTATTCTCCCCGGTTGCACTCCTGCAACCCGACGAGGTACGTCGCGTCACCGACGTCACCTATCTCGGCACCGTCAATGGCACGCTGGCGGCGCTGCGGCGCATGCTCGAGCGCAATCGCGGCGTGATCATCCAGGTTGGCTCGGCGCTCTCATATCGCGCCATCCCGCTGCAGGCAGCGTACTGCGGTGCCAAGTTCGCAATCCGCGGCTTCACCACGTCGCTGCGCACGGAGCTGCTGCACACCCGCAGCCGCGTGCACGTCACCATGGTGCAGATGCCGGCGCTCAACACACCGCAGTTCGACTGGTGCCGCACGCGCCTGCCCGACAAACCGCAGCCCGTGCCGCCGATCTATCAGCCCGAACTTGCCGCGCGTGCGATCTATTGGTCCTCGCGCCACCGGCGCCGTGAGCTCTACGTCGGTGGCAGCACATTCGCTGCGATCTGGGGCAATCGTCTGCTGGCCGGGTGGCTCGACCACTACCTCGCGCGCACCGGCTACGCCGCGCAGAGCAGCCACGAGCTCATTGACCCGGATCGGCCCGACAACCTGTGGGAATCTCCCCCGGGGGACCGCGGCGCTCACGGGCGCTTCGATGCGCGCGCCAGCGATCACAGTACGCAGCTGATGCTCTCCACACATCGCGGCTGGCTGCTCACCGCGGGTCTGGCCGGCATCGCGCTGGGCGGCTGGATCGCGCGGCATGGCTCGCGCCGTAGCGGCAAGCCGCGCCGCGCTGCCCGCCTTTGACCGGCAGCCCAGCCGTCATGACATCCGAAGCCAACAAAACTACCGCGCGCACCCCGGCTGCCATCGGCATGACGCGCTGGGCCGTAGCCGAAGGCTACATCCCGCGCAAGAGCATCGGCGAAAGTCGCGAGCTCGTCAGCCACGAGGCGCTGTGCGTGCTCAATGCCGGTGATGCCTCCGCTCGTCTCGCGCTGCATATTTATTTTACCGACCGCGAGCCGGCCGGACCCTACCGCTTCGAGGTGCCGCCGCGGCGTTCGATGCACATTCGCTTGAACGATCTCAAAGAGCCGGAACCCATCCCGCTGGCCACCGAGTACTCGATGCTGCTCGAATCCGACCAGCCCGTCGTGGTTCAGCACACGCGTTTGGATTCGCGGCAGAATGGGCTGGCCCTGCTCAGTACCATTGCCTATGGGAGCTGAGCCGCCCTGAGTCCTCGCGACGCGTCCTCTTCCGGCCGCACCGCTCAGACGTTGAAGCGAAAATGCATCACGTCGCCTTCGCGCACCACGTATTCCTTGCCCTCCAGTCGCAGGCGCCCGGCTTCGCGCGCGCCCGCCTCGCCCCGGTACTGTATGTAATCCTGATAGGCGATCACCTCGGCACGAATGAAGCCGCGCTCGAAATCGGTATGAATGACGCCGGCGGCCTGCGGCGCGCTGCTACCCATGCGAACGGTCCAGGCGCGCACCTCCTTGGGGCCCGCCGTGAAGTACGTCAGCAGTCCGAGCAGCTCATAAGCGCCACGGATGACGCGGTTCAATCCCGGCTCGGCGATTCCGAGCGCCTGCAGATACTCGGCGCGCTCGGCTTCATCCAGCTGCGCAATCTGCGCCTCGATGGCCGCACACACGGTGACCACTACCGCACCCTCTTGCGCGGCGCGCGCGCGCAACGCGCGCTCGTGCGCATTGCTCGCCGCGAGTCCCGCTTCATCGACGTTCGCCACGTACATCAGGGGTTTGGCTGTCAACAAATGCAGCTCGCGAATCTCGCGCCGCTCCGCATCGGTGAGCGGCAGGGCACGCGCCGGTCGCCCCTGGTTGAGCGCCTCTCGCAGCCGCTCAAAGAGCTCACGACCGCGCATCGCCTCTTTGTCCCCGCTCTTGGCGCCCTTGGCGGCCCGTTCCAGCGCCTTGTCCACCGAAACCAGGTCCGCCAGGGCGAGCTCGGTATTGATGATCTCCACATCCGCGCTCGGATCGACACGGCCTGCCACGTGCACGATGTCGACATTCTCGAAACAGCGCACCACATGCGCGATTGCGTCGCACTCACGGATACGTCCCAGGAACCGGTTGCCCAGCCCCTCCCCGGCCGAGGCGCCAGCCACGAGCCCCGCGATATCCACCAGCTCCACCACCGTGGGCACGATCTTTTCGGGCCGCACGATGGCCGCCAGCGCCGCCAGCCGCTCGTCGGGCACTGGCACGACCCCGACGTTGGGATCGACTGTGCAGAAGGGGTAGTTCTCCGCCGCAATTTGCGCGCGGGTCAACGCATTGAACAGTGTCGACTTGCCGACATTGGGCAATCCAACAATGCCGCATTGAATCGGCACGTCTAATCCTCCTTCGCGATGCGTGGATTTGCGCTGTGCAGTCGATGCATGGCCTTTTGTGCGCCTTCGGTCAGCATCATGGGCAGCGCCGCGAGCGCGCGCTGCAAGGCCTCATCGATCGCGGCCTGCTCTGCCGCGGTAGGCCGGTCGAGCACCGCATCGATGACCAGATCGCGGTCTCCCGGATGGCCCACGCCGAAGCGCAACCGCCAAAAATCCGCACCGAGCTGCGCAATCACGTCTCGCACGCCGTTGTGGCCACCGTGGCCACCGCCTTGCTTGAGGCGACAGACGCCGGGCGGCAGATCGATATCATCATGCACTACCAGCACCTCGGCGGGCGCAATCCGATAGAAGCCAGCCACCGAGGTCACGGCCGCGCCACTACGATTCATATAGTCCGTGGGCTTGAGCAGCCACAGCTCACAGTCGGCAATGCGCGCACGCGCCAGCTCTCCATGACGGCGCGGCTCCGCACGGAAGGTCGTCCCGGCCCGAGCCGCCAGCGCGTTGACGAACCACCAACCGGCATTGTGGCGCGTGCGCGCATACTCGGCCCCGGGGTTGCCGAGGCCGACGATGAGCTTGAGCGCCGTGCCGGGAGCCGGATCGCCCATGCCGCCTGTCCAGAACGCGCGCGCCGCTTACTTCTTGTCCTTCTTCGCAGCGCCTGCCTTGCCGTCGTCCTTCTTCGCTTCGTCCTTCTTCGGCTCGTCCTTCTTTGCGCCTGCTGCGCCCTCTTCCGCGGCCGGCGCCGCGGCTGCTGCGCCCTCCGCCGGTGTCGTCGCCTCCGTCTCCACCTCGGCGACGCGCGGCGCATGTACGCTGACCACTGGCGCATCCCCATGGCGTGCCTGCGGCAGCGTGACCCCCGCGGGCAGCGGGATGTCGGACAGACGCAGCGTGTCGTTGAGGTTCATGTTGGACAGGTCCAGCTCCAGGAACTCCGGCAGGCTCGCCGGCAGACAACTGATCTCCACGTCCTGGATCATGTGGTGGACGATGCCACCCTGGGTCTTCACTCCTGGGGACTGCGCGGCCCCCTTGAAGTGGATCGGCAGACGGATCTTGAGCGGCTCATTCTCCACCACGCGTTGCAGATCCACGTGGACGACCGAGTTGCGCGCCGGGTGCATCTGCACGTCGCGCACGATCGCCGGCTGCGGCTGCGAGTCCAGGTCGAGGCTGATGATCGAGGCGTAGAAATGCTCGTTGTCGATCAGCGTCAGCAACTGCTGATGATCGAGCACGACGTTCTTCGCCTCACCGTGGCCACCGTAGAGGATGGCGGGGACTTTTCCGGCACGACGCAGGCGGCGGCTCGCACCCTTGCCCTGATCGTGACGCGAGTCCGCACCGACTCGAAAACTAGTTTTCATGCTTGCACTCCAGTGTCGTTCAACCACGAAGGCCCGCCGCGACCAGCGTGCCTCCACCCAAAACTCGTTGCCTGCCGATCGAGCGCATCTGTGCGCCCGATACGGCCGCGTCCTAATCGATGTACAGCGAGCTGACCGAATCCTCATCGCGGATGCGACGGATCGTCTCGGCCAGGAGCGACGCCACCGACAGCTGCCGGATGCGGCCGCAGTCGCGTGCTGCCTGGGACAGCGGAATAGTATCCGTGACCACCAACTCATCCAGTGCCGAGGCACTGATGCGCTCCACCGCCGGACCCGACAGCACCGCATGCGTGATGTAGGCCACCACGCGCACCGCGCCCTCTTCCTTCAGGGCCTCCGCGGCGTGACACAGCGTGCCGGCGGTGTCGACCATGTCGTCCACCAGCACGCAGGTCTTGCCCTCGACCTCGCCGATGATGTTCATGACTTTCGACTCGTTCGGTCGCGGCCGCCGCTTGTCGATGATGGCCAGATCCGCATCGTCCAAGCCGCGCGCATAGGCGCGCGCGCGCTCCGCGCCGCCCACATCAGGGGAGACGACGATCAGATTCGGATACCGCTGGCGCCAGATGTCCCCGAGCAGCACCGGAGAGCCGTAGACGTTGTCCACCGGAATCGCAAAGAAGCCCTGCACCTGATCGGAGTGCAGGTCGAGCGTCAGCAGCCGATCCACCCCGGCGTTGCCGATCATGTCGGCGACGAGCTTGGCCGTGATCGCCGAGCGCAGCCGCGAGCGCGGTCGACGATCCTGCCGCGCATAGCCCATGTACGGCACCACCGCAGTGACGCGCTCTGCCGAGGCGCGGCGACAGGCATCGACCATGACCAGCATCTCCATGAGATTGTCGTTGGTCGGCGGACAGGTCGGCTGCACGATGAAGACGTCGCGGCCGCGCACGTTCTCGCGGATCTCCACGTCGATCTCACCGTCACTGAATCGGCCCACATCGGCGCGCCCGATGGGCACGTGCAGGTGATGCGCTATCTCGTGCGCCAGCGCCGGATTGCCGTTGCCGGTGAACAGCGCGAGTGTCTCTGAATCCACGCTCCGCCTTCCCTGTCAGCTGCCTGACGTGCCCGGCGGGATCAAAAGCCGAAGACAAGCCAGCGAAAACAATGGCTTACGGCGCCCAGAAGAAGCGCGCCCCTCGTATCCCGCGCATTTCCACCGCTGGCACCGGGCCGGCACTGCACGCCAGACCTTGCCTCGGTGGCCTTCAGCGGCGGCCGCGGATCATACACGATGGCCTGGCGGCCGGCTGAATTTCAAACCGCCCGGCGCACCCCGTCCCCGCTCAGGGCCGGGCAGCGCGTTGCTGCCCGCGCGACGGGCCCCGGCGCGTATTACTGGCGCGATTCGCGGTAAAGGTCGAGCGCTTCATGCAGGGGGCGATCGGAGAAGCTGAACAGCACCGCCTCTGTGCTTGAACGCAGCGATAACGGCTCCCAGGAGGGGACCACGAAGGTATCCTTGGGTTCGAAGGCGAGCTGCTCGCTGCCGATTGTCGCCAGGCCGCTTCCCTCGACTACGGAAAACACCGTTGCGTCGGTCGTGCGATAGGGACGGCCCGTAAAGCCTGCAGGCAGCAATTGCATACAGGTTGCAATCGACGGCATCGCCCACCGGCCGGTCGCCGGGTTGGCGTAGCGAACCTTGACACCATCCCACTCATCTACATCCCCATTGCGCAGCATCGTCTGCAGTGCCGCGCGCGTTCGAGCATAGGGATAGTGCCGCAACGGAGAGATAGCCGTGTCCACTTTGTGCCTCGCCGGCAACAAACCGGACCCGAATCGGGCCAGGCTGGCGCCCTCGACTTGCGTTACGGGCTGCTCGTCGGCGCGATAGTTCTCGGCAAACTGCGCACCTAAAAACCGCAACAGCGGAATATCCAGACCATCCAGCCAGACAACCGGCACGCCGCCATCCTGTTGCGAGCGATTGCCGTGGTCGTGCCAGGTCCAGGATGGAGTAATAATGAAGTCGCCGGGTTCCATGGGTATCCGTTCCCCGTCGACCGACGTATAGGCGCTGGATCCCTCGATCACCAGCCGCAGGGCTGACTGGGTGTGGCGGTGAGTGGGTGCAACTTCGCCAGGCATAATTAGTTGCAGGCCCGCGAACATCGCCTGCGTGATCGCCGAACTGCCGCGCAGGCTGGGGTTCTCCATCGCCAAAACTCGCCGTACAGCCTCGGCGGCAGTTAGCAGGCCGCCAGAGCGCATTAGGTGTGGACGCAGGTCGCGGTATCGCCACAGCGCCGCCGCGATCCGGCGCTCGGGCACCGGGGGCACGAGAATATGGAGGTGTTCCCACAGAGGTACGAGATCCTTCTTGGCGATCTCGTCGCTGAATGCCGTGCGCAGATCACGAGCCTGGTTCGGTCGCATGGCCAGCTCCATGTCGAATGCAGTGGCAGGTGCGCCGCTGACCGCCTTGATGGTAGCACCGTTGCGGGCGGGCTGACGGCAGCCTCCAATGGCGCAACTCGTTGCGTACCTAGGCGCAGATTGGAACGACACTCCAAATTGGCATCGATCCTCAGGCGTTGAAATATCCCGTCCGACCGATGTCGGCGATGAGGCCGATCTGAGTGGGTTTCCATCCAAGCCATTGCTGCGTGAGCGCGCTGGAGGCAGCGCCATCTCTGCCGGCGAACATCGCCATCATCCCGAAGTGCTCGGAAGCTTTCTCGGGCAAGATCGAAGTGACTGGCAGCTGCAGATGACGACCAATAATCTCGGCAATGTCGCGCGCCGTGACGCCTTCGTCGGCAACTGCGTGATAGCTCCTGCCGGCAAGGCCTTTCTCCAGTGCCAGCCGATATAGACGCGCCACATCCAGCCGGTGCGCCCCGGACCAGCGGTTACCGCCGTCGCCGATATAGCCCGAAACGCCCTTCTCCCGCGCGATGTTCAGCAGCCAGTTCACCAGGCCGCACTTGCCCTCACCGCCATGCACCTGGGGCAACCGCACCGCCATGGCACGCACACCGCGCGCCGCAAAGGCGAGTCCTGCGGTTTCAGATACTCGGGGCAAGCCGGGCATCAACCGATCTTCTTCCGTTGCGATGCCCCCTGGTGTCACGAGCAGCGTACCGGACGTGACGATGAACGGTTTGCCCGATCCTGCCAACGCTCCGCCCATGGCTTCGATCGCCTGTTTATCGATCTGCCCGTTCTCCGCGAACCTGGAGAAATCGTGAATGAAGGCCAGGTGGATGATGCCATCGGCCTCGTTGGCCCCCTGACGCAGGCTGTCGAGATCCTCGAGAGAACCGCGATGGACTTCAGCGCCCAGTCGTTTGAGTGCCTGCGCGTTTTCGTCCGAGCGGGCGAGGCCGACCACCTGGTGACCGTTCGCAAGCAGTTCCGTGGTTGTGGCAGTGCCAATAAAGCCGGCGGCGCCGGTGATGAAGATACGCATGCAGTCACTCCTGTTCAGAGGCAGGTGATATTGGTACGTTATGCAGACATGCGGGTAAAGTAGTGATGTTATAGGGGTATAATCGCTAATGGGATGACGGCCACAAACTCGCTGGGAACCTATCTGAGGGATCGACGCGCCAAGCTCGACCCCGCCGCGTTCGGCTATTCACTGTCGAGGCGGCGCACCCCCGGACTTCGGCGCGAAGAGGTTGCGCAGCGAGCCCACGTGAGTGCCACTTGGTATACGTGGCTGGAGCAGGGCCGCGGCGGCGCGCCCTCCGCCGATGTGTTGGGGCGCATCGCCAGCGCCATGATGTTGACCGATGTCGAGCGCGAGCATTTGTTCCTGCTCGGACTGGGCCGACCTCCCGAAGCCCGCTACCAGGCTCCCCAGGGCGTGACGCCAAGGTTGCAGCGCTTGCTGGACACGCTGCATTACAGCCCTGCGTTTATCCGCACAGCGACATGGGATGTAATCGCCTGGAACCTGGCCGCCGCGGCGGTGCTGACCGACTACAACACGCTGGCCGACGGACAACGCAATGTGCTGCGCATGATGTTCCGCGACACCCGCGTCCGCGCAGCGCAGTCCGACTGGCAGAGTGTCGCGCGATATGTGGTGGCATCGTTTCGCGCCGATGTGGCACGCGCCGGTGCCGCGCGCAACGTCCAGTCCCTGGTCGATGAGCTGTGTGCGACCAGCCCCGAATTCGCGGCGATGTGGCGCGACCATGACGTGCAAGGTCATGGCGATGGCGTGAAGGTCTTGCACCATCCTATCGCCGGCAGACTCTCGCTGGAATTCTCGGGGTTCGCGGTTGATGGCCGCCCCGACCTCACGTTGGTTATTTACAATCCCGCCACGCCCCAGGACGCGGAAAAAATCCGCGCTCTCCTCCAACCGCCGCCGAAGCGGGTGCGTCGGGTGCGAGCACGCTAGTCCGCGAGGCACGAGAACGACCAGACAAGGCCGGGAGAACAATAACCGTAGCAGGAATGATTATCAGTATCGGGTCGGATATACACCTGCATTGATAAGATTACTCCAATAACTTCGCACCGGGTTGTCCTGGCATATTCGGGGCTGTATGGTTTGCAACGCAAAGGCGTCGGCCATCGGCCAGCGAACTTAAAAAAACCAGACGGGACGGCACGGCGTAGTGGTACATACAGAGCCGCTTGGCAGCGCACCGAGGCGCGGCGCCGATTTCCATCGACGAGGGCCAAAATCTTACGTTCCCTGTTGGGTGGCAGCAGCACTGCTGCTGACTGCGGCCGTGTGCATGCCATGGCAGTCGCGGGCCACGGACCTGCCGCAATTACTGGGCCTGCACGGCGGCCGAGAGATCTTCCTTGCTGCCTGCTCGGCCTGCCACGGTACACAAGGCGAAGGCACCCCGCAGTACATCGCCGGGTTTGAGCAGCCCGATACCTTTCCGCATTTCAATAAGTGCGACGAGAGCGAAGGCGAAAACACGCGCGACTGGACCGCGCAGGTTCGTGACGGCGGGCCCAAGCGCGGCAACTCGCAGATCATGCCGGCGTTCGGCTCGGTCCTGAATGCCGAGCAGATCAATGAAGTGGTCAAATATCTGCGTAGCCTGTGCACCGAACCCGCCTGGCCGCCCGGAGAACTGAATGTGCCGCGGGCGCTGATTACCGACAAAGCATTTCCGGAGAGTGAGTGGGTCCTGACCACGGCTCTCAATGCCCAACGGGCTCCGGGAATCGCCAACGAGCTGGAATCCGAGAATGCGGTCGGGTCGAGGAGCGAACTGTCCGTTTCCGTGCCCATCGATTGGGTAGCGCAACCCGGTGGACCGATGTTCGGCGGCCTCGGCGACGTGACCACCGGCTTCTCGCACGTGTTGTTTTCGCATCTGAACCAAGGCCCCGGGCCGCTGTACGGCGACACCGGCTCGATCCTCGCCTTGCAAGGCCAGATCACCTGGGCAACCGGCAATGCCGCGAAGGGCCTGGGCGCCGGTGAAACCCAGCTTGGCGCCTATGCCATGTACGACCTGGTACTACCGGAGCGGATGTTCCTGGAATTACAGCCAGGCGGCGAGTTGCCGCTGCACACCTACAATCTGCCGCGCTCGGTCTTTCTCAATGCCGCATTCGGCCGCAGCCTTAATCAGGGGATGGGCTTCGGCAGAATGTGGGTCCCGATGGTGGAAGTGACGGCCAATCGCAATCTGGCCCCAGGCGCGCTCACCGACTGGGACGTAATGCCGGAGTTCGAAGTCACGCTCAACACGCGCCAGAACGTGCGCATGGCACTCGGCTACCTGCTTCCCGTCAATGACACGGCGGATCGTCCGCAGCAGGTCATGCTGTACTTCGAATGGGATTGGGCTGACGGCGGGCTATTCGCGGAGTAGTAGATGCCAACCAACGGGCCAGCGCTCTTCAGGAATACCAAGCGATGCTGCTTCACCGTGCTGGCGCTGCTGGCCTGCTCGGTGGCCGCCGCAGATAAGCCGCCCGCGGGCTATCAGCGCGCTCAGGCCCAGTTTCAGACCTCCGATCGTTGCCTGGCCTGCCACAACGGCCTGGTGTCTCCCACGGGTCAGGACGTGTCGATTGGCACCGACTGGCGCACCAGCGTCATGGCCAATGCCGGCATCGATCCGTATTGGGAAGCGAGCGTGCGCCGCGAGAGCATCGACCATCGCGACTCGAGCGTGGCCATCCAGGATGACTGCGCGACCTGTCACATGCCGATCGCACGCTACCATGCGCACCTGCGCGGACAGGTCCCCGATGTATTCGGACACTTGCCGCTCAATCCGGTGCTGGGAGAGGCCAGGGAATACGCCGACGGGGTATCGTGCTCGGTGTGTCATCAAATCACGGCGCAGAATCTGGGCACACCGGCCAGTTACAACGGCGATTTCGTCGTCGCGGGACCGCAACCGGACGGTGTGCACCCCGAGTACGGACCGTTCCCCATCGATCCGGGGCTCAAGCGCGTGATGCGCTCCTCCACCGGCGGGTTTCAGCCCACACAAGCTGATCAGATCCGCAGTTCCGCGCTGTGCGCAAGCTGTCATACGTTGATCACGAAGGCGCTCGGTCCAAACGGGCAGGTGATCGGTTCACTGCCCGAGCAAGTGCCTTATCAGGAATGGCAGCACAGCGACTTTCGCGACCAGCGCAGTTGCCAGTCCTGCCACATGCCGCTGATCAACGAGGCCGTGCCGATCACGCGCGTGCTCGGCCAGTTGCGCATTGGCGCCCGACATCATCAATTCGTCGGTGGCAATTTCCTCCTGCAGCAAATGCTCGGTCGCTACCACAATGAGCTGAACCTGGTACCGTCGAGTGAGGAATTTTCGGCGGCAGCAAATCGCACCGTGGCGTTTTTGCAGGCGGAATCGGCGCGCCTGAGCATCGATACACCGGCGCTGCGAGCCGGAAGATTGGAGATGAATATCTCGGTGCAAAACCTCGATGGTCACAAGTTGCCGACCGCGTATCCCTCGCGTCGCGCCTGGTTGCACGTCAGCGTGCGCGCCCGCAACGGGCAGGTACTGTTTGAGTCCGGGGCGCTGCGGCCCGACGGCTCGATCGTCGGTAACGTCAACGATGACGATCCGTTGCGCTATGAGCCGCACTATCGCGAGATCCGTGATGCCAAGCAGGTCGAGATCTACGAGGCCATCCTCGGCGACCGCAACGGTGCCGTGACCACCGGGCTACTGAATGCCGTGGGCTACCTCAAGGATAATCGGCTGCTACCGCGCGGCTTCGACAAGCAGACCGCCTCGGCACAGATCGCCGTGCACGGTGACGCCCTGCAGGATCCGGCGTTCACCCAGGGAGGCGACCGGGTGCACTACTCGATTGCGGTCGGCGCTGCTCAGGGACCGTACCAAGTGCAGGCCGAGTTGTTATATCAGCCGATCGGCTATCGTTGGGCTACCAACCTGAAGGTCTATCACGCAGCTGCCGAACCCCAACGCTTCAATACCTACTACGACGCCATGGGGTCCGCTACGACGGTGACACTGGCACAGGCGGCCGCGGTCGCGCAGCCAGTCCGATAAGGTCGGTATGGAGGGTGGCTGGGTCGAATTCCCAGCTCAAGCGCTCTCAGAACAATAAGTTACCGCTTTGCCCGGGATTCGCAGCCCTCCGCTGCTGGCATCCATGATCAGCGATTCACGTCGCTACGATTGGGATAAAGTAGCGGCCTGAGCACACTGCGCGCTTAACATTCGGAACACCCTTGCAAACACATACGCGCAGCCGTCCGTGGGGTCTGCTGGTGGTCGTCGCCGCGATTGCCGGCCTTTGCGCATGGCTGGCCTTTGGACACCGTCCCCACCCGATCGCTGCACCGCCCCAGAGTGTGGCCGTATCGGCGGCCACCGTGCGCCGCGCGGACATGCCGCTGCTGATCGAGGCCATTGGCTCGGCCCAAGCGTGGCAGGCCGAGACGATCCACGCCCAGGTCAGCGGCCGGCTGCTGCAGGTCGCGGTCCGCGAAGGCAGCCAGGTCAACGTCGGCGAACTGGTCGCGCAAATCGATCCGGCGCCCTTTCAGGCCGCGCTCATGCAGGCTCAGGGCACGCTGGAGCACGACCAGGCGCAGCTCGAGCTGGCACAGGTGGACCTGAAGCGCTATCAGGTGCTGCTGTCGCAGAACTCTATTGCATCGCAGCAGATCGACACGCAGCAGGCCTTGGTGAAGGAACTACAGGGTACGGTGCTGACCGACCATGGCGCCGTGGCTGCCGCGCAGGTGAACGTCGGCTATTGCACCATCAAATCCCCCGTCAGCGGTCGCGTCGGGATCCGGCTGGTGGATCCGGGCAATCTGGTCGCCCCGACCGATACGACTGGAATCATCACAATCAACCAGCTCGAGCCGATCGCGGTCGAGTTTTCGGTCCCGGAGGGCGACTTCCAGCGCCTGCGGCAGGCCTCGGATTTGTTCAAGCAGCCGCTCCTGACTGAGGCTTACAGCCAGGACACCGGCGCGCCACTCGGCAGCGGCGAGCTGAGCATCGTGGACAATCATGTCGATCCCGGCACGGGGACCGTGGAGCTCAAGGCGCGCTTTCCCAACACCGACGGACACCTCTGGCCAGGGCAATTCGTGAATGTACGGCTCACGCTCAAGGTGTTGCACGACGCGCTGATGATTCCCAATGCCGCCGTCAATCAGGGTCCCGAAAATGTATTTGTCTACGTGATCGGCCGCGACTCACATGTCTCGGTCCGACCCGTCAAGGTGGCGCTCGTCCAGGATGCCACGGCAGTCATTGATTCCGGACTGGAGGTGGGGGACCAAGTGGTCACTGACGGTCAGATGAGCCTCAAGCCCGGGAGCCTCGTCAAAGTGCGGGGGGCCGTCGAGGATCCTGATACGCCAATCATGGCGGCACAACCTTGAACATCTCCGCCCCCTTCATCAATCGTCCGGTCGCGACCTCGCTGCTCGCCGCCGCGATTCTCATGATCGGGATCGTGGCGTATCTGTATGTGCCGGTCTCGGCGGTCCCGGAAATCGATTTCCCAACACTGTCCGTAGGCGCCTCGCTCCCTGGCGCCAGTCCGGAGACGATGGCCTCGAACGTTGCCACGCCGCTCGAACGCCAGTTCTCCCTGATACCCGGCGTCACGGAGATGACCTCCACCAGCGCCGTCGGCAGCACATCGATCACGTTGCAGTTTGAGCTGTCACGCAGCCTCGACGGGGCGGCCGAGGACGTGCAGGCCGCCATCAATGCGGCTGGCGGCCAGCTGCCGACCAACCTGCCAGCACCCCCTACCATCCGCAAGGTCAACCCGGCCGACGCTCCGGTGCTGATCATCAACCTGACCTCCGACACCCTGCCGCTGACGGCGTTGACCGATTACGCCGACAGTTTCCTCGCCCAGCAGCTCTCTCGGATCGACGGAGTGGGGCAGGTCGGAATCGGCGGCACGGTCAAGCCGGCTGTCCGGATCCAGCTCGACCCGCGCAAGGTCGCCCAGCTCGGGCTGCAAATCGATGATATTCGCGCCCAGATCGCCGCTAATACGGTCAATAGCCCCAAGGGCGTGGTAACCGGAGCACTGCGCAACTACACGGTATATGCCAACGATCAGGTACTGGATGCGAATACCTGGAATCAGATGATCGTTGGCTACAGCCACGGCGCCCCGGTGCGCATTCGGGACATCGGTCAGGCGATCGCGGGACCGGAGAACGATCAATCCGGCGCGTGGACGTTTCCTGGCGGGGCTTTTCCCAAGAGCGAGGGCTACGAGGCGGGTCAGTGCGTCCAGCTGATGGTCTCTAAGGAACCCGGCGCCAACGTCATCGAAACCGTCGAACGGGTGAAGGCTGCGCTACCGCAGCTGGAGCGGAACATGCCCCCGGCGGCAAGGCTGTGGATCGTCGCAGACCGTACCCAGACGATCCGCGCCTCGGTCAGCGACGTGGAGATGACGCTCGGAATCACAGTACTGCTGGTGGTTGCCGTCATCTTCCTGTTTCTGCGCAACGCGCGCGCCACCTTCATACCCAGCACGCTCCTGCCGCTGTCATTGCTGGCGGCCGTGGCCGTGGTTCTCCCGCTGGGGTTCAGTCTGGACAACCTGTCGCTGATGGCGCTGGCGATCGCCGCCGGCTTCGTCGTGGATGACGCGATCGTGATGCTGGATGTGATCTGGCGGCGCATTGAGCACGGTCAGAGTCCGCTGCAGGCGGCACTGGCCGGGTCCCGGGAAGTCAGCTTCACGATCCTGTCGATCTCAATATCGCTGATCGCTGTGTTCACTCCGATCATGTTTATGGGCGGCGTCGTCGGGCGGCTGATGCGCGAATTTGCGTTGACGCTGAGCGCCGCGGTGCTGGTTTCGCTGCTGCTGTCGCTGACACTGACCCCGATGTTGTGCGCACAGTTCCTGCGTGCACCCAAGCCGGCCAGGGCGCGGCTGATGGTTGCCCTGGAGAGCGGCTTCGCGCGCCTGGAGCGTGGCTACGCGCATGGGCTGGACTGGGTCATGGTGCACAAGCGGCTGACGCTGACCGTGTTCATCTGCACCGCGCTTGCCACCATCGCCATCTACCGCCTGGTGCCAACGGGCTTTTTCCCGCAGCAGGACACCGCGTTCCTGGACGGCGCCGTGCAGACTTCGGACGACTCCTCGTACGACAAGACGGTCCAGAAAATCACGGAGGTCGGTCGCATCATCGCCACCGACCCGGATGTCACCGAGGATCATGTAGTTCTCAGCAGCAGCTCGCCGAACCAGGCCAACCTGAATGTCGGTCTAAGAATCCGCGGCGAAGGCCGCAGCACGACCGCCGATGAGGTCATCGCGCGGTTGCGCCCGCGCCTCAGACAAGTGGTGGGTGCAACCACCGTGCTGAAGTCCAAACAGGACATCACCATTGGTGCACGCAACGCCAAGGCGCAATACCAGTACACCTTGTCCGATCCGGACCTGGACGAGCTCGACACCTGGGCGCCGCAACTCTACGACGCCATGCGCACGCTGCCGGGCCTGGAGGACGTGAGCACGGATCAGGAGACCAACGGCGCGGCGATCAAGCTGCAGATCGATCGTGATGCGGCCGGCCGCTTCGGCATCACCCCCGCGGCGATCGACGCTGCCATCTACGACCAGCTGGGACAGCATCAGGTGGCGCAGTATTTCACCCAGCTCAATGCCTACCACATCATCGTCGAGGCACTGCCTTCGCTGCAGACCAGCTCGGACATTTTCAACTCCATCTACATCAAGTCACCGCTCAGCGGAAAGCTCGTTCCACTGTCGCTGTTCGTCAAGGTCGACCCCAACGCCCACGGTCCGCTCGTGGTCTCGCATCAGGGGCAGTTGCCGGCTGTGACGCTGTCCTTCAATCTGAAGCCGGGGATGGCGCTCGGCGCGGCCACGGCCGAGATTGCCAAGATGCGGCAGGATCTGGGCGCGCCCGCCACCCTCGTCGGCGCATTCCAAGGCACGGCGCAGGCATTCCAGCAGTCGCTGGCGGATGAGCCGGTGCTGATCCTGGCGGCGCTGCTGACGGTCTATGTGATCCTGGGGGTGCTCTATGAGAGCTACATCCACCCGCTGACGATTCTCTCCACGCTTCCCTCGGCCGGACTGGGCGCGCTGCTGGCCCTGATCATCGCCGGCAGCAACCTCAACGTAATCGGCATCATCGGCCTGATCCTGCTCATCGGCATCGTGAAGAAAAACGGCATCATGATCGTCGACGTCGCGTTGCAGCTCGAGCGCGAGCAGAACATCGGCCCCGATGAGGCCGCGGTGCTTGCCTCCAAGCAGCGGTTGCGACCCATCCTGATGACCACCTGCTGCGCCTTCTTCAGCGGCATCCCGCTGATCGTGAGCCAGGGCGCGGGTTCGGAGTTTCGTCAGCCCCTAGGCATCGCGATCGTCGGGGGGCTGGTCGTCTCGCAGGCGCTTACGCTGTTCACCACACCGGTCATCTACGTCTACCTGGACCGCCTGAGCCGCCGCTTCAGCTTCCACCCGGTGCAGACTGAGGCATTGGGAATCCATCCTCGTCTCATACCGAATCCCGCCCAGCGCGAAGCGGGCTTGTGAGGCGGTGAGCTCAAACACGCTCTGATGCGCTGCGCAGCTGCCTGGCGACGCGGCCAGTGCGGCATCGATTACGATCTGCTTTCATGCACTGCCCGGAAGGCGCAACACGTCTGGTGATCTCCCGTGACAGATAACTCCTCCGATCAAGATAAGCAGCCCGCCGACGCGGGTACTAAAAAAGGCAAAGGACTGCTGCACCGTCCGGTGTTGCTGTCGGCGATCGCCATACTTTTGGTTGTTGCCGCGGTCGGCGGCATTCTCTGGTGGTCGTATGAGCGTCAGTTCGAGTCCACCGACGATGCCTTCATCGACACGCATATCGTGCGATTGGCTCCTCAGACCGCTGGCCGCGTGATCCAGGTAATGGCGGACGACAATGCGCTGGTGCAGGCGGGGGCGCCACTGATCATCATCGACTCTGCGGGCCTTCAGACGCAGGTGGCGCAGGCTCGGGCGCAGGCCGCCCAGGCGCAGGCCGGGGTGGACAGCGCCCGTTCGCAGATTCTGGTCGATGAGCGAGCGTATCAACAGGCCCTGGCAGAGGTCGCGTCCGCGCGCGCGGTGGCGGACAAGGCATCGCTGGATTTGGCGCGCTACCGCTCACTGCAGCAGCTGAACCCCTCGGCCGTGGCGCAGCAGCAGATCGACGATGCCACCGCCACGGTGACGCAGACGGCGGCGCAGTTGCAGTCGGCCCTGCGGGCCGCGCAGACGCGCATGGCGCAGGAGGCGATGGCGCGAACGCAGGTGGCCTCGAGCCTCGAGCAGGTGCATGCTGCGCAGGCCACAGTTGCGGCTGCGGGCATCAACCTTGGCTATACGCGTATCGTCGCACCGCTCACGGGGCACGTGACGGATCGGACGGTCGCCGTTGGCAATTACGTCGAGCCTGGCACACAGATGCTGGCCATCGTGCCACTGACCCTGTGGGTGACCGCTAATTTCAAGGAAACCCAGCTCGCCCTGATGCGCCCGGGCCAGCCAGTGTCGATCAAAGTGGATGTCTGCCCCGAGAAACGGCTTTCTGGCCACGTCGACTCGCTCCAGCGCGGCGCAGGTCAGGCGTTCGCGATCCTGCCCCCACAGAACGCCACCGGTAACTTCGTCAAGGTCGTACAGCGTGTGCCGGTGAAGATCGACTTCGATCGTCTGCCGTCGGATTGTCCGCTTGGACCGGGCATGTCGGTCGAGCCCACGGTCCGGGTGCGCTAAAGATGGCCGAGGGAGCAGCCGGCAGCAAGGGACGTGGCGGCGCCTACGCCGAGCACGGCTGGACGCCGGAACGCTCGGTAGCCGGCAAGCGCAATCCCTGGTCGATCGTGGCGGTCATCTCGATCGCCACCTTCATGACAGTGCTCGACAGCTCGATCGTGAACGTCGCCCTCGATCATATCGCCGGCAACCTGTCGGCCAGCTACGACGAGGCTACCTGGGTCACCACCACATTCCTGATCGCCCAGGCCATCGTGATTCCAATCTCCGGCTGGCTTGCCAATGTGGTCGGACGCAAACGCTACTACATGATCTCGGTGACACTGTTCACGGCAGCTTCGTTTCTGTGCGGCATAGCGCCGAATCTGACGCTGCTCATTCTGGCGCGTGTGCTGCAGGGGGCTGCCGGCGGCGGTTTGGCGGCCGTGGAGCAATCCATGTTGGTCGATACGTTTCCGCCCAGCCAGCGGGGCAAGGCATTTGCTGCCTATGGAATGGTGGTGATCGTCGGGCCGATCCTCGGGCCGATACTGGGCGGATGGCTCACCGACAACACTTCGTGGCGGTGGTGCTTTCTGATCAATGTGCCCGTCGGTGCGCTGTCGCTGTACCTGGTCGGTATGCTCGTCGATGAGCCGGCTGCATTGGTACGCGAGCGGGCCGCGCTCCTGCGGCGCGGCTTGCGTGTGGATGTCGCCGGTTTCGCACTGGTGGCGCTATTCTTCGGCTGCCTGGAGTTCACGCTGGATCGCGGCCAGACCGACGATTGGTTTTCCAATCCGATCATCCTCGCCACGGCGGTGACGGCGGCGGTCGCGTTGTTGCTGCTGATCCCCTGGGAGCTGACGCACGCCGAACCGATCGTGCCAATCGCGATGTTCGGGCGACGGAATTTCGGCATTGCCAGCATCTTTCTGCTACTGACCGGTACGATACTGTTCGGCACTACGCTGTTCATCCCGCAGCTGCTGCAGGTGGTCATGGGCTATACAGCGATGGAAGCGGGCCTCGCGCTGACCGCCGGCGGCGCCGCAACGATTCTCGTCATGCCGTTGATCGGCGCGCTTTCGGGCAAGGTCGATGCGCGCCTGATGATCGCCGTTGGTCTTGGAGCTCAGGTGCTGGCGCTGCTGTACATGAGCCATTTCAATACCGACCTGACCTTCGGCAACGCGGCCTTCGGACGGATGATCCAGTCGGTGGGGCTACCTTTCCTGTTCGTGCCGATCAGCGTCGTCGCCTATGTCGGGCTTGCGCCCAACGAGAGCAATCAGGCCTCGGCCATGATGAATGTGGCGCGCAATCTGGGCGGCACCATCGGCATCTCCACAGTGCAGACCCTGCTCACCCGGCGCGAGCAGTTATTTCAGTCGCGTATGGTCACGACACTCAATCCGCTCAATCCCAATTACACCGTGGGGCTGAATCAGATCATCCACGGTCTCACCGCCCGGGGACAGAGTGCCGCCAACGCATCCGCCGCCGCCACCGCGGCGCTGTATCAGACGGTACAGCGACAAGCCATGATGTTGTCGTTCATCGACATTTTTTACATCCTGATGATCGTCGTGATCGTCGCCATCCCGCTGCTGTTGCTGCTGCAGAAGCCCGGGGGCGCTGCAGGACGCGCAGCCGCGGCGGAGCATGCGGCATGAAGATGCATGCCGCCAGTGGACTGCTCGCGCTCGTTGCGCTCAGCGCCTGCACCGTCGGGCCCGAGTACCGGCAACCGCAAATGCCGACACCGCCCGCCTACCTGGATGCGGCCACACGCACGCCTGCGACCCCGAGCACACCGGCGACCGAGGCTGCGCTGGCCCGCTGGTGGAGGCTGTTCCAGGATCCGACTCTCCAGGATCTGATCGGTCAGGCGCTCGCCGACAATCCGGACCTGCAGACCGCGGCGTCGCGAGTGCGCGAGGCGCGCCTGCAGGAGATCGTCTCGCACTCGGCGGAATATCCGAACATCAGCGCCGCCCTGAATGTCGCGACCGTGCACACCAATGAGGGCAGTAGCAGCAGTAGCGGCGGCAGTAGCGGCGGCAGTAGCGGTAGCGGTAGCGGTAGCGGCGGCGGCGGCGGCTTCGCCCTCCCCTCGGCGCTGAACCTGTACGCTGCCGGGTTTGATGCGACTTGGGAGGTCGATCTGTTCGGTGGCACCCGACGCGCAGTCGAGGCGGCACGAGCCAATACCGAGGCGGCGATCTGGGCACGGCGCGACGGCGAGGTGTCCCTGAGCGCGGAAGTCGCCAACGATTATCTGACCTTGCGCGGACTACAGGCGCGCATCGCACTGGAGCAGGAGCAGATTCAGCGCCAAAGAGACCTCTTCACGCTGATCCGCCAGCGCCGACAAACGGGCTTCGTGACTCAGCTGAACGTGAACCAGCAGACCGGCGCCGTGGAGAACGCCGAGGCGCAGATCCCGGCGCTGCAGGCGCAGGCCCGGGGCGAGATGCATGCACTGGGCGTGCTGCTCGGTCAAACGCCGGAGGCACTCGAGCAGCGGTTGGCGGATACCGCAGCCTTGCCTCCCGCACCTCCAGCCCTGCCGCCTGGCCTGCCCTCCGAGCTCCTGCGACGCCGTCCAGACGTTCGCGAGGCGGAGCGGCGCCTGGCTGCGAGCAACGCGCAGATCGGCGAGCAGCTGGCGAGCCTGTACCCCAAGTTCAACCTGATCGCATTTCCCGCCTTCGCCAACACGTCGATCGACCAATTGTTTTCCAGCAAGAGTCTGCTCGGCGCCGCCGTCGGCATGCTCACCGAGCCGCTATTCGACGCCGGGCGGCGTCACGCCTCGGTCAACATTGCCAAGGAGGAAACCGCACAGGCTGCCTTGGCTTATCGCAAGACGGTGCTCGGCGCACTGCGTGACGTCGAGGACTCGCTGTCCCGATATCGTTTCGACCAGCAACGCCACGCGGCTCTGGCACGCGCGGTGGCCGCCACCAGCAACTCCCTCAGCATCGCCCAGGATCAATACAAGACCGGGTTTGTCACTTTCATCAATGTACTGCAGTCGCAATACACATTGCTGAGTCTGCAGGATCAGCTGACCGAGTCGGATGCGCAACTGCTTACCGATCTCGTAGCGCTCTACAAGGCGCTCGGCGGTGGGTGGTCGCCCGGGCTCTCATGACGCGCCTGGACCGAGGCATAGGATGATACGGCCCTGATACCCGATAACGAGTGGTGATCCGCTACCGGCGGCGTGCCGCGATGCATGTTGAATTCACGGAAGCTCATACCCTGGAGTTCGCGCCCACCGTGCGTCAGCTGTTTGGTGAATATGCAGCGTGGCTTGGAGTCAATCTCTCCTTCCAGGACTTCGAGACGGAACTCGCTACTCTTCCGGGCAAGTACAGCCCGCCTCACGGGGCCATTCTGCTGGCCCATGTCGATGGCCTGCTCGCAGGGTGTGTAGCCATGCGACCGATAACTCCGTCGTGCTGTGAGATGAAGCGTCTATGGCTGCGCGAACCTTTCCGGGGCTGCGGACTCGGCACGCTCTTGACTCAAACCATTCTCGAGCGAGCACAGCGAGCAGGCCACAAGTGCATGCGCCTCGACACCTTGTCACACATGCACGCCGCACTTGCACTGTATAGGCGGCTCGGCTTTGTGGAGATCCCTCCGTACTATCCGAACCCGCTAGCAGGTACTGTGTACCTCGAGAAGCTGCTCTAACGCCGCCGGAGATTGCGGGCATGGCTTAACGCGCAGGAATCATCGTTGGTGGCCGAATGCGAGCAGCCGCTGCATCGTCTGTTCTGCCACCCCCGTAAGACTCTCGTCGCGCGCTTCGAGTATCGCGAGCGAGACGAGCAGCGCCCAGCCGCGAGCCCGCTGCCAAGTGTGCTCGGAAACGGCCCCGCATGCGGCCATGACCGCGTCCCTGCTTTCCGTATCTGCAAAGAGCATCCAGACTGCGGCGAGGTCCGTTGCGCGATCGCCTTTTGCCGTATCGCCCAATCGATCACACCGACGATGTCGCCCTTGGACACCAGAACGTTGTGAGCATGAAGATCCCCGTGGATCCAGGTGGGCGAGACGTCTACTGGGCGAGCGACGGCATCTGACCATAGCTGACGCAGCCGATCGTCAACACGAACCCCCCGCCGATCAAGGCTGGCCATGCAGCGGAGGAATGTGGCGTTTCGCTGCGCCAAGGGCACACTGCGGTATGGATTGTGAGGTGCATCATTCGGCGCGGAGGTATGCAGTTCCGAGCCGCACCGCTAGCTCTTCCCCAAGCCGAAATATGGCGTTATCCCAGCCTGCTGCAACCTCTGTAATCGGCAATTCGGACAGGTCCGGATGCTGCGCCCGGAGTAAGTCACGCACGAGCTCGACGGACAGCTCGATATCCGCTTCTGGCTTGTTCATTACGCAGCGCTCCGCACTGATATATTGCAGGACTCACGGATAACCAGGGCCGTAACCGCGCCCTGTAACGAACTCCTGGGTCCGCAACGCTGAATGCAACTGATCGCCACCTGTCCTGAAGAGACCAAACCAGCTCTGGTTCTCGAACTCGAAGCCCTGGGTGCACTTAACATCGTTCCCGGATACCGGGCTGTGGCCTTCGAGGCAAACGTCGCTCTTCTCTACGAGCTGCACCTGAAGTTGCGGACGGCGAGCCGCATTCTGAAGGTCATCAAGAATGTGCCGGCCAGGTCCCCAGAAATGCTGCGCTCGCAAGTACGGCGGATTCGCTGGCATGAATTGTTCGACGCGCGTCATGCCTTCATAGTCGAAATCCAGGGAGACGATGCGGAAAAGGGCGGGATGGCACCGAAGCAGGTCATCACCCAGGTGCGCGAGAGTATCCGCGAGGTCTTTGAGCGCGCCCAAGGGGTCGCGCCGGCCATCGATCGGAGTGAGCCAAAGGTAGCCGTGGTGGCGCATCTGAGGCACGGCCGCTGTACGTTGAGCTTCGACATCTCGGGCAAGTCGTTGCACAAGCGCGGTTATCGCGAGTCGGGCCATCCGGCGCCGCTCAAGGAAACGCTCTCCGCGGCAATTCTAACCATGGCGGGTTACGACGGCAGCCAGGCATTCATGGACCCGATGTGCGGTAGCGGTACGATCGCCATCGAGGCTGCAATGATTGCTCTTCACAAGGCTCCACAGATTCATCGCAAGAAAGGTGAATTTTTTTTCGAGTGGCTAAAGGATTTTGATCGTGATCTGTGGCGCGTCACTCAGGAGCGCGTGCGTGCCGAGAAACTGCAGATCCCGACTGCACCGGTGGTCGCCTCGGACATCAATGCGGTCTATGTGGCGATGGCGAGAAAGAGTGCACTGGATGCGCGCGTCGAGAGGTATATGACTTTCAACACGGGTCGCTTCCAGGATGCCGAGCCGCCCGCGCCAACCGGTATCCTTGTGACCAACCTGCCGTATGGCGAGCGCATTAATAGCAGCGAGGGCGACATCGTGCAGTTGTATGAGGAAGTCGGCGACACTCTAAAGCAGAAGTTCAGCGGTTGGCAGGCCGCCATCCTGGCCGCTGCGGCCTCGCCCTATAAGGCGATTGGCCTCAAGCCCAAACGCACTATTTCTCTTATGAACGGCAGCATTCCCTGCAAGCTGCTGCTCTTTGAGCTGTATGCAGGAACGCGCCGTACGCCGCGCGAAAATACCTGAGCCACGGGTCGCTATTGGTGGCTGAATTGCTCCTCTTCCGCCTGTTCCTTCTCTAACGCCTTATGCAATCGATCGACTGATGGATTGGGCGGAAGGCCCTTCATGACCTCCTGATACTCCGGAAACTCAGTTTCCGACCCTCCCCGCTCCGTCTTGAGCGGAATGTGAGTACCCACGGTACCCTGGAGCTCGACATACCCGGGGACGTGCATCGGCACAATTCCTTCGGCGCGTGGAACCTCGTCGAATGGAACGCATGGAACTGCGATCAAAGTCCCCTGGGGCGCGAGAATGTACAGCTTGCTGTTTACGTAGGGCCGTGACAGATACTGCTTATCAGAAATGAACATTACGTCGGTCAGAACGTCTCCATCTCGGAAGAAGCGCTCGTCCATGGTCGTTTGATCATCCAGCGGCAGGTCGCTGCCTCGCTGAAGAATGCCGGACTTGAGGTGATCGGTATGGACCCACAGAGTGTTGCCGACCCACTTGCCGGTCGAATAGCCCGCCCAGCTGCCGGCCGCCCAGGACGGCGGACCTGGTTGCGGCACCATCCAGATGTGCCGGTGTAGCCCGTACACGAGTGTTTGCATGGTTTCGATCTGGGTCTGCTGGAGTGTATGGGGATCTCGATCCTCCCAGATCGTCATGCTGCCGATTGCCCGAGGTCCCAGCGGCGTGGCGTACGACCGACATTGCATCTCCGGAATTTCAAGCTGTGCCTCATCGAAGGCTTGCGCGACATCCCTAGCCGCGGGCGTGATCGGCAGACCTGCAAAATCCCCCGGGTAGGGGTCACCCGCGTTGGGACCGGCGTTGAGTCCAGCAATGAAATTGTAAGCATCCTCGTCCTGCAGCAGATTCCAGGTGCCATCGATCAGCGACTGTGCGGCCGCGCCTTGAGTAGCCAGAACTGTGGCGACGCTGAGGCAGGTGAGCGCCAACCCAAGACGATTCAGTTTGACTGATGCGAGTTTCACGATTCGATACTCATGAACTACTGGACGGTAACCTGCTTGCAAGGATGCGGTGACCACTTCGAACCATCAGACTCCCGTTGAAAATCGGAGCTCGTGAGAAACGGGCGAGTCAGGTACTCGGGATCAACGACCTCAGTAGTCACATCGAACCAATCCGTGCCACTGGGATCCTGGAACGCATGGTAATACTCCGTCAGGCGCGTGCGCGAGCTGTACGGAACCCCGTTACGACGCAGCCAGCCTGGCGCAAGATTGCCGGTGACCACGACCAGAGCTCCGCCGGCCGGCGCAACCATCGTGCCCCCGGGCGCCCCCCGACCAGATCCTCGCACTACCGCCTGCTGATAAGCGGGAGCATTCTCCTGATACGGTTGCTGCCACACCGCGACCGAATGGCCCTGCAATGAGGGGGATCCTTCATTTGCGCCAGCCGCCTGGTCCGTCGCGGCAGCCCGTTGCACGTCTCCGTAGGGTTGACCAGGCACGAAATGCAATAGGCGCGTTTGCCCGCCCCAGTCGCTCTGGATCCTAAGCACGTCCGCCGAGGCCCAGGAGATGTGCAGCCGAGTTGGCATGTGCATCAGCGCCGGGGCTCCATAGGCGCGGCAGTCTATGATCGCTGACCACTGATAGTCCGCGCCGCCGTACAAGGCCGGGTTGAACTCCCCGGCAACTTTACGCGCTGCAGCGTTGAGCGGGACCTCGATGTAGTCGCCCTTGGCGGGCGTAATCATGCGAACGTGCCAATCCTCATCGATCACCGACACCCAATTGCCCGTCAAATCCAGCAGCGCTGCTTGCTGGGCAGTCTGCGGTGAATCCGATGAAGCGGCCGGGCGCGCAGTCTGTGCGGCGCGCGTTCCCTGACTGAACATGAGCACGGCTGCGAGTGCGACGGAACCCAAAACCCCACGAAGAACCATTTAGCACCCCCGGCAGGTTCGCCAGAGCCAAACTTCAATACTGTCTGCCGCCCGAAACCGTCGCCGTCGACGGCACCAAAGTCACCGTGTGCATCGAGAATGGAGGGCCCTTGGCCGGCAATGTCCTGTAAACCGCCGTGATGAAGTCGCGCGTCGACCCGGGGCCGCTTGTCGCGCCCCAGCGCTCGTCCCACCCCGCACTCGGCTTCAGAGCCAGCACCTGTTCCAACGATTTGCCTTCGTTCTTGTAGAACTGGATGCGGTTGCGAATGGTCGTGATCATGTTCTTATACGATTCCACGTCTGCCTGATCGCATAAGGCGCCATGACCCGGGATTACCATCGTTCCCCCTTCCGCGAACGCGGCGGGTACCGCCATCTCGATCAGCTTATTGAGTGCAACCAGCTCACCGTCGATCGTGCCACCACGCGCCACGTCAATAATCGGGTAGGTCCTCATGTCGACCACGTCGCCCGCAGCAATCACATTGGACTGGCGGAAAAACACCATCAGCTGACCATCGGTGTTGGCGTAGTGGGGATGGTAGACCTGCACGGCCTCGCCGTCGAAGGTCATATTATAAAGATCGAAGTCTTCCGTAATGGTCGGCCATAGGGCTTGAGGCGCGTGCGGCCCGGAGGCGTCCTGCTCTTGCACCAGGCGCGTCAATACGCTCTGCTCCGCGAGTACCTCGGCCGCCTGCTCGCTCTCGCCCGCGAACTCCTTCGCATCCGCGGCCTCATGGCCACCCATGATTTGAGTTCCGGCGCGCGCGATAACCGCATTCCCGCCTATGTGGTCGAGACGCCCATTGGTATCGATGATGACGCTGAGAGCTTTTCGATCGCCGGCGTGCTGTCGTATCACCCCTTGGATCGCGGCAAGCAGCTTCGGCGCCGCCGCTTGCGTGCCGGTGTCGACCACGAGCGCCCCGTCGTCACCGACCTGCACCGCCACGTTCGACTCGCCCGGCTCTCCCGCCACGAGCCAGATCTGGCCGTTCACATGCGACGGAAAAACACTATCTTGTGTGGCGCCCCCGGCGTCAGCGTTCTGCGCCCGCACGACGCTGACTGTCAGACAAATCGTCGCCAACACCATTGTTGACGCAGCGACTATCTGCCTCATGACCCCTCCGTCTCGTCGCGTTGATTCTGTTTTGCCTGACGAGCTGCTTCTTCTAACATATTTGCGGTGTCACCGCTAAATCACTTGTTTTCTGTGCGCTTGAACTGCCCAATTCGGCTCGGCGAGGACGGCTCCAGCGCCTGTGCATGCAGCTGCAGGCAGAGCATGCCGAGTTGCCTTTAGCGCAGACGCAGATCACAGTGGATGAGGCCCGATTTCCGAGTTGGACATAACCATAGGCTCGGGAGTCGCCGCGGTATCGGGAGAGGCTGTCTTGTCTAGCAACGAATTTCACCAGAACGTACACAGTCTGCGCGCGCTCGCAATCTATTCGATCGTGGCGGGACATGTGATCGAAATAACCCCATGGCCGCCAGGGTCGATATGGCCGAGGCTGCTATCGAGCCTGTTCGAGGACGGCTCGGTCGTGTTCGTTTTCGTGGCGGGATATTTGTTCCAGCATCTTCACAGGCGATTCCGCTATTTTCATTACCTGAGGCGCAAGCTCAGTCGAGTGATCGTTCCGTATCTGATCGTAGCGATACCTGCCATCGTGCTGACGTTGTCCTCCGGAAATGTAGCACAGCACTATCCGCAGCTGGCCGGCAAGCCCCTTGTCTATCAGATCGGCTGGATGTACCTCACGGGCGGCTCTCACGTGAACTTCGCGCTCTGGTTCATCCCGATGATCGCGATCTTCTACGTCGCTGCGCCGCTGTTTTCGGCAATGGTCCGACACCCTGTCGCGTACTGGATATTGCTGCCGCTGATCGTGGTGAGCACCCTGCTGCATCGTGTACCGTATCCGAGCCTCGCTATCATTCACATGGCGTTATATCTGCTGCCCGCGTACATCGCGGGCATGTGGTGGTCTCAGTTCGGCAGCGCGCTGACCACGCGTCATGTTTTGAGCACGACAACTCTGTTGGCTGCGACGGTGGTGGTTCTGGCGCTGCCTTGGGTGGCATCGAGCCACGCCGGAAACTATGAGGAGCCTGGGTACTTCACCTTCACCGCCGGGGTCATCGACTGGCTGTTTCTCGCCCGGTTGGCGACGGCGTTCCTGCTATTGCTGGTGCTCGCACGCACACCGGCGTGGCTTAGCCGGCGCCTGACGCCGTTCGCAGCCACGTCTTTTGGGGTGTTCTTCGTGCACTGCTACTGGCTGCAGCTGTTCGTTCAGTTCCATAACTGGGTCGCGACGCCCGGAATCCTGACCTGGCTGCTGACCACGACTACCATCTTCGCCGCGAGCTATTGGTCGGTGATTGCGGTCGACCGACTGTTCCCGAACGCCGCTGGCTACCTTGTCGGCTATTTCCGGCCAGCGAGGCGGGACGACCCAGTGAAGGGGCCGGTGCTTGTGGCGGGTTGATCGCCGCTAGCGCCGGGGGTTCCTGCGCCCTCAACACGGCGTTGTGCCGGTTCCTGTGTCCGATCCAAGCCGCCCAAACTGTCCGTAGCAGCGGATGCTGCGCGGGGTTCGGCACTCCGGACAGACTAGCTTGCATAAAGAAAGCTTCTCGTGTACCGTCACTATCATTATACAAGTTACGGATGCAAATCATGAAGCGTAAGAGCGTGGCCCACATGCAGTGCCCCATCGCGCGCAGCCTGGAGCGGGTCGGCGATTGGTGGAGCATCCTCATCCTGCGCGATGCCCTGCACGGCTACACGCGCTTCGACCAGTTCAGCGAGAGCCTGGGGATCGCGCCGAATATCCTCACGCGACGCCTGACTCAGCTGGTCAAGGCGGGGCTGCTGGAGCGACGCCGTTACAGCCAGCACCCTCCGCGGCATGAATACTTGCTCACGGTCTGCGGACGCGATTTTCGCCCGGTCGTATTGGCGCTGCTGGCCTGGGGCAATCGGCACTTCGCCCCCGAAGGACCCAGCGTCATCGTCGTGGATCGCAAGACCGGCGCGCCGGCGGAGCCGATGATGGTGGATCGCATCAGCGGCGCGCCGCTTTCGGAATCGCGCTTTCGAGTTGCGGCAGGTCCCGCAGCAAGCCATCGTCAGCAGCAACGCTACGCGTCCAACGATCCGCCGGCCACGCGAGAATGAACGCGCAACCCTCTATTGTGGCAGCACCGGCCAGCATCGCCGCTGGAAGTGACCGAGCCGCCCAGCACGTCGGCCGCAACGCGCTCCTGGTTGCCGCCGGGGTAATCGTGGCGCTGGCGACGATCGGTCTGGCGTCGCGCTGGTGGAGCGTGGGGCGCTTCATCGAGCACACCGATGACGCCTACGTCGGCGGCAACATCACCGAGATCTCCCCTCATGTGGCCGGTTTCATCGCGCGGATCGCAGTGACGGACAACCAGTTCGTGCACGCCGGAGAGCTGCTCATACAGCTCGCGCCCGATGACTTTCAGGCAGCCAGATCCCATACCGCAGCGCTGCTCGAACAGCGGCGCGAGACGGTCACGAATCTCACCGCGCAGCTGGCTCTGCAGCGCAGTCTGATCCTGCAGGCGCAGGCCGAGCTCGACGCACAGCGCTCGGCACTGCGTTTCGCCGCCCAGGACGCACAACGCTATCAGGACCTCGCCACAGCGCATGCCGGCACCGTGCGCGATGCCCAACGCAGTGTCACCGCCTGGCAATCCGCAGCGGCCGCCGTCTCTGCGGCGCAGGCACACCTGCAGGCGGTACGTCAGCAGCTGATGGTCTTGCAGGCCTCTATCGGCGAGGCGCGGGCCGCCTCTCGTGAGGCGGGGGCGCAGCTGCGCAGCGCCGAGCTGAACCTCGGTTATACGCAGATCCGCGCCCCCATCGACGGTTACATCGGCGACCGCGCCGCCCAGGTCGGCGCCTATGTCACGGCCGGCACCCAGCTGTTGTCGATCGTGCCCGCCGAAGGGCTATGGGTTGACGCGAACTTCAAGGAAGACCAAATCGGCGCAATGCGCCCCGGACAGCCAGCCGCCGTGGTGGCCGACGTGCTGCCCGGAAAGAGCTTTCAAGGACATATCGTGAGCCTCGCGCCGGCGACCGGCGCGGTCTTCAGTGTGATCCCCCCACAGAACGCCACTGGCAACTTCACCAAGATCGTGCAACGCGTCCCTGTGCGCATTGCGCTCGATGGCCGTGATGGGGCGCTCGGCCTGCTGCGTGCCGGGCTATCGGTCACTGCCAGCATCGACACGCGCGAATACCACACGGACGGATCCCCATGAGTGTCACGGCGCCCAGCGCCTTCGCGCCGGCTACCGCACGCCGCAGCGCGGAGCTGCGTGCGATCATGCCCTTTGCCGTGATGTGCGTCGGCATGTTCGTTGCTCTGCTCGACATCCAGATCGTCGCCTCTTCGTTGCAGGATATCGGCGGCGGCCTCTCGGCCGCTCAGGACCAGATCGCCTGGGTACAGACTTCCTATCTGATCGCCGAGATCGTGATGATCCCGCTGTCGGGTTGGCTGACGCGGCTGCTGTCGACGCGCTGGCTATTCGCGGCCTCCGCACTGGGCTTCACGCTCGCGAGCATGCTCTGCGGCCTGGCGTGGAACATCCAGAGCATGGTGGTGTTTCGAGCACTGCAGGGCCTGCTCGGTGCCTCGATGATTCCGACGGTGTTCACCTCATCATTTCATTATTTTCAGGGGCCGCGGCGCGTCTATGCTGCGGCCGTGATCGGCACGATAGCCTCGATGGCTCCGACACTCGGACCCGTCATCGGCGGCTGGATCACCGATGCGCTGGGATGGCGCTGGTTGTTCTACGTAAACCTCATTCCTGGCCTGGCGGTTGCGACGGGCGTGGCTCTGCTCGTCGACATCGACGCCCCGGAACACAAGCTGCTGCGCAACGCCGATTACTTCGGGATCGCGCTCATGGCGTTGTTCCTCGGCTCGCTCGAATATGTGCTTGAGGAAGGCGCGCGCTGGAACTGGCTTGACGATCGCACGATTCGCAGCTGCGCAATCATCGCCGGCATCGCCGGCGTACTGTTCGTCGTCCGCAGCCTTTCCTATGCGCATCCGGTCGTGGATCTGCGGGCACTGCGCGACCGCAATTTCCTCCTCGGCTGTCTGCTGTCGTTCGTCACCGGCATGGGTATCTTCGCGCCGATCTTCCTGACGCCGCTGTTCCTCGGCTATGTGCGAGGCTTCAGCGCCTGGCAGACGGGCGTTGCACTGTTCTCGACGGGATTGGGCAGCATTGCGGGCGTGCCCGTGTACATCATGCTCGCCAAGCGCATGGATCTTCGCTGGCTGATGATGTTCGGTCTGGCATGCTTTGGACTGGCCATGTGGACCTACAGCTACATCACGCACGACTGGGGCAACGAGCAGTTGTTTGTGCCGCAGCTGATACGAGGCTTTCCCCAGGTGTTCGCAGTGGCCCCGGCAGTGATCCTCGGTCTCGGCAGCTTGCCGCCCGAGCGGCTCAAATACGCCAGCGGTCTATTCAACATGATGCGCAATCTTGGCGGCGCCGTGGGCATCGCGATCTGCGGTGCCATCCTGAACGACCGCACCAACGCGCACTTTCTCGACATCGCCACGACGTTGACAAACGCCAACGGTGCGTTGCGCGCGGCGACCAACCAGCTTGCCGGACAGCTTGCCCCGCTGCTCGGCTCCGCGGCCGGCGGCTCCGCGGCGGCGCTGCATCAGCTGCGCGAGCTGGCCTACCGCGAGGCCGCGACGCTCGCTTACGCCGATGCCTTTCGGGCCATCATGCTGGCGTGCCTGCTTGCCGCCTGCCTGGTGCCGCTAATGCGCAAGATCGCCTCCGCTCCCGCTTCGGCGGCGAGCGCGGCGCACTGAGGCATGCATGCAAGTCCCCTGGCCGTCATCGCTTGATACGCAGCCTGCACTCAGTACCGCGCGCGCCAGCGTGACCTTGGCCCTGTTCGCTACTCTGGCCGGCTGCGTCGTTGGCCCGGACTATCATGCCCCGCAGCTGGCACTGCCTTCCTCCTACGCACACGCGGCGCCGCCGGCCACTGTGCCCTCCTCCCCTGCTGCCCCGACCACAGGGCTTAACCGGTGGTGGGAGGAATTCAACGACCCGGAACTGAGCCGGATCATCCGGCGCACCCAGCAGCAGAACCTCGATCTGGAGGCTGCGCTGGCTCGGGTGCGCGAGGCGCGCGCCAACGCCCGCGAAAGCGGTGCGCGGCTTTGGCCCGAAGGGGCGCTGCAGGCCGGGGTGCTGCGGGAGGAGCAGTCGGTCGAGGGACCGATCGGCACCATCGCACACGCGCTGCCCGGCTATTCTCGCCAGCAGACGGTGTACGACCTGAGCGCGGGAGTGAACTGGGAAGCGGATCTTTTCGGCGGCCAGCGTCGCAGCGCCGAGGCGGCGGTCGCGGATGCGCAGGCCTCCGCAGCGCAGCGCGAGGCTGTACGCGTCACCGTGACCGCGGAGGCCGCCGACGCCTATTTCCAGATGCGCGGCGCGCAGGCGCGCCTGCAGGTCAACGAGGCGCAGGTGGACCTGGACCGCCAGCTGCTGACCCTGGTACTGCGACGCCAGAGCGATGGCGTTGCCACCGACCTCGAAGTGAACGAGGCGCGAGCGCTGCTGGCGCATGCGCGTGCCACGCTACCGCCCCTGATCGAGCTGCGCGAGGCGCAACTCGATCGACTGCAGGTGCTGATGGGCGTACCGCCGGGCGCGGACAGCGACGAACTGAGGTGCGCGGCCTCGCCCCTGGTCGTGCCGTCGATGATCATTGCCGAGGGTCCGCGGGAGCTGCTGCAGCGACGGCCGGATGTCCTGGCCGCCGAGCGTCGCTTGGCCGCGAGCAACGCCCGCATCGGCGTCGCGATTGCGCAGTACTACCCGACCATCTCGCTGTCCGCGCTGTCCGGGTTCGAGTCCATGGGCTCCATCCCACGGCTCGGGACGGCCTCCTATCAGCCCCTGGTGCTCGCTGGGCTGCATTGGCGCCTATTCGACTTCGGTCGCATCGATGCGCAGGTCGATCGCATGCGCGGCGCCAATGCCGAGGCGCTCGCACAGTTTCGACAATCCATACTGGCCGCTACCGAGGACGTCGAAGACGCGATCGTGAGCGATGTACAGCTGCGCGAACAATACCGGCAGCTGCAGGAGGAGGTCACGGCCGACGCCGCGGCGCGCGCAGCGGCGCAGCAGCAGTACCTCGCGGGTGCGGTGAGCCTGCTGCAGGTATTGGATACCGATCGGCAGCTGCTCGCCGCACGCGACGCACTGATTGCGACCCAGATTGACGAGGCACGCGCGGCAGTAGCAACCTATCGCGCCCTCGGCGGCGGCTGGACGGCACCCTCCCAGGACCGATGATTTGGGCCCCTCGATCCGCGGAATCTCTCGGCTGTGGGCGATCTGGCTATATACTGTTGAATACAACCGAGGGCCGAAAAGCCGCGAACCGATGCTGACCGAGCACGGGCATCGCGCTGATCATTCTGGCGCAAGGAGCACCAAATGCCGAAGTTGGCGAGCGCGGTTCTACTCACGGTTCTGCTGTCGAGCGCGGCCTATGCCCAGGTCAATGCCGGCAAGCAGGAATCCGATCCCAACCTTCCCTTCACCGTGACGCGGGTGACGACTCTCGATCTGCCCTGGCGCATCGCGTTCCTGCCCGACGGCCGCATGCTGGTGACCGAAAAGGTCGGCCGGCTCGACCTGGTCACTCAGCAAGGCACCAAGACCGAGATCTCGGGCGTTCCGGCCAGCTACTACGCAGGCCAGAGCGGCATGTTGGGCGTGTTCCTGTCGCCCCACTACGCGGCCGACCACAATGTGTATCTCACCTATGCGGAACCGGGTGACTATGGCGGCGGCCTGGCGCTGGGCCGCGGCCGGCTTGTGATCGACGGCCGCCGGACCAGACTGGAGGGATTCCAGGTACTGTGGCGGCAGCTGCCGAAGGGCAAAGGTGGCCAGGAAGGCGCCCAGATCGCCTTCTCACCGGACGGTAAGTACCTGTTTCTGTCGGTGGGCGACCGTCAGCGAATGACGCCGGCACAGGATTCCAATCAGCCGGAAGGCAAGATTCTGCGCCTGACGTTGGACGGCAAGCCCGCGCCCGGCAATCCGATGGCCGGTAAAGTCGGTGCCCGCACTATTCCTCTGATCGATCCGCCGGACGATACCGAGGCGGCCAAGACTGCGCCGGTCGTCAGCACGTACACGTTCCCCGGCCCCAACCTGACGCCTGCCGAGACCTGGACCAGCGGCCACCGCACGCCTTACGGCCTCGCCTTCGCTCCCGATGGCCGACTCTGGGAGCTCGAGCATGGCCCGCGCGGCGGCGACAAACTGAACCTGATCGAGCCCGGCAAGAACTACGGCTGGCCCTTGGTCTCCTATGGCGTCAACTATAACGGCGTGCCCATCCCCAGCTTCGATACGCGGCCCGACCTGGCCAAACCCGTGATCTATTGGACGCCAGTGATCGCACCGGGGAACCTGATGTTTTACAAAGGGACTCTGTTCCCGAACTGGAATGGCAGCGCTTTGATCAGCGGCCTGAGCACCGAGGCGATTGTGCGCGTCAAGTTTGACGGCAAGGGCGGCGCTACTGCAGTCCAGCGCTGGAGTGTCGGCGTACGCGTCCGCGATATCGAGGAGGCCCCGGACGGCTCGCTATGGATGCTGGAGGACGCCGATCAGGGCGGGCTATTCCATCTCACGCCGAAATAGCTGCTGTCGCTGATCGCAACACGGCGCAGCGCTCGCCAGACAGCAGGCGCGACTGCCACTGCGACATGTCCCAGACGATGAATACTGTCGCATCGGTTTCCTGTGCGCGCGATGTATAGCTCGATGACAAATCATTGGCCAAACCTGACGCCACGGCGGTAAGGTTGTCCTGAATTCAAAGGGTTATCGACGTGGGGCAGGAGGCGCATTCGCCTGGAGGTCTCACCGGAGGGCGCCGTGAATGCATCGCTCATGAGCAAACCTGATGGTCTGCGAGTGCTGTCGCACCATGTGGATGGCCGCCGGCTACCGGGCGGTGGTAAACGGTTCGCCGATGTCTTTAATCCCGCGACTGGCGTCGTGCAGGCACGGGTGCCTCTGGCAAGCAGCGCGGAGGTTGATGCGGCAGTAGCGGCCGCGAAAGCTGCCTGGCCCTCTTGGGCCGAGACGCCGCCAGTCAAGCGGGCGCGCATTCTGTTCCGCTTCAAGCAACTGCTCGATGAACGCTCCGACGAACTCGCGACGCTCATTACGCGCGAGCATGGCAAAGTCCAAGCCGACGCACGTGGCGAAGTCACACGGGGTGTGGAAGTCGTCGAATTTGCGTGTGGGATTCCGCATCTTCTCAAAGGGGAGTACACGGATCAGATTGGTCGCGGTATCGACAATTGGTCGCTGCGCCAGCCTCTGGGCGTCGTAGCGGGCATCACTCCATTCAATTTCCCCGCGATGGTCCCGTGTTGGATGTTCCCCGTGGCACTGGCGTGCGGCAACACCTTCCTGCTGAAACCCTCGGAGCGCGATCCGTCGGTCTCGATACTGCTGGCTGAACTGCTACACGAAGCAGGCTTGCCACAAGGTGTTTTCAACGTCGTGCACGGCGACAAAGTGGCAGTCGATGCACTGATCGAGCATCACGATGTCGACGCGCTTTCCTTCGTAGGCTCAACCCCGGTCGCCGAGTACATTTATTCAGAAGGAACGAAGCGCGGTAAACGAGTCCAGGCACTGGGTGGCGCGAAAAACCACCTGGTGGTAATGCCCGATGCCGACCTCGACCAGGCTGTCGATGCGTTGATTGGCGCCGCATACGGCTCGGCCGGCGAGCGGTGCATGGCTGTCTCGATTGTAGTGGCCGTTGGTGCCGTTGCCGACGAGTTGGTCAATCGTCTCGTGCCGCGTGTCAAGGCACTCAAAATCGGCGATGGCCTGGACCCTGATGTGGAGATGGGCCCGCTGGTGACGGCGGCGCATCGCGCCAAGGTGGTGAGCTACATTGAAACGGGGATTCGCCAAGGCGCCAAGTTGGTCGTCGACGGCCGAAGTTTCACCTCTGTAGGGGCCCTCGAAAAGGGCTTCTTTCTGGGTGGCACCCTCTTCGACCGGGTGACGTCCGACATGACGATCTACGCCGAAGAAATATTCGGACCGGTGCTTGGCGTCGTGCGCGTGCCGGATTTCGCGAGTGCCGTGGATCTGGTTAACGCTCACGAATACGGTAATGGAGTGGCGTGTTTTACTTCTGACGGGGGCATTGCGCGCACCTTCGCGCGACAGATCAAAGTTGGTATGGTGGGAATCAATGTGCCCATCCCGGTGCCCATGGCATGGCATTCATTCGGGGGCTGGAAGCGCTCGATGTTCGGCGACCATCACGCGTATGGGATGGAAGGGATCCGTTTCTACACACGCTATAAGAGTGTCATGCAGCGCTGGCCCGACTCAATCGCGAAAGGCACGGAATTCACCATGCCCGTCGCCAAGTGACGCGAACGCAACTTCCCACTCATCATGGCGGCCGGCTGTGAATACCAGCGAGGCGTATGATTGTATCGTCGTCGGCGCAGGGACCGCCGGCTGCGTGCTGGCCAACCGCCTCTCTGCTGATCCGACCCTGCGAGTGCTGCTGTTGGAGGCGGGCGGAAAAGACGACTATCACTGGATTCACATTCCCGTGGGCTACCTCTATTGCATAGGCAACCCGCGTACGGATTGGCTTTTCAAGACGGCATCGGAACCTGGGCTCCACGGCCGATCGCTGCTGTATCCGCGCGGGCGCGTTCTCGGCGGCTCCTCCTCGATCAATGGCATGATCTACATGCGCGGTCAGCGACAAGACTACGATGACTGGGCTCGAGTAACCCGCGATCCCCGCTGGTCATGGGCCTCGGTCCTGCCCGTATTCAAAAAGAGTGAGGACTACTACGGCGGCGCGAATGAATGGCACGGTGCCGGCGGCGAATGGCGGATCGAGAAGCAACGCCTCAGCTGGGCGATCCTGGAGTCCTTCAGCGAAGCCGCACAACAGTCGGGTATTCCCGCTACTGCTGACTTCAATCGCGGCGATAACCTGGGCGTCGGCTACTTCGATGTGAATCAACGCAGCGGATGGCGCTGGAATGCTGCAAAGGCATTCTTGCGTCCCGCACGGCAGCGACCAAATCTGACGGTGGTCACCGGGGCATGTGCCCGCAGAGTTCTCTTTGCGGGGCGCCGCTGCACGGGTGTGGAATTCGACGACGCGACCGGGCGTCGTATCGCACTAGCGCGCCGTGAAGTGATCCTCGCGGCTGGCGCCGTCAATTCGCCGCAGTTGTTGGAATTGTCGGGAGTCGGCTCCGCCACCCGTCTGCAGGCACTTGGCATACCTTTGATGCGGGATGCCCCCGGCGTTGGGGACAATCTACAGGATCATTTGCAGTTGCGTATGTCCTTTCGAGTGTCCGGCGCGTCAACGCTGAATACGTTGTCGGCTAGCTGGCGGGGCAAGTTGATGATCGGCTTGCGATACGCCTTGACTCGCAGTGGGCCGATGTCCATGTCTCCGTCACAGTTGGGAGCTTTCGCCAAGAGCAACCCAGATGATCCGCAGATCGATCGGCCTGACGTCGAGTATCACGTACAGCCCCTGTCGCTCGACCGCTTCGGCGACCCTCTGCACGGCTATGATGCATTCACGGCCTCGGTGTGCCACCTTCGTCCCACCTCGCGCGGCAGCATCCACATCGACTCGCCGGAGCCAAAAACGCCGCCGCGGATCGCCCCGAATTACCTGAGTACGGACTACGACCGTCATGTAGCCGTGCATGCGCTACGGCTGACGCGTCGAATCGTAGCCGCGCCGGCGCTCAGCCGCCACCAACCCCAGGAAGTCGTGCCCGGAATACAATTTCAATCCGATGAGGAGTTGGTGCGAGCCGCCGGACAGGTCGGCACCACCATTTTCCACCCTGTTGGGACCTGTAAAATGGGAGTCCAGGAAGACCCTCTGGCAGTGGTCGACAGCGAACTGCGCGTAATCGGCATCGAGGGCCTGCGGGTGGCGGATGCCTCCGTGATGCCCTCTATCACGTCTGGCAACACCAACTCGCCAACCCTGATGATTGCCGAGCGCGCCGCGGAATTGATCCTGCAAGCGTGAGGACATCGATGTTCCACTTCCAGATCACACGTCGCCGCCTGATTCAAACCCTGGGAGGCGTAGGCATTGCAGCGGCTATACCGCTGTCGCGCCGCTGGGCCGATGCCGAGGGCGCCTCGTTGAGCTTCCTGGCGGTCGGCGACTGGGGACGCCATGGCCAGGACCACCAGCGCGACGTGGCCGTTCGCATGGGCGAAAGTGCTGAGCTTCTCGGTGCACGCTTCGTCATGGCCGTGGGTGACAACTTCTACGAGAATGGCGTCACCGGAGTGGACGATCCGACCTGGAAAAGCTCCTTCGAGGACGTTTATACCTCGCCGTCGCTGCAGGTACCGTGGCACGTGGCGCTCGGTAACCACGACTATCGTGGTAATACTCAGGCGCAGATCGATTACAGCGCGATCAGCCACCGCTGGCGGCTGCCGGCGCGCTGGTACCGTTTCACCGAGCGCACCCCTGATCAGGCGCAGATCGATGTCTTCGTCGTCGATACCTCGCCGATGATAGAGTCGTATTACGCCAACGGTGCGCGCCTGGTAAAGGTCGGCGATCAGAAAGCCAATGTCGGGGTGCAGCTAGCCTGGCTCGACGCGGGACTGCAGACCTCAAAAGCGGATTGGAAGATCGTCGTCGGCCACCACCCGATCTACTGGGGAGGCGGGCGGCGGCATTTGTCCGGTCTCGGGGCGGACGGACGGCCCCGCCTGGTCTCAGGTCGGCTCGATCTGGTCGAGAGGCTCGATCCGATCTTGCAGCGTCATCGCGTACCGCTGTACATCAATGGTCATATTCACGATCTGCAACATGTGCAGCTGGGCGCGACGCATTACGTGTGCACTGGCGCAGGCTCCAAGATGGACCCAGTCTGTGACATGGGCGGCAGCGATTTCTGCTCGTTGCACTCCGGCTTTATCGCATGCGCGGTCAATCGTGCGCGACTGCGTGTCGCCTATCGCGACTACCGCGGAATGGAGTTGCACGTCGTCGACATTGCGCGGCCCGCTTGATCGCAGACGCGATGACAGCTGCCCTATGCCGGACAGCTAACGAATTCGCATGCCGACACGGTGCAGATCCGGCCACCCAGGTATGCGCCAATGCATGTAAATCCAGCGGGCGTGTCCTACCAGGTTCCGCTCAGGCACATAGCCGACAGCCGCATATCGGCTGTCCTCGCTATCGTTGCGGTTATCGCCCATGAAAAAGTAGTGCTTCGGGGGGACCGTCCCGTCAAAGTCGGTAGCCCAGCGATCCCCCGCCAGCATAATTGTGTGTCTCGAGGTGCCGAACTGCTCCACTTCGAGACTGGACCCATTGAAACCGTACCCTCCTTCGTACGTACCGTGCGGCGTAGCACGCATCTCTTGCCCATTGACAAATACGCGGTTGTCCCGCACGACGATATGGTCACCCGGCAATCCCACGCAACGCTTGATCAAATAGATGGAATGATCGGCGGGCGAGTGGAAGACGACGACGTCACCGCGTCTTGGCGCTCCTATGGGGACAATTTTGGTGCCGAGCGTCGGCAGCCTCAAACCGTAGGAGTACTTATCAACCAGGATAAAGTCGCCGTCCACCAATCCTGGCATCATGGACTCAGAGGGAATCCGAAACGATTCGAAGACAAAGGAGCGGATTAACAGCACCACAAAAAGCAGCGGAAACAGTAAGCGGGCATATTCTCCTATCACCCTGAATCTCGGACCTGGGCCGCGTGGTGCCGGTACCAGCCAGTCGGCCAGACTGATGACTCCTGCGATCACGGTGATCACCACGAGCACTGTTGGGATGTCGAGTCCCATGTTGATCGCCTGTGCTGATACCCAGTGCTATCGAATTGGTCTACACGCCGCGGCGGAAGCCACGCGCAGCGACTGCGTTGTCGTCCCCGCCCATGTCAACGTGGCGGTGCTAAAGACGACCGTGACGGCCAGCAGTAGCAATCGCCGTCGCAGTCCGGATGACTGAGCCTCTCGGGCCTCGCGCTGCCTGGAGCAAAGCATCGCAACCGTCATACACAGGATACCCAGGCAGACGAGTAGCAGCGGGGAGGCAGTCTCAGCACACGTCACGGGACGTACGCTCTGATGAATCAAGGAAACAAGCGCTGCTACCCACAAAGTCATCGCGGCACGCGGTAGCAGCCATAGCATGGTCGGGAGCCAGAATGCGTTGTGCAGAGCCTTAAGACTAGCAAGCCCGATGGCAATACATACCTGCTTCCAGTACCAAAGGTCTGAGCGACCCTCGGCGTACTCCTCGGACAGATCTCCAATCAAGGAATCACGGGAATACCTTGCCGCCATATGTGCTATCAGCCATGCGGCCGCGCGCGGAGGCCCTGTCATACCGGCTTACGCTCCCACGACGGCAGCGCTTCGGATAGACGCATCAGGGTGTCACGCGCCTCACGAGCCTCCTTTACCCCCGCCGCTGTCGAGCGGTAATGGGTTCTAGCCTTGCCTCCGCGTTTCGCCGTAGGCTCCCCTAGCGCGGAATCTATCAGTCCCTTGTCTTCCAGGCGCTCCAATGCCGCGTACACGCTGGGCAGAGCAACCTCGCGGCCGCTCTGCTTGCAGATATCGCGTGAAATGGATACGCCGTATGACTCGCCAGTCCCGCGAATTACAGCGAGCAGCACCATCAGCTCGAGCTGCCCAAGATACTCGCGGCGCCTCATAACTTATACTTTAGTGAAGTTACCCGGACGGCGCAAGGGCCTGTCGTTTGTGGAAGTCGAGCACGTCCGCAAGAGCGTGGCAGCGCTTCTCCCATGACAACAGCGTGTGCTCGATACGCTAAAACGTCAGAGATGGATCATGCCGCGCTTGTGAGCCACCGCTACCGCCTCTGTGCGACTGATCGCGTCGAGCTTGGTGAGAATCGACTTCACATGTGTCTTGGCGGTCCCCTCTGTGATGTTCAGGCGGCGAGCAATGTCCTTGTTGCTGCGTCCGAGAGCGACCTGCTGCAGTACGTCCAACTCCCGTTGCGTCAGGCTCGGCTTCACCATCCTCTGCAGTGCCTTGGCCGCGATGGTTGAAGAGGTGTAGGAACGGTCTTCGTTGACCGCACGAATGGCGGAGAGAATCTCCTGCCGTGGAGCGTCCTTGAGCAGATAGCCTTTTGCGCCCTGACTCAGACATCGAAAGATGTCCTCATCGCCGTCATAGGTGGTCATGATGAGCAGGCGGGCCTTGGGATTGGTTTCCATCACCTGCTGCACGACCGCGACACCGTCGCGCCTGGGCATGCGCAGGTCGAGTACCATGACGTCCGGTTGGTATCGCCGATACAAGGCAATCGCCTCATCGCCGTCGCCGGCCTCTCCGACTACCTCCATATCCGCCTGCTGATCAACCATAGCGGCGAGGCCGTTGCGCACCACCGGATGGTCGTCCGCCAGCACGACCCGAATCTTCCTCGCAGCTTCGACCACGGCAGCCATCAGGCGTTCGGCTTCTGTAATCTCACACTCACGCGAGTCCCCAGACCCGGCTCGCTGTCCAGGTGCCACTCGCCTCCTATCGCCAGTGCGCGTTGGCGCATGCTGATGAGCCCGAAGCCCTCGCCGGACGACTCGGCATGGCTCTTCATGCCAATGCCGTCATCGGTCACGCGTAATGTCCAATGCGCGGACTCGTCAGTCATGCTGATGCGAACCACGTTGGGGCGCGCATGCCGCACCGCATTGCTTACCGCCTCTTGGGCGATACGCAGCATCTCGTGTTCATGTTCGGGACGCAGGCCGATCGAGAAATCGCCGCCTTCAAATAGGCAGCGGACCCGCCCCGGGACGGTTGAGCGATCCGCCAACTGTCTCAGCGCCATCTCGAGCCCGGCCGGTCGTATTTGATCGACACGCAGCGCCATGACCGATCGGCGTGCCTCGGCCAGCCCTTCGCGGGCGAGATCGCGGATGCGCGTGAGGATGCCTGCAAGCTCGGAATTCTTGCGCCGGCAGGGAGGAAATTCCTCCGCGGCACCCAGTTGCATGAGAATCCCAGTGAACGCCTGTGCAAGACCATCGTGAATCTCCTGGCCGATTCGCGTGCGTTCAACCAGCACGGCGGCGTCCTTGGCGGAATGGGCCAGGCGCGTCAGTTGGATGGCAAGCGTGGCCTGCTGTGCCAATGCAACCAGCAGCTCACTGTTCTGAATCTCAGGCGCATGGCGATGAAACGACAGTACGAAAAATCCGACGTTTTGGGCCCCGAACACCAGCGGATAAAGCAGGCTGCTGACGTGCCCTTCGCGACGGTGGAACTCGACATCGCCCGGCCAGATTTCCCAATTGGTGTGTTCGACGTTGATGTAGGCGGGCTGTGGGCTGCGGCCGAATAGCTCCGTGAGGGGTGAGCCCGCGAATGGTACGTTCGTTGGGACCTGCGGCGTCTCCAGCTGCCCATTACGCACATGCGCGAGAATACGCCACTCCCTGAGGCTCTCCTTGGAAGCGATGATCGAGCCGGACGCTGCGTCAAACTGCCGCGCCGTCTCCAGCAGCATGTGCCCGAGAAAGGCGTGCAGATTCGGCTCGCCGGCCAGGCGCTCGAGATTGCCGCGAATAACCGCGTTGGCTTTGGCAAGCTCCGCAACGCGCTCTTCGGCCGCCCGTTCGTGCGCTTGCCGTACATCCTCGACCAGGCGCTCACGATGGAGCGCGGCTCCAATGACACCAGCGGCGGTTTCCAGTGCCGATAGTTCGGCCGAATCGATGGCGCGACGCTGCCTGGTGTTGTCAAAAGCGACCACGCCGCTGAATTCGCCAGCGACGAACACCGGCACGATGGCTTTACTCTTGGTACCGATCCCCTCCAGGCCGACGGCAGCATAGTCCATCGCCAAATCGGGGCTCAGACAGACGCTTCGCCCGGCGCGCAGTTCGGCGAACACAGCCGGGTATTGGCTTGCCGGACAACTGTAGGCGCCCGGAACCTGGGGTACTCCCTCTGCGACCCATTCGCTCACGACGCAGAACAGCAAGTCGCCATCGACCTGGGACTCCGGGAGCATCAAAGTTACCCGGTCCACGCGCGCCGCCTGACCGAGCAGCCGCAGCACCTCGGGCACGGTGCCGCGCACATCCGCTGCCTCGAGCAACAATCGACTGGCGCTAGCGGACGCCGCGAGCAACCCCTCGCGCCGCTGCAACGAGTCGCTGATCTGATTCCATTCCTCGGCACATTGGCTCGGCGGAAACAAATGCTCTTTTAAAACAGACACTTGTTCGACATCGGCGTTCATGGCTGGCCTCTGGGAGTGCCCAATCATCGATGACCTATCGGCTCGCCGTCCGAGTGTAACGCGGGAAAGGCGCTCCCTCCCAACTGCCTCCGAGCGCCTTGTAGACCGTCACGAGACTGGTCAGCGCGTCCGTCCGGGTTTGAGCCAAATGGTCTTCGTCCTCCAACTGCGTCCGTTCGGCATCGAGCACCTCGAGAAAATCCACTGCACCTTCCTGGTAGCGCGTATGTGCGAGCCTGGCTGCCGTTGCGCTGGCCTGCGCGGCGTCGGCGGCGTGCATCAATTCGTCTCTGGTTCGGGCATGTGTTACCAGCGCATCCTCGGTTTCCTCGAGGGCTCGCAGCACGGTCTGCTGGTACTGGGCGAGCGCCGTGTAGGTGCGAGCGCGCTGCGCGCCGATCTGGGCTCGCACACGGCCGAGGTCAAATGCCGCCCACGAAATGCCTGGACCGATGGTGTAGGCGCGACTCGCGGCGGAACCCAGACCCGACAAAGTTCCGGCATCGAAGCCGAAGCTTCCGACGAACGTCACCTTGGGAAACAAGTCGCCCACGGCGACGCCGATTCGGGCAGTCGCAGCCGCCAACTGGCGCTCGGCCACTCGGATATCCGGCCGACCCCGCAGCAGCGTTTCCGGGTTGCCCACCGCGATTCGGCTCGGCAGAGGCGGCAAAGCGCGCGGCGTGCTCAGCAGCGCCTGAAGCGCATCGGGCTCGCGGCCCGTCAGCACCCCGAGCCGATGGATCGAGACCGATACCTGGGCCTCGAGCGGGTCGATGGTCGAGAGAGTGGTACTCAGCTGCGCCTGCGCGCGCGCGGTGTCAAGCTCGGTCGCGCGCCCCGCATCGAGCTGCGCCTGCGTGAGTCGAAGTGTCTCCTGCTGGTTCACGACGTTGCGCCGCGCCACCTCGAGTCGCGACTGCTCACCGCGAAGCTCGAAGTATCCACCCACGACCTCGGCGATCACGGACACCTGTACATCGCGCAAATTCGCCTCGGCGCTTTGCAGGTCCGCGGTGCTGGCTTCCAGCTCCCGGCGCACTCGCCCGAAGAGGTCAAGTTCCCAGGAGGCATCCAGGCTGCTGTCATAGTAGGACGAGTTGTAGGGAAAGCCGAGCTCGGCCTGCGGAACCTGCTGTGTCTGGTGCCCGCCTGAGGCCGTCACCGTCGGGGCCAGGTCGTAGACCGACTCATGGCGCAGAGCACGAGCCTCGGCCAGATGACCCACGGCGATGCGCAAGTCATGATTGGCGCCGAGCGCGTCGGCCACCAGCGAGTTCAGTGTCTCGTCGCCGAACTGTCTCCAGAACTGGGTCTGGGCCTGCTGCGATGAATAGAGTGTCGGCTCGGCCGCAGCGAAGGGGGGGCCAACTTTCGTATCAGGCCGATGGTAGTCTGGGCCAACGGCACAGGAGGTCAGTGACAGCGCGATGGCCAACAGTTCTACGACGCCCCGGATGCTTCGGTTGATCATGACGGACCTCATACCTGTTGAGCTAGCTGTGGGACTCGGCTCTTCGAGAGATCTTCCGTGCCGGCCCGCTGACCGGCTCCCCGCATGAGCACGAAGAACACCGGCGTCAGCAGCAGGCCGAACCCGGTCACTCCAATCATCCCGCAGAACACGGTGATACCCATCGCATGTCTGACCTCGGCCCCCGCGCCGTGCGCCAGCACCAGCGGCACGACACCCATGACGAATGCGAGCGAGGTCATCAGGATGGGACGCAACCGCAGTCGCGCAGCCTCGAGCACCGCGGAGCGGGCATCGTGGTGCTGCTCATCCTGCAGATGCTTGGCGAATTCGACGATAAGAATTGCGTTCTTGCAGGCGAGCCCGACGAGTACCAACAGGCCGATCTGCATGAAGACGTTGTTATCGCCGTGATCGAGTAGCACTCCTGTGACGGCCGGCAGCAGGCACATGGGCACGATCAACACGATTGCCAATGGCAGCGTCAAACTCTCGTATTGCGCTGCCAGCACGAGAAACACGAACAGCACGCAGAGTGCGAAAACGACGAGAGTCGTGCTGCCCGAGATGATCTGCTGATAAGCCAGATCGGTCCACTCGTATGACATGCCTCGGGGCAGCGTGTTGTCCAGGATTTTAGCGATCGCCGCTTGCGCCTGTCCGGAACTGAACCCGGGAGCCGGCCCGCCGTTGATGTCAGCGGCCGCATAGCCGTTGTAACGCTGCACGTCGTCTGGGCCGAAGGAACGGGAAATGTCGACCATCGAGCCCAGGGGCACCATCTCTCCGTTGGCGTTCCGCGTCTTCAGGAGCGGGATGTCCCCGAGATCGGAGCGGAACGGAGCATCCGCCTGGGCGATGACCTGGTAGGTACGGCCGAAGCGGTTGAAGTCGTTGACGTAGAGTGAGCCGAGATACACCTGCAGTGTATCGAAAACATCTGACAGCTTGACGTTCTGGCGCTTTACCTTCTCACGGTTGACGTCAATGTCGAGTTGCGGGACGTTGATCTGGTAGGTGCTGAAGGCACCTCCGATCGAGCGGTCCTTGTTTGCCTTGCCGAGCGCCTGTGACAGCGCCGCGAACAACGCCTGCGGCCCGGCTGCCGTACGATCCTCCACCTCGAGCTTGAATCCCCCGAGCGTCCCAAGGCCGATCACGGGCGGCGGCATGACCACCGTCACAAAGGCGTCCTGAATGGAGGCCAGCTTCGCATTCAGGGCGGCAGCGATCGCTTGCGCGGACAGCACCGGCGATGTCCGGTTGTGGAAATCGTCGAGCACGAAGAACACCAATGCGGCGCTCGAGCTCTGGGTGAACCCGTTGACGGACATGCCCGCAAACTCAACCGCATGTGCAACCCCGGGCTGTTTGAGGCCGATCTCGCTGATGCGCCGCGTAACCGCATCGGTTCGCTCCAGGGAGGCGGCCGGGGGCAACTGGGCGACCGCGATCAGATATTGCTTGTCCTGCTCTGGAATGAATCCCCCCGGCACCGAGTTCAATCCAAAGTAGGTCAGTACGATCAGCGCACCGTAAATGAACAGTGCGATCGTCCCGTGCCGCAGCGTCAGCCGCAGGGTTCTGGCATAGCCGTTACCCGCTTCGGCGAAGCGCCGGTTAAATCGACTGAAAAATCGACCCAGGAGCGCATTGGTGAGCCTCGAAAGCCTGTCCGGTGCGGCGCCGTGAGGTTTCAGCAGCAGCGCTGCGAGTGCGGGCGATAACGTGAGGGAGTTGAACGCCGAGATGACGGTGGAGATGGCAATGGTCAGGGCGAACTGGCGATAGAACTGGCCGGTCAGCCCGCTCACGAAGGCGACGGGTCCGAATACCGCACAGAGCACCAGAGTGATGGCAATGATTGGGCGACTTACCTCGCGCATGGCGACCTTGGTAGCGTGCACAGGCGGGAGCCCTGCGGCGATGTGGCGCTCGACGTTCTCCACGATCACGATGGCGTCGTCAACCACGATACCGATCGACAGCACCAGGCCGAACAGCGACAAAGTATTGATCGAAAAGCCGAACGCCAGCATCATGGCAAAAGTGCCGATCACGGAGACGGGCACTGCAATCAACGGAATCAGGGACGCACGCCACGTCTGCAAAAAGACAATGACGACCAATACCACCAGCGCGATGGCTTCCAGCAGCGTGTGCAGGACGGCATCGATGGACTGGCGCACGAACTGTGTTGGATCGTAGACGATGCCGTAGTCCATGCCCTGTGGAAAGTTCTTCTTCAGCTGCTCCATCGTCTTGCGGACGTCGGAGGACAACTGCAGGGAATTGGCGCCGGGTGCCTGATAGATGGGGATGGCAATCGATTGCTGGTTGTCGAGGAAGCTGCGCACGCCGTAGGCCTGAGCGCCGAGCTCAACCCTCGCCACATCGCCCAATCGAACGACCTGTCCGTCCTGCCCGGTCTTGACAATGATGTCGCGGAATTGCTGCTCGTCGGTCAACCGTCCAGCGACATTCAGTGCTATCTGGAAGTCGTCGCCGGCCGAGGGGGGCGCACCGAGTTGCCCCGCAGCAACCTGGACGTTCTGCTCGCGGATCGCGGCAACCACATCGTCAGCCGTGAGATCACGGGCGGCGAGTTTCTGCGGATCGAGCCAGATGCGCATCGAATAGTCACCGCCGCCGAATATCTGCGCGTCACCCATGCCAGGAAGCCGTGCGAGCACGTCGCGAATATTGAGGACCGCGTAATTCCTCAAGTACAGCGCGTCATAGCGACCCTTAGGCGAGGTGAGATTGACGACCATCGTGAGATTGGACGAAGCCTTGACGGTGGTGACGCCCAGGTCCCGGACCTCCTCGGGCAGTCGCGGCAATGCCTGCGAGACGCGGTTCTGTACCTGCACTTGAGCGCGGTCGATATCCGCCCCATTGCGGAATGTCACCGTCAGGGTGAGCGCGCCGTCCATGGTCGAGGTGGAGGACATATAGAGCATGTCCTCGACCCCGACGATCGCCTGCTCGAGCGGTGCGGCCACCGTGTCCGCGATGACCTTGGGATTCGCGCCAGGATAGGAAGCGTGCACGATCACCGATGGCGGAACGACTTCAGGGTACTCGCTGATCGGCAGTTTGAAGATCGCGATCAGGCCGGCGATGGTGATGAATGTCGAGATCACACCGGCAAAGATCGGTCGCTCGATGAAGAAGTCGGACAGTTTCATTGCAAGTCCTCAGAGTGACGACGCCCGCAGGGTGTCATTGCCCGGTTCCGTTCTGCGCCACCAGGCCTTGCCGTTTACCGGCGTCGCCGGTGGCATGCTCGCCCATCGCGATGCGCTCTACGGCCACCAGTGAACCGGGTTGTACGCGCTGCAGGCCATCCACGACGATCGTGTCCCCTCGCGCCAGGCCGGAACGTATGACCCGCAGGCCGTCCACCAGCGGACCCAGCTCCACCGGCCGGTACTGGGCCCGATGGTCGGCGCCCACCACGAGTACGTATTTCGCGCTCTGATCGGTACCGACCGCGCTATCGTTGATGAGCACTGCTTCATGGGCCGAAGCGCCGGGCAGTTTCACGCGCGCGAACATTCCCGGCATGAATTCACGCTCGGGATTCGCAAGCAGGCCACGCGCCCTGACCGTTCCCGTGGCGGGGTCGATCTCGTTGTCGACAAACACCATCAAGCCCTGATGCGGGTAGCCGGTCTCGTCAGCAAGCCCCACGTATACCGGCTTGCGATTGGGAGCACCCGGGCTGCGACCGAGTCGCAGGTACTGGAGGTACGCCTGCTCGTCGCCATCAAACGACACATAGATTGGATCAATCGAGACCAACGTGGTCAGCAGCGTCTGACCGCTGGTGACGAGATTGCCGGCGGTGACCTCCGCGCGGCCGACAATTCCCGAGATCGGCGCAATAACCCGGGTGAACTGCAGATTCAGTGCAGCAGTGTCGACCGCAGCCGCTGCGGCATCCACATTGGCACCAGCCTCCTGGGTATTCGCCATGTCGGTGTCGTATTCCTCGCGCGAGATGGCGCGCTCGGCCAGCAGCCTGACGGCCCGGGTGCGTTCGGATTGCGATAGCGCGAGTCGGGAGCGCGCCTCCGCCAGCTGCGCCTGCGCTCCCTTCAGCTCGGCCTGGTAGGGGCGTGCGTCGATCACGGCCAGCACCTGGCCCTTCTTGACCTCTCGACCCTGGGTGAAGTCGATCGATGTGACGTAGCCCGATACGCGCGGCCGCAGTTCGACTCGCTCAACGGCCTCAAAGCGCGCGGTGAACTCGTCGAACTCCGTGATCGGGCGCGAGATGACCTGCGCGACGGTGACCAGTGGCGCGGAGGGAGCACCGGTCTGTGCGGCCGCCTGGCGGCCGCAACCGGAGATCAGCACCGCTGTGATGGCGAGAGCGAGAAACGGAGAAAGGTATCGCATGAGTTCTCCCTGGAAGATCGGTCCTGGCAACTGAGCTGGTGGCTGACGGATCCATAGTGATCGACGACGCGACCACTTTGAATTCATCGTGCGATGGGCTCCGGGAGGGACCCACGGAGGGATGGCGGCCTCTATCTTTTGGGGTAGGCACGCGCGACGGAACTCCGGCATGGTAGGCCCATGGACACTCTCACGAGCATGAAAGTGTTTCGCGAGGTCGTAGAACGAGGCACCTTCGTTGCGGCCGCGGAGCGCCTGAGCCTCTCGACAGCAATGGCCAGCAAACACGTCATGAACGTGGAGCGCCGTCTTGGTGCGAGGCTGCTGAACCGCAGCAGCCGCAGCCTGAGCCTGACGGAGCCGGGTCGCATCTATTTCGAGCGCTGCAAGGCGATCCTCGAAGAGCTCGAGCAGGCAGAGTCGGCCATCGGATCCTTCGGCGGAACGCCGCGCGGTACACTCAGAATCACGTGTCCATCCTGGATGGCAACGCGCCGCATGGCGGAGTTTTTGGCCGAGCATCGCAGGTTGTACCCGGATGTCGTGGTCGATGCGACGTTCGAAGACCGGTTGGTGGATATCGTGGCGGAGGGTTACGACCTGGCGTTGCGCAGCATGGTGCAGTCGCCGCCGGACGGCCTGATCGTCAGAGCGCTCCGGCCCGTGCCGCTCGTGCTTGCCGCCTCGACCGAGTATCTACGGCGACACGGCACCCCACAGTTACCTCGAGAGCTCTCCCATCATGACAGCGTGATGGTTGGTAGCGGAAATACCTGGCACTTCAGCGGGCCAGACGGCGGCTTTGAAGTAGCAGCCCGGGTGGTACTGCGGTTGAGCTCCACCAATGCGCTGGCACACGCGATCAGCACTGGAATCGGCGTCGCCGCCCTGCCCCTCACGGTGATCGAAGACCCGCAGTTCAGAGACGTCCTGCGGCCGATCCTGACGGAACATCCGCTGCGACAGCCGACATTGTTTGCGATGTATGCGGCACGCCGACTGATGCTACCGAAGCTCCGCACTTTCATCGATCATCTGGTGCAATACATGGCGACGATGCCGTCACCATCGCCACACGGAGCAGCAGACGCGGCATCTACAGCAGCGCGCCTGTTTGGAGTAACCGGGATCAATGCATTGATCTCAGAGAAACAGGATTTCCATGAGGCCAAATCAAACGGCCGTGCACATGCGCACCCTTGACTAGCGCGGACGCGTGCACCGATTGATGGTGGCCAAGCTCGATGATTTTCGGCTCGAGTCGGCGCAGGAATGTCCAATATTCCGGCAATATTCAACCATTTGGCCCACCGAATCGCCAACCAACGACCAGATAGTACTAGACACGAAATCGCTCACCCCCGCTCAGCGCGCTCCCCACATCAGCGGCGCTGTCATCAAACTGTCAAAAACAGGATTAATGATGGCTGATTAGGGGATGAGAAATGCCGCAGGGAGTCTGCGCTTGGAGGACGTATCCCTCCAGGCGCGGGTGATCCGTGGCTCTCGGTCAGTAAATGCTATCGGAACGGGGAGACCGCCCACTATGGACAACGTCGCCGTCGCGCGGAAGGCGCAAGCCCAGTCGCCTGCTAAGACTGTGCAGGAATATATCGACGAAGTGCCCGTGTGGCCGGACGGCACCCGGGTGAAATCCACACCCATGACGGGCATGCAGTGGCGGATCTGGACGCTCGCAGCCTTCGGTAAGTTTTTCGAGGGATTCGTCGTCTTCATGGGCGGCGTCACGGTGCCGCTGATCGGCCGTGAATTCCACCTTGCCGCGGCCGCGCAGGGCCTCGTCACCTCGGCGAGCCTCGCGGGAATCATGGTCGGCACCATCCTGCTCGGCGGTCTCTCGGATTATTTCGGCCGCAAACGCATGTTCATCGCCGAGATGATCATCTTCTGCCTGTTCCTAGGCCTGCTGATCATGGTCCAGAGCTTCCTGTCGCTGGTGATCTGCCTATTCGGCGTCGGCATGGCGCTCGGCTGCGACTATCCGACGGCGCACATGATTATCTCCGAGAGCATCCCGAGCACCTCGCGCGGCCGCCTTGTGCTCGGCGCCTTCGCCTTCCAGGCGATCGGCGCCATGTGCGGCATCGTGGTCGGAGCCCTGGTACTCATGATCGACCCGAGCCTCGATGCCTGGCGGTGGATGTACGCGACTGCGCTGGTACCGGCCGTGCTCATCACTCTCGGCCGTTTTTACATCACCGAAAGCGCGAACTGGCTCATCGTGCGCGGCGCGCACGATGAGGCGGAAAAAGCCGTAAAGCGCCTCCTGTTCCGCAAGCCGAGCTACCCGCAATCGGTGGCGCTCGTCGAGCATGTCGCAGACGAGGCGAGCGCATCGAAAAAGTCCTTCCTGGCACTTTTTAACGACCGCATTCGCCGCGCCACCATCTTCTCTTCGGCACCGTGGTTCCTTCAGGATCTAGGCACTTACGGCATCGGCGTTTTCACCCCCACCATGATCGCAGCCGCCCTCGGCAGCGGTCCGGACAAGATCCGCAGCCCCGCCGACTTGATCGCAAGCGGCATCCACTCGGCAAAGGCCTCGGCGCTGACGACCTCTCTGCTGGTCGTCGGCATCATCTTCGCGATCGCGCTCGCCGACAAATACGGGCGCATCAAGCTGCAGGTCTTTGGTTTTCTCGGCTGCGCGGTCGGACTCGTCATTGCCACGCTGTCGATCGACGCATCGGGCCCGATGAAGCTTTACTTGATCATGGCCGGCGTGATGTTGTTCAACTTCATGACCAATGTAGGCCCCAACGCGCAGACCTACCTGCTCGCGGGCGAGGTGTTTCCGACCGAGTTGCGCGGCATGGGCGCCGGTTTCGCAGCGATGATCGGCAAGGTTGGCGCGGTCGCTACGACCTTCGGCTTCCCGCTCCTGCTGGTCTCCATGGGCACGCGCCCCCTGCTTTATACCCTTGCGCTTACTTCGGTCCTGGGCGCGGTCGTAACCTGGATGTACCGCATCGAGACCACCGGCGTGAATCTCGACCAGATCGGGCGTGCCCCGCAAAAGGCGCATCGATGATGAACAAACTTTGCCGCGCGTTTGCTGGGGCCGCGCTTGGTTTCGCCTTCGCGGTCCCGGGCGCTTACGCAGCCAGCGTCACGCTCAACGAAACCGGCTCTACTCTCCTCTATCCGCTCTTTCAGTCCTGGATATCCGGTTATGAGAGCGTCGCGCCTGAGGTCGCATTTGCGGCGGCCGGCACGGGCTCCGGCGCCGGTATCGACTCGGCGATCGCCGGCTCCGTCCGCATTGGCGCTTCAGACGCCTATCTCTCCGACGAAGTCGCGGCGCAGCACCCGGAAGTGCTCAACATACCGCTCGCCATCTCCGCGGTGGCGCTCAACTACAACCTTCCCGGCCTCAACAACGCGAACCTCAAGATCGACGGCCCGACGCTCGCCGCCATCTATTCCGGCACCATCACCGAATGGGACGATGCCAGAATCAAGGCGATGAATCCGGCCGCGGCGCTGCCGCACCAGCAGATCATCCCGCTGCGCCGCGCCGACGGCTCCGGCGACACATTCGTCTTCACCCAGTTCCTGGACTTCTCGGCCGATAGCTGGGAAAACAATCCGGGCTATGGCACCAACATCCGCTGGCCCCAGGTGGCCGCAGAGAAAACTGCACGCGGCAACGACGGTATCGTCGAGACTCTCACCGCTACGCCTTACGCGATCGGCTATGTTGGCATCAGCTATGCCAGTGAGATTGCCAAAGCCCAGCTCGGCACGGCCATGGTCGAGAACCAGGCTGGCAGGTTCTTGCTCGCCACGCCGCGGTCGATCGCCGATGCCGCCGCCCAGCTCGACCCGCGCACGCCGCCCTACGAACGCATCAGCCTGGTCTTTGCCCCAGGCGACGACAGTTACCCGCTGGTCAACTATGAATACGCTCTGGTCTCGAAAACGCAGCCAAACGCCGCGACGGCCAACGCGCTTCGCTCCTTCCTCGTATGGGCAATATCGGTCACTGGCGGCAACGGCGACAAATACCTCACGCCGGTCGGCTTCATCCCGTTGCCCGATTTCATCCGCGGGTTGAGCGAGGCGCAGATCGCGAGGGTCGAGTGAGGCTTGTTCGCTCGTACCCGTTAGGAGCGCCCGTAGCCCCATCGATTAGGTAAAACTGACAGCAATTAAGTAAAACTGAGAGCAATCTCACTCCAGTCATCTGTTATTTCGAGCAATTTCCCAGCTTCAAGTCGTCTGGGAGAGATTGCACGATGGCGTTTTGCCTTCAACGGCACCGAGTGTGTCGCGGCGCAGTGGGGGTAACCGTCGGAGGCAATTCCCGCACGTCCTCGACAGCACTGACGATCGGCGCAATCGCGCTGCTGTGCAGTGCTGCTGTGCGTGCGCAAGCACCTCAGGCGCAAGGCTCGGCGTCGCCGATCAACTCTCTTAAGCAAATGAGCATCGAGCAACTGATCAACGTTCAGGTTACTTCCGTCTCCAAGACACCCGAGACCCTGAGCGATGCTCCCGCCGCGATCTACGTGATTACTCGCGATGACATCCGTCGTTCCGGAGCGGAAACGCTGCCAGACATCCTGCGCCTGGCACCCAATCTGCAGGTGGCGCAGATCACGGCCAGTAGTTTCGCCATCACCGCGCGCGGCTTCAACGGCTCGGCGGCCTCCAAGCTGCTGGTCCTCATCGACGGCCGCAGCGTCTACACGCCTTATCACTCAGGCGTCGACTGGAGCGTACAGGACGTGCTGCCCGGCGACATCGAGCGCATCGAGGTCATCAGTGGCCCGGGCGCAGCACTCTGGGGCGCGAATGCCGTCAACGGCGTCATCAACATCATCACGCGTCAATCCAGCGACACTCAAGGTATCGCAGCGGAAGTGGGCGACGGCAATCTCGAGAGCAGAGCCAGTCTGCAATACGGCGGGAAGATCGAGAATGACGTCAGCTATCGCGCCTATGTGGACTCCTTCCACCACGCCGATGACGTCACGGCGACGGGAACGAACGCGCAGGATTCTTGGCATCAGTCTCAGGGCGGGTTCCGGTTCGATTGGACTCCCCCCGCCGATCGGGTGACCCTGCAAGGCGACTTCTATGGTGGCGTGGAGTCCTCGAGCGAGGCGACCCACGGCGACAATCTGCTCGCGCGCTGGAGCCACGAACTGTCCAACGGCTCTGCGCTGCAGATACAGACCTACTATGACTACAACGCGGTATCCATCGCGCCCATTGCGAGCGACGATCTGAATACTGAGGATTTCGATCTTCAGCATAGTTTCGCCTGGGGGATGCACCAGAGCATCGTCTGGGGAGGCGGACTTCGCGTCGAGACGGATGACTTTCCGACGACCCCCTCGAGCACGCAGCCACTATACTTTTCTCCGCAGAGCCGCACGCTGCAGATCGGCAACCTGTTCGTTCAGGACGGCATTTCGCTGAGCTCCGCGCTCAAGCTCATTCTGGGCATGAAACTCGAGGAAGATCGTCCTTACACCGGCCTCGAACCGCTTCCCAGCGCGCGGCTCGCGTGGAAGGTGACAGACTCGGAGCTGGTGTGGGCGGCGATATCACGGGCGATTCGGGCACCCTCTCGCATCGACCGCGATCTGTTCGAGGCTGAGGGCCCAGTTGAAATCATCCGGGGCGGTGATTTCCAGCCGGAAGAGCTGGTCGCCTATGAGGCCGGCTACCGCGCGCAGCCCTCCTCGAACACCTCGATTTCGATTTCGACGTTCTATAACGTCTACAACGACCTTCGCAGCGTCGAGCTGTCACCGGGCAACCAACTACCCGTTGAATTCGGCAATATGATGGCGGGAGAGACCTACGGTGCCGAAATCTGGGGTCAATACGCGGTCAGGAGCTGGTGGCGTCTGGCCGCGGGCGCCAATTCGTTGCACGAGAACCTGCATTTCGAACCCGGCAGCAGCGAGCTCGGCCCCTACGCCAGCGAGCTCGGCGGCATCGCCATCGCCGGTGACGACCCCAGCTATCAGGCATCGATCCGCTCGATGATGGACCTCACCCATGCCTGGATGCTCTACCTCGATCTGCGCCGCATCGGTGCCTTGCCAGACCCCGCATCGCCCGCTTATACGGAACTGGACGCTCGAATCGCCTGGACGGTCTCGCCAGCGGCCGAGATCTCCCTCCGGGGCTCGAATCTGCTGCATCCCGAACATCTGGAGTTCGGTACGACCTCTGCAACGCTGCAGTTCGGAGCCTCCGGTGTCGAAACGGGCCGAAGCGTCTTCATCGACGGTCGATGGCGATTCTGAGCGGCATCGACGGGCCAGTAGCCGGTGGATGGGTGCAGGATCAGCGTGGCAGCTGGCAGTCCCAGAGCTTCTGCGCCGTCCGGCATTGCCCCACCAGGCGGCGGCCATCGCTGGTTATCACCAGGTCGAAATAAACGCAGCTCCAATTGTCCTCGCCTTCCTTACTCACGGAGGCCACATCGGACTTCCGGTTTATCGTCAGGATCAAATGGGTACCGATCAGCTGCAGGTCGCTGACGCTTGGACAGCGTGCCGCTAGAAAATTGGCTGGGGTGGCAGGATTCGAACCTGCGTATGGCGGGATCAAAACCCGCTGCCTTACCACTTGGCGACACCCCAATATTCCGGCCTGAGCGTAGGGTCACCGACCGCCGCGTGTGACCCGCTCGCAATGTACCAGTCACGCCGCGCCTCGGCCCTACAGCCTCGCATGCAAGGGCGAGTGGTTCAGGCCGCGAGCGACAAAGCCGCTCCAGCGCTCTGGCACGCGAGCAGCGATCATCTGGGCATCCTGCTCGCGCTCGAAGCTCGCAAAGATGCAACTTCCCGTCCCGGTGAGCTGCGCGCTGGTGCGCGCCTCGCGCGACAGCCAGTCCAGCGCCTCGGCGACCGCGGGATAGCGCGCCCGCACGACCGGCTCACAGACGTTGCCGACGCAGTCCGCCGAGAAGGCGCGTATTGTGATGAGGGGAGAATTTCGTGTCAATTCAGGCGCCTGGAACACATCGGCCGTGCTCACGGCGACGCGCGGATGCACCACCAGGTACCAGCGCGGCGGCAGCGTCAGGGGCCACAGTTGCTCACCTCGGCCCTCCCCCCAGGCGCTATGGCCGGCAACAAAGACCGGCACGTCGGCCCCCAGCGCCAATCCGAGGCGTGCCAGCTCGGGCAGCGCGATGCGCGTGTCCCAGAGTGTATTCAGCGCCAGCAGCACCGTGGCCGCATCCGAGCTGCCCCCGCCAAGGCCACCGCCCGCCGGGATACGCTTGTCCACATAGATATTGGCTCCCAGCGTAGCCCCGGTGCTCTCCTGCAGCAGCCGCGCAGCGCGCACGGCGAGGTCGCGCGCCGGTTCGACCTCCGCCATCCCAGCCCGCCGCTCGATACAACCGTCCTCGCGCACGGCGAGTCCGATGCGATCGCAGCGATCAATCAGCTGAAAAATCGTCTGCAGCGCGTGGTAGCCATCGGCGTAGCGCCCGGTCACGTGCAGAAACAGATTGAGCTTGGCCGGCGCTGGCCACCAGCTCACCGGCTCGCCGAGGTCAGAGCTGCCAGTCATCGATGACGAGCCTCAATCGCAGGTCCTCACGCGTGATGCTCAAGCGCCGCGGCAGCCACTGGCGCAGCACGGGCACGTACACCTCGTAGGCGATGCTCCAACCATCCTGCGACAGATGGCTCAGGCGCTGCTGATCATCAAGCATGGGTGTGGCGGGACCGCCGGTCGGATCGGGCACTCCCAGGACCCAGAATCGCAGGCTCTGTAGCGGTGGCTCGAAGCCCAGCAGGCGCGTGAGCTCACGCACCGCCGCATCGCCAGCGAGCTCCCGGCCATCGTTGGTACGGATGCTGATCGACTCCGCCGAAATGCTCACACGGGCCCCGCCGAAGCCCAACGGGCCGCTGAGCGACAGCTGCGCATCCGCTCCCTGCTGCTGCCAGTGCACACCGGCGGATATACCCTGGTTAGCGTGACTGGCGGCCAGCCGGCCACTGAGGGTGAAATGATTGGCCGCTGCGAGCAACAGCGGCTGGCGCTGCGCCCAGCTCTGCGGCGGCGGTACTGAGACGACGGACGGATGGGTGGCGCAGTCGCTCAGCAGCAGCGCGGCAGCCAGAGCGCCAGCGAGCAGCGCCGCGCGCCGCGCCCAGCGACGTGAGCGCGCCTGGAGCATAGGCTGAAGCTCCTCAGACCGAGGTGCCGGCGCCCGGGTTCAGCAGCTGCGGTGCGCCAGCGCGCTTCTCAGCCGCCTTGACGGCGGCGTTGTCGGGATCGGCCAGCAGCGCGCGACTCCACGCATCGCGTGCGCGCGCCTTCTCCCCGACGCTCCACAGTACCTCGCCCCAGTGCGCGCCGATATCGCCGTCCTGATCGAGCCGGAAGGCGCGCTCGAGCAGCGGCAGGGCCGCCTGCGGCATGCCGCGTCGGAAGTCGAGCCAGCCCATGCTGTCGAGAATCGCCGGGTTATCCGGCTCCCCCTTGAGCGCAAAGCCGATCAGGCGCTGAGCGCGCCCCAGGTCCTTACCGTGGTCAGCCAGGATGAACCCGAGTGCATTGGCGATCTCGCCATCCTGCGGACGCTCGCGGTTGAGCTGGTCGAGCTGTGCGATCGCGGCGTCTGTGCGTCCGCCCTTCTCCAGCACGATGGCGCGCTGATACAGCAGATCCGGATGGCCCGGAGCGCGTGCCAGCGCATCATCGAGCCGCGCGAGCGCCTGATTGGCCTGCCCGCCATCGGACAGCAGTTCCGCCTGGGCGATCTCGGACTGCACGTGAGCCGCCGGCGTGGCATTGGGGCCGGTCCCGAGCAACTGCAGCGCCTCACGGGATTGGCCGTGCTTCAACAGCAGCGTTGCTGCGCGCATACGCGCGGTGGGTTCCAGCGGCGTGCCCGCCAGCAGCTGATAGCCCCGCAGCGCAGTCACCGCATCATCCCGGCGCTCAGCGATCAGGGAAAGGTAATACACGGCCACGGCGGCCGAATCGCGATCCTTGAGCAGCGACTGAAAATCGCTCTGAGCATCGTCGTAGTCACCGGAGTCGAACGCGAGCAGAGCCAGGCGGCGCTGCGCCTGTGAGCGCAGCGAGGGGTTCTGGCTGAGCGTCGTCTCGATCGAGGCACGCGCCTCGCTGTTCCGTCCTAGCAGCAGGAGTACGTCCGCATCGGCAAAACTCTGCTCCTTGGGAGCCGCCTGACGCGCCGCTGCGGCCGCGGCCACCGCCTGATCCGCCTCGCCGAGCCCGGCGTGCGCGCGCGCCAGCAGGAACTGCGCCGAGCCGCGCGCGGCCCCGTCATCCAGGGCACGCTGCGCATACTGCAGCGCTTGGCGGTAATTCCAGCCATCGAGCGCCAGGTCCGCCAGCGCCAGCTGGCCGTTGGCACTCTGCAGCGGGCGATCGTGCACGCCCTCCACCATGGCGAGCGTCGCCGGTACACCGCTCTCATCGGCGAGTTGCTGCAACTGCTGATCGATGGCGCCGTTACTTCCCCGCAGCCACCCCTCGAAGGCGCTGCGCGCCGCATCGATCTGGTAGAGCCCGAGCGCCGCACGCATGCTGGCGCGCAGCGGCGCCGCATCGCGTGGCTGCAGCTGCCGCCAGCGCGCCGCAGCCTGCTCGGCGGTCTGATACTGCCCACAATCCAGCGCCACATTGGCCGCGCGCTGCGCGACCTTCGCATCGGTGAGCCGCTGCGCCGCCTGCACATAATCCACGGAGGCACGCCCGCAGTCGTCACGACGCAGCGCGATCTCGGCAGTCATGATCAGCGTATCGGAGTCCAGCGCCGCATCGGCCTGCGGGGCAGCCTCGGCGGGCACCGCCGCGGCCAGCAACATTCCCGCCAACAGCCAAGTCCCGGCAAGCGACAAGGCCACGCTGCCCACGGCAATGCGGTGGGTCCGGTCGATGCGGCCGGCAGCAATGCGGCGTCCGTGAATCATGGCAATTAGACTATCACTGAATGAAAGCATCGATCCGCCAAAAACTCGAAAAAGCCGAGGAGCGCCTCGAAGAGCTGCGGCATCTGCTCGCCAGCCCCGAGGTTACGGAAAATATCCAGCAATTCCGGGACTTGTCCGTGGAGTACGCGCGCCTAGAGCCTACCGCCCTGGCGTTCGCCGGCTATCGGCGGCTGGAGCAGGATCTCACCGCCGCCGAGGAAATGCTCCACGACCAGGATTCCGACATCCGCGGCCTTGGGGCCGAAGAGGCCACCCTCGTGCGCCGCGCGCTCGAACAGCGGGACCGGGAGCTGCAGGGCCTGCTGCTGCCGCGCGATGAGCGCGACGAGCGCAACATCTATCTGGAAATCCGTGCCGGCACGGGCGGGGATGAGGCCGCAATCTTCTGCGGTGATCTACTACGTATGTATAGCCGCTATGCCGAGAGCCAGGGCTGGCAGATCGAGACGCTCAGCGAGAATCCCGGCGAGCACGGCGGCTATCGCGAGGTCATCTGCCGCATGGTGGGCCGTGGTGTGTTCTCGCGCCTGAAATTCGAGTCCGGCACGCATCGCGTGCAGCGGGTACCGGCCACCGAGGCGCAGGGGCGCATTCACACCTCCACGGTGACGGTCGCAATCCTGCCGGAGCTCGAGGAGATCGAGAAGGTACAGATCAATCCGGCCGAGATCCGCATCGACACCTATCGCTCCTCGGGTGCCGGCGGCCAGCACGTCAACAAGACGGACTCGGCCGTGCGCATCACGCACCTGCCCAGCGGCATCGTCGTGGAGTGCCAGGACGAGCGCTCGCAGCACAAGAACCGCTCACGCGCGATGTCGCTGCTGGCCGCGCGCTTGACGGCCGCCGAGCAGGAAAAGCAGCAGTCGGCGCAGGCACGCAGTCGCAAACTGCAGGTCGGCACGGCCGAGCGCTCCGAGCGCATCCGAACCTACAATTTCCGCGACGGACGCGTCACCGATCATCGCATCAATCTGACGCTGTACCGGCTGCCCGAGATCATGCAGGGACAGCTCGATGAGCTGCTCTCAGCGCTGCAGAACGAGCATCAGGCGGAGCTGCTGGCCGACGCGGAGTAGCTGGCGGCCGAGTGCAGCGTCAGTGCCAGTGCGCTCAGGAACACGACGGCCGCGGCGAGAAAGGCGACGATGCACGCCGCCGTCACGGCCTGAAACGCCGTGCCGGTGATCAGCACCGCGAGGATGCTCAGGATCGCGGCAAACACCAGCACGCACACCAGCACGACGACGACGGCGATGACCAGCGCAGCCAATGTCTTCCACCACTGCGGCCGCACCAGAGTCACGCAGCGGACCAGCACCATGGCGGGACTCGGGTGCTCGAACAGCACCACCGGCAGCATCACCAGGTAGCAGACGAACAGGAACAACCCGGGCAGTACCAGCAGCGCCAGGCCCACCGCCAGGCTCGCCTGCGCGAGCACCCAACTCGCCAGCAGCAGCGGCAGCCGATGCAGTGCGGCACGCAGCGCTGCCCCGGCCGGGCAGGCAATGCCGGCAACCAGCGAGCGCTGCTGAAGCATCATGGCGCTGCTCAGATACAGGGCCACCGCGGTACCGAGCAGCGACAGCGCCCACCAGGTCGGATCCGACGGCAACACATACTCGATCGTCTCAGGGGCATGACCGCGCGCGAACCAGTAAAGATTGGGCAGCTCGGCCAGCAGCACCGCCATCATTGCCAGCGGCAGGCACTTGGCCACCGTCACGCGAAACAGGCGCGAGGCGGTCTCCAGAATCTGACTTACGCTCGCACCGGGGGCCGGCGCCGCGGGTTCCGTCATAATCACTCCACGGGAATGTCGGACAATTTAACAGACCGAGCGTCGCCGCGGGCGCTGCGAGCCTGGCTCGAGCGCGGCCACCGCCAGTTGCAGGCCGCCGGCCGCGCCAGCGCGCGCCTCGAGGCCGAGTTGCTGCTGGCTCATGTGCTGGGCCGACCGCGCAGTTACCTGCTGACGCACGCCGAGCAGCCGCTCGCGCCCGAGCCGGCAGCGCGCTATGGCTCAATGCTCGAGCGCGCCGTGGACGGGGAGCCGCTGGCCTATCTCACCGGCGAGCGTGAATTCTGGTCGCTCACACTCACAGTCTCTTCGGCCGTGTTGATTCCACGCCCGGAGACCGAGCTCGCCGTCGAGCGCTGCCTCGCATTACTCGCCGATGCCGGGCCAGCCCCGCGCGTCTGCGATCTGGGTACCGGCGCCGGCAGCATCGCCCTGGCGCTGGCCGCCGAGCGCCCCCATTGGCGCATCACCGCAACGGACCTGTCCAGCGCTGCCCTGGAGATTGCCCGCGCCAACGCCCGACGGCTCGGTCTCCCACAGGTTGAGTTTCTTCTCGGCGACTGGCTGGCACCGCTCGCGGGCCGTGAGTTCGAGCTCATCGTCAGCAACCCCCCATACGTCGGCATGCACGACCCGGCGCTCGATGCACTTCGACATGAGCCGCGTTCGGCGTTGACGCCCGGTACCACCGGCCTGGAGGCGCTGCACCGCCTGATTCCTGCAGCACGCGCACATCTCACCCGGGGTGGCTGGCTGGTGCTCGAGCACGGCGCGGACCAGCGTGTCGCGGTGGCCGCGGCGCTTGTGGAGGCCGGCTATGCTCGCGTACGCTGCCACTGCGATCTGGCGGGGCATGATCGCATCAGCGAGGGCCAACGCCTTTGAAGCGCGCCGGGCGTCGCTGCAGCGCCCACTCACCCGCCACAGTCAGGAGCTCCCCATGGTGCGATTCGAGACTTCCCACGGCGATTTTACGATCGAGCTCTATGAGCAGGATGCGCCCCAGACCGTGGCCAATTTTCTGCGCTACGTCGATGAGGGCTTCTTCGACGGCACGATCTTCCATCGCATCGTGCCCGGCTTCGTCATTCAGGGCGGCGGGCTCACCAGCGACTTCAGTCAGAAGACCACGCATCCTCCAGTAAAAAACGAGGCGGACAACGGCGTTCGCAACGAGCGCGGCACTCTGTCCATGGCGCGCACCGAGGAGATCCATAGCGGCACCTCGCAGTTCTTCGTCAATCTCGCCGACAATGAATTTCTCGATCACCGTCCCGGCCAATACGGTTATGCGGTCTTCGGTCGCGTCACCGAGGGCATGGACGTCATCGACAAGATCGCAGCCGTGCACACCGGCCGGCGTCGCGGCTACAGCGATGCCCCCATGGAAGATGTGCTGATTCGTTCGGCGCGGCGTACGGAGCCTGCCAAATAGCTGGGCGACGTCGCGGGGGCGGCGCACTGCGGCGCCTGACGGGCCGCCTCATTGGCGCTGTCGTCGTCGTGCTGCTCAGCTGTCTACTCGCCGCGGTTGGGGCCGTGCTGGCGCTGCGCTATCTAAACCCGCCCACCAGCGCGTTCATGCTCGAGGCGAGTGCACACGCGAGGCTCGCGGGCGAGCGTCACTATCACACCGATTATCGCTGGGAGAGCCTCGCGGCGATGTCCCCGGAGCCGGCGATCGCCGTGGTCGCCTCCGAGGATCAGCACTTTCCGGACAACGACGGCTTCGACTTCGATTCGATCCGCGCGGCGCTGCGCGCGCACGAGCGCGGCGAGCGTCTGCGTGGGGCAAGCACCATCACCCAGCAGGTTGCCAAGAACTTGTTCCTCTGGTCGGGCCGCAGCTTCGTGCGCAAGGGCCTCGAGGCCGGCCTGACGGTGCTCGTCGACCACCTGTGGACCAAGCAACGCATCCTCGAGGTCTACCTGAATATCGCGCAGTTCGGCCCCGGCACCTTTGGCGTCGAGGCGGCGGCGCATCGCTACTTTCGCACCAACGCCACACACCTGACGCGCGATCAAGCCGCGCTGCTCGCCGCGGTGCTTCCCGATCCGCTGCGGCTACATCCGAATGCCCCCTCCCCCTACGTGATTGCGCAGCATGACTGGATCCTGCAGCAGATCGCGAACCTTGGCGGCCCCGGCTACCTGGGAACCGTTGCGCCACGCTTTGCGCCGCTGGGCGCACGCCTCGCCGCGCACCCCGCCCCGTAACGCCTCGTCGCAGGCAGCCCGACGCCCATGTTCGCGGGACTTCGGGCCTTCGCGCTACCATAGGCCATGGCCATCCAGCTCGAGCCCGAGCGCCTCGTTCGGCCGGCGCCGCAGCGGCAGTACCGCTACTACGATTTCGTGATGGCCGCCTATGTCTGCATCCTGCTGTGTGCGAATCTCATCGGACCGGCCAAGGTATCTACGATCCACGTCGCGGTGATCGGCAACATCACCTTTATGGCCGGGGTGCTGTTCTTTCCGCTGTCATATATCTTCGGCGACATCCTCACCGAGGTGTATGGCTATGCGCGCGATCGTCGCGTGGTGTGGGCTGGGTTTGCCGCGCTGGCCTTCGCCTCATTGATGGCCAGCGTCATCGTCGCGCTGCCACCGGCTGCCGAATGGCGCAGCAAACAGGCAGCGGTCGAAACTATCTTTGGCAACACACCGCGCATCGTGGCCGCTTCCATCATCGCCTTCTGGTGCGGCTCCTTCGTCAACAGCTACGTCATGGCGAAAATGAAGCTGTGGAGCCAGGGCCGATGGCTATGGACGCGCACCGTCGGCTCCACCGTGTGTGGCGAGGCCGTCGACTCGGCGCTGTTCTACTCGATCGCCTTCTTCGGTGTCTGGGACAATCACCTGCTCATCACGGTCATGATCACGCAGTACGTGCTCAAGAGCGCCTGGGAGATCGTCATGACGCCGGTGACCTATCGCGTCGTCGGCTTCCTCAAGCGCACCGAGCAGCAGGACTACTACGACCGCGATACCAATTTCACGCCGTTCTCGCTGCGCGCGTAATTCAGCGCTGAGCCCTCACGCCGAGCGCGCGGCGCTGGCCGGCGCAACCGCCGAGGCGCGCAGGGCCGGCCAGAGCACGGCCAGCTGCCCGAGCAGCAACATCGCCACGACGCCAATGAGCGGATAGACAAGCGGCAGACGTGAGAGCGCCACGCTACGCACGACCCAGAGGTTCGCAACGATCGCCAGCAGCACGCCGAGCACCACCCCGGCGCCGGCGATCAGCAGATTCTCACTTTGGAAATGCCGCAGGATGGCGCCGCGCGTCGCTCCCAGCGCGCGTCGGATGCCGATCTGCCGCCGCCGCTGCGCCACCCAGTAGCTCGTCAGACCGACGATGCCGAATGCGGTGACGACCAGCAGAATGGCGCACACGATCTCCATGAGGAAGGCGAGCCCACGATCCCCCCGGTAGGCGTCGAGCCGCGATTCACTCAAAGTCTGCATATCCGTGATGATGCGCTGGGTACTGACGTCGTACAGCTTGCTACGCGCCGCAGCCATGGCCGCGCGCCGCTGACCCGGCCGGGCACGCACGACATAGAAGATCTGCGCGTCCGCCCAGCGATAGGGCAGAATTATCGAATTCTGCGAGAACGGCGCGTTGCCCGCCAGCGGCGTGGACATCAGCTGATCGACGATTCCGATGATCGTCGTGGAGACCCCGTCCGGCACGATCAACACCTTGCGTCCCAGCACCGAGCCGCGCGCCGACAGCCGTTGTGCCGCAGCTTGCGTGATGATGATTCCCGGCAACGTGCCGCCGGCGTGATCTGCGAGCCCGTGGCGATTGACGACGTCGGCAGGGTGGAAATTGCGTCCAGCCACGAGGCGCAGTCCCAGCGTGTCCAGCCCATGATCGTCCATCATATAGATCATGGCCTGCACGCCGGAGCGCGGCTTATCCGGATTCAGCAGCATCGCCTCGCTCCACACCGGACCACCGAGCGGATGAACGTTGGACACGGTCGCATCGGCAACTTGGGGTAGCGCTCGCAGGGCGGCCAGATCCGCCTGCTCGCGCCCGGCGAGATCGCTGCCTTCATCGACCCAGCGATTGTCGATGATGAACACGCTGGCCTCATCACCGACCCCGCTGGGTCGACGACTCTGCGCCGTACGCTGCTGAATGATGAACAGCGCGTTGCACAGTACCGCCAGCGTCAGGGCGATCTGCAGAGCGATCAGCGTCGCACCCACCTTGTTACGGCGCAGCGCAGAGAGGATGGGCACCCAGTGCACGCTTGGCCCTCATTCCGCTTTGATCTGCAAGGCGGGCTCGACCTGCATCGCGCGCCATGCGGGATAGAGTCCCGCCAGCAGCGCCGTCACGATCGCCAACGAGACGGCGATGAAGAAGTCACTGGCTCGCATATGCGTCAGCACGCTCAGGTCCTGCGGCAGTTCGGCACGCGAACCGATCAATCCAAGCTGGATCAGGCCCACGCCGATCAGCCCTCCTATCAATCCCAGCATGCCGGCCTCGACCAGGCCCTGTGCAAATATCGCCGGTCGATCCGCCCCCAGCGCGCGGCGAACACCAACGCTGGCCGAGCGCGACATGTATTTCGCCAGCATCAGCCCCGCGGCATTGAGCAGGCAGACCGCCAGCACGGCGAACGAGACCGAGGTCAGTGTCGTCACAGCCGCCGGCATCACATGGTTATAGGCAAGCCACTCGGGCACGTCGCGCAGCGCGATTCGCGGCGCCCAATGAAAGCGCCCGAGCTGGCGCTGTTCGGCGGCGTAGTTGTTGAGGAAGGTACGATACCGGGCGACGGCCTGGGCATCGGGCAACTCGAGCCAGAATTTTATCCAGATGCAGTTCGAGCGCAGTATGCCGTCCCAGCCGCTGCCCGCTCCTGGGCGGTCACAATTGAAGTTGGAGGAGGTCATCATCTGCGCATCGACCGCGCGAGTGAATGGCAGGAACAATTGGTCGGCGCCGCTGAAGTTCTGCTGCCCCAGATCGTAGAAGAGCGGGCGTGGCTGCCAGCTGTTCAGTACGCCGATGACTCGATAAGGGCGGTTGTTGATCAGCAGCGAGCGGCCGACGCTGTCGGCGCCTCCGAACAACTGCTGATTGAAGGCGCGCGTGAGCACCACCACCGCGGCATGTCCGTCATCCTCGCTCTGGCCCCAGGGGGTGCCGAACTGGAAGGGCACGTCGAACATCGTAAAGAAATCGCGGTAGGTCGCGCGGGCATGGCCCTGCAGTGGAACCTGACGCGCATCCGGCGGTGTGACGGAAACGGTCGTCGGATACATCGCAGCCTGATGGGTGGCCAGATGCGCCTGCATCAGTGCCTGGGCGTCGGTATAGGTGAGGTCCGGTGGCAGCAGGTCACGCGCCTGCGGCGGTGCCCCCGGCTGCGGCCCAAAGTTGTCGATCTGCGGCACGAACAGTTGCGCGGATTTTTCCGGAATCGGATTGCCGTTGGCCGCGCGAAAGATCGTCAGCATCGTCATCGAGGCGCCGATGCCCACGCCGATGGCCAGCACCATCAGCGACGTCAGCGCCACGTTGTTCCGCAGGCTGCGTAGCGCCAGACTCAGGTAGTAGCTGAACAAACGGTCCCCGGTCACGCTATTTTAATGTCTGACCGCGCACGATCCCCGCCTCTTCAGGCCACAGTATGAGCCGGCGCTCTGGAAACCGAAAGTTTCCGACGCCCCTGTCAGTTCATCGACGCCGGCGCTTCCGGCGCCGCGCCGCTCGACAGCAGTCGCTGCACGTCGATGGCGTCGAAGCGATAGGGACGACTGCAGAATTCGCAGGTAACCGTGATGGCACCCTGCTCGGCAAGAATCGAACGCAATTCCTCGGCCCCGAGTGAACGCAGCAGGCCCGTCACACGCTCCCAATTGCACCGGCACTCGAAGCGCACTGCGGTCGGCGAGAACAATCGCACGTCATGCCGCCCGCAGAGCTGCTGCAACAGTGCCTCGGCAGGCGCGGACTGCAGCATCGGCAGCGGCAGCGAGCTCAACTGATGCTCGATCTCCTCCCAGGCCTGCTGCGAGCGCGCCGCCAGCGCCTCGCCCTGGGCAACCGCCCCCGGCATCTTCTGGACCAGCAAGCCCGATGCCTGTGTGGCGGAGGCACTCAGCGCGATGCGCGTGGGCAGCTGCTCGGAGCTCGCAAAATAGCTCTCCAGGCAGGCCGCGAGACTGCCGCCCTCCAGCGCGACAATTCCCTGATAGCGCGCCGCACGCTCGTGCGCTTCGACGGTGACGGCGAGCCGCCCGCTGCCGACCAGCTCACCGAATGCGGCCGTCTCGGCGATCGCATCCGCGACCGCAGGCGGCGTGGTTGATTGCGGCGTCGATGCAGTTTCCTCGGCCGACAGCCACGCTCCCTCGCGCAGCTCCGCGACGGCGCGCACCCGGAAGTCATGGGTGCATTGGGCGAGTAGCAGCCGCAGCGGCCCCTGGCCTTCGAGCTGCAGACTGAGCGTGCCCTGGAACTTCAAGGTCGCGGCCAGCAGCACGCTGGCGGTCAAGGCTTCGCCGAGCAGCACCTGCACTGCGGGAGGATAGGAGCGCAGTCGCAGCAGCTCGCTCCAGGGCTCGTCCAGGCGCGTGCAGAAGCCGCGCACCGGATGATGCTCGAGCACGAAGCGGCGCAGACGCCCGCCCATGTCAGCCACTCAGCTTTTTCTTGAGCAGCTCGTTGAGGCGTGCGGGATTCGTTTTGCCGGCGGTCGCCTTCTGGACCTGCCCGATGAAGAATTGGAACAGCTTTTCCTTGCCGGCGCGGTAGTCGGCGAGCTGCGCGGGATTGGCCGCCAGCACCCGATCGATGGCCGACTCGATCGCCGACTCGTCGGTGATCTGGCGCAGACCGCGCTCCTCGATGATCGCATCGGCCTCCCGACCCTCGTCCCACATCGCCTCGAGCACGTCCTTGGCGATCTTGTTGGAGACGGTGTTGTCGACCACTCGCGCCAGCAGCCGCGCAAGACTCCCGGGGCTGATGCGGCTCTGTGAGATGTCCACCCCATCGCGGTTCAGCAGGCCCGACAGCTCGCCCATGACGGCATTTGCGGCGAGCTTGGGCTGACCGCCCAGGTCACGCACCACGACTTCGAAGTAGTCGGCCAACTCCATGCTGCTCGTGAGCACGCCCGCATCGTAGAGCGAGAGGCTGTATTCGCTCATCAGCCGCTGCGCCTTCTGGTCCGGCAGCTCCGGCAACGTGGCCGCCACGGCATCGATGTAGGGCTGATCGATCTCCAGCGGCAGCAGGTCCGGATCCGGGAAGTAGCGATAGTCGTTGGCCTCTTCCTTGCTGCGCATCGAGCGCGTCTCGCCGCGGTCCGGGTCGTAGAGCCGCGTCTCCTGCATCACCTTGCCGCCGCCCTCCAGGAGCTCGATCTGGCGCGCGATCTCGAAGTTGATCGCGCGCTCCACGTAGCGGAAGGAATTGACGTTCTTGATCTCCGCGCGTGTCCCGAGCTTCTCGGAGCCGCGCGGCTTCACGGAAACATTGGCATCGCAGCGAAACGAGCCTTCCTGCATGTTGCCATCGCAGATGCCGAGGTAGCGCACCAGCGTGTGGATTTTCTTCAGATACGCCACCGCCTCCCTGGCGGAGTGCAGGTGCGGCTCGGAGACGATCTCGATCAGCGGGGTGCCGGCGCGATTGAGATCCACGGCCGTCAGGCCCGCGAGCCCCTCGTGCAGCGACTTGCCCGCATCCTCTTCCAGATGCGCGCGCGTGATGCCGATGCGGCGGATCTCGCCGTCCTCCAGCACGATGTCCACCGCCCCGCCGCTGACGATCGGCAGCTCGTACTGGCTGATCTGATAGCCCTTGGGCAGATCCGGATAGAAGTAGTTCTTGCGCGCAAATACCGAGCGGCGGGCCACTCGCGCGTTGATCGCCAGGCCAAACTTGACCGCCATGCGCACGGCCTCGCTGTTGAGTACCGGCAGCACCCCCGGGTAGGCCAGATCGACGAGGTTCGCCTGCGCGTTGGGTGCCGCCCCATAAGTCGTGGCCGAGGCCGAGAAGATCTTCGAACGCGTGGAGAGCTGCGCGTGAATCTCCAGGCCGATGACGGTATCCCATTCCATCAGCCGAACCCCCGCGGCACGCGCAGATGCCAGTCGCTCTCGAGCTGATACTGATGCGCGACATTGAGCAGCCGACCCTCGGCGAAGTGAGGTCCGACGATCTGCAGCCCCACCGGCAGGTCCTCGGCGAAGCCGCAGGGCACCGACAGGGCCGGCAGCCCCGCGAGGTTCGCCCCGATGGTGTAGATGTCGCTCAGATACATCGTCACCGGATCCTGCGTCTTGGCGCCGAGCGCAAACGCCGTGGTCGGCGTGGTCGGGCCGATCACGACGTCCACCTCGTGGAACGCGCGCTCGAAGTCGGCGGCAATCAGCGCGCGCACCTGCTGCGCCTTGAGGTAGTAGGCATCGTAGTAGCCGGCCGAGAGCACGTAGGTACCGATCATGATGCGTCGCTTCACCTCGGCGCCGAACCCCTCGCCGCGCGAGCGCTGATACAGATCGAGCAGATCGCGCGGCTTCTCGCAGCGATGGCCGTAGCGCACGCCATCGAAGCGCGCCAGGTTCGAGGAGCACTCCGCCGGGGCAACCACGTAATAGGTCGGCACCGACAGCGACAGATGGGGCAGGCTGACCTCCTTGAGTACCGCGCCCTGCGCGCGCAGCGCATCGAGCGCCGCGCGGATCAGCTGCTCGATCGGCGCATCCAATCCCTCGAAGAACTCGCGCAGCACGCCGATCTTCAGTCCCTTGAGCGGTTGCACCAGCTCGGCCTTATAGTCGGGCACCGGCAGCTCGACGCTGGTGGAGTCGCGCTCATCGAAGCCGGCCATGGCGGACAGCAACAGCGCCGCATCCTCGGCGCTGAGCGCAAACACGCCGGCCTGGTCCAGGCTCGAGGCGAAGGCGATCATGCCGTAGCGCGACACGCGCCCGTACGTCGGCTTCAGGCCGGTCAGACCGCAGAGCGCCGCCGGCTGACGGATCGAGCCGCCGGTATCGGTGCCGGTGGCTGCGGGCGCCAGACGAGCAGCCACCGCAGCGGCCGAGCCTCCTGAGGAGCCGCCCGGCACGCGCGCACGGTCCCAGGGGTTGCGGACCGGCCCGAACCAGCTGGTTTCGTTGGATGAGCCCATGGCGAACTCGTCCATATTGGTCTTGCCGAGGCAGACGGCCCCCGCTTCACGCAGCCGCTGCACGACGGTCGCGTCATAGGGAGAGACGAAATTCGCCAGCATGCGCGAGCCGCAGGTGGTCCTCTCATCGCGCGTGCAGAAGATGTCCTTGTGCGCGATCGGCATCCCCGTGAGCGGCCCACCGCGCCCGGCACGCAGCTGCTCGTCGGCCCGGGCAGCCTCGGCCAGCGCGCGATCTTCCGACACGGTGATGAAGGCATTGAGCTCGCGCTGATGGCGTTCGATGCGTGCCAGGAACGTCCGTGTGAGCTCGACACTCGAGATGTCACCCGAACGCAGCGACGCCGACAGCTCGGCGACGGTCATGAGATGCAGTTCCGTCACGGGAGGCAAACGCTCATTCGATGACACGGGGGACCAGGTACAGGGCCGCCTCGACCTGCGGGGCGTTGCGCTGGTAGAGCTCGTGCCGATCGCTCTCCCTGACCTCATCGGCTCGCAGCCGCGCGCGCTGGCCGGGCAACGGGTGCGCCATGGGGGTCACGCTCGTGGTGTCCACGCCCTGCAGCTGCTCGACCAGCGCCAGCACGCGCGACAGCCCCTCCGCATATTGCGGTGCTTCGTCGGAAGCCAGCGACAGGCGCGCCAGGCGCGCGATGCTCTCAACCTGCTCGCGTGTAATGTTCATGACAAGTGTCTCGAAATTCCTTGAAAAAGCGGCAAAAAATCATACACCTCGCCTTGTGGAATGTCCTGTCGATTGCTAGATTAGCGACCGCCTTTTCTGCTGACTAAACCAAGAAGGTTTCCCGGCCTCATGTTCAAGCGCCTGCGCGGCTACTTCTCCAGCGACCTTTCGATCGATCTGGGCACGGCGAACACACTCATCTACGTCCGCGACAAGGGCATCGTTCTCAATGAGCCCTCGGTGGTGGCCGTCCAGGACGAGCCATCGCGCGGCGGCAAGATCATCGTGGCAGTGGGCGCTGAGGCCAAGGGAATGCTGGGGCGCACCCCCGGTCACATCACCGCCGTGCGACCCATGAAGGACGGCGTCATCGCCGACTTCACCTATACCGAGAAGATGCTGCAGTTCTTCATCAAGAAGGTGCACGGCAATCGCTTTCTGCAGCCCTCGCCGCGCGTCCTGGTGTGCGTCCCCTTTGGGTCCACACAGGTCGAGCGGCGCGCGATCCGCGAGTCGGCCGAGGGTGCCGGTGCCCGCAACGTCGCGATCGTCAGCGAGCCGATGGCCGCGGCCGTCGGCGCAGGGCTACCCGTGCAGGAAGCACGTGGCTCGATGGTGCTGGACGTCGGTGGCGGCACCAGCGAAGTCGCGGTGCTGTCGCTGAACGGCGTCGTCTACGCCAACTCGGCGCGCATCGGTGGCGATCGCTTCGATGAGGCGATCATGAACTACGTGCGCCGCAACTACGGCATTCTGATCGGCGAGGCCACTGCCGAGCGCATCAAGATCGAGATCGGCTCGGCCTATCCGGGTGCACAGGTGCGCGAGCTGTCCGTCAAGGGCCGCAATCTGTCCGAGGGTGTGCCGCGCAGCTTCACGCTCAACTCCAACGAGATCCTCGAGGCGCTGCAGGAACCGCTGCAGGGCATCGTCAGCGCGGTGAAGCAGGCGCTCGAACAGACCCCGCCCGAACTGGGCGCCGACGTGGCCGAGCGCGGCATCGTGCTGACGGGCGGTGGCGCGCTGCTGCGCGATGTCGATAAGCTGCTCATGGAAGAGACGGGACTGCCGGTCGTGATCGCCGATGATCCGCTGACCTGTGTGGCGCGCGGCGGCGGTCGTATCCTCGAACTGATGGATCAGATGGGGCCGGGACATTTCGGATTGGAATGACACTCACCGCCCGCGCGGCGCGCCGGCCTGCGGCGCGCGCGAGCCCGACGCCGACTGCAGCGGCACCGTTGCCTCCCACGAGGCAGGAACCTAGCCGATGGCGCTCTCCGGTAGCGACGTGGATCGGCCTCTCTACGGGCGCGGCCCCTCCCCCGGTTTGCGTTTCACGCTCTACGCCATCGTATCGATCGTACTCATGTATTACGACCGGCACGGGCAGATGGTGCAGCGCTTCCGCTATGGGCTGCAGGCGCTGGTCTATCCCGTGCAGGTCGCCGTCGGTTCTCCCGAGCAGGGCTGGCGCGCCATCACCGACAGCTTCCAGACGCGCGGCGCGCTGCGTGTCGAAAACGCGCAGCTGCGCGCCGAGTTGCGCGATGCGCAGCTTGCCACCATGCGCCAGGCCGCGCTCGAGCAGGAAAATGCGCAGTTGCGCAATCTGCGAGCCTCGCTGCCGCCGCTGATCCGTGACTGGCAGCTCGCACAGATCATCGATGTGCAGACCGATCCGGTGCGCCAGCGGCTGGTCATCGACAAGGGCGCGCGCCAAGGGGTGTTCGCCAATCAAGCCGTCGTCGACAGCCACGGCATTCTCGGCCAGGTCGAGCGGGTGGGCCCCTTCAGCGCCGAGGTGATCCTCGTCACAGATCCGGAGGGCGCGATTCCCGTGCAGGTACTGCGCAATGGCCTGCGCACCATCGCCGTGGGCAGCGGCACCGACGGGGAGATCGTGCTGCCGTACCTGGCCAGCAACGCCGACATCAAGAGCGGTGATCTGCTGGTGACCTCGGGGCTCGGCGGGGTATTTCCCGCAGGCTTCCCGGTTGGGCGCGTCATAGGAGTGCGTCGCGAAAACAGCCAACTGCCCGCACAGGTGCGGGCGCAGCCGGTTGCCGATATGGAGCGCGATCGCGAGGTCGCCCTGCTGCGGTTCTCCAGCGACAACCCGGCAGCCCCGGCGCGCAATCCGGCGATTGCGCCAGCCCCGGCAGCCAAGCCCAGGCTCGCGCCCAAGCCACGGCCGCCGGTGGATCAGGAAGAAGAGTAAGGCATGAGCACGAGCGCACATCCGCGCCTGCTGATCCTGAGCACGGCGATCGCCGGACTGGTCCTGACGCTGCTGCCGCTGCCGCACGCCCTGGCCGTGTTGTGGCCGGCCTTCCTCGTGCTGGTGGTCATCTACTGGTCGACGATGCTGCCGCGTGCGGGCGGCATGACCCTCGGCTTCGCCGCCGGTCTGACGCTGGACGCCTTTCAGGGCTCGGTGCTTGGGGAGCACGCCCTGGCGCTCTCGCTGGTGACCTACCTGGCCATCCGCCTGAACCTGCTGGTGCGAGCCAAGCCACTATTTGAGCAATCACTGTTTGTGTTTGCCGCCTTGATGGCTTATGAATTCTTGCTTTGGGTCATTGACGGCTGGAGCGGTCATGCCCTGTCCACCCCCCTGCGCTGGCTACCGACCGTGACCGGCGGCCTTCTGTGGCCGCTGGTGGCGGGCATACTCGGCCGCTTCCACTTGGCACGCTGAGCGCTCGCGCCACACATGTACTCCCCCGTTCGCATCAAGGACCGCTGGAACGAGCAGCGCATCCTCACGCAGCGCACGCTGGGCGCCTCCATCGTCATCGCGCTGCTGACACTGACGCTGGTCGGCCGCCTGGTGTATCTGCAGATCGATCGCTACGACTACTACGTCGAACTGTCGCAGGGCAATCGCGTTCGGCTCGATCCGATTCCTGCCAGCCGCGGGCTGATCGTGGATCGCAACGGACACGTACTCGCCGATAACGAGCCCGCCTACCAGCTCGAGTTGATTCGCGAGCAGGTTCCCGACCTCGATGACACGCTGCGCCGGCTCTCGGCGCTGGGGCTCATCGACCCGGATGACCTGCAGGAGACGCGGCGCACGATCCTGGCGCGCCGCAGTTTCGATGTCGTCCCGGTGCGTCTGCGCCTCACCGACGAGGAGGTGGCACGCTTTGCGGTGCATCGCTACGAGTTTCCGGGCGTGGACCTTGCCACGCGGCAGACGCGTCACTATCCCTACGGGAATCTCGCGGTGCATGCGCTCGGCTACGTCAGCGCAATCAGCGAGCAGGATCTGGAGCACATCGATCGCGCCGCTTACGCGGGCACGACGCTCATCGGCAAACTCGGCGTGGAAAGCGCCTATGAAAAGCTGCTGCACGGGAAAAATGGCGACCGCCAGATCCTCGTGAATGCGGAAGGCCGCTCGGTGCAGCGCGTGGGTGCCTACACGCCGAACCTGAGCTTCGATCCGCCGGTGGCCGGCGAGGATCTGGTGATATCGCTGGACCTGCTCACGCAGCAAGCCGCCGAGGATGGCCTGGGTGATCACACCGGCGCCGTCGTCGCTCTGGACCCGACCAATGGCGATGTCCTGGCCCTGGTGAGCAAGCCGAACTTCGATCCGGCCGCCTTCGCGCGCGGCCTGTCGGTGCGCGAATACGCAGCGCTCGCCAACGATCCGGACAAGCCGCTGCTCAATCGTGCGCTGCGCGGCGTCTATCCTTCCGGTTCGACCATCAAGCCGGTGCTCGCGCTGGCTGCCCTGACCGATCATGCGATCGACCCCAACAAGCTCATCTATTCCAATCTCACCTTTCATCTGCCGGGAAACTCGTTCCTCTGGCGTGAGGACCACACCGGGCCGCGCGGTCCGCTGAACATGATGCAGGCCATCGCTCGCTCGAGCGATGTCTACTTCTACAATGTCGCCTATCTCCTCGGCGTGGACCGCATCGACAGCTTCCTTGCGCCCTTCGGCTACGGCCAGCTCACCGGCATCGACATCGCCGGGGAGAAGCCGGGCCTGCTGCCTTCGCCGGCCTGGAAGCGCACCGCCTTCAAACGGCCGCAGGATCAGGTGTGGTTTCCGGGCGAGACGGTCAATCTCGGGATCGGTCAGGGCTATCTGCTGGTCACGCCGCTGCAACTGGCACAGATTGCCGCCGAGCTCGCCGAGCGCGGCAAAAGTTTTCGGCCGCGGCTGATGATCGGCACGCGCGATGCCGGCGGCCACATCACGCCCGTACCGCCCATTGCCGATCCGCCGATCACCGGCATCAGCGACAGCTCCTGGGATCTGGTCCTGCAGGCGATGCAAGAGGTCACGAGCTGTCAGGACTCACCGATTTTCGGCCACACCTGCGGCACCGGCGCCGGGGCCTTCAAGGGCGCGCAGTATCAGGCAGGCGGCAAGACCGGCACCGCACAGGTGTACACCGTATCGCGCAGCCAGCGCCTGACCGAGCACGTGGCCGAGCAGTTGCGTGACCATGCCTGGTTCATCGCCTTCGCCCCCGCGGACAAGCCGCGCATCGCCGTGGCGGTGCTGGTGGAGCACGCCGGGTTCGGCGCCGAAGCGGCCGCTCCCATCGCGCGTAAGGTCATCGATGCCTACCTGCTGCGCCAGTTCACGCCGACCCCACCGGCCGGCAGCGCTACCCAGGCGGGCCGCACACCAGCACCCGCCGCGCCGCATGCGGGCAATCCTGCGCATGCGACGCATCCGGCCCCGGACAACCCGCTGTGATCGAGACCACCAGCTATGCGCGCACGCGCCGCACGCTCTCGGCGACGGCGCAGCTGCTCTCGGCACTCAATCTCGACGGCCCGCTGCTGGTGGCGCTCGGACTGCTCTCGCTATACGGACTCATCATTCTCTACAGCGCCTCAGGTCAGGACGTGAACACCATCGTGCGCACGGTCTTGCGGCTGGTGCTCGGCGTCGCTGCGATGCTTGCCCTCACACACGCCAAGCCGCACTACCTGCGCCGGCTGGCCCCCTGGCTCTATGCCGTGGGCATCGTGCTGCTGTTTGCCGTCGCTGCGCGCGGCGTCATCGGCAAGGGCGCGCAGCGCTGGTTGAACCTCGGGTTGTTTCGATTTCAGCCCTCGGAGATCATGAAGATCGCGGTGCCGATGCTGGCGGCCTGGTATCTGCACGAGCGCGCCTTACCGCCGGACTGGAAGTCGCTGGTGGTGCTGACCCTGATCATCTTCCTGCCCTCAGGCCTGGTGGCAATGGAGCCGGACCTGGGCACGGCAGCGCTGATCGTCGCGAGTGGCCTGCTGCTGGTGCTGATGGCCGGCCTGTCGATGCGCGTGATCCTGATCTCGTTGCTGCTGGGCGTCGCGGCGGCCATGCTTGGCTGGAAATTCTTGCACGGCTACCAGCGCGAGCGTGTGCTGACTTTTCTGAATCCGCAAACCGACCCGCTCGGTGCCGGCTACCACATCATCCAGAGTCAGATTGCCATCGGCTCGGGTGGAGTGTTCGGCAAGGGCTGGATGAATGGCAGCCAGGCGCAGCTCGATTTTCTGCCTGAGCGCTCCACCGACTTCATTTTCTCGGTGGTTGGTGAGGAGTTCGGGCTCATCGGACTGCTGGCGCTGCTGGCGTTGTATCTGTTCATCGTTTCGCGCTGCCTGTGGCTGGCGTTGCAGACCAACGATACCTTCTCGCGTCTGCTTGCCTTGAGCCTGGCGCTGACCTTCTTCGTCTACGTGTTCATCAATGCCGGCATGGTCAGCGGCCTGCTGCCGGTCGTGGGCGTGCCCCTGCCGCTGGTAAGCTACGGTGGGACTTCCGTCGTGACCTTACTGGCAGGCTTCGGTATTCTCATGGGCCTGTATTCACATCGAAAACTGGTGGGCTCCTGACGTTGGCTGCACGTGCCGTTCGCCTCCTATTGCTGGCCTCGCTGAGCACCCTGCTGCTGCCAGATCACGGCGCGCGCGCCGCCGACGCATCCGTGACGGCCACGCCCCCGGGGGCTGCGACTGCGAGCAGCGCCACGGCGCTGCCGCCGCCGGCTGCGCCCGTCGATCTGCCGGCGTTCGATCTGTCGCGTCCCGAGATCCGCAGCTTCATCGCGCAGGCCCAGGCGCAGGGCGTGCCACCCGAGCGCGCCATCGCAGCGCTGCGCTCGGCCGAGCCGCAACCACAGATCGTCGATGCGATGAACCGCCCGGCGGAAAAAACCCTGCAGTGGTGGGAGTACCGCGCACGCATGCTGACCCCGGCGCGCATCGCCGCCGGTGCGCAGCTCTGGCGCGAGCACAAGGAACTGCTCGACCAGGTTGCCATCGAGTACGGCGTACCGCCCGAATACATCGTGGCGGTGCTCGGAGTCGAGACGCTCTACGGGCGTATCACCGGTCGCTACCGCGTCATCGATGCGCTGGCGACGTTGGCCTTCGACTACCCGCCGCGTGCCGACTACTTCCGCCATGAGCTCACCGACTTTCTGCTGCTGGCTCGCGACGAACATCTGAACCTGTTCTCGGTGCGCGGCTCCTACGCGGGGGCGATGGGGGCACTGCAGTTCATGCCCTCGAGCTACCGCAAATTCGCGATTAGCGAGCGGCGCGGCGGCCACAGCGATCTGTGGCAGGACTGGGGCGACATCTTTGCGAGCACCGCCAACTACCTGCACCAGGCGGGCTGGCAGCCCGGGGAGCCGGTGCTGGCCGAAACGCACTTCAGCACCGATCCGAACCTGACCCAGAGCGATCGTCTGCAGCTCTCCGAGACGCTCGGCTCGCTGCGCGCTCGCGGCCTCAGCGTCGCAAGCGACCTGCCCGACACGACGCCGGCACTGCTGCTGGCCGCGCCCGAGCCCGACGGCATGCGTTACCGCGTCGGGTTCCGCAACTTCTTCGTGATCACGCGCTACAACTCGAGTCCTGCGTACGCCATGGCAGTCTATGATCTGGCCAAGGCGATCCGTGAGCGTGTAGCGCTGGACGCTGCGCTCTGAGCATGAGGGGCGCAGCGTCGCGCTCCGTTGCATCGTGGATCGTTGCGGTGGTACTCGTCGGCACCGTAGTACCGTTGGCCGGCTGCGTGGCGCCGCCGGTCTATCGCACCCGGCCAGGCACCGCGAGGGCGATCCCGACGCCGTTGCCGGCTGCGCCCCCCGACATTGCGGCCATCCCCGATGCCGTGCCTCGCGTCGAGCCACGCAGTCTGCTCGGCAATCCGCCGTTTTACGAGGTCGCTGGTCGCCGCTACGTGGTGTTGCCCAGCGCCGCCGGTTACGTTGAGCGGGGCATCGCTTCCTGGTACGGCCCGCAGTTTCATGGACTGCGCACGGCGACCGGTGAGCCCTACGACATGTTCGCGATGACGGCGGCCCACAAGACACTGCCGCTGCCGTGTTATGCGCGCGTGACCAATCTCTCCAACGGGCGCAGCGTCGTGGTGCGCATCAATGATCGCGGGCCCTTCGTCGGTGATCGCATCATCGATCTGTCGTATACCGCCGCCGCGAAGCTCGACATGATCCGCACCGGCACCGCCTTCGTGCAGGTCGAGACGCTCTCGCCTGTCCCCAGCCCCGCCGTGCCGCTGCCGGCCAGCATGCCCACCGTCGCGGCAGCCAGCCTCGGGCCAAGCCGTGTGCCGGCCCTCACCGGCGCGCAAATGGCGGCATTGCCGCCGACCAGCGGCTTTTTCATCCAGGTTGGCGCCTTCGCGGCCGCCGATCATGCGCAGCGCGCCGCCGAGCGCCTGCGGGCCGCGGGAGTACCCGACGTGTTCACGCTCGCAACCGATGCACATCACCATTTGCTGCGAGTGCGCATCGGGCCGGTTGCCTCCGTGCAGCAGTACGACGCACTGATCGCGCGGCTTGCAGGGTTGGGTTTTGCGGGCGCAAGGCTCGCACAAGACTGAAGTGAGCCGCTACACTTGCAGGCGCGCGCCTTACCGCGGTCCCGCCTGGCACGCCGTTCCTCGTCGATGATCCTTCCGGAGGTCTGTGCAGCGCATGAAAGTCCCGGCATTCCTGACCACCGCCCTGGCGGCGCTCGCCACCGTCTATGCTCTGCAGGCCGTCGCAGTCCCCGCGACCGTCACTCCAACTCCTGCGCCTGCCAGCAGCGACGCGCTGGAGGGGGCCACGCCAATTCCCAATCCGCCCGAAGTACAGGCGGGCGCGTACTTGCTGATCGACTTTCCGAGCGGGCAGATACTGGCCTCGCGCAACCCCGATGCGCGCATGGCACCGGCCAGCCTGACGAAGCTGATGAGCTGCTATGTGGTATTCCACGCGCTGAAGGCCGGCACGCTCAAGCTCAATGAGCCGGTCACCATCTCCGAGCATGCCTGGCGCGCCGAGGGTTCACGCACCTTTCTGAAGGTCGGCTCCCAGGTGCCGGCCGAGGTGCTCGTCGAGGGCATGATCGTGCAATCGGGCAACGATGCGACGATCGCACTGGCCGAGCGCATCGGCGGCACCGAGCCGGCCTTCGTGCAACTGATGAACCGGTATGCGCAGCGCCTGGGCATGACCAACACGCACTTCGACGACAGCACCGGTCTGCCCTCCCCGACTCACTACACCACGGCGCACGATCTGGCGCTGCTGGCGAGCGCGCTGATCCGCGAGTATCCGGAGTATTACCACTGGTTCTCGATGCGAGAGTTCCTCTGGAACAACATCCGCCAGGAGAACCGCAACGGCCTGCTCGGACGTGACCCGTCGGTGGATGGCATGAAGACCGGTCATACCGATGCGGCCGGCTACTGCCTGGTGACCTCCGCCAAGCGCGGCAACATGCGGCTGATCGCCGTGGTGCTGAATTCTCCGAGCGTCAAGGGACGCGAGGATGCCAGCGCTGCGCTCATCAATTACGGTTTCACTTTCTACGAGACCGTCAGCGTTGAGCGGGCCGGCACCACGGTGCTGCGCCCGCGCGTCTACAAGGCCAGCGAGCAGTACTATCCGGTTGGACCGGCGCACGATGTGAGTATCGTCATCCCGCGCGATGAAGCCGGCAGCATCCAAACCACCGCGCTGGTCAATCCGCAGCTGGTGGCACCGCTGTCCACTTCCACCCCGGTTGGGCAGCTGCAGATCGTCGTGGGCGGCCGCCCGGTGCAGTCCGTACCGCTCTATCCGATCAAGGATGTGCCGCAGGGCGGCCTATGGAGCCGCTTCAGCGACGGCGTGCGCCTCTGGTGGCATCGGCGCTAACTGCCGCCGCCGGGCAGATCGCGTGGCCGAGCCGCTCTCGATCTGTCATCTGGACGGTGCGCTGCTGCCGCTGCGCGAGGCGCGCATCTCGCCGCTGGACCGCAGCTTCCTGTTCGGTGATGGCGTCTACGAGGTCATCGCTGCCCGGCGCGGTAACCCGCGCCGCCTCGCGGCGAATCTGGCACGCCTGGCACGCAGTCTCGCCGAGCTCTCCATCGCCAATCCTCATTCCGATCCGCAGTGGAGCGCACTGGTGCACGAGCTCATCAGCGCCAACGGCGGCGGTGATGTGTACGTCTATCTGCAGGTCTCGCGCGGCGCGGAATACGGCCGCAATCACGCACCGCTACCGCAGGTCGCGCCGCTGGTGTTCGCCTTCTGCGCGCCGCTGCCGCTGCCGAGCGCGCAGGTGCTGGAGAACGGTGTCAGCTGCATCACCGCGACGGATACCCGCTGGGCGCGCTGCGACATCAAATCGGTCGCACTGCTCGCCAATGTGCTGCTGCGCCAGCAGGCCATCGATGCGGGCGCCGGCGAAACCATCCTGCTGCGCGACGGACAGCTCACCGAGGCGAGCGCCTCGAGCGTCTGCGTGATCGTCAATGGCGAGATCCGCTGCCCACCTGAATCGCCGCGTCTGCTTCCGGGCACCACACGCGGGCTGATCGGGGAGCTCGCTGCGCAGCACGGCATCCCCTGCCGCACACTGCCAATCAGCGAGCGCGAGCTGCGCACCGCCGCGGAGATCTGGCTGACAGCCGCCACACGCGGCGCCATCGCCGTAACACGCCTGGATGGAGCCCCCGTGGGCGACGGCCGCCCCGGACCGCTATGGCGGCGCATGCATGCACTGCTGGAGGCGTGGTGGCTGCCCGCTGCCACTTGAGTAACGTTAGCTGGACTTCAAGGCCGTGCGCACGTAGAGATTTTCGACGAGCTTGATGAGCACGACGGCCATCGGGGTTGCGAAGATCACGCCGGGCAAGCCAAAGATCCAGCCGAACACCACCACGGCAACGATGGCGACCGCCGGCGGCAGCGCGACGGCCCAGCGCTGGATCAGCGGCACCAGCAGCTCCCCCTCGACGAAGTGGATGCCGACGTAGAGCGCCACCACCTCCAGCGCGCGCGTCGGGCTCACGGCGAAGGCGATCAGCACCGCCGGCACCGCGGAGATGATCGGACCGATGTAAGGGACGAACTCGAGCACGCCGCCGAGAATGCCAAGCGCGAGCGCCAGCGGCATACCGAGCGCCCACAGCCCCATGCCCGTGACGACACCGATGCTGACCATCGCAATCAACACGCCCTGCAGCCAACGACCGAGCCCCGCAATCGCCGCGGCCAGCGCGCGCTCCACATGGGGACGCGCGGCCAGCGGCAGCAGCTGCAACAGGCCGCGCCGATACAGATCGGGGTCGAGCGCGAAGTACAGCCCGCTGAAGACGATGACGCCGATTTGCACCAGCGCCCCAATTGTGATCGTAGCCAGATCGTGCAGATGCCCGAGCCAGCTGGATAGATCGGCCTGCGAGGACTTCAGATTCTGCAGCAGCTGCCGCCCGGTGGAGGTCTGCTCGATGCTCGCTTGTGCGTGCTGCCAGGCGCGCGGCAGCGCCTGCGTGAGCTGATCCATCTGCGTGGCCACGCGCGAGCCGATCAGCAGGATGATCAGCGCAATGATGATCAGCAGCAGCACAATACCGGCGAGCAGCGCCCAGCGTCCGCGCAGTGGTGTAAAGCGCAGGAACAGACGCATCATGGAACGCAGCACCACGGCCAACACTATGCCGCCGAAGATCAGCACGAAGATCTCGGCGACACGCCAGCTGATCACGGCGAGCGCCAGCAGCCCGATGACGATCAGGGTGCGGGCAACGAACTCAGTGGTGCTCAGTCGGTTCATGCGGTGCCAGGGCGTCGGGTACGCGGCGCTGCGCATACAGGGCGGCGGAGCCGTCCATGTTGGCGGTTTGCGCATAGCTCATCGGGCAAGCCTGTGCAGCCTGAAGTGTGCCGCTCGTGACGCGCGCCACGAATAGTTCATGATCACCGGCGCGCGTCGCAGCGCCCTGCACCTCGCAGACCAGACAGGCGAGCGCGTCGGCCAGCAACGGCGCGCCTGCGGGGCTCGGGCGCCAGGCCACGCCTGCGAGTTTGTCGTGCTCGCGAGCGCTGCTGGAACCGAAGTGCCGCGCGAGCGCCAGCTGCCCGCGCTCCAGCACATTGACGGTGAAGTGTCCCGCAGCGCGCAGCATCGGCAAAGAAGCGTGGTCACGACCGATGGCGAGGGCGAGCAGCACCGGATCGAACGACACCGGCATGAGCGAGCAGGCGGTAAATGCGTTGGGTCGGTCGCCCTCGCAAACGCCGACTACATAGACCCCCAAGGTCAGGCGCCGCATCAGATCCGGCAGCGATTCGCTCATACATCAATGGTGACCCGCGTGCTCGTGCGCCGCCAGCGCCTGCACACCGCACGCGGCTGTGGTCGCGCGCTTACTGCGCTGCGCCATCTCAGTGCCGCAGCGCGAACCAGGCCATTGCACCCAACAGCAGCAACAGCGCCAGAATCAGCAGCGTGCGCACCAGTCCGTGCACTTCGGAACGCCAGCCCTGAACCACGCGCCACAGGCAGTAGAGCGCGCCGAGCGCCGCCACGGCCGGGATGACGTAGCGCAGGGGATACCAGCGCAGCGCCTGCGCCGCCCCTCGTCCGAAGCGCAGCCAGTGCAGCGCGCCGTAATACCCGGCGCAGATGACGCCGATGCCGAGCAAACGGGTGGAATAGGGACCGAGGCTCAGCCCCGGCATGCGTGCGATTACCACGATCGCGGCCGCCAGCAGCAGGCAGCCGACGATCGACCAGATCACGAGGGATGCCGATGTGGCAGGGTCCGGCGCAGCAGCCGCGCGAGATACCAGACCACGGCACCATTGAGCAACACGGTCACCAGCACTTCGAGCTTGCGATCCGGAGGCCGCACGATGAGCTCCCAGAGTTCAAAGGGAATCAGCGAGGCGGTGGCCAGCACCGTGAACCACTCGGCCCAGGCACGCCGCATCCAGAGGCCAATGCCCTCGGCGAGCACCACGGCGGTATAGCCCAGTGTCACGCCGACCACGACGTGGATGCGCGCGGCACCGAGATTCTCGACCCAGCCCAACGCATTCAGCAGCAACCGCTGAGAGAAATGGTCGGTCAGCGTCGCGCTCCAGAGCCACAGCCGCTGCAGCAGATCCTCTCTGAGCAATAGATGCACGCCATAGCCGGTGGCGATCAGCAGCGCAGCCTTGATGAACTTGAACACGGCGATGATGCGCAGCCCATCGAGCACGCGCGGCCGTGCCGCGACGCGGCTGGCGGGCCGCCGCGGCGGAGTATCGATGGTGGCAAGGGCACGAGGAGACATTCGACAACCTTAAGCGATCGGCCGCCGATCTGCCATGACCCCGTCCCGACCCACCGGATTCGGCGCGCTACGCGCCGCGATCTGGCGCCATCGTGCCGGTATCAGCGCCGATCCGGTAGGAATCAGCAGGTGCGCCGATCGCCTCAGAATACGCGGGCGAAAACCAGCACCAGCACGATAATCAGCAGTAGTCCCAGCCCCCCGCTCGGGTAATAGCCCCAGGCGTTGCTGTACGGCCAGACCGGAAAGGCACCAATCAGCAAGATCAGTAGCAAAACGATCAGCAGCACTCTCATGGCACGTCCTTGGTGGTTTTTACTTATTGCGCCCGCTCCCGGGCAGGCTGCAGTGCCAGTATGAAACTGCGCCGCTGCTTGGGCAGACGCAGTGCAACCTAAACGGCTGTAGGAATGGTCGCGATCCGACCCCGGTAAAGACTGATCAGCGTTCGACGGGGGTGTCGCTGCGTGCGCCCCACTCGCTCCAGGAGCCGTCGTAGAGCGCTGCCGGCGCGAAGCCTGCCACCTGCAGCCCAAGGTTCAGCACGGCGGCGGATAGACCCGAGCCGCAGCTGGTCACGACGCGGCTGCGCGCCTGCACGCCACTGCGCGCGAAGCGCTCGCGCAGCTGCTCAGGGGACTTGAGCGTCTGCGCATCGGTCAACAGCTCGGTGAATGGCAGGTTGCGGCTGTCCGGGATATGCCCGCCGCGAAGGCCCGCGCGAGGTTCGGGCACGCGCGCCTCGAAGCGCTCGCTGGAGCGGGCATCGAGCACCAGCTCTTCGTGTGTCTGCAGGTTTGCCAGCATGTCGCCCAGGCCGCGCAACAGGCGCACATTGAGCTGCGCGCGGAAGGTGGCGGGACTCGCCGGTAGGCTCTCGCCGGCAACCCATGCACCGCCGGCGCGACGCCAGGCCGGCAGGCCGCCGTCCAGCACCGCGCAGCGGGTATGACCAAACAGCTGCATCAGCCACCACGCGCGCGGCGCGGAGTACACCCCTTTCTGGTCATAGAACACCACGCGGGTGTCATTGCCGATGCCAAGGGCGCCCGCCAGCCGCTCGAAGCGAGCGGTGCCGGGCACCATGTGGGGCAGCGTCGAATCCGTGTCGGCGATTGCATCGATGTCGAAGAGCTGCGCACCGGGAATGTGCATCTCGCGATACAGCGCCCGTGCATCGCGCCCCTCGGTGGGCAGATACCAGCTGGCATCGTAGATGCGCAGATCCGTCGCCCCCAGCTCGCCACGGAGCCACTCCGTCGTGACCAGCGGTGGCATCGACCCCGGCGGCATCGACCGTTGCTGCGCGCTGCTGCCCATGGGCGACGGATCAGCCACGCGCGGGCCGCTCAGATGGTTGCCAGCGGCGCACTGGCATGGGGCGGCGGGAAGGCGCGATCGAGCTCGGCACATTCGGCATCGCTGAGGACCAGTGAGCTCGCTGCCCAGTTCTCTTCGACACGCCGCGCATCGCTGGACTTGGGAATGCTGATCAGATCGGGACGACGCATGCTCCAGGCGATCGCGATCTGCGCTGCGCCCACCCCGCGCGCACGCCCCAGGCGCTCGAGCAGTGGATGGCGCGAGAGGCTACCGCGTCCCAGCGGCGAGTAGGCCATCGTGAGAATCGCGTGCTGGCGCTGCCAGGGCAACAGATCGAACTCGATGCCACGCGCCTGCAGGCAGTAAAAGAGTTGATTGCATTGCGTGGCCCCGGCGAGACCGAGACTGGCTTCCGCGTCGCGCCACTGCTGCAGCTCCTGCAGGGAGAAATTGCTGACGCCAAAGTGGCGGATGAGCCGGCGTTCGCGCAGTTCCGCCAGCGCCTGCAATGTTTCGGTGTACGGATGGGGCCCGGGCCAGTGCAGCAGGTACAGATCCAGGTAGCGACTGCGCAGGCGCTCGATCGAGGCCTCGCAAGCCCGCACCGTGCCGCGCAGCGAGGCGTGCGCGGGCTTCACCTTGCTGACGAGAAACAGCTGCTCGCGCGCCACGGCGCCGGCGCCTCCCACACCGAAGGCCGTCAGCGCCTCCCCGAGCAGGCGCTCAGCACCACCCTGCCCATAGATCTCGGCCGTATCGAATACCCGATAGCCAAGCTGCAGGGCGCGCGCCAGCGCGGCAAGCTCGCGCGCGCGTGTCACGCGCGACTCGCCCATCATCCAGGTTCCCAGGCCCAGTCGCGCCGGAAACTGCAATCGCTCAGGGGTACTCATGCGCGCGGCCAATGTGCCGCAGCGGCCAGGTCCCGCGCAAGCGGAACCAACCCCCCGATTCGCTTCTTACCAGCGGCCGCCGCCGTTGCCGCCACCGCCACCGCCACCGCCGCGATAGCCACCGCCGCCGCCGCCCGGACGACCGCCGCCCGTGCGGGGTTTGTCCTGGGCCTCATTGACGCGCAACGGACGGCCATTCATCGAGTAACCGTTCAGACTCTGAATGGCACGTGCCGCGTCGGCCTGACTCATCTCCACGAATCCAAAGCCGCGCGGACGACCGGTCTCCCGGTCGGTCGGCAGAGAGACACTCTCAACGGTCCCGTGCTGCGAGAACAGCGCCCGCACTTCGGTTTCATTGGCCGTGAAAGGCAGATTACCTACATAGATCTTCGCCATAAAACAAACCGCACTCCAAAACAACCGACCGCAAGGGTCGTGATACACGGCAGGAGCAATCCTGTCACCGATGAGCGACGCCGTTGCGCAAGCGGTTCGCGCCGTTTGCGGATGGCATCGATCGCGGCGCAGTGTAGCACAAGCGCCTGAATTTCAAGCCGATTATTGTCAGAACCTTCCTACAAGCGATGCACGTCGCGCGCAGATTTGCGTGTAATACTTGTGCAGATGGACCCGCCTGCGCGTCTGACCTTTCCCTGTGACTATCCCATCAAGGTCATGGTGCGCGCCGAGCAGGGAGTGCGCGCCCACATTGATGCGATCCTTGAGCGACACGCCGGGCCGCTCGATCTATCAAGCGTCACCGAACGGCCCTCGGCTCAGCAACACTTCCTCGCGCTCACGTATGTGATTCGCGCCAGCGGGGAGGCGCAGATCGCCGAGCTGTTTGCCGCTCTCAAGGACTGTCCGCAGGTACTGATGGTGTTGTAGCACCGGCGGCGCGGCAGGCAGAGCAAGCTGTCAGCGCAAGCCGATTGTTCCCGCACGCAAGCGGCGCGCATGCTCGAGCAGCAATGACTCGACGCGCGTCAGGTCCACGGGCTTGGTCATGTGATGATCGAAGCCGGCTTCGCGCGCGCGCTGCACGTCTTCACTCTGACCCCAGCCCGTGAGCGCCACCAACAACATCGGCTGCGCCCAGGGTTGCTCACGGATGCGACTGGCGACTTCGTAGCCGTTCAGTCCCGGCATGCCGATATCCAGAATGCAGCCATCCGGACGCTCGCGCAGCGCCAGCTCCAGTGCGTGCAAGCCGGTGTGCGCCAGCTGCACGTCATGGCCCCACATGCGCATCACCATCGCGAGGCTCTCGGCCGAATCCTGATTGTCATCGGCCACCAGCAATCGGCAGCGCCCCTCGGCGTGAGGAGGCGGCCTATCCGCGCCCTGGCCCTCATCGCTGCGTGCAACCGCATGCGCGCCCGGCAGACTGATCGTAAAGGCACTGCCCTGGCCGGGTCCGGCACTCACGGCCTCGACCGTGCCACCGTGCAGAGAAATCAGGCCGCGCACCAGCGCCAGTCCGATGCCGAGTCCACCCTCGGTGCGGTCCACGGGCGCCTGCAGCTGCGCAAACATCTCGAACAGCCGTGCGCTCGCCGCCGGATCGAAACCGATGCCGTTGTCCTCGACGCTGATGCGCAGCAGGTCCACCTCGAGCCGCGCGCGCAGTAGCAGGCGACCCTGCGCATCCGTGTACTTGGCGGCATTATTCAGCAGGTTCGAGATCGCCTGCGACAGGCGCAGCGGATCGGCCGTGAGTTCGACATTCTCCTCGGGCAGCTCGACTTGCAGGACATGCTGCTTCAGATCGATGAGCGGGCGCGCCGTTTCGATCGCGGTGGCAACCAGCGGCGCGAGCATGACGCGCTCCTTGCGCAATTCGAGTCGGCCGCGCGTGATGCGCGACACATCCAGCAGGTCATCGAGCAGCAAACCCATCCGCTTGACCTGGCGAGCGATGACCTCCCGCGCCCATTGGCGCTGAACGTCATCCGCGCCGTGCAGCTCCAGCAACTCGGCGGCGTTGCGGATCGGCGCGAGCGGATTGCGCAGCTCGTGCGCCAGGGTCGCGAGAAACTCGTCCTTGCGCCGATCGGCTTCGCGCAGCGCAACCATCGTGCCCTCCAGCTGCGCATTGGCGTGTGCCAGCGCCGACTGCGCCGCCTGACGTACCCGCACTTCCCGCTGCAGGGCGGAGTTGCTCTGCTCGATCGCGCGCGTGCGCGCCTGCACCTCATCGAGCATCCGATTGAAGGCTTCCACGACCACGCCGATCTCATCGTCACTGTTGCGGGTGGCGCGCAGCGAATAGTCACGCCGTTCGACCACCTGACGGGCGACGCCCGCCATGGCATCCAGTGGCGCGGTGATCGAGCGTTGCAGCGAGCGCGACAGCACCAGCGCGGCGATGAGTGCCGCTGCACTGACGAAGGCCACGATGCCCACATAGGTCAGGATGCGCCGCTCCATGTCGAAGCGCGCGCGCAGATAGATGGTCCCCAGCCACTCCCCGTTCTGCACGATGCGTTGGCTGAGCACCGCGCCCTGACCATGCATCGTCAGTAGCGGGCCGTCCTGACTCAGGCGCGCCGGCACGTCGGCCTGTCCGGCAGCGAGGTAGCGCGCGAACTCGCGGCCGTCGGTACCGTAGAGCGCGGCCGCGAGCACGGCCGGGTGAGCGCGCAGCGCAGCAAGGCTGCGCTCGGCCGCCGCGCGGTCATCGAACGCCAGTGCCGGAGCGACCGCCAGTCCGAGGATTGCCGCCTCGGTGCTCAGCTGCGAGACCCGGGCGCCGCGGTAGGCGGTAAAGTCCTGCACCGCCATGGCAGCCGCCGCCAGCACCAGCGCGAATGCGGTGGTTTTGACGACGACTCCCATGAGCCGCCGGCGCACACCATGATGAACTTCGCTGCGCGCGGGCCAAAACCGGCCCAGCCCCGAGCGCCCGGGGCCCTCACGCGAGCGTGCCGGCTCGACGCTCGCATTCACCGGGTCGCCACCCTGCGAGCGCAGCCCGCGCGCTGACTCGCCAGCGGCACACACAACGGTTGTGCGCTGCGGCTCCCGGTCTTGACCCGCTGGGCGACGGCCAGCAGTTCGGAGCTGATCGTCAGGCCCGCCTGTCGGGCCGCCACCATCGACACTTCGAAGCGCACGTGACCGCTTTGCATCAGAAAGTTGACCACGCTGCCGGTGTCTAGCGCCCCATCTCGATCGGTCACCACCAGCACCGGGCGGCCACGCAGACGCGCGGTCAGCGCGGCCAGGTTTCCGTCATAGTCGGGACCGATGTAGAGCACCTGCGCCGTGCCGAGGCTCTTGAGCCCATGAATGCGATGTACCTCGGCCGGCAGGCCATGGATCGGATGGTCGGCCAGCAGGCTCTGCAGCCGCGCAGCCACGTCATCCGCGCCCATCACGGCCAATACGAAATTCGTTTGCGCATCGGTCATGGGCCATTGGACATAACCGGCAAAGCGATAGAGAAATATCGCCTTGACGGCATCTTCGGGAAAGGTCGCGGTCGCGCCCGTCTGCGCGCGCGCAGCTCCCGCGCAGGCCAGGGCACAGGCCAGCAGCAGCGACGGCAGCCGCCACCATCCCGGCAAGCGCCGGGCGGAGCATTGATGCGTGGGGAATCGCGCGCCCGTGCTCATGAGGCGGCAGAGCATATCGCTACGCTCGCTCCGCTGCCCCACCCTCGAAGAATTCGACGACGCCGGTCTCGACCGAGTATTGCGCGCCCACCACCACGAGCCCGTGCTGGTAGATCAATTTCTCCAGCACATCGGAGCTGTAGCGCAGATGACTGACCGAGACGCTGATGTTGGCGCGCACGGCCAGCCGCATGAGTGCCTGCGGATCGCGCGTCAACTCCGTACTGAGCAGTCCCTCCACCGCCGGCCGCACGCGATCGACGATCGAGCGCAGATTGGGCGACTGATTCTCGGCTGGCCGTTGCAGCTCCTCGATGGTCGCCGAGACCGCGCCGCACTGTGAGTGGCCGAGCACCATCACGAGCCGGGTGCCAAACCGCGAGGCCGCAAACTCCACGCTGCCGATCTGCGACGGCGAGACGATATTGCCGGCGACGCGGATCACGAACAGATCGCCCAGCCCCTGATCGAAGATGATCTCGGCCGGCACGCGCGCATCGGAGCAGCCGAGAATGGTCGCGAACGGCTGGCTCTGCGCGGGCAACTCGAAGCGGCGCGCGGGGGCGGTGGCGCTCGTGCCGCCGGCCTGTGCGACGAAGCGTCGATTACCGGCGCGCAGCCGCTCGAGAGCTTCCTGGGCAGAGATGTTGGCGGGCGGTTGGGCAACGCTCATCGAGCCTCCAATCGTGCCAGCAGCTCGGGTACCAGTTCGGCAGCGACCTGCGTTACATCGCCCGGACCGCCCAGATCGGCGAGCTGCGTCATGCGCAACCCCGCGTAGCCGCAGGGGTTGATGCGGCCAAAGGGTGTCAGATCCATGTTCACGTTCAGCGCCAGGCCGTGATAGCTGCCGCGACGACGAATACGCAGCCCGACGCTGGCGAGCTTGGCACCATCGACGTAGACGCCCGGTGCGTCTGCGCGGCACACCGCGGCAATGCCCCAGCGTGCTGCGCACCCGATCACTGCCTGCTCGAGCGCATCGACCAGATCTCGCACGCCGAGCCCGGCGCGACGCACATCGATGAGCGGATAGAGCACCAGCTGACCCGGGCCATGATAGGTGACCTGACCGCCCCGATCGATGCGCACGACCGGGATGTCCCCCGCGGCCAAGACGTGCGCGGGATCGGCGTTCATGCCCAGGGTGAACACCGGCTCATGCTCGAGAGCCCAGAGCTCATCGGGAGTGTCCGCGTCGCGCTGCTCCGTGAAGCGCTGCATCGCCTGCCAGGTCGGTACATACGCCACGCGGCCCAGCCAGCGAGCCTGTCGCAGCTGTGCGTCCTGCGGCGCCGTTGCAGCGGCGCGCGCCGCCGAAGGCACTGCCGGCCATGACGTCCTGAGCCGCTCCGGTGCGGGGCTGCTCATGCCGGCGCGGTCGCGACGCCGCCCGCCGGCAGACCGACATTATTGCCGGCCAGAGCCTGCTCGGCCCGATAGCTCGAGCGGACCAGAGGGCCCGAGACGCACTCGCGAAAGCCGCGCGCCAGACCCCAGACGCGGTACTGCTCGAATTGCTCGGGCGTGACATACCTCTCCACGGTCAGATGATTGACCGTGGGGCGCAGATACTGACCGAGGGTGAGAATATCCACCCCGGTCGCGCGCAGATCGTCCATGCATTCGGCAATCTCCGCGTCCGTCTCGCCCAGCCCGAGCATCAGGCTGCTCTTGGTCAACACATCCGGCCGATGGCGCTTGGCGTGCTCGAGCACCTCGAGCGTACGCTCGTAACCGGCACGCGCATCACGCACCGGGTGGGTCAGGCGCCGCACGGTCTCCACATTTTGCGCGAACACGTCGAGCCCCGAGCCGACGACCGTCTCGACGTCGGCGAGCACGCCGCTGAAATCGGGCGTGAGCGCCTCCACCGCGGTCGCCGCTCGCCGCTGCTTGATCGCGCGGATGCAGGCGGCGTAGTGCGCGGCCCCGCCGTCGGGCAGATCATCGCGATCCACCGACGTCAACACGACATAGTTCAGCTGCATGAGCGCCACGCTCTCGGCAACGCCCTGCGGCTCATCGGGATCGAGCCAGCCGCGCGGATTGCCCGTATCCACCGCACAAAAGCGGCACGCGCGGGTACACACCGCGCCCATGACCATGATCGTCGCCGTGCCGGCGTTCCAGCACTCGCCGATGTTTGGACAGCGCGCCTCCTCGCACACCGTCGCCAGCCGATGCGCCCGCACCGTCTGGCGCACGAAGTCATAGCCAGGCCCCACGGGCAGGGCAGCGCGCAGCCAGCGCGGTTTGCCCGTGAGTCCACGCCGATCGGCGTCGTCCGCAGCGGGGCCACCGCGACCCTGGCCGCCGCCCTTGATGCCGTCCTTAATGGCCGTAAAGCCCTGTGCGGTGCGGTATTTTTCGCCGCTGCGTACGGGCCCTGCGGCCACGACGACCGGGATGTCCTTGAGTTGATTCATGGCACTGACAGTATTTTATCCCAACGCTTCGTCCCCGCCCGCTGTCGTCGAACCCCGTCGCTGCAGCGCATCCAGCTGCGCCAGGGTACCGACATTGCTCCACAGCCCGGTAAAGGTCTGTCCATACAGGCGCCGCTGGGCCATCGCGCGGCGCAGGGACGGCAGCAGGGGAAACTTGCCGGGCAGACAGCCCTCGAAGAGCTCGCGACGAAACAGCCCAATGCCGGCGTAGGTCCAGGGCCGCGGCGCCTGCGGATCGGCCGGCTCGCAGACGCGGTTCTGCAGCAGATCGAAGTCACCGCGCGGGTGGTGGCCGGGATTGGGCACGAGCAGCAGCTGCGCCCAGGCCTCATCGGCGATACGCAGCGTCGCAAACTCCAGATCCGTGTAGATGTCCGCACTCACCACCAGGAACGGTGCCGTCCCGAGCCATGGCAGGGCGCGAAAGACGCCACCGCCGACGTCGAGTGCCTCGGCGCCCTCTTCGCTGTAGCGAATGGACAGTCCCCACTGCGCGCCGTCGCCGAGCGCCTCGCACACTCGAGTCCCGAGCCAGGCAAGGTTGATGACCACCGTGCGCACCCCGAGTCGAGCCAGCTTCTCGAGGTGATAGACGATCAGAGGCTTGCCGCGCACGGCGGCGAGCGGCTTGGGAAGGGTATCGGTCAGCGGACGCATGCGCTCGCCGCGCCCCGCCGCCAATAGCATGGCGTGGGTGATTCGCCGCTCGCTCACCCGGGCGCAGCCTGGTGCAGCGCGCGCGCATTGGCGGCAGCGAGCGCCGGTACCACGCGCCGCTCGAGCCACGCAGCGAATGCCGACAGCTCCGGGTAGCGACGCGCAGCATCCTGCACATACTGCAGTGTACGTGGCAGATCCCCCAGATAGCCGCTCTTGCCGTCGCGCCACCACAGCCGCGCGAAGATGCCGAGCACCTTGATGTGCCGCTGCAGACCGATGAAGTCGAACCACCGCAAAAACTGCTGCTCGCCGGCGCCCGTCGCGCCGCCAGCGGCTGCCAGCCGCGCACGATAGCGGCCCACCCAGCGCGTCACCACCTCGCGTGGCCAGTCGATGTAGCAATCCTTGAGCAGCGACACCAGATCGTAGGTCACCGGGCCATAGAGGGCGTCCTGAAAGTCCACAATGCCTGGGTTGCGCTGATCGAGCAGCAGCAGATTGCGCGAATGGTAGTCGCGATGCACGAACACGCGCGGCTGCGCGAGCGCCTCGCTGGTCAGCAGCTCGAAGGTCTGCGACAGCAGCGAGTGCTCCTCGGGCTCGAGCAGCAGCTGCAGGTGGTGCGTACAGAACCACTCGGGCATCAGGGCCATCTCGCGCTCGAGTACCGGGCGATCATAGGAATCGAGGCTCGACGCCCCCGGCACGGCCACCTGCATCTGCAGCAGCGCCTGCAGCGCGTCGGTATACAGCGGCTCGGGGTCGTCCCCGGCACGCAGGCGCGTCAGATACAGCACCGAGCCCAGATCCTCCAGCAGCACGAACCCGCGGCGCGGCTCGGCCGCATCCACCTGCGGCACGTGCACGCCACTGCCGGCCAGCAGGGCCGCCACTTGCAGAAACGGCTCGATCGGCTCCTTGTCCGGCGGCGCATCCATCACCACCCGCGTCGCGCCGTCAGCGCGCCAGGCGCGAAAATAGCGGCGAAAGCTGGCGTCGCTCGACGCCGGCTCAAGCCTGACAAGGTTGAAGTGCAGCTCCGCGCAGAGCCAGTCGGTGATCTGCTCGATGCGCTCGTCGGCGCCGACCGCAGTCTGGTCGGCGGAATTGGCGTTCATTGCACGCTATTTTTGATCGCGACCGATGGTCGGGTGAAGTCGGTGCAGTCATTATAATGACTCCCCACATGATTGCCCCCCTGCCCCTGCGCACCCTGCTCGGTGTTGTGATCTGCTGCGCACCGCTGTTGGCTGCCTGGGCAGCCGGCGAGCGCCCGGTCAGCGCGAGCCCCGAATACCAGCCCGACGGCGGCAGCTCCATTTATGAGGCTGGCTGCTTTTCCCAGAGCGACGCTGCTGCTCCAGTGCTGCTTGCCCAGGCGTTACCGGCGCCCGGCAGCAGACGCGCTCCCCGCTCCGGGCCGCTGCAGCGACTGCGGGGCAATCGCGCCCTGCTCCCGCAGGGCCCGATCGTGTACCCGTACAGCGCCGATCACGCCAGCGCCGATAATAAAAAGGGCCTCGTGACCCTCTCCGGGCACGTCGATGTGCGCATGCAGGATCGGGAAATCCAGGCCGACCGCATTACCTACGACCGCAACACCAACGACTTCAACATCCGCGGCAACGTGCACTTTCGCGATTCGATGGTGCAGCTGCAGGGAGACTCGGGTCACTACGGGGATGCCGGCGGGCAGTTTTCTCATGCGCAGTTCCAATTCCTCGGCCGACCCGGTCGCGGCAGCGCGCAGGACATGACGCTCAGCCCGACCGACGTCGTCACGGTGCGCAATCTCCTCTACACCAGCTGTCCGCGTGACCGCACGGACTGGGACATCCGCGCGCACCAGCTGCAGCTGGATACCGCCGCCAACGCCGGCATCGCGCGCGACGCCATCGTGGACTTCCACGGCGTGCCGATCTTCTATCTGCCGTATCTGTCGTTTCCGCTCAGCGATGCGCGCCGCAGCGGCTTTCTGTTCCCGAATTTCGGCACCTCCAGCCGCGATGGCGTCATACTCGGAGCGCCGTGGTACTGGAACATCGCGCCCAACCAGGACGCGACCTTCACGCCCACCATCTACTCCGGGCGCGGCGCCGATGCGGGCGTCGAATACCGCTTCCTCAGCGACGACGACAGCGGCACCTTCGACGGCAATTACATGCCGCATGACTGGAACTATGGCGCCGAGCGCAGCTTCGTACGGCTGCTCGACCGATTGAATCTGCCCGACAACAGCCGTGTGCAGGCCGACGTCGAGAGCGTCAGCGACGATGAGTACTTCGAGGACTTCAGCCAGGGCGTGGAGGCCACCAGCACCGCCTTCCTGCCGCGCAATGTGTCGCTGACGCATCGGGACGACGTCTTTGCGGTGAGCCTGCAGACGCTGGACTTCCAGACGATCGACAACACCCTGCCCTCGTATGAGCGACCCTATGAGGAAACCCCGCGTCTCGACGCCTCTGCCAACTGGTCGCCCGCGGGACTGCCGTGGCTGCGCGCGGGCTTTGATTCGGATCTCGTCGACTTCTCGCGCGTCTCATGCGCACTGCCCGGGGCAGCCTGGTCTGGCTCGCCGGGGGCGTCCTTTCTGTGCGGCCAGACCACGACGACGCGGGAGAACGTGACCAGCTATTTTCCCGATGGCGCCTGGGTGAACGGCTGGCGCACGAATGTCACCCCGCATGTGGGGCTGGATCTGTCCGGACCCGGATATTTCTTCCGCCCCAGCGCGGCCTGGGACTTCGCGCAGTACGAGCTGCGCGATGTGGGCGCTCCGGTGGTGTTGACATCGCCCGGCTCCCCGCCGCAGCCGCTGTATGCGCCGGGCTCCGCGTTTACCGGCGCCAGCGGCGATGCGGATCCCTCGCGCAATGTACCGATCGTGACGGTGGACAGCGGCCTGACGTTCGACCGGCTGTCGAGCGATGGGTCACGCACCGTCACGCTGCAGCCGCGCGTGATGTACGTCTACATTCCCTATCGCGATCAGGACCAATTGCCGCTGTTCGATACGGGCATGCCCGACCCGAACCTCATTGAGCTGTTTCGCCCCAACCGCTACGTCGGCGAGGATCGCATCGGCGATGCCAATGAGTTCACCCTCGGCCTGACCGGCGAGCTGTTCTCCACGGCGAGTGGCACGCGCTACGTGAGCGCCACGATCGGGCAGAGCCTGTACCTGAATACGCCGCGGGTGACGCTGCCGGGAGATCAGCTCGGCACGCATTCCTCCGACCTGATCGGTCAGGTCAACGTTGCCGCGTTTCACGATTGGAACGTGATGCTCGACGTGGCTTCCAACGCCACGGTGTCGCGTCTGCAGGAGGTGCAGGCGGAGCTGCAGTACCGCGTCAATGGTCAGCAGGTGACCAATTTTTCCTATCAATATGCCGATGGACTGTACCAGCAGATCGACGGCTCGACCGCCTGGCCGGTGCTGCCGCGCTGGGACCTGTATGCCCGCACGGTTTACTCATTGATGAGCCGCTCATTCATCGAGGACTTCGCCGGCTTCCAGTACCGCGGCTCCTGCTGGGCGATCCGTGTGCTCTACCAGAGTTCGCTCGCCACACGCACCGGTGAACGCGACAGCGGGCCGCAGGTGCAGGTGGAACTGACCGGACTGTCCAATGTCGGAAGCCAGGTGGATACTTTCCTGCAACAGTCGATTCGGGGATACTTGCCGGTGGCGCCCGGTCGCCTGCCCACCGCCAATTCCGCGGCCTCGGCGCTGGCGACGCCCGTGACCCCGATCTCCCCGTAACGCCGATTTCACCCTGGAAGCCGGAGCTCCCATGCCATCGCACCCGCGGCCCCCTCGCTGCCTCCATGCCGCTCCTGCCCGGCGTCTGCTCGCAGTCTGCCTGCTCGGGGCGGCGCTGGCTGGCGGTGCGCTCGGCGTAGCCCAGGCCGACGAGCTCGGCCATCAGGGCAAACTGCTCGATCGCATTGTCGCGGTGGTCAACGACGGCGTCGTTCTGCAGAGCGACCTCGATGCCCTGATGACCCAGATCTCCACGCGGCTGCGCGCGCAAGGCGTCGCGCTGCCGCCCGAGAAGGTGCTGCGTGCCCAGGTGCTCGATCAGCTCGTCACCGAGGAGATTGAGGCGCAACGCGCCACCCACATCGGCATCAAGGTTTCCGACGAGCAGGTCAACGACGCGCTGCAGGAGATTGCGAAGCAGCAGAACGTCAGCTTTGAGGATTTGCCCGCGCGCATGGCGCAGGACGGTATCGACTACGACTATTACCGCGAGCAGTTGCGGCGCGAGATCGCGCGCGAGATCCTGCAGCAGCAGGAGGTCATCCAGCGCATCGTCGTCACGCCGCGCGAGCTCGATCAATACATCGCCAACCAGCAGAATACCGTCTCGGGTCTGTACGAGTACAACGCCTCGAATATTCTGATTTCTATCGCGCAGGATGCCTCGCCCGATCAGCTCGCGCGCGCCAGTTCACTCGCGCACGACATCGATGAGCGCGCCAAGCGCGGTGAGGACTTCGCCAAGCTCGCGGTCAGCTATTCGCAGGCGGAAACCGCCCTGCAGGGCGGCAGTCTCGGCTGGCGCAAGGGCAGCGAGCTGCCCACCTTTCTCGCCGATGTGATCGCGCGCCTCAAACCGGGCGCCGTCAGTGACGTCATCCAGACCTCGACGGGATTTCACATCGTGAAGCTCGATGCGCGCCGCGCCGCAGGCGGTGAGCAAATCGTTCAACAGGTGCATCTGCGTCACATCCTGATGAAGCCGACCGAACTGGTCGATGATGCCACCGTGCAGCAGAAGCTCTCCCGCATCCGTGAACAGGTCCTCTCCGGCAAGGAGGACTTCGCTGTGTTGGCTCGCACCAGCTCTCAGGACCCGGGCTCGGCGGTCAATGGCGGCGACCTGGGCTGGACCGAGCTGCGCGCCTTCGACCCGACCTTCGCGGCGGTGGCCGCCACGCTCAAGGTCGGGGAGATCAGCGAGCCCTTCCATACGCAGTTCGGCTGGCACATCGTGCAGATGCTCGGCCGGCGCAATTTCGACAACACCAAGGATGCGGAGCGCGAGCGCGCCTTCGAGGCGGTGCGTAACAGCCGGATCGATGAGGCCACCGAGCAGTGGTTGCAGCAGCTCAAGGACGGCGCCTACGTCAAACAGCAGCTCTGATCGGGCCGCGGCGCCGATCGCGCTGACCGCCGGCGAGGCCGCCGGCATCGGTCCGGACCTGTGTCTGGCCGCGGCGGCGCGGCCGCGTGCCGCCGCGCTGGTGTGCCTCGCCGATCGCGAGCTGCTGGCCGCACGCGCGCGCATGCTGGGACTTGCGATCCGACTGCAGGACTACCGGCCCGGCGAGGCGGTCAGCCGCGTGGCCGGCAGCCTGACGGTGCTGCATCAGCCGCTGCCCGTGGCTTGTGAACCCGGTCGCCTCGACGTGCGTAACGCCGCGCAGGTGTTGCAACTCATCGATCGCGCCGTGACCGGCTGCCAGCGCGGCGAGTTCGCCGCAATGGTCACCGCACCCGTGCAAAAATCCCTGATCAATGACGCCGGCATTGCCTTCACGGGTCACACCGAGTACATCGCCGCGCTGACCGGCACCGCGCTGCCGGTCATGATGCTGACCGCCGGCACGCTGCGCGTGGCACTGGCGACGACCCATCTGCCGCTGCGCGCCGTGAGCGCCGCGCTCTCCATCGAGTCACTGCAGCAGACGCTGCAGATTCTCGACGGCGCCCTGCGCCGCTACTTCGGGCTGTCACGCCCGCGCATCGCGGTCTGCGGCCTCAATCCGCACGCCGGCGAGGGTGGTCATATCGGCGACGAGGAGATCACCACGATTGCCCCGGCAATCGCACGCGCGCGCGCCGCGGGCGTGGTTGTCGAGGGCCCGCTGCCAGCCGATACCCTGTTCGTGCCACGCCAGCTCGAGCGATGCGACGCCGTGCTGGCCATGTACCATGATCAGGGTCTGCCCGTGCTCAAGCACGCCGGTTTCGGCCAGGCGGTCAACGTCACACTGGGGCTGCCCATCGTGCGCACCTCGGTCGATCATGGCACGGCGGTCGCGCTCGCAGGTCGCGGCGAGGCCGACGCCGGCAGCCTCATCGCCGCCATCGAGCTGGCCGTGCAGATGGCGCGACGAGCAGGTGCGCGCGACCACGACCCGTCCCCCGCGAGTGCGCCCGTTGCGGCGAGCCGCGCGGCCGCTGCGGCTGTCCGCCGCTCGTGATCCGCGCCCGCAAGCGCTTCGGCCAGCACTTCCTGCACGATCCGGCGGTGATTGCGCGCATTGTGGCGGCCGTACACCTGCAACCCGGCGAGGCAGCGGTAGAGATCGGCCCTGGACGCGGCGCGCTGACCGGCGCGCTGCTGCAGGCCGCCGGCCATCTCGATGCCATCGAGATCGATCGCGACCTGGCGGCGCTGCTGCGCGAGCGATTCAACGCGCAGAGCGGCCTGACGCTGCACGCGGCCGACGCGCTCGACTTCGACTGGCGCTCGCTCGCCGCCGAGCGCGGCAGGCGCCTGCGCCTGATCGGCAACCTTCCCTACAATATTTCCACGCCGCTGCTGTTTCGCCTGCTCGGGTGCATCGACGTGATTCACGACATGCACTTCATGCTGCAGCGGGAAGTCGCCGAGCGCATCCTCGCAAGCCCTGGCAGCGACGCCTACGGTCGTCTGGGCGTCATGCTCGCTCCGCGCCTGGCCGCCGAGCGCGTGCTGGACGTGGGCGCCGGCGCTTTTCAACCCCCGCCCCGCGTCGCCTCCACCATCGTGCGTCTGAGTGTGCGCGATGCACTGCCGCCGCCGCCGCTGTATGGCGCGGTGGTGGCCGCCGCCTTTGCGCAACGGCGCAAGACGCTGCGCAACGCATTGCGCGAGTATCTGGATGCCGCGCACATCAGCGCGCTCGGCCTCGATCCGGGAGGCCGCGCCGAACAGCTCTCGCCTCTGGACTTCGCCGCGCTCGCCCGCGCCGCGCAGCAGGTGGCCGCGCCGCTGGCGCCGGCACCCGACGCTGTGATTCACTAGGCGAATCCCGGCCGGCAAGCCGGCATGCGCCAAGGAATCTCATGAGCGCCTATCGCCGCATCCTGGTGGCCGTGGACCTCTCGCATGACAGCCACGCCATCGGCAATCGCGCCCTGCAGGTCGCGGCCCCCGGCGCCGCGCTGCGGCTGCTGCACGTGGTCGGATTCGTGCCTATCGAGCCGATGAGCGATTCGCTCGTGCCGGTCGTGCAGATTGACGATCAGATGATCGCGCGTGCCCGCGAGCAGATCGAGGCGCTCGCGCGCGAGCTCACCTTGGCGCCCGACACCGCGCGTGTGGAGACTGGCAACGTCAAGAGCGAGATCCTGCGCTACGCGCGCGAGGAGCACAGCGATCTGATCGTCATTGGCTGCCGTGAGCGGCATGGCCTGTCGCTGCTCGTGCACCGCACGGAGAACTCCGTGCTGCACGGGGCGCCCTGCGACGTGCTGGCGGTACGTGTTCGTGACCTGCCGCCCGGGCAGCCCGGGCGCTGATGTGGTCGACGAGAAGTACAACATCCGCGTGGAGGTCGAGACGACCTATCTCGAGCACCAGTCCGAGCCACGCGAGCAACGCTACGTATTCGCCTACACCATCACGATTCGCAACGAGGGCGCCATACCCGCCAAGCTCCTGACGCGACACTGGATCATCACCGACGCCAACGGCCAGGTGGAGGAAGTGCGGGGCGAGGGCGTGGTCGGCGAGCAGCCGCATCTGCGCCCCGGTCAGGGCTTTCGCTATTCGAGCGCTGCGGCATTGGAGACGCCGGTTGGCTCCATGCAGGGCAGCTACCAGATGATCGCCGATGACGGCGCGCAGTTCGACGCGCCCATTCCGGCGTTTCGCCTCGCCATTCCCGGCATGCTGCACTGAGCACTCGCGCGGGGCCGCACGCATGGCGCGCTGGGCGATCGGGGATATCCAGGGTTGTGGCGAGGAGCTCGAGGAGCTGCTCGAGCGCATCGACTTCGTCAGGAGCCGTGACCGGCTGTGGCTGGTGGGCGATCTGGTCAATCGCGGCCCGCGTTCCCTGCAGGTGCTACGGCGCATCCACACGCTCGGCGATGCGGCCGTGTGCGTGCTCGGCAATCACGATTTGCACCTGCTGGCCGTGGCCTTGGCGGGGGCGCGCCAGCGGCGCAGTGACACGCTCGCCGAGGTGCTCGCAGCACCCGACCGTGACACATTGATCGACTGGCTGCTGCACCGTCCGCTGGCGGTGTATCAGCCGGGCGGCACGGCGCCGGGGGCGCGCGCCGATCTACTGTTGCATGCGGGGCTCGTGCCGCAGTGGAGCGTCGGCGAGACCCTCGCCCTGGCAGCGGAGGTACAGCACGCCCTGCAGAGCGCCCCGCGCCGGCTGCTCGCGCGCATGTACGGAGATCGGCCGGAGCGCTGGAAGCAGGGCCTCTCCGGCATGGCGAGGCTGCGTTTCACCGTGAACGTGCTGACGCGCCTGCGATTCTGCACCGCCGCGGGGCAGATCGATCTGCAGCACAAGGGCAGGCCCGACTCGGCCGAGGCGCCCTGGATTCCCTGGTTCAAAGCCCCCGCGCGCGCCAGCTCCGAGGCGCGCATCGTGTTTGGCCATTGGTCGGCACTCGGCCTGTATCGCGCACCGGGACTGTTGGGGCTGGATACCGGCTGCGTCTGGGGAGGCTCGCTGACCGCGGTCAATCTGGATGAGCCGGCAAGCGTGCCCGTCAGCGTGGCAAGTCGTCAGCCGCGCTCCAGTGAAGGGTAAGGCTCGCAGTCTTGACCACATAGACTCCCGGATCGAGCTGCAGCGTCATCGCAGCACCCCGCGCAGGCAGCGTGAACTGCACCCGCTGTGCGCCCTCGACCGTCAGACTGGCCATGCTCCCGGGCAGCACGCGAAATGCCAGCCGCACTGGCCAGCCGGCATTGGGCGGCGGGGTCAGCGTCGCGCTGCCGTCGCCGGGCAGATGCGTCAGGTCCACCAGCAGGGTGTTGCGCTGCCAGGTCTGCGGCACCGTCGCCGCGCTGGCCACCTGCCCTGCGACCACCACGCCCAGTCCCGGCGCCGAGGCGCTGGGGGCTGCGCGGTGCGTGCGATGGTGCCAGGGCAGATGCCAGGCGAGGGCCGGGTACGCCGGCACCACCGCCAAGGCGAGGGCCGCCCCGAGCGCCCAGGCCCGCTGTCCACCCCGCTCCCCTCGTCCGCGCTGCTCATTTGTCACGAAGCCTGCCTCCACTGTCGCCAGTGCTGTCTCTTACGCTTACCATACTCACTGCCAGTGCGGCTGTGACTGGTCCATCGGTTTCTCCATGCCTTCTCTCAAGCCGTTGAATCTGCAGCAGTGGATCGAGGCCCATCGCGAGCTGCTGCGCCCGCCTGTCGGCAACAAGCTGCTCTACGAGGACGGCGAATTCCTGATCATGGCAGTCGGCGGACCCAACGCACGCAAGGACTTCCATGTCGATCCGGCCGAGGAGATCTTCTACCAGATCGAGGGGCAGATGACCCTGCGCGTGCGCGAGGGCCAGCACATCGTGGATATACCGATCGCTGCCGGGGAGCTGCTGCGGCTGCCGGCGCGCCTGCCGCATTCACCGCAGCGTCCAGCGGGCACGGTCGGCCTGGTCGTTGAGCGGCGTCGCCGTGCAGGCGAGCTCGACGGGTTGCAGTGGTACTGCGAGCACTGCGAGGCGCTACTGTACGAGGAGTTCCTGCAGCTCACCGACATCGAGCGACAGTTTCCGCCGGTGTTTGCACGCTTCTTCGGTAATCCGGCGCTGCGCACCTGCCGTCAGTGCCACAGCATCATGCAGCCCCCGGCGCTCGCGACCATAAGCCATGGCACGCAATGACCGGGCGCAGTGGGCGCGGTTGGATGTGGACGGTGTGGCTGTGCTGGCGGACCTCGCCGCCGGCGTCAGCCTCGCTCGACCGCTGCACTTCGAGGAGCCGCAGCTGCGCTGCTTCGGAGCGCCCGCAGCCACGAGCCAGCCGCTACGGCTCGGACATCTCAGCGCCCGCGTGAGCGAAGGCGCGAGCTGCAACGCCAGCCTGGTGTGCTTTGCCCCGCACGCTCACGGCACTCATACCGAGTGCGTCGGTCACCTGACCGCAGAGCCGTTGGCGGCCTGGCGCATCGTTCCACAACGGTTGCTGCTCACAGTGCTGGTATCGCTGAGGCCCACACCCGAGGCCGCGGATCCGCTCCTGACGCGCGCGGCGCTGCTGGCCGCCTGGCCTCACCCAGTGGCCGAACGTCTCAGTGCTCGCGCTGCGGTGATCCGCACGCTGCCCAATGAGCCCGATAAATTCGTCGGGTCGCCGACGGCGATGCCACCCTACCTGTCGGCCGAGGCAGCCAGCGAGCTCGTGGCCCGCGGCATCGCCCATCTGGTGCTCGACGTGCCCTCGGCCGATCGCCTCGAGGACGGCGGCACGCTGACTGCGCATCGCATTTTTTTTGGATTGCCGGCGCACGCCACCGCGCTCGAGCAGGCGCAGCGCGCCGATTGCACGATCACCGAGCTCGCCTTTGTTGCGGACTGCGTACCGGACGGCTGGTATCTGCTGTCGCTGCAGGCACCCTGCATCGATGGGGACGCGGTGCCGAGCCGTCCCGTGCTCTATCCACTTCGCCTGGCCTGAACGCTTCGATGAGTGCAGCTCCTCTGACCTTCCAGGCGCAGCTCGAATGGGCGCGGTCGCAGGATGCGGCCGATCCGCTCGCGCCGCTGCGCGCCAGCTTCGCCCTGCCGCGCGGCGCCGATGGTCGCCCGTTGGTCTACCTGTGCGGCCACTCCCTCGGGCTCGCGCCGCTCGGCGCACGCGCCATGCTCGAGGCAGAGCTGTCCGACTGGGAGCGCCTCGGGGTCCTGGGTCACGAGCACGCGCACACGCCCTGGGTCAGCTACGCCGAGCAGCTGCAGGGGCCGCTGGCCGCGCTGGTGGGCGCCGCGGCACAGGAGGTGGTGGCGATGAACTCGCTGACGGTCAACCTGCATCTGCTGCTGGCGCATTTCTACCGTCCCGCCGCAGCGCGCCGCGCGATCCTCATCGAGACGGGCGCCTTCTCCTCCGACCGGCATGCAGTGGCAACGCAAATCGCCTGGCGCGGGCTCGATCCGGCCAGCGAGCTCATCGAGCTCTGCGCGCCTCCCGGGCAGACGCAGCTGCGCGTCGAGGACATCGAGGCGGCGATCGGCGAGCAGGGCGAGCGGCTCGCGCTGGTGCTCTGGCCCGCCGTGCAGTATCTGACCGGTCAGCGCTTCGAGCTTGCGCGCATCGCGCGCGCCGCGCACGCGGCGGGCGCCGCGGTGGGCTTCGATCTGGCCCATGCGATCGGCAATGTGCCGCTGTCGCTGCACGCGGATCAAGCCGACTTCGCCGTCTGGTGCAGCTATAAATACCTCAACGCTGGCCCGGGGGCGATCGGCGGCGCATTCGTACACGAGCGGCATCTACGCGGCGCACCGCAGCTCGCCGGCTGGTGGGGACATGAAGGCGGCACGCGTTTCGCGCTCAGCCCGCGTTTCGTCCCGGCCGCCGGCGCGCCGGCCTTCGCTCTGAGCAATCCGCCGATACTCTCCAGTGCGCCGCTGCGCGCCTCCCTGCCGTTGTTCGCCGCTGCCGGCTTGGCCGCGCTGCGCGACAAGTCGCTGCGACTCACGGGTTATCTCGAGGCGCTGCTCATGCAGCTCGCGGATGGTCAGCTGCAGCTGCTGACGCCGTCCGATCCCGAGCAGCGCGGCTGTCAGCTCTCCGTGCGCGTCTGCGGCGGCAGCGAACGTGCGCAACGCCTGCACGCGCAGCTCGGCGCACAGGGGGTGATCGGCGATCTGCGCGCGCCCGATGTCATCCGCCTCGCTCCGGTGCCCTTCTACAACAGCTTCGTGGACGTCATGCGCGGCGCCTGGCAGCTGTGCGACGCGCTGAAGAGCCTTTGAGCACGCGACGTATCACAGTCGTCGGCGCCGGCCCCGTCGGGACGCTGCTGGCGCTGCTGCTGGCGCGGCGCGGCTGTCAGGTGCGATTGCTCGAGCGGCGCGCCGATCCGCGCCGCGTGGCACCCCAGCGCGGTCGCTCGATCAACCTGGCGCTCGCCGCGCGTGGTCTGACGGCCCTGCAGGCCGCGGAGCTCTCGGCGCGCATCGAGCCCGAGCTCGTCGCGATGCGCGGGCGCCTGCTGCACGACGAGCACGGTGGGTGCAGCTTCCTGCCCTATGGCACGCGAGCGAGCGAGATGATCTGGTCGATCGACCGCGAGCGGCTCAATGCGCTGCTGCTCGATGCGGCGGCCGAGCAGCCGGGAATCGAGCTGCACTTCCAGACGCGCTGCGTGGACGTGGATCCGCAGCGGCGCGCGCTGCGGCTACAGGCCGGCACCACGGAGCCCCTCGAAGAGCCCTTCGATCTGCTACTGGGTGCGGACGGGGCCGGCTCGACGGTGCGCGAAGCGCTGGTACGTCGCGGCTTCAGCCGCGCGTTCGAGACGCCGCTGGAGCACGATTACAAGGAGTTTGCCATCCCCGCCGCCGCGGCCGCCGCTTGCGGCTGGCCGCGCGAGGCACTGCACATCTGGCCGCGCGGGGGCTACATGCTCATCGCACTGCCCAACATCGATGGCAGCTTCACCGCGACGCTGTTCCTGCCTCGCAGCGGGCCTTGCGGGTTCGAGCGGCTCGGTAACGCGGCAGCCGCACGGGCTTTCTTTGCCGAGCACCTCGCCGATGCGGCCGCAGCGATCGAAGACCTGGAGGGGCAATTTGCCACCCATCCCCAGAGCCGCCTCGCGACGCTGCACTGTGAGCGCTGGCAGGCCGGCGGATGCGTCGGTCTGCTCGGGGATGCCGCGCATGCCATCGTGCCCTTCCACGGCCAGGGCCTCAATGCCGGCTTCGAGGACTGTCTGTTGCTCGATCGGCTGCTGGCTTCCCAAGGCGCTGCTGAAGCGCTGCTGCGCTTCGAGCGCGAGCGCCGACCGGACGCCGAGGCGATCGCGGCCATGGCGCTGGAGAACTACGAGGAGATGCGCGCCGGTGTGCGCGATCCGCGCTTTGCCGCGCGCGCGGCGCTGGCCGCCGAGCTCGAGCGGCAATTCCCGCGACGCTTCATTCCGCGCTACTCGATGGTCATGTTCCACCCCGAGATCCCCTATCGCGAGGCCCTCGCGCGCGGTGCACGTCAGCAGGCGGTGCTCGATGCCCTCATCGAGCGCTGCGGGGACGCCGCGCCCGGCGCGCAGATCCTCGCCCTAGCGCCGCGGCTGCTCGATGAGCACGCGCTGTGAGCGCAAAACACGCGCTCTCATGGCCGCTACCGTAGAATTTCACCCATGACTGCCGCCCGTCTGATCGTTGTGCTGCTGGGTTTGTGGCTGATGCCCCGTGAGCTGTCCGCCGCAGTACCCATCTATGGGTACCAGATCGCGCACAGCTATCCGCACGATACGCATGCCTTTACGGAAGGCCTGTTCTATCTCAATGGCGATCTCTACGAGAGCACCGGCCTCAATGGACAATCGGAGCTGCGGCGGGAGCGCCTGACGACTGGCGAGGTTCTGCAGCGTATCGAGCTGCCGGCGCGTTACTTCGGCGAGGGCATCGTCAACTGGGGAGCGCGCCTGATACAGCTGACCTGGCGGGCCCAGACCGGCTTCGTCTACGACCGCTCGAGCCTGCGACTGCAGCGACAATTCACCTACAGCGGTGAGGGCTGGGGACTTACGCAGAACGGCCGCTGGATCATCATGAGCGACGGCACCCCGGAGCTGCGCTTCCTGGATCCGCAGACGCTCGCCGAGGCCGGACGCCTCGAGGTGACCTACGAGGGCCAGCCGCTGCGCAATCTCAACGAGCTCGAATGGGTGCGAGGGGAAATCTACGCCAACATCTGGCAGACCGACTGGATCGCGCGCATCGATCCGGATAGCGGCGCCGTCGTCGGTCTGATTGACCTGCGCGGGCTGCTGCCGCTGGCCGAGCGCGTGCCGGGTCAGACCGACGTGCTCAATGGCATCGCCTACGATGCGCAAGGCGATCGGTTGTTCGTGACGGGGAAGAACTGGCCCCGGCTATTCCAGATCCGCCTGCAGCGCAAGGCTGAGGCCGAGCCCTTAGCGCCCTGACGCGCTCGCCCTTCGTCAGGTCTGTGCCGTGCTGCTATTTCTCGATTACGCCAAGACGGTGCTCAAGGAGCTGCTGCTGCCGCCCTCAGGACTGTATCTGCTGGCTGTGGCCGGTGCGCTGCTGCTGCGCTGGCGGCCACGCACGGGCGGGGTGCTGCTCGCGCTGGCCCTGGCGGCTCTCTGGGTTCTGTCCATGCCGGTGATCGCCGATGCCCTCACCCGCTCCATCCAGCACTATGGCGCGTTCGACGCAGCCGCACCGACCCAGGCTCAGGCCATCGTCATCCTGGGGGGCGGCGGCGAGCGGGTACAGGCACCCGAATACGGCGGCCCCGCGCCCGGTCCCTACCTGCTCGAGCGCCTCGCCTACGGGGCCTATCTGGCGCACAAGACCGGCCTGCCGATCCTGGTGAGCGGCTGGCACATCGAGGCGGTGGCGATGCGCAATAGCCTGCGCGATAGCTTCGCGCTCGAGCCGCGTTGGGTCGACAATCAGGCCTACGACACCTTCGACAACGCTCGCAATGCCGCGCGGATGCTGGCCGTCGCCGGCGTGCAACGCATCATCCTCGTGACCTCGACGCAGCACATGTGGCGTGCGGCGCACGAGTTCAGTGCCACCGGACTGTCGTTGACGCCGGCACCTCTCGGCCTGGTGCCCGCGCGACCGGCCAGCAACGTCGTGAGCCTGCTACGCTACATCCCCGATGCGCAGGCCCTCGAGCGATCCTACCAAGTGATCTACGAGCTGGTTGGCGAGCGCGTTCGCGAGCTGCTCGTGTTCACACACCTGCGGCGCCAGCAGGTGTGGGCCGGCTGCGCTGCGCACGGCGCGCCCTGCCCGCTGTCATGATTGCGACGTGACGATGCCGGCATGACGCCCGACAATCCCTTCGCCGCACCCAGTGCCCTCCCCTACGAGCTGCCGCCGTTCGATCGCATCGACGAGGCGAGCTATCGTGCGGCCTTCCTCGCCGGCATGCAGGCGCAGCGCAGCGAGGTGCACTCGATCGCCACGCGCGAGGTGCCCGAGAGCTTCGAAAACACCGTGGTCGCGCTGGAGCGCTCTGGGCGGCTGCTCGAACGTGTCAATAGCGTGTTCTCCAACCTCGCACAGTCCGATGGCAGCGACTCGATGCTGGCGCTGGAGAGCGAGCTCGCCCCCATGCTCGCCGCGCATCGTGATGCCATCTACCTCGACGGCGCACTATTCGAGCGGGTCGATCGCTTGCAGCGTCGCGCCGCGGAGTTGGCACTGTCGCCCGAGCAACGTCAACTGCTGGAGCGCTACCACATCGGCTTCGTGCGCGCCGGCGCGCGGCTTCCCGCGCAGAAGCAGCAACGCCTGCGTCAGATCAATGAGCGTCTGGCGGCGCTGCGGACCCGTTTTCGACAGCACGTGCTGCAGGCCACGCGAGACAGTGGGGTCTGGGTCGACAGCGCCGCCGATCTGGCCGGTCTCTCGAACGAACAGCTCGGTGCGGCAGCCGAAGCGGCCCGCGAGCGCGCTCACCCCGAACGCTGGCTCATCGGCCTGCAGAACACCACCATCCAGCCGGCGCTGGCGCAGCTGCACGATCGTGCCCTGCGCCGCAAAATCCATGAAGCTTCGGTGTCGCGCGCTCGCGGCGGCGCTGCCGACAACACCGCCATCATCGCCGAGCTCGTGCGCCTGCGCGCCGAGCGTGCCCGGCTGCTCGGCTTTGCGAGTCACGCGGCCTATGTGCTGGCCGACGAGAATGCCGGCAGCCCCGCGGCCGTGGCGAACGTGCTGCGTGCGGTTGCGGATGCCGCGCTCGCACGCGCACGCGCCCAGCAGCGTGAGCTGCAGGCGGGTATCGATCGTCAGTGCGCCGCCGCGGGACAGGCGAGCTTCGCGCTCGAGCCCTGGGACTGGCACTACTACCTCGAGCGCGAGCGCCAGCAGCGCTATCAGCTCGACAGCGCCGCATTGCGCCCCTACTTCGAGCTCGAGCGCGTCCTGCACGAGGGCGTCTTCTATATGGCGGCGCAGCTCTACGGCCTCGCCTTTCGGCGGCGGCGCGATCTGCCGGCCTATCACCCGGACGTGCAGGTCTTCGAGGTCTTCGATGCCGGCGATGCGCCGCTCGGTCTGTTTCTGGCCGACTACTACGCGCGCGAGGGCAAGCAGGGCGGCGCGTGGATGAGCCACTTCGTCACCCAGTCGACGCTGCTCGGACAGCGCCCGGTTGTGGCCAATTGCCTGAACGTGCCGCGGCCCGCCAGCGGCGAGCCGACGCTGCTGAGCTTCGAGGAGGTCACCACGCTGTTCCACGAGTTCGGCCATGCGCTGCATGGTCTGCTCTCGCAGGTGCACTATCCGCTGCTGGCGGGCACCAATGTGCCGCGCGATTTCGTCGAATATCCCTCTCAGTTCCATGAGATGTGGGCGCGCGAGCCGCACATATTGGCGCGCATCGCGCGCCATCATGCGAGCGGTGAGCCGCTGCCCGCAGCGCTGCTCGAGCGCATCCTCGCCTCGCAGAACTTCAATCAGGGCTACCAGACGACCGAATACCTGCAGGCCGCGCTGCTCGATCAGGCCTGGCACGCTCTTGCGCCCGAGCGCTGCCCGTCAGCGGCCGAGGTCATGGCATTCGAGACCGAGACGCTCGCCGCCAGCGGCGCGCTCTGCGTGGGCATACCACCGCGTTACTTGTCCCCCTATTTCCTGCACATCTTTGCCGATGACTACTCGGCCGGCTACTATGCCTATCTTTGGAGCGAGGTCCTCGCGCGCGACACGGGCCGCTGGTTTCACGACCATGGCGGCCTCTCGCGCAGCGGCGGCGAGCGCTTTCGCGCGCTCATCCTGTCGCAGGGCTGGACACGGGATACGCAGCAGCTGTTCCGCGACTTCAACGGGGGCCCGCCCGACATCGACCCGCTGCTCCAGTACCGCGGGCTCGCCGGCGAACCGGTGAGCGCGCAACTTGGACCCGCGTCAAGTGCTGCGTCGAACGCGGGAACTCCGGCACATGGCGGCGGTCATCGGTGAGCGGACAGACAGGGTACAGCCATGATCAAGATCGACAACCTGACGCGCCGCTACGGCGGCTTCGCGGCCGTGGACGACGTGAGCTTCCGCATCGAGCGCGGTGAAGTGGTCGGCCTGCTCGGTCACAACGGCGCGGGCAAGACCACCATCATGCGCATGCTGACGGGATTCCTGGAGCCCACCAACGGCTCGATTCGCATCGACAATCTGACCATGGGCCCAGACACCGCCGCGATCCAGCGCCGCATCGGCTACTTGCCTGAGAATTGCCCGACCTGGCCCGAGATGAGCGTGCTCGAATTCCTGGAGTACCAGGCGATGCTGCACGATGTGCCTGAGGCGCGCCGTGCCGCCGCCATCATCGCGGCGATCCGGCGCACTGCGCTGACGGATCGCGTCACCCAGTCGATCAGCACTCTGTCACGTGGCTATCGCCAGCGCGTCGGCGTCGCGCAGGCCATCCTTCACTCCCCGGACATCATCATCCTCGATGAGCCCACCAATGGCCTGGATCCGACGCAGATCCTGCACATGCGCGAGCTCATTCGCGATCTGGCCAAAAGCGCCACCGTCATCGTCTCCACGCACATCCTGCAGGAGGTGCAGGCAGTCTGCCAACGCGTGCTGATTCTGCGCGCCGGCCGCAAGGTCGTCGATGCGCGGCTTGCCGAGCTGCAGCAGGATGCACGGCTGGTCGTAACACTCGATGCCGAGGAAGCCAGGGCGCGCCCGGCCCTCTCGGCCGTGCCCGGCGTGAGCGCCGTGAAGCTGCAGGCCACGCTTTCCGTGCCCGCCGGCACGCACTACCAGTACGCGCTTGCAGCCGACGAGGCCGCGACGCCGCAGGTCGCGCGCGCCGTAAACGCGGCAGGCTTCGGCCTGTACGGACTGCTGCGCGAGCAGCGCACCCTCGAGGCGGTGTTCGCCGACGTCAATGCCGGCCTGGCAGTCGCCGGCGCAGGCAGCGAGGTGGCCCGTGCTGCGTAAGATCACCCGTATCGCCGCCAAGGAGCTCACCGGCTTCTTTACCTCTCCGGCCGCCGTGCTGTTCCTCGCGGCTTTCCTCGGCGTGACGCTGTTCGTGTTCTTCTGGGCGGCCGCGTTCTTCGAGCGCAATCTCGCCGATGTGCGTCCGCTGTTCCAGTGGATGCCGGTGCTGCTGATCTTCCTGGTGGCTGCGCTGACCATGCGCACCTGGGCCGAGGAGCGCCGCTCGGGCACGCTCGAGTTGCTGCTCACCTCGCCCACCGCACCCACCGAGCAGGTGCTCGGCAAATTTCTCGGCGTGCTGGTGCTGGTGCTGATCGCACTGGCGCTGACCCTGCCGCTGCCGATCAGCGTCTCCTTCCTCGGGCCACTCGACTGGGGCCCGGTCATTGGCGGCTATGCCGCGGCGATCTGCCTGGCGGCCGCCTACGTCGCCATCGGGCTGTGGATCTCCAGTCGCACGGACAATCAGATCGTCAGCCTGATCCTCACCGTGGTGATCGCGGGGGCGTTCTACCTGATTGGCTCGGATACCCTCACGAACCTGGTGGGCTATCGCGCCGCAGAGTGGCTGCGCGATCTGGGCGCCGGCTCGCGCTTCGCCTCGATCACCCGCGGGGTGCTCGACCTGCGCGATCTCTATTACTACTTCTCGATCACCGCGACCTTCCTGGTCCTCAACCGTCTGTCGCTCGAGCGGCTGCGCTGGGCCGGCAATCCGGCGCGCGCGGCGCATCGCGGCTGGTATGCGGCCGCGGCGCTGCTCGCCGCCAACCTGCTGGGCGCTAATCTCTGGCTCGGCCAGATCGGCTCGGCGCGCGTCGACCTGACCTCGGGCCGGCTCTATTCACTGTCGGAGGCGACGCGCAGCTACCTCGGGCAGCTGCAGGAGCCGCTGCTGATCCGCGGTTACTTCAGCGCCGCGACCCATCCACTGCTCGCGCCGCTGGTGCCGCAGCTGCGCGATCTGCTGCAGGAATATGCGGTGGCCGGCGGTCGGCGCGTGCGCGTCGAATTCGTCGACCCGCACGATGATCCGAAGGTCGAGGCCGAGGCCACCGATCGCTACAACATCCGCCCCGTGCCCTTCGAGGTTGCGGGAAAGTATCGCGCCTCGGTGGTGAACAGCTACTTCGACATCCTGGTGTCATACGGTGATCAATACCAGGTGCTCACCTTCCGCGACCTGATCGATGTGAAGGCGCGTGACGAGAGCAACATCAATGTGGAACTGAAGGATCCCGAGTACGCCATCACCAGCGCCATCCGCAAGGTGTTGCTGAGCTACCAGGGTGGCGGCAGCGTCTTCGACGTGCTGCGCGGTCCCCTGACCTTCACCGGCTACATCTCCGCCAGCGCAAGCCTGCCCGAGCAGCTGCAGAGCGCGCGTATCGCGCTCGACGGAGTGCTCGGCGACCTGCAAAAGCAGGCCCGCGGCAAACTGCACGTGAGCTTTCAGGATCCGGATGCCGACAAGAACCTGAGCGCGCAGCTCTCGCACGACTATGGCTTTCACCCCATGGTGCTCAGTCTCAACGATGCGCATCCCTTCTGGTTCTATATGACCTTGAGCGATGGCCATCAGACCGAGCAGGTTCCGCTGCCGTCCAACCTCGATCAGGCGCACCTGAAGGACGCCATCGATTCGGTGGTCAAGCGCTTCTCTCCAGGGCTGCTCAAGACGCTGGCCGTCGTGAGCCCGCCGGCCGCGGCGCTCAGCGAGGGCCTGGGTGGCGAGAGCTTCTCCACACTGCGCCAGTCTCTCTCGGGCTCGGCGCGCTGGCTCGACACCGACCTCAAGGACGGCCGCGTCCCGGCCGATGCCGACATGCTGCTGGTGCTCGAGCCGATGGGCCTGGAGCAGAAGCAGGTGTTCGCGATCGATCAGTTCCTCATGCAGGGCGGCACCGTGGTGATCGCCACCGCCCCGCAGGACGTGGCGCCCAGCGGCGATAGCCTCAACTCGCGTCCGATTCGCAGCGGTCTCACGGATTGGCTCGGTCGCTTTGGGCTCTCCGAGCAGCGTGATCTCGTCCTGGACCGTCAGAGCGGCTCGCTGCCCATTCCCGTGCGTCGCAACGTCGGCGGGGCGATGATCGAAGAACTTGAGCTCGCAAGCTACCCCTACATCGTCGACGTGCGCGGTGCAGGCTTGTCGGACAATCCGATCACACGCGATCTGGAACAGATCGACATGCCCTGGGTCGCACCGATCAGCGTGGATGCGCGCCGCAACCAGGGTCGTAAGGTCACCATCCTGCTGCGCTCCTCGGCGCAGAGCTGGCTGTCGAGTTCCACGAACCTCACGGACTTCGACGTAGCCCCCACCGGCCCGGTCGGTTCGCATCCGCTGGCAGTGATGCTTGAAGGACGCTTCGACTCGGCATTTCAGGGTCAGCCCTCGCCGCTGCTGGCCGACGCGCCGGCCGCGGCGCCTGCGACGCCGACCGCGCCTCTGGGTAAAGCCATGCCGACGTCGGCCACGACGGCTGCAGCGCCCGCGCCGGCTGCACCGATCAACAGCGTGATTGATCACTCCCCGGCCTCGGCCCGCCTGATTCTGGTGGGCTCGAGCACGATGTTCAGCGATCAGGTTCTGCAGCTGCTCGGTCAGGCCACGGGACGCAGCTATGACAAGCCGGTGCAGTTCGTGCAGAACATCGCCGACTGGTCGCTCGCCGATCAGGGCCTCATGGGTATCCGCGGCCGCGAGCAGTTCGCGCGCACGTTGGCGCCGCTGAGCCCCGGCGCCGAGCAGTTCTGGGAATACCTCAACTACGGCGTGGCCCTGGGTGCCCTGGCGCTGGTCTGGGCACTGAACCGGCGCCGGCGGGCGCGCCGTGCCGCGCGGCATCTGCAGCTGCTGCAGGAGGGCTAGAGATGCGCCGCTCGATTCCGCTGCTGCTCGTGCTGCTCGCCGTGCAACTGGGCCTGGCCGGTCTGCTGACGATGCGCCGCAACCCGCTGGCCTCCATTCCGCCCCAGTCCCCGCTGATCGGTCCGGCCGCGCAGAGCGCGGATCGGCTGCTGCTCGAGGATAGCCCGGGCGCTGGCGGGCACGTGGAGATCGCCAAGCGCAGCGGCCAGTGGGTACTGCCGGGTTACTTCGATGCGCCCGCCGATAAGTTCAAGGTCGAGGATCTACTCTCCGAACTCGCCGACCTGCGACGCGGCCTGCCCATCGCCACCAGCTCCTCGGCGCTGGAGCGCTTCAAGCTGGCAGATGATGATTTCGAGCGCCGCCTCACACTCAGTCACGGCACGCACACCGTGGGTACGCTGTACTTCGGCAGCTCCGCCGGAGCTCGTCGCACGGACGCGCGCACGAGCTCGGACCATGCGGTCTACAGCGTGGATCTGGCGACCTACGAGATGCCCACGCAGCTGAGCGCCTGGTTTGCCAACGATCTGCTGGAGAGCCAGCCTGACCAGCTCTCCGGCGTGGACATCCAGATGCCCCAGGGGGCGCTGCATCTGGCGCGGCAGAGCGCGCCAGCCAAGCAGGCCACTGGGGCCAAGCAGGGTCCTGCGGCAGCCACCGCAGCCACGCAGAGCTGGAGTGCGGCCGATGTGCCCGTCGGCCGCCATCTGGACGAGGCGAAGGTCGAGGCACTCACTCACTCGATCGGCGACCTGCACCTGCAGGGCGTGCTCGGCACCAGTGCGCAACCGGACTGGCGGCAGGCAGATCCGCTGCTCACCCTGACCCTGCATCGCATGCAGCACCCGGACCAGAGCTGGGTGATCTCGCAGCCTGCTGGCGCCACTTACTACGTGCTCAAAGCGCAGGGCCTGCCGTGGTATTTCAGCGTGGATGCCAGCACCGGCAAACAGTTGCTCGATGCCGCCACGCCCGTCACGCTGCTGGTCCAGCCCCCTGCTGCAGGCAAAGCCGGCACGGCAGCGCATGCCAGCCGACCCTCTTCGACCAGCGCCAGGGATCGTACGTTGATCATTCATCACCTGCCGCGCGCCCATGCGCAAGCAGCGCAACGCAGCGCCGCGCAGAGCGCGGCGTCGAGTGTCGCGCACTAGTTCAAGTTCCTATCACAAATTCCTACACAACCTGCGCGAGCGCCGCTAGACTTCCCGCACGACGGGAGGCGCCGCCAGGTTGATGCGCAATAACACTCGCCGGCACACGCCGGCTCCGGTCTCGGAACTTCGCTGATGCCAGCCCCTGCACGCCGCTGTGCGCTGGCGCTGATGGCCTGCCTGGGGCTGGCGACGAGCGCCTGGGCCAAGCCGCATCACACTCACGGCCACCCTGATCCGGATCGCAACCCCTACCCGCTCGCCGCCGTCGCCTATGCGACCGTCGTGGACGGTGACCTGCTCTGGAGCCGCAATCTCGATACGCACCGCGCGCCCGCCTCGCTGACCAAGCTGCTCACCGCGCTGGTGCTGCTGGATTCGAACTGGAATCCGGACGCAATACTGACGGTGAGCCACGGCGCGGCGCACACCACACCCTCCAGGGTGGGTCTGCACACCGGCGATCGCGTGCGCGCCGAGGATGCGCTGACCGCCATGCTGATGCACTCGGCGAACGATGCCTGCCTGGTGCTCGTGGAGAACTCGTCCCCGTCGTTGCCGGCCTTTGCCGAGCGCATGAACGCTCGCGCCGCTGAGCTCGGCATGCACGATTCACATTTCGTGCACCCCTGCGGCTACGACGAACCCGGCCAGTATTCGACCGTCAGTGACCTGCTGCGTCTGGCGAAGGCGGCGCACGCCAACCCGCGCATCGCGACCATCGTCTCGCAGGAGCACGCCACCATCGTCGCGCAGTCCGCGTCCGGTCGCCGTGTGCGTCATTTGAGCTTCCGCAGCACCAATCACCTGCTGGGCGAGATGCCTGGCGTGCTGGGTCTGAAGACCGGCTATACCGCACAGGCGGGCCGTTGCCTGATCGCGCTGGCCGAGCAATCGGGACACCGCGTCTGGCTGGTGCTGCTCGACTCGCGCCAGCGCTGGTGGGTGGCCCACCATCTGCTCCTGGCGGCCTTCGCGGTCGCCGAGCACGGCAACCCAGCCCGGCTGGCGAGCTCCCGCAGCGGCGTCGCCGGCACCTACTGAAGTGTCTCCGACAGCCCTGAAGAGGCTGTCTTCGATCGATGCATACCTGAAGACTGTCCCCGAGGATCGGCGACGCACGCTGGAGGATCTTCGGGCCAAGATTCATTCCGTAGTCCCCGAGGCGATGGAATGCATAAGCTATGGGATTCCAGCCTTCCGCCTCCACGGCGTGGTGATTGCCGGTTTCGGCGCCACCGCAAAGGGTTGTTCGTATTTCCCGTTTAGCGGGTCGACGCTCAAGACTCTTCGGCGTGACCTGGATCGCTACGACCAGACCAAAAGCTCACTGCACTTCTCGCCCGAGAAGCCCTTGCCAACCGTTCTGGTGCGCAAACTGCTCAAGACCCGTATGAAAGAGATGACGGCGTAAAACACTCGAGTTGTGACGCACGTGCAGCGCGCTGGTATCCGGTTTGCTTCTTCCGGGTCCGATGAATACGCAATCCCTCAGTGGCAGTCTGCCCCCGGAGACGCAAGCAGCCATGCATTCAGGCACTTGCCTTCCTATGCATGGATCTGAGCGCTCGCCGGCCGGCAAGCAGCCGCCGCCAATCGGCGGCTGCCGGCCGCTACTGCGGCAAACCTGGGCCGCCTGAGCGCGGCGCTGTTAACCACACTCTTCGGAGAACGCAGATCCATGTCCATCTCCAGCATCATGGGAAATTCCTCGCTGCTCTCCTCGATCCTCAACCCGAGCTCATTGGGCAGCACTACCGGCACTACCGGCACTACGGGCACCACGGGCACGACCGGCACCAGCAGCAGCAGCAGCAGCGAAGCTCAGGCTTTGCAGAGCTTCCTGACCGCGCTAACGCAGGCACTGCAGCAGCAGACAGCTTCAAGCACCCAGTCGAGCGCTAGCTCGGCCGCGGCGGCCAGCCCGCACCATCACGGCCATCATCTCAGCCAGGTCTCACAGAGCAGCCAAAGCTCGCAGAACACCCCGGCCAGCACCTGGGGCTCAGGCACGGCGCTCGGATCGACGATCAGCGTGCGCGCCTAGCGCGCCTCATCCCCGGGGGACCGCGCTGCGCGTCTTGCCTGCACGGCATTCGCCAAGGTCGCCAGCGCGGCCACCGAGTCTTCCCAGCCGATGCAGGCGTCGGTGATGCTCTGGCCGTAGTTGAGTGTCGCCGGGTCATCACGGCCCGCGGTAAAGGCCTGGGAGCCGGCCTGCAGGTGACTCTCGAGCATCACGCCGAAGATGCGACGTGAGCCGCCGGACAGCTGTGCAGCCACACTGGCGATGACCTCGAGCTGCCGCTCGTACTGTTTGCGGCTGTTGGCATGCGAGCAGTCGATCATCACGCGGGCCACCAGTTGCGCGCTCTCGAGCTCGCGGCAGGCCGCCGCCACACTCTCGGCATCGTAATTGGGTTGCTTGCCACCACGCAGGATCACGTGACAGTCGGCATTGCCCGTCGTGGTGACGATCGCCACCTGGCCGTTCTTGTGCACTCCAAGGAAATGATGCGATCGGGCGGCGGCCTGCACGGCATCCACGGCGATGCGCACATTGCCGTCGGTCCCGTTCTTGAAGCCAATCGGCGCGGAGATCCCCGAGGCCAGCTCCCTATGCACCTGGCTTTCGGTCGTGCGCGCGCCGATCGCGCCCCAACTGATCAGGTCGCCGATGTATTGTGGGGAGATCACATCGAGAAACTCGCCGCCTGCAGGCACGCCGGCGCGATTGATCTGTACCAGCAGCTCGCGGGCGATATGCAGGCCCTCCTCGATGCGAAAGCTGCCGTCCAGGCCCGGGTCGTTGATGAGCCCTTTCCAGCCTATGGTGGTGCGCGGCTTCTCGAAGTACACGCGCATCACAACCTCCAGCGTCTGCGCGTGCTGCGCGCGCAATCCCGCCAGCCGGCGCGCGTAATCCATCGCCGCGAGCGGGTCATGAATCGAGCAGGGTCCGATGACCACCAGCAGCCGATCGTCCTCGCCTCGCAGCAGGCGCTGGATGCGCCGGCGTGTCGCACCAATCAGCGTTTCGATCTCGGTGCCACGGATCGGCATATGCTGCACGAGCTGCTCGGGCGGGGGCAGCGGCCGCAGCGCCCTGACGCGCTCGTCATCCGTTGGGCCGGTCTTGTCGACAGGTGTCGGCGCGCCCGGGACCGGCTCCCGCGCCCTATGGCTGCTGTCCATGCCTGCTCCTCGCCTCATCGTCCATCCGCTGTGCGCGCCCTGCCGGGCGCACCAAAAAAAAAACCGCCGTTCGTCACGGCGGTTTTGTGTCGATCCGATGCGCTGCCCGTGCCTAGACGCCCGTCCGCCTCCCGCCGATGTCATCGGGGTGACGGTAACGCCAATAGGGCCCGAACGTGCTACGCATGCTTGCAATGTAGCACATCCTCCGGCGGGGAGCCGGAGGATGGCTTGAGGTGGCCGTTGGTTTACCGGCTTTCCGCTAGCGCTCCCAACGCCCCGGCACGAAGTGCCAATGCGGACCGCGCTGATTCCAGTGGGCTGGTACCCAGTGGAAACCGCGCCGCTCGCGCATCCAATGGCCGCCCACCCAGAAGTGCCGATTGCCACGCCACTCCCAGTATCCGGGCGCCCAGACGAAGCCGGCGCGAGGCGCCGGCGGAGCCTCGGCGCGCGGCGCCGGCGGACCGATGTCGATATCGATTCCAACTGCCGCGGGAGCCGTCACTGGCAGGCTCATGCCCACCGTCCCGACAGCCAGCACCGCGGCCACAACCATCTTGTGAATCTTCATGCAGAAACTCCCGTTCTGACTGGTCCCAACCTGCAAGCATGAACGGACGGACCGCACGAACGGTTGACTGCGGTCACACTGTCGGGGACGCCTGCATACGCTCCAATGTGACAAAACTCATACCATAAGCGTGCCGCGCGTCCGCAGCGTGCGACGACCGCTCGCTCTCCCGCCACCCCGCCAGGTTCCCATGCGGGGCAGCCGGCTGATAGCCCGGAAAATACACGTCGCCAGGAACGCTCGCGTGGACCTCCGTCAGATAGATCCGACTGGCATACGCCAGGGACAGCGCATAGATCTGCGCCCCGCCGATCACACACAGCTCCGCCTGCTCCCCCGAGCGCTCACGCGCACAGACAACTGCCTGCTGCAGGCTCACGACCACCTGCACATCGGTAGCGGCAACGGCTGGCGCGCCCAGCGTCGGCGCAGCCAACGGCGGCACGGCGTGACTCATGATGAGATTCTGGCGGCCGGGCAGCGGACGGCCGATGGCCTCGAAAGTGCGGCGCCCCATCAGCACGCTCTTGCCGAGCGTCAAGGCGCGAAAATGCTTCAAATCATCGGGTAGATGCCAGGGCAGCTCCCCTGCGCGGCCGATGACCCCGTTGTCGGCGACGGCGACTACCACCGAGATACGCATCACTCACAACTCCACCTGGGTCGCCAGCACGATGACGTGTTGATCGGGCATGCGGAAGAACTCCACTGCCTGTGTCGAGCGCCGCTGCATCCAGGCGAACAGGCGCCGCCGCAGACCTTCGTAGCCGCCTCGTGGCCGTGGCACGACCAGATGCCAGCCGAGAAAGAACGAGCAATCCTGGGCGAACAGCTTCAGGCCGCGGGCGCGGCACAGCTTGAGAGCTTCGCTGACGTCGGGGCGCTCCATGAAGCCAAAACGCGCCGTGACCGTGTAGATGTCGGGCATCAGCTGATCGATGCGCACGCGGCCGGCGGGATCGAAGCGTGGCGAGCGCGCAATTTCCATGTTCAGCAGCACGATGCGCTGATGCGCCACGTGATTGTGCTCGAGATTGCGCAGCATCGCAGTGGGCACATACTTCGGATCACTGGCGAGAAATACCGCCGTACCGGGCACCCGTGGAATGCCGGCCAGCAGCTGCGGCAGCTCCGAGAGCGGCACCGCCACGGCCCGCAGCGCCAGACGCAGCAGCCGCCGGCCGCTGCGCCACACCATGAACACGGAAAACAGCGCCACCGCCAGCGTCAGCGGTACCCAGGCGCCTTGTGCGAACTTGCTCAGGTTGCCGATGACGAACATCGTATCGACCAGCATCAACGGGCCAAATACCAGCGAGACGAAGCCCCGCCGCCAGCGCCATTGCGCCAGCGCCAGCTGCATTCCCAGCAGCGTCGTGATCAGCATCGTGCCCGAGACAGCCGCGCCGTAGGCCGCGCCCAACGCCGCGGAGGAGCGGAACGCCAGCACGAACAGGCTCACTGCGATCATCACGAACCAATTGACCACGGGCACGTAGATCTGGCTGTGCTCGTGCGCGGAAGTCTGGGTGATGCGCAGGCGGGGCAGCAGGTCGAGCTGGATGCACTGCCGGGTCACGGAGAACGCCCCGGTGATCGTCGCCTGCGAGGCGATGATCGTGGCGGCAGTTGCCAGCACGATCATCAGCGGCAGCAGCGCCGGGGATACCAGCTGATAGACCGGCAGATGCGCGGCGCGCGGATCGCTGAGAATCCGCGCGCCCTGGCCAAAATAGCTCAGGATCAGCGCCGGCCATACGACGGTGGTCCAGGCGATGCGCACGGGGCGGCGGCCGAACTGCCCCATGTCGGCGTACAGCGCCTCGCCACCGGTCACTGCGAGAAATACTCCGCCCAGAATCGCCAGCGATACCCCGGGGCGGCGCGCCAGCAGCATGGCGGCATAGGTGGGATTGAGCGCAACCAGCACGGCGGGGTTACGCACCAGCGCGATCGTCCCGGTTACCCCGAGCACAATGAACCACAGAAACATGATGGGACCGAACAGCCGGCCCACCTTCTCGGTGCCGCGGTACTGGATGGCAAATAGCAAGATGATGATGATCAGCGTCACCGGCACCACGGCTGGCGTCATCTGCGCATTGAGATTTTCCAGCCCTTCGACGGCACTCAGCACCGAGATAGCCGGGGTGATGAGCGTATCGCAGTAGAACAGCGCCGCACCGAGCGCCGCGAGGACCACCACCACGCGCAGCCAGCGGCTGCCAGCCGCGAGCGTGCGCTGCACCAGTGCGAACAGCGCAAGAATGCCGCCTTCGCCATCGTTGTCGGCGCGCATGATCAGTACCACGTACTTGAGCGTCACCACCACTGCGAGGCTCCAGAAGATCCACGACAGCACTCCGAGGATCACGAATCGATCCAGGGGTGATCCCGCGGCCGTCAGCGCCGTCTCCATCGCATACAGCGGACTGGTGCCGATGTCGCCATAGACCACTCCCATCGCGCCGATCACGATGGGCAGCGAAGACCCGGCTGGCTTCACGCGCGCCGCTCGCGGCGCACGCGCGGCTTGCGCCGTGGTGGCCAGAGCATGGAACCGCGGCAGGTGGCGGCCCCGCAATGGCAGGCAAATATCTCGTCGACGTTGGGCGGATCGGTGCGATCGCGACCGATCTGATAATCGTAAGTGAGCTCCTCGCCGCGTTGGATCGTGCGCACCGCCTCGATGAAGACACGCCGGTCATCGATGGCGGACTCGCAGTTGGGATCGCAGCCGTGATTGATGAAGCGTGCATCGTTGCCGTTGCTGCCGCCATCGATGACGACGCCGCGATCGACGATGAACAGAAATGTGTGCCCTTCGTCGGAGGTCTTGTTCTCGTAGCGTTCGTCGGCTTGCCGGTGCGAGACGCGATCTCCGAGATACTCGATGATGCGCGTGCCCTTGCGGATGCGCCGGCGCGCGAATACGCCCTGCCCGTGCAACGATGAGGCGCGCACTTCGAGCATGTCGGGGCGGCCCCGGATCGCCGCCACCTGCCGCTTGCGCCGGGCGCGCGCGCGGTGGCGGGTGCGGCGCGCTGAGCCGCCCGTGGATCGGCGCGTAACGCGGCGGCCGCCGCGCTTGCCGACGCGCTTGCCGGCTCGCTTGCTGGCTCGCTTGCTGGCGCGTTTGCCGGCTGCGGGCCGGGTCCGACGCCGCGCGCTGCTCATACGGCGACCGGCGCGCGGATCGCCGGGTGATGCTGATAGTCCATGATCTCAATGTCCTCGTAAGCGTAGTCAAACAGGCTCGGTGGGCGGCGTCGCAGCTGCAGTTTCGGCAGCGGATAGGGCGTGCGCGACAGCTGCAGATCGGCCTGCTCGAGATGATTGAGGTACAGGTGGCAGTCCCCACCGGTCCAGACAAACTCTCCAGGCGCCAGATCGCATTGCTGCGCCACCAGATGCGTCAGCAGCGCATAGGAGGCGATATTGAAGGGCACGCCGAGGAACAAATCGGCGCTGCGCTGGTACAGCTGGCAAGACAGGCGACCTTCGGCCACATAGAACTGGAACAGCACGTGGCAGGGTGCGAGCGCCATCTTCGGCAGTTCCGCGACGTTCCAGGCGCTCACCAGCAGCCGTCGCGAATCCGGCTGAGTGGTGAGCTGTTGCAGCACCTGGGTGATCTGATCGATATGGCGTCCATCGGCTGCCGGCCAGCTACGCCATTGGTAGCCGTACACCGGTCCCAGCTCGCCGCGCTCATCCGCCCACTCGTCCCAAATCGTCACGCCATGCTCACGCAGGAAGCGTACGTTGCTGTCGCCACGCAAAAACCACAGCAGCTCGTAGATGACCGAGCGAAGATGCACCTTCTTGGTCGTCACCAGAGGAAAGCCCGCCGCCAGATCGAAGCGCAGCTGTCGCCCAAACAGCGACAGGGTGCCGGTACCGGTACGATCCTGCTTGCGCGTGCCCTGCTCGCGCACCTCGCGCAGCAGCTGCAGGTAAGGCGTCATGCGGCCATTTCGCGCTCAACGCGCCGAGCTGCCGTGCGCCGGCAGGCCCTGAGACCGCGCGGGCGGTTGGCCGAAGTTGCCCGAAGGGATGCGATAGTGATAGGCCGCCCACAGCAGCACGAGGCCGGCCAGCAGCATCGGTAGCGACAAAAGCTGTCCCATGGTGAGCCAGCCGAAGGCCAGATAACCAATACCGATGTCGGGCTCGCGGACGAACTCGACACCGATGCGTGCGAGCGCATAGCAGACCAGAAACAGTCCGGCTGGCGCGTAGCGCGGACGCGGGCGACGCGTGAAGATCCAGAGGATGGTGAACAGCAGCAGGCCTTCGAAAAAGGCTTCATAGAGCTGCGAAGGGTGGCGCGGCACGGGTGGGCCGCCGTTCGGATTGGGCACCAGAAATGCCCACGGCACGGTGGTCGGACGGCCCCACAGCTCGCCGTTGATGAAATTACCGAGTCGCCCGCAGAACAGACCAATGCCCGGCAGGGGCGCGGTGAAATCGAATACATCGCCGATGTGACGCGCGCGGCGCACCGCGAAGATCGCCACGGCCGTGAGCACGCCGAGCAGCCCGCCATGGAAGGACATACCGCCTTCCCAGATCTTCAGCGGATAGAGCGGATCGCCCCGCCACAGTGGCAATCCATAGAACAGCACGTAGCCGATGCGCCCGCCGAGAATCACGCCGAGCATCGCAAAGAACAGAAAGTCATCCACGTCCACCGCGCGCCAGCTGGAGTTTGGCTGCGCCGCGCGGCGCCGCGCCAGCCACCAGGCGGCCGCGAAGCCCACCAGGTACATGATGCCGTACCAATGCACGCTGAGCGGCCCGAGCTTGACGGCGATGGGGTTGATTCGCGGATAGACGATCATGTGAGCATTCTACCGGGTTGGGGCATGCGCTGCGTGTGCGCGGCTATTCCCGCGTAACGCGACAGAAGAAAGCCTTGAGATATCGCGTCTCGGGGATGGCCGGATGCACCGGATGATCCGGGGACTGCCCCCCGCTGTAGAGAACCTGTACGAAGCGGCTCGCATGCCGTGACGCGGCCTGTATCAAGCCCTGCAGCTCCTCGGCCGCCAGATGATAGGAGCACGAGCAGCTCACCAGCAGCGCATCGCGCTCCAGCAGCCGCATCGCGACCTGATTGAGCTTTCGGTACGCCGCCTGTCCGCGCGCGAGGTCCTTTTTTCGCTTGATGAACGCCGGCGGATCGAGCACCACCGCATCGAAGCGCTCGCCGCGACGCACGAGCTCATCGAGCACCTCGAAGGCATCGCCACGCTCGGTGCCGATCGCGACACCGTTGCTCGTGGCATTGCGGCGTGCCACCTCGAGCGCCGTCTCCGAGGCATCCACGCAGACGGCCTCGCGGGCGCCGCGCGCCAGGGCACTGATCGCCCAGGCTCCCGCGTAGCTGCAGACGTCCAGTACGCGCGCGCCTGGGCTGATGAGACGGCGCCACTGGTCGCGATTGGCGGTCTGATCGTAGAACCAGCCGGTCTTCTGCGCGCTGCCGAGCGGCACGCTGAAGCTCAGATTGCCCTCGAGCACGGTCAGCGCCTCGGGGGCCCGCCCGATGGGCGTCAGAAGCTGTCGCGGCAGCTGCTCGAGCTCGCGCGCCGCGCCATCGTTCTTCCACACCAGTGCGCTCGGCGCGACGACGCTCGCCACGGCCGCCTCGACCTCCCCGCGCATCGCCTCCATTCCCGCGGTGGCGATCTGGCCGACGATGACCTCGCCGTAACGATCCAGCACCAGCCCCGGCAAGCCGTCCGACTCACCAAACACCCACCGGTAATAGGGTGCGCTGTAGAGCCGCTCACGCAGCGCCAGGGCGACACGCAGGCGATGCACCAGCAGCGAGCGGTCGGGCGGATGTACTGGACTGCGACTCAGAATGCGCGCGCAAATCAGCGCATGCGGATTGACATAGGCGTAGCCGAGAAACTGGTCGCGCTCGGACAACACCCGCACCACCGAGCCCATCGGCAGCGACAGCAGCGGCGTCGCCTCGTTGTCCACCTCGTTGGAGAAGATCCACAGGTGTCCTGCGCGCAGGCGGCGGTCCTCGCCACGCTTCAGTCGCAGCGCGGGTATCTCCCGGGGGCCGCTGGCGGCGGCCTCGTCCCCGGAGGCGGCCTGGGGATGGGCGAAGGCTGGCATCGGGCTCCGGGTGCGATCGGCTATAGTGCGCCATCCGGCGAGTATCGAGCCATCTTACTGTAAGCGGTGGACCTATGGACGAGCGTGCGGTCGGACCGGCGACGTCGGTCACAGGCGCATCGACACAGTTCACCAACCGCCTGGCCACGCAGACCAGTCCCTACCTGCGCTCGCACGCGCACAATCCGGTCGACTGGTATCCCTGGGGCGAGGAGGCGCTGGAGCGCGCGCGCAACTCCGGCAAGCCCATCCTGCTGTCGATCGGCTACGCAGCCTGTCACTGGTGTCACGTCATGGCGCACGAGTCCTTCGAGGACCCGGCGATCGCCGCGCGCATGAACACGCTGTACGTCAACATCAAGGTCGATCGGGAGGAGCGGCCGGATCTGGACCGGGTCTATCAGCTCGCGCAACAAATGCTCACCGGGCGCAGCGGCGGATGGCCGCTGACGTTATTCCTGATGCACGACGATCAGCGCCCCTTCTTCGGCGGCACCTACTTTCCGCGCGAGTCGCGCTTTGGCCTGCCGGCGTTCGGCGATCTGCTCGAACAGGTCGCGGACCACTACGCCGAGCATCGCGAAGCGCTGCGGCCCGGCGCCGATCGGCTGGTGCGGGCACTTGGCGATCTGAATCCCGCACCGAGCGCACAGCCACTCACCCGCGAGCCCCTGGCAGCGTTTCGGGCGCAGATGGAGCGCAGCTTCGATGGACAATTCGGCGGCTTCGGGCCGGCGCCGAAGTTCCCGCATGCGCCCGCGCTCGCGAGGCTCCTGCGCAGCTGGTTCGCCAGCGCGCGCGCGGATGTGCCCGACCTGCAGGCCCTGTACATGATGGGCCTGACGCTCGCCCGCATGGCGGAGGGCGGCCTGTTCGATCAACTCGGCGGCGGGTTCTTCCGCTACTCGGTCGATGAGCGCTGGGAGATTCCGCACTTTGAGAAGATGCTCTACGACAACGCGCAGCTGCTGACGGTGTACGCCGAGGCCGCATCGGCCACTGGCGAGGCGCTGTTCGCCGACTGCGCGCGGCGCACCGTCGCCTTCCTGCGTCGCGAGCTCAGCAGCGCTGCGGGGGCTTTCTACTCGAGCCTCGATGCCGACTCGGAAGGCCACGAGGGACGGTTCTACGTGTGGAGCACGGATGAGGCTCGTAGCGCACTGAGCGAGGCGCAGTGGCGAGCCTTCGCGCCGCGCTTCGGCCTCACCGATGGCCCCAATTTCGAGGGTCGCTGGCATTTGTGCGTGCGCCGGGGCACCGACACGATCGCCGCAACGCTGGGCGAGTCCGCGGAGTCTGTGGCTGCAGCGATCGACAGCGCGGCTCAACGGCTGTTGACGTTGCGCGGCGCACGCGAGCGCCCGGCACTCGATGACAAGGTGCTCACCAGCTGGAACGCGCTCGCCATCCGTGCCCTCGCGAGCGCGGCGCGCTGTCTGGACGAGCACTCGTGGGCTGACACGGCGCGCCGCGCTCTGCACTACCTGCAACAGCACCACTGGCAGGATGGACGGCTGCTGGCGGTGAGCGCTGTTGAGGGCCGCGCAAGACTGCCCGCCTATCTTGACGATTATGCTTTTCTCATCGATGCGATTCTCGAGCTCTCGTGCCTGCGCTTCGACCCCCAGGAGCTGGCCTGGGCCGTGCAGCTGGCCGAGGTGCTGCTCGGTCACTTCGAGGATCGCGCGCACGGCGGCTTTTTCTTTACCGCGGACGATCATGAGGTGTTGATCAGCCGCTCCAAGTCTTTCGGCGACGAGGCACTGCCGGCGGGCAACGCCATCGCCGCGCAGGCCCTCTGTCAGCTCGGCTACCTGTTGGGGCAACCGCGCTACCTCGCCGCCGCCGAGCGCACGCTGCGCGCCAGCTGGGATGCTCTGATGCGCTATCCGGAAGGCCACGCTTCGATGCTGCAGGCACTCGAGGATTTCCTCGAGCCCCCCACGCTCGTGATCCTGCGCGGTCCGGCCGGCGAGATCGACGCCTGGCAGCGCGAGCTGCAGGCGGTGTTCGACCCGCGCCGTCGGGTGCTCGCCGTCCCCGGCGACACGGCGGGGCTGCCCGCAGCGCTGTTGCAGAAGCCCGCCGGCGAGCGTCCGCTGGCTTATATTTGTCGCGGTCTACAGTGCAGCGCGCCGTTCGAGTCACTGACGCAGCTGGCCCGGGAGCTGGCGGGTACACCGCGACAGCACGACGCTATTCGAGAACCAGACAAGGGAGATTGAACGTATGCGCTCCACACCGACCGTGCCGCGCGCCCCAGCGCGCCCGGCGCTGCGCCTGCCGCTTCGCCTCTGCCTGAGCCTGTGCATATCCCTGGGGCTGCTTGGTTCGCAGGGCGTGCTCGCGCAGCGCCTGCCGGTGCCATCCGCGGGCCTGCCAGGTTTCATCGCCGGCATGAAGGAGGTCCCCGATCCGGGGCTCGACTACCGGGTGCTGTTCGATTTGCAGAGCGCTGCGCCCGCCACGGGCGCCGATCCGCGCCTGCAGTCGGTGGCCCGCTACTTGAACTCGCTGGCCGAGTACGGCGTACCGCCGATCCGCCGCCATCTGGTCGTGCTGGTACACGGGGCAGCCACCCCGCTGGTGCTCAACGATGCCGCCTATGCCGCACACGGGCGTGCTCACGCCAATCCCAATACGGCGCTCATCGCGCGCATGCTTGCCGCGGGCGTGCAGTTTCGTGTCTGCGGCCAGGCCCTGCTGGCGCGCCACTTGAGCCCCGCGCAGCTGCTGCCGGGCGTGCAGATGGATCTGTGGGCCGTCAGCACGCTTGCGAACCTGCAGCTGCACGGCTACGCGCATATCGACGAATAGGGAGCTCCCATGGAAACTGAAGTCTGGACTAAGGTGGATCATTGGTTCAACGATCGCTTGGTGGGTGCCGACACCGCGCTGCAGGCAGCCGTCGAGGCCACCCGCGTCGCGGACATCCCGGAGATTCAGGTCTCCCCGACGCAGGGTAAATTCCTCATGGTGCTGGCGGCCACTCTCGGAGCGCGTGCGGTGCTGGAGATCGGTACCCTTGCCGGCTATAGCACCATCTGGCTGGCCCGCGGCGTCGCCGCCGGCGGGCGCGTAGTGACCCTGGAGCGCAATGAGAAACACGCCGAGGTCGCGCGCAGCAATCTGCAGCGGGCCGGTATGGCCGACCGCTCACAGGTGCGTGTCGGTGCGGCCAGCGATTCACTCAAGCAGCTCATTGCCGAGCGCGCCGACTTCGATCTGGTCTTCATCGACGCAGATAAGAAGGGCTATCCGGACTATCTGACCGCGGCCCTGCAGCTCACGCATGCCGGCAGCGTCATCGTCGCGGATAACGTCGTGCGCGACGGCCGCGTGCTCGATGAGGCTGGCGCTGATGAGGATCTGCGCGGCATCCGCCGCTACATCGACATGCTCGGCGCCGAGCCGCGGCTGCTCTCCACCGCGCTGCAGACGGTCGGTGAGAAGGGCTACGACGGCTTTGCTATCTCGCGCGTGCAACGCTGATGCCACCGGGCCGCGGCGCGCCACATGTGCCTGATCCTTCTTGCCTGGCAGGCACATCCGCGCTTTCCGGTGGTGCTGGCTGCGAACCGGGATGAGTTCTTCGCGCGCCCTGCCACCCCCGCCGCGTGGTGGGCGACGCCGCCGATGCTCGCCGGCCGCGACCTCAGCGCCGGTGGCAGCTGGCTCGGTGTGGACCGGCGCGGCCGCTTCGCGGCGCTGACCAACTATCGTGATCCCACACGGGCGCGCAGCGACGCACCGAGCCGCGGCGCCCTGGTGGCAGACGCGCTTGCGTCGGGACGGCCGGTGCGCGCGCAGCTCGGCGAGCTGCAGCGCCGCGCGCGGGTCTACAATGGCTTCAATCTGCTCTTTAGCGACGGCCAGGAGCTCGCAGTCTACGAGAGCATTCCGGAGCAGGGTCGGGTGCTGGGCCCGGGCGTGTATGGTCTATCCAACCATCTGCTCGACACACCCTGGCCCAAGGTGCTGGCCGCCAAAAGCGCGTTGAGTGCTGCGCTGGTGCATCTGCCAGACTGGCAGGCGCTGCTGGCGTTGCTGCGCGACGAGTCGCAGGCCCAGGACGAGAAGCTGCCGGGCACCGGCCTGTCGCTCGAGTGGGAACGGCTGCTCTCCAGCGCCTTCATTCGCGCACCCGGCTACGGCACGCGCTGCTCGACGATCCTGCTGATCGATGCCGTGGGACGCGCGCAGTTTCACGAATGGACCTGGGACGAGCGCGCTGAGTTCTCCGGCCGTATCGACGAAGAGTTCCAGTGCGCGCCGGCCCCGCAGCAGGCGCGCGGCCGTCCCGGCTAGGGGGGCACTCCCTGGCGCGGACCGCTGCGCAGTGCGAGCTCAAGCCTGCCGCCGGCGGGCGGACGGGGTTTGGGGGTCGCCGGCTCGCTGCGTGCGAACAGCCTGGCCACGCCGAGCAGGCAAGCGAAAGTCACCGCGAGCAGAGCGAACTGCGGCCAGCCGAGCACGTGATCGGCGCTGCCGCTCATGGCGAGTCCCGCGAAACAAAACAGAAAGTGCGCGCAGAAGACGTACAGAGAGGACTGGCCCAGCATCACCAGCGGGCGAGCGGCCAGCGGCTCCAACGCGCCGCGAAACCGGATGACCACCATGGCGACCGCCGCGAAATCGATGACCCGCACCACGCCGAAGTGCCACTTGTCGATGAGCACCATCGGACCGGGATCGACGCCGGTAAACTGCGTCCAGAGGGTCTCCGCATAGCGCAGTCCAAGCAGGATCACCGCCACGCACAGACCCGGGATCCAGGCGCGTTCGGCCCAGCGCTCGGCTGGCAGATCACCGCGCGCCCAGCGCACCCCGCACCACATGCCGAAGATCCACATGAGCTGCCAGCCCCAGAGATTGAAGGCTCCCATTTCGGTGAGCGGCACGTGTACGTGACAGCATTGCGCCAGTCCCGCGTACAGCAGGCGTGACACGCCGAACTGCGCCGCGATCCACAGCACGGCGCTCGCACCGAGCAGGTAGCGCCACCGCTGCGCGTGGCTTCCGCCGATCAACAGCAGAAAGGGCGACAGGAACAGGAATGTCACATAGAGAGGAATGATGTCCAGCAGCGGCGGCCGATAGAGCAGCAGCAGACCGTCGCGCAGCGCACGGACCGGACCCACGCTGAAGTAATAATTGAGCAGATGCGCCAGCGCCGGCGCATGCCCGCTGCGGGCAACCGCGACCGCGACAGTGAACAGCAGCACCAGCAGCACGGCGTGAAAGCAGTACAGGCGGAAAGTCCGCTGCAGGAGCTTGCGCTGCATCGACCACGCGCCATCGCGCACGAGCACGCGGTAGTAGATGCGGCCCGTAAACAGCGCCGAAAGAAAGATGAACCCCTCTGAGGCGGACAGGAAACCGAAGGGCTGATTGACCCAGGGCGTGAGCACCGTGGGGACGTGCACCAGCGTCATCCACACGAGCATCAGGCCGCGAAGCGCATCGATCTCGAGGCGACGTTCCATGGGTCAGGCCATCGGGCGCCCGTCGGCGCGGGCACGCGGCGCAAACGCTGATGCAATCATGCGATCGTCGAAAATATCGACTGCTCTCACTGGTGTGCGCCGGAAGCGGATCGGTGGGGGGCCTTTCAGTCAAAACGGCGCTGACATGGACACGTTGACGCGCGGACCGCCGCGCGTCAAGCCCGACCACTCGAATTAATCATTGGTACCATGTTGGTGATTTCCATGGGGGCGACATGTTGCAGCGAGCCTCTCCGATCTGGTATGGCGCTCGCGCGCTGCGTGAGTGGGTCCGCGCCGGCGGGCGGCCGCAGCGAGGCGTCGCTGCGCAGGCGCTACGGCTGTGGTGGCACGCCCGATGGTTCGAGAGCAACTGGTCGGTGCAGGAGCGGCGCCTCGGGTCGCTGCCCTCTCCGCAAGACCCGCTTTTCGTCCTTGGATTGTGGCGATCCGGCACCACGGTGATGCACGAGCTGCTAGCCGCCTGCACCAATTGGAGCACGCCCCACACCTGGCAGTGCTTTCATCCCTCGACCTGCTTTTTGACCGGAGCACCGGCGCGGCAGATTACCGTGGAGCGTCCCATGGACCGCGGCCAAATCGCCACGCACGGCCCCCAGGAAGACGAGTTCGCGCTGCTGCTGCTGGGTGAGCCCTCGGTCTATCGCGGTTTCATCGATCCGCGGCGCCTGCCTGAATGTGCCGAGATGCTGCAACTTGGGAAGTGGGCGGATGCTAGTGGTACTGGCGCCCTGCCACGCTGGCGTAGCTTCCTGCGCGGCATCGCCGCCCAAACAGCCCAGAGGCGCCTGCTGATCAAATCCCCGAATCACACCTTCCGCATCGCGCAGCTGGCCAGCTGGTATCCGCGTGCGCAGTTCGTCTGGATCGCACGCCACAGCGGCGAGGTGCTCGCCTCCAATCGGCGCATGTGGCGCGCGATGCATGAGCTGCATGCCCTGTGGGAGTGCCCCCCCGGCGCCCTGGAGACCTGGCTGCACGCGAGCATGCGCGAGTGCAGCCGCGTGCTCGCCCGCTGCCTCGACGAGTTGCCGCGCGAGCGGCTGCTGTGGGTCGACTTTGAGGAGCTGCGCGCCCAGCCGCGGCGCACGCTGGCGCGTGTGCTCGAGTTCGCGGGTGTCGGCCCTGCGAGCGCCGGCAGCCCGCTCGCGGCAAGCGTCGAGCAGGCGCTACAGCGCGTGCCGGTGCATGCAGGCAGCCGCGCGGCGCTGCCTGAGGATGATTACATCCGCGACCTCGAGACGCTCATGGCGGCCGCCCGCAGTCGATTCGGGCACGCCGATGCGATGGTGCATCGCGACCTTGGACAATAAGACCGGCATTTTCCGACCGAAATTTCCTGACCACGCAAAGGCTGACAATCCGGCCACGCAGCGACCAAGGATGGCAACGCGTGTCAGTGATTTGACCTCTCGTATCTCGCGCTAACCTGCTGTAGCCTTTACTCCGCCGTTGTTAATGTCTTCTGCGTCAACGCGCGGCGGGCAGTCCGCGTTCGGGTTGCCTGAAGGAGTTGTTCACGTGGCGCATTTAGAATCCAGCGCTTCCGCCAGTCGGCGCGCAATGCAACATTCCGTCAGCGTTGCGGGGATGCTGTTGGTCGCCGCCTTGGCGCTCGCGCCGTGGCGAGAAGCGCACGCCTATATCGATCCGAACTCGGCCGGTCCGCTCTATCAATTTCTGTTTCCCTTCCTGATTGCCGCCGCATCGGCGCTGGCGGCACTGCGCCGCTATATCGCGCGGCTGTTTAGCCGGCTCGTACAGGCCGTGGTCACCGCAGTACGCGGCGAGCGCACGCCACCGCAGTCACGCCGCGACAGCTGATTCTCTTATGCCGTCCCGGCCCGGCGATGCCAATCCTGCAACGCCGGGGCCGCTGTGGCGTAGGACGCTGCTGCCGCTGTGGGCGCTGCTCGGGGCAGTGCTGCCGCTGGCCTTCCTGGCGCAGATCGAGGACTTCCTCTTTTATGTAAGGCCCGCGGAGCTGCTGCCCGCCTATGGCACTGCCTGGCTGTTCCTGGCCGCCCTCGCTCTGCCCCTGTGGCTGCTGCTGCTGCTGCTGACACAGGGCCTCCGGCGTCTCTCCGGGCGGCACCTGTGGCTCGAGCGCGCGCTGTATGGCCTCGCATCGGCCCTTACGGCGGCCGCGGTGGTGTTCTGCCTCTTGGTGTGGCTGCAGACCTTCGGCGCTCTGCAGCGCCTCAGCTTTCGCCATCAGCTATTCTGGCCGGTGCTGCTGGTGGCAGGGATTATCGGCGCAACGCGCGGCGGCGCGCTGCGCATGCAGCGCCTGCGCGCGCCCCTCGTGACCTTGAGCGTCGTCGGTGCGCTCTGTGCACTGACGATCCCCCTGTTCGGCTGGTCACACGACGCGCACACGACGCACTCCCTTGGGGCGAGCCGCCCCGCGGCTGCGCGGGCCCACGCACCGCACATCGTGCTACTGAGCATCGACGCCCTGTCCGCACAGCACATGTCCCTTTACGGGGCCGCGCGTCCCACGACACCGATGCTGTCGAGCTTTGCCCAGGGCGCGGCGACCTTCGAGCATGCCTACGCGGATGCTAATTTCACGACCCCGGGTATCTCCTCGATACTGACGGGCACGCGACCCTGGTTGCATCGGGCGCTGCAGCTACCGGCCTGGCCCGAGAGCGATGAGCGCGCCCGCTCCCTACCCGCACTGCTGCAGCTCGCGGGCTATCAGACCGGCTACGTCTCCACCAACGCCGTGGCGGGAGCCGCGAAGAACGGCTTCGGTCGCTACTTCGACTTCGCTGCGCGCGATCGCGTCCATGACGTGGACCTGTGCACGGATGGGCTCTCGGCCACATTCAAATACACCTGCGCCATCGCCGACATGCCGCTGTTCGGCGCGCTGGTCAGTCTCGCGGACCAACTCTCAGGCGGTCGCACCAACGCGCATTACGATCCGCAGCTGGCGACGGGCCCCGCACTCGCCTGGCTGCGGCAGGTCGACAAGAGCCGTCCGGTCTTCCTATGGGTACACCTGTTCCCACCGCACTCCCCCTATGCCGTGCCGGCGCCGTGGCTGGGGCGCTTCGACAGCTCTTCGGCCGCGCGCAACATCGCGCAGACCGAACCCTATTGGGGCTATACGCTCGGCACGCAGCCGCCAGCAGAAGCTCAGTTGCTGAGCGACCGCTACGATGAAGCCGTGCTGTACGTGGACTATTACGCCGGCCAATTTCTGCAGCAGGCACTACAGATCCTCGGCAGCAACACTGCCGTGGTCGTGACCGCCGATCACGGCGAGAGCTTTCACCACGGCTACGGTGCACACACCGGCATTGGGTTGTTCAACGAGATCATCAACGTGCCGTTGATCGTGAAGCTCCCGGGGCAGACGCAGCCGCTGCGCAGCTCCAGCGTGGTCGAGCAGGTGGACATTGCTCCGACCCTCGCGCAGCTGGCCGGCATCAGCGCACCGCCCTCCTGGGAGGGGCGCTCGCTGCTGGGCGTCTGGGGCCCTGCAGGCGACGATCCGCTGCCGGCGAAGCCGGCCTTCAGCATGAATTTCGAGCAGACGCCTCGACACGGCGCGCTGTCCACCGGCTCTGTGGCCGTCGTCGACGGCGCCTGGAAGCTGGTGCATTACATCGGCCATCCCCACTACCCCGACATGCCGGCCCTGCGCGACGCGCTCTACGACCTGGCAAACGATCCCGGCGAGACCAAGAATCTGATCGCAGAGCAGCCCGCAGAGGCCGCGCGCCTGCGCGCGCTCATCGATACGAAGCTGGCCCGCTACGGCCACGCCGAATAGCCGCTATCAAGCTGACAACGAGCACTGGGGAATTACTCGCGATCGATCCTCACAGAGGATGCAGCGCACTCGCGAGCGCGCCCATCAGCTTTGTAGCGCTCGCGAGTGCGCTGCATCCCCCGCGGCTCGATGACCAGTCGGTCTTCTCGATCTCTTTCGCCCGCGCGCCTATTCGACCCCGCCCCTATCCCCCGCGGTGCGATTGACGGCCACCACTGTGGCCTTAGGAAAGAAATTGAACTCCGAGGCACTCGCCCAGGTGTAGGCGCCCATCGCACGCCCCACGATCAGATCGCCGGCGCGCAGCTGCGGCAGCATGAGATTCTCTGCGATGACGTCGATGCTGTCGCAAGTCGGTCCCGCCAGCACCGAGGGCAGCAGCGCACTCCCCTTGCGCAATGACTCGACCGGATAGCGAGCGTGATCATAAAGCTGGCCGCTGAAGGATCCGTACAGGCCATCGTCCAGGTAATACCACCAGTGGCCCTCGCGTCGTGCACGCCCCATGACGCTTGCCACGCCGACGGCCGAGGGTCCCGCGATGTAGCGGCCGGGCTCGGCCAGCACGCGCACGCGGCGCGGCAGCTTGGCGAGCGCCGCACGAATCGGTGCGCAGAACTGGCGGATGTCCACGGCGTGTTGCAGGTAATCGATCGGGAAGCCGCCACCGATATCCAGGGTATCCAGCGTACCCAGCCGCTCGCGACGCGCAGCGCCGATCAACGTCGCGCACGCCTCGATCGCCTCCACGTGCTTGAGCGCATCGGCGGCCTGTGAGCCCACGTGAAACGAAAATCCCTGCACTTGCACGCCGAGCGAGGCCGCCAGGCGCGCGAGCTCGATGGCATCTTCCGGGTCGCAGCCGAACTTGCGCGACAGATCACACACCGCCCCCGGGCTGCGGAAGGAGACGCGCAGCAGCAGTGCCGCGCGCTCGCCGTAGCGCTTGAACTTGCGCACCTCGTCGGGATTATCGGCCACGAAGGTGCGCACGCCGAATCCGAGCGCATTGCGTATATCGCGCTCGCGCTTGATCGGGTGCGTGTGGATACAGCGCGCCGGATCGATGCCGAGCGACTGCACCAGTTGCACCTCCCCGGTGGTGGCCAAGTCCATGGAGCCGCCGAGCTCGGCGATCACGCGCACCACGGCCGCGTGCGGCAATGGTTTCAATGCATAGTGCAGATCCACGTCCGGCAGCGCTTGCTGGAGCCGTCGATACTGCGTGCGCACTCGCTCGCAGTCGACGATCAGCAGCGGCGAGCCGAACTCACGCACCAGCCGCCGGATCTGCTCCGGCTGAAACGGGTCGATGACTTGCAAGCCGCGGCGCTGTGCGCGCCCGGCCGGCTCGCGCGACGCGCGCGAGGCAGTGCGCGGCGTGGCTATGTCGGCGATGGGCGCCCCCCCGCTCAGGGCAGAATGCCCGCCGCGATGGAGTTGTCGTCATCCACGGGAATGGGTGCGGCCGAAGCCGCCGCGGCGCGTCGCAGGCGGTCGCGCACCGCATCCCAACGCTCGTCTGCCGGCACGGCCTGCACCACGATGCGCGTACAGCCTGCCTTATCGAGCGTGCGCAGGTTGGCGTAGAAATCGTGCGCGTAGGCATCCACGCGCGGGCCTGCGTTGAGCCAGGTGACGGATTGATAGGTCCCAAGCGGCGGTCGCTGGGCCAGCACGGCGATGCGCTGGCCGCCTTCCGACAGGCTCTCGGCGAGCTCCTCGATCTCATCCGCCGGCACGATCGACAGTGGGGTGAGTGGCGCGTAGTGCGCGTGCGTGCTGCCGGGTACGCGCGGCGTGGCTTCGCCGGCAATGCCGTCGCTGCGCACCTCGGGCACCACGCGACGCAGCTGCGAGAGGCTGATCGCCCCTGGCCGCAGCAGGCGCACCTGTCCGCCCACGCATGCGACGATGGTCGATTCGAGTCCGACTTTGCACTCACCGCCATCCAGGATGGTGTGCACGGCGCTGCCGAATTCCTCGCGCACATGATCGGCACGCGTGGGACTCAGGCGGCCATAGCGGTTTGCCGAGGGTGCCGCGATGCCGCCGCCAAAGGCGGTCAACAGCTGCTGTGCCATCGGGTGCGAGGGCACGCGCACGGCGACGGTATCCTGGCCACCGGTAATGAGTGGGTGCACCTGCGGGGTGCGCGGCAGCACCAGCGTGAGCGGCCCCGGCCAGAAGCGCTCGGCCAGCCGCTCCGCGGCCACGGGCACCTCACGCACCCAGCGCGTCAGGAAGCGCGGACTGTCCAGATGCACGATGAGCGGATGGTTGGGCGGACGGCCCTTGAGCTCGAACACGCGTCGCAGGGCCCCCGGATGGCCGGCATGGGCCCCGAGCCCATAGACCGTCTCGGTCGGGAAGGCAACGAGTTCCCCGTCGCGCAGCGCCTGAACGGCTGTATTGAGCTCGAGCTGTGTCGCGCGCACCACGGTGACCATGGCGCGCATTGTACCGGCGCGACACCGGCCGATTCGAGCTATTCGAGGGACGTGCGCTGCCAGCCATCGGCGCTGCGCCGCAGCTCATAGGCCGGCCAATAGTGCCGGTCGAGTTTCAGCGTGATGACTTGTGGCGCCCCATTCCAGTCCAACAGCTTGATACGCAATGAGGAGAGGTCCGCGCGACCCTGCACCTGTCGCAAAAAAGCGTCGAGATCTGGCGTGGGATGACCATCGACCTCCACGATGCGGTGACCGGGCACGAGACCATAATGCGAGGCCGGCGAGCCGAACTGATAGTAGGCGACATAAACTCCCTCATCCGCGATGCCGCGCTGGGCGCTCATCGCGCGATAGGGGGCCTGCAGAGTTGCCCCGGCCCATTCGACGACGCGGGACAGGTCATTGCCCGAGAGCGTGGCGGTCTGCACTGTCAGGTCCTTCTCGCCGCTCGCACGCCAGACGCTCACGTGCACCTGGGCCTTGTCCTCGACCGCGCGCTCGACTTCGCGGAACTGCGTGACCGGCTGTCCGTCGATGGCCAGCAGGATGTCTCCGGGCTGCATCTGCGCCGCGGCGTCCGAGCCGCCCACGAGCCGCTGCACGCTCAACACCTCGCGCGCGGTGGGATCAGCCTGGGAAATACGTTGCACCCAGCTCGGCGACAGACCCAGCTGGCGCGCCGAGGCCAGCGTCTGCGGCAGAAATTCCGCCTCGAGCGAATGCAGCGCTCGCCCCGAGCGCACCAGGTCGAGCGTCTCGGCGAGCAGATCGCTGGAGATGCCGCGCATCTCCTGCACCAGCTCCTGACCGTTGTCGGCAGCGAAGCTGGCCCAAAGACCCCGCACGCGCCCATCGTCACCTGTGAGCACGCCGACCACATCGTCGGGCGGATCCACCAGCGAGGCGACGTCGAGGTTGCTTTCGCGGAAGCGCACCGTACGCGACAGCGGCAGATCCATCGGCGCGACGTCCGACACCGTCGTGGTGCGCGCGCGCAGCTGTCCATTGTTGTCCAGGCCGACCACGTTGACCGTCTGGCCGGCCTTGAGGGGCGTCGTATCCAATTGTGCCGCTTTGACCGGCGTGGAACCGATCAGACGCGGGTCGTAATGAATGACCGCCAGATTGTGCAGCGGATGAATGTAGACGACCTTGCCCGGGATCTCGATGGTATCGGCAAAGGTGAGCCGAACATCGCCGAGTGACTCGGGCACGGTATCGCGATCGGTGACGATCAGCCCGCGCTGCGCATCGACGATGAGACCGGTGCCGTGGTAATAGCGCTCGGTCACGCCCGAGACGGTGTAGGGCATGTTGAAGGTGATGTAGACCAGCGAGGGCGCAATCGGCGCGGCGCGCGGGTCCTCCACCTGCGGCAACAGCGCCGTGGCGGGTTGCGGTGGGGGCGAAGCCGCCACGGCCGGCAGGCTCACGCAGTGCCAGTAGCCGGCCTGATCGTCACGCTGGCAGCGGCGCGCGGGAAACCAATGCCGATCGATGCGCACCGAGCGCAACTGGCTGTTGTTCGGATCATCGATCGTCTTGTAGCGCACCGCCACTTGCGCGCCGTCACCGAGCTGCTCGACCGCAGCGATGAAATCATCCAGCGAATTGACGGTCTTGGAGTTGACGCTCGTGATGATGGCGCCGCGCGGCACATCGGCGGCTTCGAACAGGAAACCCGGCGCGGCGACGAACACGCCGCGGATCGGCAGGTGATAGGCGCGCGCTTCCTCGTAGGAGAGCGTATGCACCACGGCATCGCCCAGCTCGAGGTAGGCGTCGGGAGTGATGGCATCCAGATCGCCCACCTTGAGGGTCGCATCGTAGAGATGCCCACCGCGCGAGAGCGTCAGCGTCACGGTACGCCCCACCGAATCATCCAGCACCGCTTCGAGCGGATCGAACTGCGCCACCAGCTTGCCGTTAACGCGCACCAGCACATCGCCGGGCTCGAGTACGCCATCGCTCATGGAGCCGGGCTGCACGTCGTTGACCACCAGCATGCCAGTGCCATCGGGATTGGAACTGCGCGCCAGCGCTTCGGTCTGCGCCGACAGTCCCAGCCGCTCGAGCTCATCGTAAGGACGATAAAGGAACTCCGTCTGCAGCGTGCCCCGCGTGACCGGCTTGCCCTCCTGGATGAGCTTCAACGCCCGGCGCACGCGGCTGAGGGGCAGATAGAAGCTCGAGGCCGCGCCCTGCGCGCCGCCCGCGTTGAGCGCGAGCACATGACCCTGAATGTCCACCACTGGCGAGCCCGAGGAGCCGCCCGAAGTACCCGAGGCCGCCTGGATGTAGAAGGTATTGAAGTCGTTGTAGCGCCCGGTGCCGTAATCGGGCGCCTCGCGGTCCAGGCGCGCAAGCGTACCGGCGAGAATGGACAGTTGCTCGCCGGCATTGTTGCCAACGACGCGGATCTCACGACCGACCTGCGCATCCTGCGGCGCGAGCTGCAGTGCCTTGGGGGCGATGTATTTGAGCTTGCTCGGATCGTAGCGATAGAAGCCGAAATCGTGCACCGGATCGCGATACACCGGGTAGAGCTGCACTTCCTCACGGTTCAGAAAGGTCGCCAGCGCCGTCACCGGCCCCGGCGTCACGACGTGACGGTTGGTGAGGATGAGTCCACGCTGCGCATCGACCACAAAGCCGGTGGCCTGCGCCGACATATTGCGCTCGGTATCGAAGGAACGCGCCTGATCGATCTGGATGGCCACCACGCTGCCGGCGATGCGCTCGAGCGTCGCGGCCCAATCGGCCGCCGATGCCTCCTCGCCCACGGGCACGACCACGTGCGCAGGCAGCTTGGCCGGTTGTCCGGCGGCTGCAGGGTCGGCAGCCCCTGCGCTGCCTACCCACAGCAACCCGAACGCGGCAGCGCCGCTCGTGAGCGCGCGGATCCATGGCGAGTAATGCATAACGTCCTTCACTGACCGTCCTTCACTGACCCGATACAAACGCAAAAGGTTCAGCTTGTGCTGCCCAGAGCGCCACGATAAGCCAGATCGAGCTCGCGTGCAGCGCGCACGTCGTCCAAACGCCGTACGGGCAAGCTATATGGGGCGCGCTGCAGGCGTTCGGGCTCCTGCTGCGACTCGGCCAGGATGCGCTCCATCGCCTCGGTGAACGCATCGAGCGTCTCCTTGCTTTCGGTCTCGGTCGGCTCGATGAGCAGGCACTCGCTGACCAGCTGGGGGAAATAGGTGGTCGGCGCATGAAACCCCAGATCCAACAGCCGCTTGGCCACGTCCATGGCCGTCACACCGTACTCCTGCGCCTGACGGCGCAACGTCAGGATGAACTCATGGCTGGCGCGCCGCTGCGGATAAGCTGCCTCGTAGCCGACCCGTTGCAGGCGCGCCGCGAGGTAATTGGCGTTGAGCGTGGCGTACTCGGCCACACGGCGCATGCCCGCCTGGCCCAGCAGACGCATATAAATGTAGGCGCGCAGCAGCACGCCTGCGTTACCGCCAAAACCGGCCAGACGGCCGATCGACTGTGGCAGGTCGGCCTCTCCAAGCCAGCGGAAACGGCTGGCTGCGTCCGCGCCTGCTTCACGCCCGACGATCGGCAGTGGCAGATATGGCAGCAGCCGTTCGGACACACCCACCGGACCGGCGCCGGGGCCGCCACCGCCGTGCGGCGTTGAGAATGTCTTGTGCAGGTTCACGTGCATCACGTCGAACCCCATATCGCCGGGTCGCACCTTGCCCAGCAGCGCATTGAGATTGGCGCCATCGTAATAGAGCAGGCCGCCGGCCTCGTGCACCAGACGCGCCACATCGGTGATGCGCCGTTCGAACACCCCGAGCGTCGAAGGGTTGGTGAGCATGATGCCTGCGGTGCGCGGCCCGAGCGCCGCACGCAGCGCCGTCAGGTCCACATCCCCATCGGGGCCGATGGCGATCTCACGCGCCACGCAGCCACACATGCTCGCGGTGGCGGGATTGGTGCCGTGAGCCGCCTGAGGCACGAGGATCTCGTTGCGCCCCTCGTCGCCACGCGCCCGGTGATAGGCGCGAATCATGGCCACGCCCGCGAATTCCCCGTGAGCGCCGGCAAGCGGGCTGAGCGCCACGCCGCGCATGCCCGTGATCGCCTTGAGCATCTCCTGCAGCTCGTAGAGACAGGTGAGAAATCCCTGCCCGAGCTCGGCTGGCGCGAGCGGATGGCGCCCTACAAACCCCGGTAGCAGGGCCGCGGCATTGCAGACCTTGGGGTTGTACTTCATCGTGCACGAGCCGAGCGGATAGAAATGCGTATCGATCGAGAAGTTCAGCTGCGACAGCCGCGTGTAGTGACGCACCACGTCCAGTTCGCTGACCTCGGGCAGCGCCGCGCGGCTGCCCCGGCGCAGCGCCGCGGGAACGGCGCAGGCCCCGGCGGGCAACTCGGGCCATTGCGAGCGCGCGCCGCGCCCGGCGCGCGAATACTCGAAGATCAACTTCTCTCGCAGCGGCAGCCGCGCCGGCGCGCTATCGGGCGCGCTCATGCGCTCACCGCTCTGTCCGCGGAGCTCAACCGCGCCGGCGCGGCGGATGCGCCGAGCAACTCGCCGAGCGCACGCGCGTAGCGCTCGATGTGCTCGCTGCTGCGCATCTCGGTCGCACAGACCAGCAGCGCCGCGCCAAGCTCCGGATAGTACGTGCTCAGATCCAGTCCGCCGAGAATCCCACGCGCCGCCAACGCCTGCAGCACGGGGCCGATGGGCCGATCCAATTGCAATACCGCCTCGTGGAAACGCGCTCCCGAGAATGCGGCGCGCACGCCCCCCAGGGCACACAACGCCTGCACCAGCTCCTCGGTGCGCGCCATGCAGGCCTGTGCCACACGCTCGAGCCCCTCCGGACCCATCAGCGCGAGGTACAGCGTACCGGCCATCATCAGCAGGCCCTGATTGGTGCAGATGTTGGAGGTCGCCTTGGCACGGCGGATGTGCTGCTCGCGCGCCTGCAGCGTCAGTGTAAAGCCGGCCCGTCCGTCAAGGTCCAGCGTGCGTCCGGCGATGCGGCCGGGCATCTGGCGCACGAACTGCATACGCGTCGCCATGAAGCCGAAGTAAGGGCCGCCGGAAGACAGCGGGCAACCCAGTGGTTGACCTTCGCCCACGACGATGTCGGCGCCGCTGCTACCCCACTGTCCCGGCGCCGACAGCAGCGCGAGGGAGATCGGATTGACCACCGCGATGACCAGCGCACCATGTGCGTGCGCCCAGTCGGTCAATGCATCCACATCCTCGAGCACGCCGAAGAAGTTCGGCTGCGCGATCACCAAGGCGGTCACGTCCTCGTCGGCCGCGAGTTGCGGCAGCACGCATTGCCCGCTGGCAGGGTCGTAGTCGAGCAACTGGAAGCTCAGGCCCTGTCCGGCCGCCGTGGTGCGCGCGACCTGTCGGTAATGCGGATGCAGTGTGCCGGACCATAGAATGCGCGCGGCCTGCGAGCGGCGGTTGGCGCGTACCGCCATCAGGCAGGCCTCGGCCACCGCGCTGGCGCCGTCATACAGGGAAGCATTGGCGACCTGCATGCCAGTGAGGCTCACCATCATGCTCTGGTATTCGTAGATGCTCTGCAGCGTGCCCTGACTGGCTTCGGCCTGATACGGGGTGTAGGCGCTGTAGAACTCTCCGCGCGTGATTGTCGACCACACCGGCGCAGGGATGTGATGCTCATAAGCGCCGGCACCCAGGAAGCACAGTGGCGCACCGTCCGCCTCGGCGCGCTCGCGCATGAGCTGCATCACCTGCTGCTCGGAGAGCCCCGGGCCGATACCGGCCAGCTCCCCGATGCGCAGCGATGCCGGGATCTCATCGAACAGCGCCTCGATATCGCGCACGCCGAGCAGTGCGAGCATCTCGCGAACCTCCTCCTCCGTGTGCGGGATATAGGGCAACGGCTCAGCCTTCCTCGGCGAAGGCGCTGTAATCCTGCGCGGACAACAGCGTTGCGTTGCTCTCGGCCTGCGTGGGGTTCATGCGCATCAGCCAACCACTCCCATACGGATCGCGATTGACCAGATCGGGGGCCTGCGCCAGCTGCTCGTTGGTGGCCAGCACCGTACCGGCGATCGGTGCATAGATATCCGAAGCCGCCTTGACCGACTCGACCACGGCACAGGCCTCGCCGCTCGCCAGGCGCCGCCCGATCTGTGGCAGCTCGATGAACACCAGGTCGCCGAGCTCCTCCTGCGCGTGATCACTGATACCGATCTCGACGCTGCCGTCAGGCAAGGACCGGAGCCACTCGTGACTGCGGGTGTACTTCAGATCCGGCGGAATTCTGCTCATCCGGTTGCTCCTGGATTACTAATATAGAGAGCGACAGCGTTGCGACCGCTACAACGGCACCAGCACCCGGCCGTGACGCGCAAATGGCGGGCGCACCACGCGAGCCGGCAGCAGCCGCTCGCGTACTTCCACCTGCACGTGCTCGCCCACGCCTCGCGGCACGCGCGCATAACCGATGGAGCGACCGAGCGAGGGCGAAAAGCTGCCGCTGGTGACTTGCCCCTCCCCCACGCCGGGCACCACCACGCGCTGATGACTGCGCAGCACCGCGCGCTCATCGAGCACCAGACCGACCAGGCGACGCTCGCTGCCGTGTGCGCGGATCGCCTGCAACGCTTTGCGACCGATGAACTGCCGTTCCGGCGGATCGAACGCGACGGTAAAACCCAGGCCCGACTCGAGCGGATGCGTCTGCTCGTCCATGTCATTGCCATACAGGTGCAGACCCGCCTCCAGCCGCAGCGTATCGCGCGCGCCGAGTCCACAGGAGCGCACGCCGCCGGCGTTGAGCCGTTGCCAGATGCCGCCCGCTTCGCCGGCCGGCAGCATGATCTCGAACCCATCCTCACCGCTGTAGCCGGTGCGCGAGATGAACCAGCTGCCGATCGCAAGTCCGCTGAAGGGCGCGAGCGCCATCACGGCGGAAGCGGATTCGCTCGGCAGCAGCATGGCGCAGCGCTGGCGCGCTTGAGGCCCCTGCACCGCCAGCATCGCCAGATCGCGCCGCTCCAGCAGCTTCACATCGACGCGCTCGGCGTGCGCACCGATCCAGGCGATATCTTTGTCACGAGTGGCTGCATTGACGACCAGGCGGAAGCGGTCCTCGCCGAGCCAGTAGGCGAGCAGGTCATCGATGATGCCGGCCGCATCATTGAGCAGGCAGCTGTAGAGCGCCGTGTTCTCGCGCGTGAGCCGACCGATATCGTTGGACAGCAGCTGCTCGAGCAGCTGTCGCGTGCGCGCTCCCTCCAGATCGACGATGCACATGTGCGAAACATCGAACACCCCCGCGGCCTGTCGCACGGCCTGATGCTCCTCGATCTGCGAGCCGTAGGCCACTGGCATGTCCCAGCCGCCGAAATCGACCATGCGAGCACCGAGCGCGACGTGCAGGCCATACAGGCACGTGTGGCGGCCCACTAGGATTCCCTCCGCTGCCACTTGCCATGACTCATCTGTATAGTGCGTCGCATCAGGCGTGGAGGCCACCGGAATTGCCCCGCCTGCGCCGGGTGTGGCGAGGGGCAAGTCTGCGATCTCTAAGGAAAAACACGCTGGGAAGACTCCCGCGGGCCGGCGTCAATTCCCGCCCGTAGTACATCGGGAATGATAGCAGCGCGCGACATCCGCCCACTACAATGGCGCCATGAACAGGCATAGCAGCTCCTCATCCGCCGCCCGACGCCACCGCACCGTCCCTGTGGACGTAGCCGGCATTCCCATCGGAGGCGACTCGCCCATCGTCGTGCAGTCGATGACCAACACCGACACTGCCGACGTCGATTCGACCGTACAACAGGTGCACGAGCTCGCGCTGGCAGGCTCGGAGTTGGTACGCGTCACGGTGAACACCGATGAGGCGGCGGCTGCGGTGCCGCGCATTCGCGACCGCCTGGCTCAGCTGGGCTGCAAAGTGCCCCTGATCGGCGACTTTCACTTCAATGGCCACAAATTGCTGCAGGAGAATCCCGCCTGCGCCGAGGCGCTGGCCAAGTACCGCATCAACCCGGGCAACGTCGGTCGCGGCAGCAAGCGTGATCCGCAGTTTGCCGAAATGATCGAGACCGCCTGCCGCAACGGCAAGCCAGTGCGCATCGGCGTCAACTGGGGCAGTCTCGATCAGGACCTGTTGGCGCGCCTGATGGATGAGAATGGCCGGCGCGAACAGCCGCTGAGTGCCCAGCAGGTCATGCGCGAGGCCATCGTGCGCTCGGCCATCGACAGCGGCGAGCGCGCTGTGAGCCTCGGCTTGGCGCGCGATCGCATCGTGCTGTCAGCCAAGGTGAGTTCGGTGCAGGACCTCGTGGCCGTGTACAGCGAGCTGGCCGCGCGCTCGAGCTTCGCGCTACATCTGGGCCTGACCGAGGCGGGCATGGGCTCCAAGGGCATCGTCGCCTCGTCGGCCGCGCTCGGCATCCTGCTGCAGCAGGGCATCGGCGACACCATTCGCATCTCGCTCACGCCCGAGCCGGGCGGAGCGCGCACGCGCGAGGTGATCGTGGCGCAGGAGCTGCTGCAGACGATGGGGCTGCGCTCCTTCACGCCGCTGGTGACGGCCTGCCCGGGTTGCGGGCGCACGACCAGCACCTTCTTCCAGACGCTCGCCGACAGCATTCAGAAGCACCTGCGCGAGCGCATGCGCGAGTGGTGCAAAAGCTATGTCGGAGTGGAGACCATGACGGTGGCAGTCATGGGGTGCGTCGTGAACGGACCGGGCGAGAGCAAGCACGCCAACATCGGCATCAGCCTGCCGGGCACCGGAGAGCGCCCCGTCGCCCCCGTCTACGAGGACGGCCAGAAGACCGTCACGCTGAAGGGCGATCACATCGCGGAGGAATTCCAGCAGCTTGTCGAACAGTATGTGGCGCGCAGTTATGCGCGCCGCGGCGCCAGTGCCGACGAAGTGCTGTCCGCCGAGAGCGTTGCATGAGCGCCCAGGCGAAGGGCTCGGCGCTCACTGAAAAACGCTGTGTTCCCTGCGAGGGCGGCGTGGCCCCCTACACAGCCGAGCAGGCGCGCAGCGCGCTCGCGCAGCTCTCCTCCGACTGGCACCTGGTGGAGGACAACAAGGCGCTGCGCCGTGAGTTCGGCTTCCGGGACTTTTACCACACCATGAGTTTCGTCAATGCCGTCGCACACCTGGCCAACATCGAGGATCACCACCCCGATCTGTCGGTCAGCTACAGCTACTGCCACGTGCGTTTCTCGACCCATGCGATCGGTGGGCTGAGCGAGAACGACTTCATCTGCGCCGCAAAGCTCGATCAGATCCCGACCCGTTGATCTACCCTGCGGCCCGGGCGGCCCGCGGCGGCTGAAACAGCCCGACTCCGAGTGCCTCGCGCGCGAAGAAGCGTTTGAGCAGCGTGCTGTGATCGACCTGCTCGAGCGCGCGCTGCCGCAACCAAGCCGCCGGCCCGGTGAGCGCAAAGCCATGATGAAACGCACTCGTGGCCGCATCCATCAGCCGGTTGTGGGTGCGCCGCTGCTGTTCGTAGTGGCGTAGCGCGCGCAGCGCGCCCGGATCCTCACGTACGCTGAGCGCCGCGGCCACCGTCGCGCAAAGCGCATCGGCGTCGAGCAGGCCAAGGTTCGCGCCCTGGCCGGCGAGTGGATGAATGACATGCGCCGCATCGCCGACCAACGCGGCGCGCGGGGCAATGAAATCCCTGGCTGCCTGTCGCTGCAGTGGAAAGCCATGACGCGCCCCGACCAGTGACACCGCGCCGAGTACGCCTTCGGTGGCGGCCTCGAGCTGCGCGTTGAACTGCGCGGCGCGCGCATCCAGCAGGGTGCGCGCCTGCAACTCATCGAGCGACCACACCAGCGAGCAACTGCCGTCGAACAGCGGCAGCAGCGCGAGCGGTCCGCCCGGCAGGAAGCGCTGCCAGGCCGTGTCCTGATGCCCGCGGCTGCTGGCAACGTTCGCGACCACACCAAGCTGCCCGAAGCCGCGCCGCTGCGCGGGAATTCCCAGCAGTGTACGCACCGCGGACTGCGCGCCATCGGCGCCGATCACCAGGCGCGCCTGTAGCGTTGTGCCGTCGCCAAGCGTCAGGCGCGCCGCGTTCTCCTCGACTGCCAGTCCCTGCAGCTGTCCGGCCAGCAGCCGCCCGCCGCTGTCGCGGAAGCTGGTGAGGCACGCCCACTGCAGCAGTGAGTTTTCGATGATGTAGCCGAGATTGGGCTCCCCGACGTCGGCAGCATCGAAGCGCAGCGCCCCGGCACCTTCGGCGCCGTGCTCCCACACGCACATGCGCTCATAGGCGCACAGGCGCGCCGGCGGCAGCCGTTGCCAGGCGCCGGCGGCGCCGAGGATGCGCTCGCTGGCACGCGAGACGGCCACCACGCGCAGCTGCGGGGGTGCGCCTTGAGCCGGAGGTTCGCTGGACGCCTCGTGCAGATCGGCCGCCAGCAGCACGATGCGCTCGGCACCCAGGCCGGCGGTGCGTGCCATGAGCGCCGCGGTGCACGCGCCCGCGAGTCCCGCACCAACGATAACGACGTCGTAATCCATTCAACCGTGTTCCTGGTCGCCATCGGCATCGCCACCGCCTGCGCCATCGCTGCGCACGCGAGGCGCGATCAGCGGCAGCCCGCGCGACAGGCGCGGCAACGCACCGAATCCCCAGCTCAAGCGCGACAGAGCCTGCTTCGCCGGCGGTGACAGGTCGAACAGCAGCAAGGCCAGATCGCGCGCGGCGCCGATGAGCGCGCTGCGCTCGCCAAACACTCGCACCAGCTGGTCGGTGAAACCGATCATGCCGCGCCGGTCGGCGGCGCGCCGCTGCGCATAGCGGTCGAGCAGGCTCGATGCGCCCGGATCATCGGCCGAGCCGAGCAGCTCGGCGAGCACGGCAGCATCGCGCAGTCCGAGATTGAAGCCCTGCGCGGCGATGGGATGCAGCGCCTGAGCGGCATTGCCGATCAGCGCCACACGCATGCCGACGCTCGAGCCGGCGTGCACGAGGGCGAGCGGATAGCTCGCACGCGTGCCCACCGAGAGGATGCGTCCGGCGCGCCAGCCAAAGCGCCGCTGCAGGCGACGACAGAACTCATCGGGCGCGCAGCTCAGGTGCTCGGCCGCCGCCTCGGGTGGCAGGGTCCAGATGAGCCCATAGCTGCGATCAAAGCGCGGCAGCAACGCCAACGGGCCGGTTGTAGTGAAGCGCTCGAAGGCTACGCCCGCCGCGGGGGAATCGGTGCGCACCACGCTCACCACCGCGACCTGTCGGTAATCGCTGACGCGCGAGGCAATTGCGGCGGCCTGCTTGACGAGCGAATGAGCTCCATCGGCCGCGACTACCAGCCGCGCGCGCAGCATCTGGGGATCCGCGCGTGCGCCATCGATCGTCAGCAGCGCCTGCGCCTCGGAAAGCTGCGCCCCGCGCACGCGCGCCGGCGCGAGAAGCTGTACACGAGCCCGAGCGCGCAACGCGCCCCAGAGCACCTGGCCGAGATGCCGATTGGCCACCGTGTAGCCGAAGGCCGCCAGCCCATGCTCCTCGGCGGCGAGGCGCGCGAACCCGAAGCGGCCCGCATCGGAGACGTGAATCTGGCGGATCGGCGCGGCCTGCGTGGCGATCTGCTCCCATACTCCGAGCGTCTGAAAGATGCGCCGCGCGCCATTACCCAGGGCGGTGGTGCGATCGTCGAAGCTCGGCGGCGCCGCGCCTTCGCCGCCTGCCGGGCTGACCGGCGGATCAGGCGGCACGGCTTCGATCATTATCACCGAGAGCGGCGTCGCGGCGAGCGCCAGTGCCAGACTGGCCCCCACCATGCCACCGCCGACGATGGCGACGTCGCAGCTGAGAGAAGGTTGATTGTTCACGACACGCAAGGCCTGCGGCGCGCTCAGGCCGCCGCCATCAACGCCTCGATCTGATCGGGTTCCTTTGGCACCCCGGCAGTGAGCACCTCACAGCCGCTGCGTGTGACCACGACGTCGTCTTCGATGCGCACCCCGATGTTCCAGAAGCGACGCGCGACGCCCGCTGTACCGGCCGGGATGTAGATGCCAGGCTCCACGGTCAGCGCCATGCCCGGCTCGAAGACGCGCCACTCGTCATCGATGCGATAGTCGCCGACGTCATGCACATCCATGCCGAGCCAATGGCCGGTGCGATGCATGAAGTACTTGCGGTAGGCGCCGCCCTTGATGAGCGAGGCGAGCGAGCCCTTGAGGATGCCGACGCGCTTGAGGCCCGCGGTGATGGCGCGTACCGCGGCATCGTGCGGCTCGTTCCAGTGGTTACCAGGCCTGACACGCTCGATGGCCGCGAGCTGCGCTTCCAGGACGACCTCGTAGATGGCGCGCTGCTCGGCGCTGAAGCGCCCGTCGACCGGATACGTTCGCGTGATGTCCGAGGCGTAGTAGCCCACCTCGCAGCCGGCGTCCACGAGCAGCAGCTCCCTGGCATTCAGTCGCGCATTGTTGGCGTGGTAGTGCAGCACACAGGAATTGGCGCCGCCCCCGACGATGGGGTGGTAGGAGATGTCCGCGCCGTGGCGGTGAAACTCGTGCAGCAGCTCGGCCATGACTTCGAATTCCATCCGGCCGGGACGACAAAAGCGCATGGCACGCACGTGAGCGCCGGCGGCGATCTCCCCCGAGCGGCGCATCAACGTCAGTTCAGCGCGGCTCTTGAACAAGCGCATGTCGTGCAGCAGGTGGTTGAGCGCGACGAATTCCTGTGGCGCATGCATTCCGCTGCGCGCCTGCACCCGCAGGCGATTCACCCAGCCGATGACGCGCTGATCGAACTCGCTGCTGAGCCCCATCGTATAGAAGACCCGCTCGCGCCCTTCGAGCAGCCCAGGGAGGATCTCGTCGATATCGCCGATCGGGAATGCATCGTCGGCACCGTAGTCGGCAGTCGCGCCGGCAGGACCCGCGCGCGTGCCGTCCCAGATCTCGCGCTGCGGATTGCGATCGCGCGTGAACAGGACATATTGCGCCGGCTCGCGTCCCGGAATCAGCACTGCGACCGATTCGGGCTCTGCAAAACCGGTGAGGTAGAAGAAATCGCTGTCCGGCCGATAGTCGTACTCGACGTCGCTATTGCGCTGGCGCACGGGAGCCGCCGGCACGATAGCAATGGAATCGGCGCCCATGAGGCGCATGAGCTGGGCACGACGGCGCGCGAATTCCGTCCGGGGTGGCTCGGCCATGACTGTCTCACCTGCGAATACTGCGGCACCAGTTTAATGCAGTCCGCTACCAGGCCTAATGTAGTACCGGCGCAGGTGGGGGCTCGCGGTCGCGTAGTGGCTGCAGCTCATCGAACACCAGCTGCACGCCGACCCGCACGAACTCCACCAGCTCGGCCAGCGCCGATTCGTTCGCCTCGAGGCTATCGGTGGCATCGACCCCGGCGCGCGTGATCTCGGTCATGTCGCGCAGAATCTCGCCGAGATCGCCCGGCAGACGCTGCGGATCAGCGGCACCATTGATGCCAAGGCCGTAAAGGAAGCCCGTGCACCAGCACGTCAATGCCCGCGTGCGCTCCTCGATCGGGTGATCGTCGTCGGGAATCAGCAGATCGAATTCCATGCTCTGCCCGCTGAGCGAGGCGACCGTGGCCGCATACAGTGTCGCCAGCACCGGGTCCGTCGGACCGGCGCCGGCGCCGTCGGGCAGTATTTCCGCCAGCCAGTCCTCCAGGCGGTAGGGGCCGAGCGCGCACAGCGCGCCTGCCAGCGTGCCGTGCGCCTCGGCAGGATCGGCCAGCGCATGCGAGGCACTCAGCGTGCGCTCGATCTCGGCATAATCGTGGGGCGTGGGCACTTATGGATGGTATTCACCCGCCGGGGCACCCGCAACCCGCGCTTACCGCGTACCCCAGCGCTTCGGTAGCAGGGTGCATCGAGCATCGCACATTGACCTGCCCGACGGCGCGGAACTATAGTTTTGCATGGTCGAACCCACACGCACTTCACCGATCGATTCAGAGCTTCGTCGACTCGACAAACGCATCGAGGAGCTCATCAAGGCGATCGATCAGTTGAAGGAAGAAAATCGTGCACTGCGGCAGCGGCAGGATATTCTGACCGCAGAGCGCACCTCCCTTCTACAGCGAAACGAACAGGCCCGCACCCGGGTCGAGGCGATGATCGGGCGCCTCAAGGCAATGGAGCACGGCGCATGAGCGAACGCGAGGCAAATCGACCCCTGAGCGTGCGCATCCTGGAGAAGGAATATTTTGTCGCCTGCCCGCCCGAGGAGCGTGCCGCGCTGCTCGACAGCGCGGAGCTGCTCAATGGGCGCATGAAAGAGATTCGCGACAGCGGCAAGATCGTGGGACTGGACCGCATTGCGGTCATGGCAGCGCTCAATCTGGCCCACGAGGTCATCAGGCTGCGCACGCGCGATAGCGGCAGCGAGCAGGAGACCACGCACCGGCTGCGCCACCTGCGCGAACGCGTCGAAGCGGCCCTGGAGAACGGTCAGCAGCTCGAGCTTTGATCTGCGTCTCTACCGGCGCACCGGCTTTGGTGTACAGTCACTGCAAGCGTCACCTGCGGTGTTCGACAGTGGGCTGGGTTACCTCTCGACCCTAATTGAAACACCCACGGAGCCAACGGCCTCGCGGTCAGCATTGTGCAGGTCTGCCTCGCAGCAGAAAGCCTTACCTGACCCAGGCGGCTCCACTTGTTGCTCTGGTCGAGAGCAACGGCTCGCACCGGCACCGGCGGGTGACGCCCCTCAACTCTCCCGCATCTTCCGCCGTCCCCACCTCCTTGCTGCTTCTCGATGCGCGCTGAGTCGCGCAGCGTCGTAGCCTGGCATCGCGGCACACGCGTCATGTGTGGCGCGCACGCACTGATCGCGCGCATCGCACGTGCATCGAGTCGATGTGAATGTGATCACAGATGCATTCAGGTCGATGAGTTGCTTGTAATTTTGCAATGCGTGTATATACTCGGGCCCCGGACTAACCTGATATGGAGATCTTGTCATGGCGAAAGCAAAGAAGAAGGCCAAGAAGAAAGCTTCAAAAAAGAAGTAAGGCCTTCGGCGCCGGCGGGCGCGGATAACATCCTCGCTCGCCGCGCCTCAAAAGTTGCAAACAGTGCCCGCTCCTAGCGGGCACTGTCACATCTGGACCCTGTAAATCCCCACGAATTCTCACCGACAGCAGTGCCAACCAACGTCACGCTCCTGAAGAAGCAGCACGCGGCCGAGGCAGCCCTGAAGCATCTGCGCGATGACATGGTCCTTGGCGTAGGCACCGGCTCCACGGTCGAAGCGTTTCTCGATCTGCTGATCGCTCGCGGTGAGGCGCGCCGATTGCGCGCGGCGGTCTCCAGTTCCGAACGCTCCTCGGCACGCCTGCAGGCTGCTGGCATCCGCGTCATGGACCTGAACGATGTTGCGGCGCTACCTCTCTACGTCGATGGCGCCGATGAGGCCACCGCGCGCCGCGAGCTGATCAAGGGCGGTGGTGGGGCGCTGACGCGCGAGAAGATCGTGGCGGCTGCGGCCGAACGCTTCGTCTGCATCATCGACGATGGCAAGCTCGTAACCCGTCTCGGTGCCTTTGCACTGCCCGTCGAGGTGATTCCGATGGCGCGCTCCTGGGTGGCACGCCGGCTCACCGAGCTCGGCGGACGCCCGGTCTGGCGCGGTGGCGTCACCACCGACAACGGCAATCACATTCTCGACGTCCATGACCTGCTGATCACCGACCCGGTGGGGCTGGAACAGCGCATCGGACAGATTACCGGCGTGGTGTCAGTAGGTCTGTTTGCCGCCCGGCCCGCCGACCTGCTGCTGATCGGCACCGAACGCGGCGTCGATAGTCTCTGACCGGTCCGCCCCTGTGCACGTGTGAACCACGCGCCGCTCGAGGCTGTCAAGTGTGGTGCACGTCCTTAGCGACGGCTCGGCACTTTGCTACAGTCGGGCTTGACCGTATCGCAAGGGACTTAAGCTTTGGCGAAGATCACCTCGGGCGTTGGCCCGCGCTTTCCCCAGGTTCTGGTACTCGTGGGTGCAACGGGCGATCTGGCCCGTCGCAAGCTACTACCAGGCCTGTTTCATCTGGTGACCGCGGGCTTCATTCCCGGCTGCCGCATCATTGGCGTGTCACTCGACGCTCTGGACCAGGACGGCTTTCGCCGCTTCGTGCGCCAGGCGCTCAACGATTTCTGCACGCGCCCGGTCGCTGAAGACGACTGGAGCGCATTCGCCCGCGATCTGGACTACGTACCTCTGTCCGCTGGCGCCCCAGCCTTGCAGCAGGCCGTGCAGCAGGCCGAGCAGTCACTGCCCGGCGAGAGTCGACGCCTGCACTACCTGAGCGTCCCGCCCAGTGCAGCGCTGTCCGCCGTGCATCTGCTTGGCGAGGCGAACCTCGTGGAGCGTTCGCGCATCATCATGGAAAAGCCGTTCGGCGTGGATCGGGCCAGCGCTGTCTCGCTCAATGGGCGGCTGCACGAGGTGTTCGACGAGGAACGCATCTTCCGCATCGATCACTTTCTCGGCAAAGAGCCGGCGCAGAATATTCTCGCCTTCCGATTTGCCAACGGTCTGTTCGAGCCCATCTGGAACCGCAACTTCATCGATCATGTACAGATCGATGTCCCCGAGACCCTCGCCCTGGGGCAACGCGTAGCTTTCTACGAGACCATCGGCGCATTTCGAGACATGGTCGTGACACACCTGTTCCAGATCCTGGCGTTCGTCGCCATGGAACCGCCCACGGCACTGGACCCCTCGCCCATCAGCGAGGAGAAAAACAAGGTGTTCCGCAGCCTCCTGCCCATCAGCCCCAGCGACGTGGTGCGTGGCCAGTACAGCGGCTATCGCTCCGAAGCAGGCGTCGATCCCGAATCCGACACCGAAACTTTCGTTGCGCTCAAGTGCTCGATCGACAACTGGCGCTGGGCCGGAGTGCCCTTCTATCTGCGCACCGGCAAGCGCATGGCCGAGGGCCAGCGCATCATCTCCATTGCGTTTCGCGAGCCACCCAGGAGTATGTTTCCTTCCGGCTCGGGTGTGGGCGCGCAGGGCCCCGACCATCTGACCTTCGATCTCGCCGATGCCTCCAAGATGTCACTGTCGTTCTATGGCAAGCGCCCCGGACCGGGCATGCAACTCGACAAGCTCAGCCTGCAGTTCGCGATGCACGACACCAGCCACATCGGCGATGTGCTGGAAGCCTATGAGCGGCTCATCCTCGACGCGATGCGCGGCGATCACACCCTCTTCACGACCGCCGAGGGCATCGAGCGACTCTGGGAGGTGGCTACACCACTGCTGGAGGCGCCGCCGCCCGTACGCCTGTATGCGCCGGGCTCCTGGGGTCCGAATGCGATCCACCAGCTCATCGCTCCGCACGCCTGGCGCCTGCCTTTCGAACGCGCCTGGCGCGCCCCCAACCGCGTCGGCAGCTGAGCGCGGCAGAGGCCGCTCGGCGCAAGCGAGGGCGCAACACACCGTTGGGCGCTAGACTCCGCGGATGGCCTGCACAGCCTCCGGGAGGATGCATGAGCGAAGAGCTGGTGTTCTATACCAATCCGCAGTCGCGCGGCCGCGTGGTGCGCTGGATGCTCGAGGAAGTCGGGCAACCCTACCGCACTGAGGTGCTCGAGTTCGGCAGCACCATGAAATCCCCCGCCTATCTGCGTATCAACCCCATGGGTAAGGTCCCCGCGCTGTGTCATGGCAGCACAGTGGTCACCGAGGTGGCCGCGATCTGCGCCTACCTGGCCGATGCCTTTCCTCAGGCGCGCCTCGCGCCTGCCAGTACCGACGCACTGCGCGGCCCCTATTACCGCTGGCTGTTCTTTGCAGCGGGCCCCATCGAGGCGGCAGCGAGCAATCGGGCGATGGGTCTGACCGTTCCAGCCGGTCGCGAGGGGATGATGGGCTACGGCACTTACGATCTGGCCATGCAGGTGCTCGAGCAGGCCGTCTCGGCCGCAGACTACCTGGTGGGCAATCGCTTCTCCGCAGCCGACGTTTATCTCGGCTCGCACATCGGTTTCGGCTTGCAATTCGGCACCATCGAGAAGCGTGCCGCGTTCGAGCGCTACTGGGCACGACTGAATGCGCGCCCCGCCAAACAGCGCGCCGACCAGATCGACAACGCGCTGGTCCCGCGCAGCAGCTGAGCGCCTGCGCGGCGCGCGGCGCGCGCTAATGGGACTGGGGCGCCGACGCGGGGGTATGGGGGGCGTAGAGCAGCGGCGCCAGTACGCCCGACATGGCATGCAGGAAGGCATCGGAGTGCACGAACATCGCGAAGTGTCCAGCGTCCTCGATGGTCAGAAACTGCTTGCGCGGCGCCTGCACGGCCTGCAGCCAATGCATCGCCAGCGGCGCAGGGCTGGTGCAGTCGCCGGCCCCCTGGATCACGAATAAGGGTACCTCGAAGCTGCCCTGCAGTCGCCGCGGCGCGAACTCGCGCTGCTGTCGGGCGAGCAACTGCGCCGACAGCGAGCGGCCATCGAGCCAGTCATCCAGGTCGTGCACCGAGTAGCCCGGAGCTGCCAGTGCAAAACCCAGGCGCGCATCGCGGAAGCGGTCGCTCTGCGCACCCTCGCAGGCATCGCGCCAGCGCGCCAGAATCTGCTGCGCGGGACTGCCCTCGGCGTACGGCGGCAGTCCCGCAGCCTTCAGGTCTGCAACGGCCTGTGCGTCATGCGCGTCCTGGGCAGACTTCAGAGCGAGCGCATAGGATGCCCGCTCGTCCTGCACCGGGTCGACGATCTGCCCGGTGCCCACATAGGCGAGGAACAGATCCGGTCGTGCCTTGATCATCAGCAGCCCCAGCACCGATCCCCAGTCTTGGCCGACCAGGACGATCTTGGGCTGTTTCAGCCGCTGATGCAGATATTCCGCCACCTGCACGCCGTCTTCGACCATGCGGTCGAGGCTCAGCGCGGACGGCGCACCGCTGCGAGTCAGCGTGCGTCCCGCACCGCGCTGATCCCACTGCGCCACGACAAAGTCGTGCTCCCAGCTCCGAAAGTAGGGATAGGCCCAGGCGCTGCTCGCATCGCCGGGGCCACCGTGTACGAACAGCAGCACCGGGTGCGTGCGGTCTTCGCCCTGGATGCTGAGCCACTGTTCCATCCCGTCAACGGGCACATAGCCGGCCTCGTCGACCGAATTCGCTCCCTCGATCCCATATACCTGCGCCGTGCGGTGCGCGGCCTGCCCGAGCCACTTCTCCAGGCGCTTCTCGTCCTGCGTCGTGGCATTGGGCAGGGCAGCGGCGATCTGATCGACACGCCGCGTCGTGTTGGCCTGGTCGGCCTGGACCTCGCTCAGCGTCGTGTGCATGTCCATGAGACGGGCGGCCACGAACGCCAGACCGGCAAGAATCACCAGCCCCAGCAGGTTGATCTCGAGCCACTTGTCAGCTCTCATGATGAATGGCCTCCGTGCTCACTAGAATAGTGCAACGGGGCGGATATGATGAGAGACACCGCGCCCCTTGCCGGGGGCCGGCGCGCATCACCACACGGTAATCATGGAAAAGAACCGCATGCAGCTGTTCCAGAGCGTGCAGCAGTTTCTCGACGAGTCACTGCAGCCCGGCCAGTGAGCCGCGCGCCGCCGCGCTATTTCACGTTGCTGCAGCTACCCGGGTCACAGCGCAGCAGGGGAATATCCGCCACCGCTTTAGCCTTGGGAAGGCTGCTCAAATAAGCGTAGATGTCGGCAATGTCGTGGTCGGACAGTACCTCACTGGTGTAGACCGGCATGGCCCTGAGCGGGCTACGCAGTTGGTGAAGCACGAACGCATAGGGCAATGGGTCGGGCGCCAGCTTGGGTCCGTCGCCGCCTCCGCCCTCGCCCTGATAGCCGTGACATTCGTAGCAACCGTCGAGGGCAAACAGTTGCTTTCCATGCATCGCGTTGCCCGATGGCGCTGCATTTTGGGCACTCGCCGGCGCCCGCACGATGGCGGCGGCCCCAGCCCCAACGACACACAGGCTTGCCACCCAATAGATCAGTCGTCGCATTGTCTTTCTCCTCAACGACCCTGCGAGACAACGTCGATGAGCGCCGGCTCACCGCGTTTGACCCTGGCGACAGCACGCTTCAGCGCCGGACCCAGATCCTTGGGATCTACGATCGGACCCTCGCCATAGACGCCCATGGATCTGGCCATGTCGGCGTAGCTGATGTTCGGATCCGTGATGTCGCAGGCGATTCCGACCCTCTGGATGCCCCGCTGGCGACGGTTGGCGATGAACTGCAGCTGCATGAGCTCCTCGTGGTAGCAGCGGTTGTTGTGCACCAGGTAGAGAATCGGAATGCGCTCGTGCGCCGCAGTGAACAAGACACCTGGACTGAACATCAGATCGCCGTCGCCGGTAATCGAGACGGTGAAGCGGCCGTACTTCTGATTGGCCAATGCGGCCCCCAAACTCGCGGGCGTTATATAGCCGATCCCTGCCGCCCCCTGGGCGCCGATATATTGGTAGTGGCGATCGGCGGTCCACAACTTTTGTGGCCAGCCGCTCTGAAACGCCGTCGGCGATACCAGGGACCAGTCCTCATCCTTGATGGCGTAGTAGAGCTCCTGGCACATGCGCGGCATCGAGATGGGGCTGGCGTCCCAGCCGTAAGCAGCGGCCTGCTTGGCCAGATTCAGGTCCTGCTGATGGGCCTGCGCAAACATCTGTCCTCGCGCCTGCAGCGCTGAACTACGGCTCGTCGTGAGCTTGCGCTTGACCGCTTCGATCAACGCCGGCAGCGTGGCCTCGGAATCCGCTTCCACCGCCAGCGTGAAGTTGCCCGCATAGCGCTGCATCTCGTGATAGTTGCCCTTGGGCGCCAGCTCGCTCGCGGAGATGCTGATCGACATGCTGCCGGCCGGCAGGGTCGGTTTTAAATTACCGTCGCGATCCTGTTCGGTGACCAGGTTGAAGGGACCGCCGGGTTCGAGCGCCAGCAGCACATCGGCTTTGCCGAGCAAGCTGCGCAGTTGGGCGCGCTGGTTCAGTGGATGACGCCAGGGAAAATTCATGCGGTTGCCGCCATCGCATACCGGCGCCTGCAGGGTCTCGGCCAGCTCGATGAGGTTCTTCAGTCCCTCAGGGGTGCGTGCCATCCGATCGGCATACAGTACTGGATTCTCGGCGTTGACCAGCTTGTCGGCGATCTCCTCGACGACTGCTTCCTCCGCCGCCGGCGGCGAGATGCGTGGCAGCTTGGGAATGGGGGGACGACGCTGGCTGCCACCCGGTATCTCGTCCTCCTGCATGTTCGTGTCCACAGCCAGGAGGACCGGCCCATAGGGGGGCGTCATCGCGAATTTGTACGCGCGGGTCGCCGCTTCGCCGAAATGCCCCAGCGAACCGGGAGTGGAGTCCCACTTGGTGAAGTCCCGAACCATCGCGGGCGCGTCCGTGCCGCTGTGATCCCATTTGTCGCCTCCACCCCGGCGCAAGGCGTCGAGCGAGGCCGACGTGATCATGAAGATGGGCACCCGATCCGCGTAGGCGTTATAGATCGCCATGCTGGCGTGCTGCAGACCCACCACGCCGTGCATACCGCAGGCCATCGGCTTGCCTTCGATCTTGGCATAGCCATGACACATCGCCACCGACGCTTCTTCGTGCAAGGTGAGCAGCGAGCGCATTTTGGGCTCGGTCACCATGCCGTAGTTGAGGATCGATTCATGCAGGCCCATGAAGGTGTTGCCGGGAGTGGCAGCGAAGTATTCGATCCCCAGTCCACGCAGCACGTCGGTCATGTAGTCGCCGCCGCAGGTGGAGAAGGTCAGCTGCCGCTGTGGGGGCTCGTAGGCCGGCGGAGTCGAAGAGGGGTCGCGCGTTTCCGCGTGCGCCTCGCCACTCGACGACTGCGCTGAGGCCAGCAGCGGCGCCGCAGCTGCCGCCACCATGCCGCCCAGTGCAGCTCCGGCCAAAAGCTGGCGCCGCGTAACATCAGTCACTTTTTCCGGATCGTCAGCCATTGCGCTCTCCTGTCAATCGACCCCGCGGACGCCCAATCGCCACTATAAATCTGAACCCCCGCATTTGAAACCTCGCGGGCAGATGTAGCAGCGCAGCCGCAGTCCGGTCACGGCGACGGCAATTGCGTCGACGGCTGGTACGGAGCTTTTGCCGATTCCAGGACCTTTTGGAACGCCGCTATCCCTTGGGGGTTCGGTGCGTCCAGCACGAACGCGTGCACGTAGCTGTACAGCTCGAGCGCGTCCGCATCGCTCAGATCGCTGGCGGAAAAGCTCGGCATGCTCGTCGAAGGTAACAGCGGTCGGTACCCCGCGCGTAGGCGCAGGAACGCAATGAACGTCTGGGCGTTGGTGAGGAGGGGGCTGCCCACCAGGTGGGGCGCGTTGCCGGTCTCGCCGTTGAAACCATGACAGCCATAGCAGCCGTGTTGGAAATACAGCTGCTTACCGCGCGCCGCAGTATCCGGCTGTGTCTGTCCTGCCGCGGAAGTCATGCAGACAAGCGCCCCACACGCGAGCGCACCGATCAGCGCACTCTTCCAGCTTTGGCCTAACGTCGTCACGGGTGGTTCCTCATCGCGGTTGCGTGATCACGTCGATCAGGTACGGCTCGCCGCGCTTGACGCAGTCCACGCCGCGTCGATAGGCGGCCTCGAGCAGCGCCGGCTGCTCGATGGGTCCTTCGCCCGCCATGCCGTAAGCATCGGCCATTTTCCGGTAGTCGATGTAAGGGTCGCGAAGTGTCGAGCCGATGGACGCGCGGTCGGTACCACGGCCGCGAGACCCGGCCATGAATTCCAGGAACATCAATTCCTGGTGCCAGGCGCGATTGTTATGCATGATCGTCAGCAATGGCAGGTGGTGATGCACGGCCGTCCAGAGCATTCCGGGTTGATAATTGAGGTCGCCATCGGTCTGCACGTTGATCACCAGGCGCCCGCTCGCGCGCGCCGCGAGGGCCGCGCCGGCGCAGGCACCCGCGCCGTATCCCATGCCCCCGGCGCCCTGCCCGCCCAGATAGCTGTACGGGCGATTGTGCTGCCAGAGCTCGTTATTGTGCGAACCCGAGAAGGCGCTGGGGCTCGCAAGACACCAGTCCTCGTTCATGATGAACGGCCACAGATCGGCATAGACTCGCGCGGTGCTGATCGGCGACCCATCCCAGCCGACACGGTCCTTGTTGATGCCTGCCTGTGCGGCTCGCACGGCAGCCTCTCGATTGGCCGTCGCGTGCTTTTGACTGCGCTCGGCAATCAAGCGCTCGCTGCGAGCGGTCCGGAGCGACCGCACCGCACTGATGAGCTGGGGGAGCGAGGCTTCCGCGTCGATCGAAATGCGGCGACCCTCGGGGCGCGGCGGCGCGTTACGCCGTCCGAATGGCTGCGTTCGATGATTGGCGCGTAGTCCGCCAAAGCCGACGCCGGCGCGATCGCGCTCGGCCGCGATCGATGCCAGCTCCGGACCGATCAGCTCGATGTCGGGCGAGCGTATCTCCAGACCGAGCGTGAAGTCGTATGTCGTGCTCGCGCCTGGACCACACAGCGGATGGCCCTGTGGAAAACTCATGGGGCCGGAGGTCGCTGCCGTGCTCGTTGAGGCGCCCACGAGCTCGGCGAGCTCGATGGCCTGGCGCACCCCCTCGGGCGTGCGCAGATGTCCCACGGCGATGCGCGGGTTTGCGGCGGATAGCAAACGCTGCCCGAGCTCGTGCGCCATCGCCGGATCGATGCCTGGGATGACCGGTGGTTGGTAGCGCGGAACCGTGAGAGCGCCGCTATCCTGCTTTTGCAGATCGGTGTCGATAACGACCAGCGCCGGGCCGGTCGGCGGTGTGATTGCCTGCCGATAAGCCTCCTGCAATGCGTCGAGGCACTCCGCGAGCGTCTGCGGGTGCGCGTCCCACTTGGTGAAGCTGCGCACCAGCGCGCCCATGTCGTTGCCGGTTTGCGCCTGAATGAAGTCGTCGTCGCGGCCGGCGATGAGCAGGATCGGAGTGCGGCTGTAATAGGCCTGATAAATCGCCATCGACCCGTGCTGCAGCCCGATCGTGCCGTGAAGCATGACGCACATCGGCTTGCCGGTGGCTTTCCCGTAGCCGTCCGCCATGTCGACCGCGGTTTCTTCATGCAACGCGGTAATCCACTCCGGCATCGTGTTGCGTGGACTGCCGTAATTGACGACGGACTCCTGCAGACCCTCAAAGCTCGAGCCGGGATTGGCGGCGACGAACTCGATATCGAGGTCTTTCAGCGTCTGGACCATCAGATCCGAGCCCGCTCGATTGACCGTGGTCGCGGGCAGAGGCGGCGGGTAAACGTTACCGGCGTCGCGCGCAAGGCCCGCCGCGTTCGGCGCAGGCACCGGCGTATCCCCACTGGGGGCATCCGCTGCGGCTGCGCTTTGGGCCACCGCGGCGGGAACCGCGACTACGGCCGCGGCGGCACCCGTGGCCGCACCCTTCAGGAACTGCCGGCGATCCAGCGCCGGTGGCCTGTCATCCGTGGTCATCTCACCCCCCTGATCAGTACGGCGGCCGCGCTTACACGTACTTGCACATACTTGTTGTACGACTGCTCCCCGTTAGCATCTCAGAAGGTCGCGTTTACCTCCAGCCCAATTTGTCTCGGATTGCTATAAAGACCGGGGCCATTCAGATATACCGTGTTTGCGAGGTTGGTTGCATAGGCCGTCGCCGTCCACCGACCGGCATTCCAATCCAGGTACCCACTCCATACGGAATGTCCTGGCAGCAGGAAATAGCTGTCGCTCTGAAACAGGCTTGAATAGCTCTTGGCCTGGTACGCATACACGACGCGCGGCAGCAACGACATACCGCCGAGAGGAATCGTGTATTGAATGCTCGCATTGGCGGTGAATAGGGGCGCATACGGCAGCTCTTCGCCAGACAGGGATATCAGGTACGGGTTGTAGTTAGTACAGTTGCTGTTCGTTGAATTGGGAACCTGACCGGGCCCGCACTGGTTGGTAATCCCGTAAGTGGATGGAAACTTATAGGTTTCGGCATCAATGAGCGGCCCCAGGATTGACTTATTGAGGGCCGTGCTCACGTTGAAGCCGAAGTTTCCCACGTGCGACTGCATCGAGGCTTCGATTCCCTTGATGATGGAAAAGGGGATATTCGCCCCCGCCGAAGAGGTCGCGTTTTCCGGGTCGAAGATCGTCTCTATCATGGAATAGTACTGCGTATAGTAGCCACCGACCTGCGTCTGCACGTGCCCGTCGGCCAGATTGCCCTTCCATCCGAACTCATAGTCGTGGGTGGTCTCCTTGTTGGCAGGCGGCGTACTCCCCTGGTTATTTTCGCCCGGCTTGTAACCGCGCGCCCAGAACACATAGAAGAACTGCCCCGTCACTGGCGTCCAGTTCAGCCCGACCTTACCGGTCGGAGTGAGGTTGTCTTTCCAACCGATCGAGTTGGACGTTAACGCCGCATGATAGGGTGGTGGCAGGGCGAGGACCAATCCTCCGAGGTGGGAAGGCTCCTGATCCCAATTCTCGCGCACCCCAACCTGCAGCTGCAGAGTGGGAGTGATATTCCAGGTCATTTGGCCGAACACGCCCTCTGTTTTGATCCAGAGGAATTCGCGGTTCCATAAAGTAATATCGGGAGCTGACGGCGGCGTGTACGGGGGACCGTAGTTCTCGCCGAAGCTAGTAAACTCCTCGCGGTTGAAGGCCCAAGCTGCGCCGGTTATCCAACTGAACTCGCCAGTCGTGGGCGAGATTGCGTCGATTTCCTCGCTGTAGGTATGAACTGTTTGGGTGGCATAGGTGTAACCATAATTTATCGCGTCATTAGTCGAAGAGCTATTCGTGTAGACATTGATTTCCTGGTCACCGCTCATGGAACGCAACACGATATCGCCCGGTAACGTGTAGCGCAGTTCCTCACCATAGAAATCGATGCTCTGATCGTCGAGTAGACCGGTATCCCAGTTGTTCAGTACATATGGGGACCCCGAGTAGCCTGGATAATAGAGATTGTGGCAAACGGGTGCGGTTCCCTCACCTTTGGGACACGGCTGTCCGGCCAGAGGAGCGAAAGAATTGATATTGGGCTGCGCGGGTACGCCCTGGGAGTCATCGTTATCGATCTCGATCTTCGTCAGCGACTGGAAATTGCTGGTGGGCTTCCAGAGCACGCCCAAGCGCGCATCCCTATTGTCAATATTGCCCGGATCGATGATTGTCTTGGTCGACGTGGGGCCGCTGCCGGGGAGGAAATGTGGACCGCCCAAATCGGGGCCGTCCTCCTCGGCTCCTTCGTCGTAAAAATAGCTACCGCTGGTCTCTTCGTTTAGGGCAAGACGCAGCGCAACGGTGTCGCTCGCGGGTAGATTTACCGCACCCTGGAATCTGCTATCGCTGTACGTAGCCAGTTGAGCATTTGCGTAACCATTAACGCCCCTGAAGTTGGGATCTGCAGAGGTAACTTCTATGGCCCCGCCGGTCGAATTGACGCCGGCGAAAGTGCCTTGCGGGCCGCGCAGCACCTCGACATCGGCAATGTCGAAATAGGGTGTATTGAGTCCCACGCCGTCTTCGTTATTGGACAACCCGTCGTGAACCATGGCGATACCATTTTGGCCGTCGCCACCCACAGGTGAATAGCCGATACCGCGAATGTTTACGTATTGCGTGGTGCCGCCGTTGGTGACCGTCAAGTTTGGCGCAACTTGTTGCAAACTTTGGACGCTGGTAATTTGCTGCGCCTGCAGTTGGTCGCCGGAAACTGCCACGACTGAAATCGGCGTGGTCTGTATATCCTCCGCGCGGCGCTCAGCGGTGACCACCACTTCCTGGAGAGCCCCTTCTGGAGCCGCGGCACCGTTCTGTGCCGTCTGGTCCCCGGCAGCTGCGTTGCCTGCGTCCTGAGCCCGAGCCACCGATGGCAACCAGGCCGCGAAGGCCACGCTGGCGACCGCTGAAATTATCGTGGTTACCCTTATGCGACTTATTTGATTCGGGAATTCTTTTACCACCGCTGTGCTCCCTTTATCTCGGATGGCCGCGCGCATGCAGACCTGCACGCACGATTGGCATATTCCGGCCGCGCAGGCCGGTAGATGTGGCAAAACCAAAAGGCAAAATCACCCCGGCAGCAGCGAACATTTCTGCCGCTTGATAGCCGCGCGCATCAGAAGGACACGGGAGCGCTCAGGATGTAGCGAGTCCCATGCTCTCGCATCGCGAGGAAACTACATCGTCGTCATGGCAACGAAATTTTGGCGAGACTTCTCCAGGCGAACTCTCGCCGCGGGACCCCCTACTTCTTATGACTCTTCAGGATTCTGCCATCGCACGTACCTCACAACCGTTACAGTTATTTAATGGTTGATCAATATCAATGCGACGGATGACTACGGCATTCTTCGATGTTTGTCTTTTCGCTTCGGGCAGATCACATCATTGCGACGCGGATTGCTTCTCAACTCGATGTCTATCGACTCTGTGTCTATCGACATGGAGCCGAGGCTGAGGCAATCGCAATGAATGTAGGATAGCTCCTACTCGAGAGCGCGCAGACGATGAATAGCAAGGACGTGGGCTGATGTAACCGCCGGAGCGCTTCTAGGGGGACGGGAATCCCTCGGTGCGCCCGGAGCCCAGTATGTCCGCGGGTGAATCGCACATGACCGTGCAATCCTTCGCACTCGGGAAGGTACGATAGGTTTTCACGAATTGATCTCTTATCTTGTCGCGAAACGCCGGATACAGGGCGTCGGGGTTCCCTTCGGCGCTCTCGGGTACATGGTAGAGCCTCGCCATGTCACCGGTGCCACGCGAGCCCGGCAGAAAGAATGGCACCGAGCCCGCTGGAAGGCCTTCGGAATTGGGAAGGCATGACGGGTTGGCGGCGACACCAACAGGCTCCGTAGAAGATCTTAGATAGGCGTTGGCGTAAATGTAGGGGCGGGTAAGATATGCAGGGTCGTGCATGATAAAAACGGCTGTCAGAAAGCCATTGTCGTGCGGGATGAACATACTGGTCATCGTCGCCTGGTCACTGCTATACGCCACTCCGCGGCGCATGGCCGTCGTCTTCATGTTGGTCGTATCGGCGATCAGGACGTCGCCTTCCCAGCGGCCGACAGTGAATCCGCCCTCAGGGTGATCCGCGTATTTCGAGGGCTGCGGTGTGCCGTTCATCCAGATTGTCGTCAGCGGGTGACTCCCACCTCCCGCTTCCTGCCAGGCAATGATCCTGGTACCGGCGTCAGTTCCTGGAGGACCTCCCAGGACGGGCCAGAATCTGAGTGCCGCGATCCCCGCAGCCAGCTCGAACTGCGAGTACAGCCGGCAGACATGATCCGGCACGCTGTCCAGAGCCGCCGTATAGGCGTATTCCCGGGCGAAGCCAGCTTTACTTAAAGGAATTCCGACGAGATCGCCCTCGGCCGGGCCCCAGCCGCGCTCCTGGGCGGTTTGGGTGTCCACCGGAGCCCACGATCCTGATATATCGAACGGCTCCGGCGCGATCTGCGCCCGTGCCCGATCAGGCAAGGCAACCGAGGCGAGCACAAGCGCGGTAGCGAAGGCCATGCCACGCACGACTATTCTGCGCACGGCGCACTGCGCCACCCGACTCCGCCAACGATCGCTCCACATGTCTGCCTCCTTACCAAATCGCCGAGCAAGCCGAGGGTTCCCAACCGTCGGCGCCTGGCTGCTGAAGAAACTGCGAGGTCGAGATATACGGGTAATACAGATAGACCGGATCCGTGATATCGCTGGTGACCATTATGAGTCGCGACCCACTCCCATCCTGAATGATGTTGTAGTACTCCAGCAGCTTTGTGCTCTCGCTGTAAGGGATGCCGTTCTTGCGAATGTATCCCGCCCTCAGATTGGTGGTGGTTACCTTCAGCTCTCCTCCTACCGTCCTCCCCGGGACAAACTGATCGCTGCCCGGCGAGCCGCGGGCTCCCAGCTGGTACCGGTGCCACTGGGCCACCGAGTAGCCCTGCCACGTCCGCGGGCCGTGCTCGGCGTCCGTCGACGGAGTGAAGCGAAACAGCCGCGTCTGTTCGCCCGCGTCCGTCTCCATCTTCAGGGTTTGGTCGTCCTGCCACGTAATATGCAGATGCTCGGGGTTGCGCATGATGAGGGGCGCGCCGTAGGACTTGCATTGCTCGCCCGCAGCCGTGTCCTTGGCCGGGTCCCACGCATTCATGATCTGCATTGCGGCCGGCTTCAACGGAACGCCATCGTGATCGCCGGGTCTCGGCGTGAGCATGCGAATTTCCCACTCGTAGGTGATCATCGATTCCCAATAACCCGTGAGATCGATGGGGGCGCCCGCTCTGGCGCTTGGTGTCTGGCCGCCAGGTCCTTCAAGCCCACCCTGTGCGTGAGCGCCCGTTAGCACCGCCAGCGAGATAAGCAGGGCAAGAGCGGGAACACGGATAATCCGCGTCGTTGAATTCAATTTGGAATTTCGCATCGTGCGCACCTGCTACGACTTCTTCTTGGCCTGCAGACTCTTGTAAATGGCCTCAATGAACATAGTGGTCGTCCATGGACCAGTACTGGCTCCGTAGACAGGCTCAAACCCCAGGGCGGGATGCGCTGCCTCGATCTGAGCCAGACTCATGTGCTGCTTCATCATGTGGGCGACCGTATCGCGAATGATCACCATCATCTCCCGATAATCAATCACCTCCCAATTGTCGGCCACTCGTCCATGAGCCGATACCACATAGGTGCCGGGGTCGCCGAAGGTAAAGGGGGCCGGGCCAACTACCAGGTCCTCGAGATTGGTCAGTGCGGCGATCTCACCGTCAATGCTGCCGCCATGAGCCAGATCGATCACGGGAAACCGGTTCATGTCCATGACATCGCCGGCCATCACGACATCGGACTGGCGAAACAGCACGAAGCTGTCGGCATCGCTACTGGCCGCGGGCTGGTCGGAGATCACGATCGGCTCGCCGTTGATGAGCAACCTGTAAGGACTCAAAGACCTTGGGAAAGGATTATTGGGTATGCCCGCGGAGGCATATGCCGCAGGGACGCCTGGCGCACCCATCATGCGCTGCATTATGACGTCGTTGGCCACAATACTCGTCGCGGGGGCAGGACCCATAACCGGATTGTCGAATCGCGCACCACTGCTGGAGCCGGCCAAGGCGGCGTTGCCTCCAACCGTTTCCGCGTCTGCGTTGGTATCGACGATCATACGAATCGGCAGCAGCGATATCCGCCGCACGAGCGCCTGCAGACCGGAAGCCCCGGCGTCGGTTCCCGTATTGACCACGAATACGCCGTCTTGGCCGACCTGAACGCCGATGTTTTCGCCGTCACCGGCGATCATGTAAAAGTGATCTCGAAGGTGAAGGACGGTCAGATCGCCGATTTGCGCGGCGCAGTGCGAAAAAAGATCCGCCTGGCAGACCGGCAACTGCAGGGGAGGCGCAGCGGCGCGCGGCCTTTCGGCAGCGCGCGAGACACCCACGCCAAGCAACGTGAGCACCCCGAAGCAAAGCGAAGCGGCCATCGGCCTGACAACGCCCGTCATTATTTCCGCCACGGCTTCACCCCCCCCCGAACCTTCGTGGTCTTTGCTATCGCAGACCCGTCGACGAATTCATCAGGTATCCTACTCTTCCCGAACGCTTCCGCGATACCTCAGAAAGTTCTATTCAGCGTCAGGCCAACTTGTCGCGAATTGCCGTATAGCTCGCCGGAAGCAGAGATGTTCTGTAGATAGAGCTTGTTTGCCAGATTGGTCCCATAGGCCGTCAGCGTCCACGGACCGACAATCAAACTCAGGTTCGCACCGTATAAAGAATGTGACGGCATCTGGAAGTAATTGTCGCTCTGAAACAAGCTTGCGTAACTGGTGCTCATGTACGCGTCCGTTACGCGCGGCTGCAATGACACGTCACCAACGCGGAAGGTATACTGGATGCTCGCATTAGCAGTAAATTCGGGTGCATAGGGCAGCGCTTCGCCACTCAGCGTCACGATGTACGGTGTGTAGTTCGTGCAATTCGTATTCCCCGGTAGAGGCGTCACCCCGGGCGCGCACTGCGGCGTTGTTCCGTAGCCGACCGGGAACTTGTAGGTGGCAGCATCTACGAGCGGCCCAAGTACCGACTTATTTACCGCCGCACTGACATTGAGCGCAAAACCCGCGGCCTGCGCTTGCATGGAGAATTCGATTCCCTTGACATTCGAATAAGGGACATTCCCGTCCGCCGTCGACGAAGGTGCTGCCCTATTGAAGATTGCCTCGATCAAGTCGTAGTACTGCATATAGTAGCCCCCGAGCTGCGTTGTTACGTGCCCGCCGGCCAGCCGTCCCTTCCATCCCAACTCATAGTCGTTGACCCATTCGTAATGGGTACCCTGCTCAGGTCCAAGGTTCTCTTCACCCGGCTTGTAGCCCCGGGCAACGAACGCGTAGAAGAACTGACCCGGCAGCGGCGTCCAGTTCAAGTCGAGCTTACCGGTCGGAACTCGGTCGACCGGCGGGTAGATATTGCAATTTATAATCGTGCTCAGGCCGGGGCGGGCCGTGATCGAACATCCCTTGGCTGGCTCAGTGTCCCAACCCTCCCGCGCTCCAGCCACGAGCTGCAGCGTAGGCGTGAACTGCCAGGAAACTTGGCCGAACACGCCCTCCGATCTCTGCCAAATGTAATTGCCGTCGATAAAGCCCCCCGTCGCCGGAGCTGTCGGCGAGTATGGCGAGGCAGTGTTGACGCTATAACTGACCTTCTGATTGTCGTTGTAGATCCAACTCGCGCCGGCTATCCAGCTGAAGGGGCCCATCGAGGGCGAAACTGCGTCGAATTCCGTGCTGTAGACGTGATAGACCTGCGGCTCAACTGAGTAACTACCAACATCCAAAGAGTCGTCACTGGTACTAGCCTCTTCGGACAGGTAGATGTTCTGGTCACCGGCCACCAAACGCAACTGGATATTGCTCGGTAACGTGTATTGCAGCTGCTCACTGTAGGCGTCGGTGTTTGTATAGTAGACGAGATTGGTGTTCCAGTTATTCAGTACGTATGGCGACCCCGAGTAGCCTAGCGCGTACGTGCCATGGCAATTCGGTGCGGTCCCTTCGCCCTTGGGACACGGCAGTCCGGGCCCGAGTGGGGCGAAATTATTGACATCCGGCTGCTCCGGGATGCCGCCGCCGTCGCTCGCAGCAAACTCGAGCTTCGTCAGCGATTGGAAATTGTTGCTCGGTTTCCACAGAAAGCTCAGGCGCCCATCCCTGTTATCGATATGGCCCGGATCATTCACCGTCTTAACCGCCGAGACGGAATATGCGTCGGTAGTACCCGGTATATTCGCCCCGTTCTCATTGGGGCCGTCAACCTGAGTGGTCAAGTCGTGGAAGAAGCTACCTTGCGTCTCCTCGTTAAAGGCAAAACGCATCGCCAAGGTGTCGCTCACGGGTAGATTGACGGCACCCTGAAACCTCTGGTCACTGTACGTGGCCACCTGAGCATTCACGTAACCGCTATAGCCGCCGAAGTCGGGATTCTGCGAGTTGATCATGATGGCCCCGCCGGTCGAATTGTCGCCGGCGAAGGTACCTTGCGGGCCACGCAGGACCTCGACATCCGCAATGTCGTAGAAAGGTATATTTTCCCCGAAGCCCTCCGAAGTGTCGGGCAGCCCGTCGCGAACGATGAGGACACCCGGTTGCTCGATGCCACCCTGGTTTGAGTTGCCGATACCGCGGATGTCCGCCGTACTGGCTTGTCCGGTGTTGTAGATCAATAGGCTTGGCGATACCTGGTTCAAACTATTGATGTCGGCAATGTGGGTCGTCGTCAGCTGGTCGCCCGAAACTGCCACTACTGAAATCGGTGTGGTCTGTATATCGGTCGCGCGGCGCTCTGCGGTGACCACCACTTCCTGGAGCGTATCCGCGGCCGCGCTCGTCTGTGCCGTTGTGGCCGCGTCAGGCGCAGCCGCAGCCGGTGCCACCGCGCCAGGTACCGCTGCGTCAGAGGCAACCGGATTTGCGGCAGGCGGGTCTGTGGCAGCTGGGTCAGGTGCGCCTGCGCCGGTAGAGGCGGTTAGCCGGGAAGCGACGGCTTCAGGATTCGCAATGGAAAGCGATGGCGAAAAATGCCCGATCGTAACGACGCCGGTGGCGGTAATTCTGTACTCCAGGCCGGTCGACGTCAGCAGCATGGCCAACGCCTGCGCTGGCGTATATCGACCGTCGACGCCTGCAGTCATCCACTGGGAAACCTGATCTGCAGCGCTGACTACCTGCAGGTCTGCTTGCCTGGAGAACAGTACCAACGCTGTCGGCAGGTCGGATGGAGGGATGTGAAAGTTCATCATCGACCCCAAGCCGGCTGCCCGGGCTATTGGGATCGCAGCCGCTGAGGCAAACAGGATTGTCAGAAATAACGCGATTCTAATTCCCGCCGCAGGCCGGCCGGCCTTCGCTGGACTCATAGCTCCCCCCTGATCTATCCCTGATCTATATGTTTACCTTGTAAGGGCTCACGTATTGCACCGGTCTCTATCGCCTAGACGATCAAGTGTGCATCAGCGGACACAGAATCGAATTTCCGTAGGGGTTCGTGTAGTTGTCTCAGCGCCGTGACAGGATGATGGTATCCGGGTTACTACGATCAAGGGTGACCGGAAAGACGGTCGGCAGGCTGTCAATCCATTCATCAAGTGATCGCAGGAAAACTGTACCGCTAAACCGCTCCGATGCGATGGACGGGTCTGCTATCACCAAAGGTCGGATAGCGTAACGGTTGATCGCCTGAATGACGTCGTTGAGGGAAGCATCGGCGAATTCGAGCCGCCCTTCTCGCCAGGCAATCGCGCTATCCTTGTCGATCAGATAAAAATTCACTAACCCAGCTGCTGAGACGGTCAGCTTCTCGCCTGCCTGGAGCTCAAAGACTGCCCTGTCGTTCCGTACCCCTGGCTTCTGAGCGTTGCGGGAGCTCATCGCCGCAGCGTTGCCGCCGCGGATGGAGACGTTAACCGTGCCTTCAACGACGCTTACCGCGACCTGCTCCGTATTTTTCACGATGTCGAAGGCTGTGCCGGTTGCTACGACTTCCACATTGGCCGCTGTGACCACGAACGGCCATGACGCGTTATGCGTGTCTTGGAAGTAGGCTTCTCCGCTTAGAAGCGCCAGTAGTCTTTCCTTTCGGGTATATTCGACTTCGATAGCAGAACGCGCCCCCAGGTCCACCTTGGATCCGTCTTTCAGCACGACCGTGCGTGGGTGCGCCAGCGCTGCTGATAGAGAATCGGGCCGATTCGCACGCCCTCCAAGCATCTCGAGCACGCAGAGAACAACAGCCGCTGCGAACAGCCCACCCGCCAACAACGCGTGAGCGAGACTTATGCGCGGGAAATGCAACTGTCGCCAGAGTTTCTCTCGTCGCTGGGCCCAAGGCCGATCAATCCCGTCAGCGTGGCTGTCCGGGGCGAGCAGCGCCGTAACCGCCTGTACGGAAGGTGGATACGCTTTGGCAGCACGCCACAGGGCCTCCAAACTCTCGAAGGTGTGGAGCGAATTCGGATCAGACTCGCACCATTGGCTCCAGGCTCTAATGTCCTCCTCGGAGGGGTGGGAGCACGAGAGGCGGGTCAGCCACTCGGCCGCCTCGCGCAGTCGCGGATCATTTGACCCGGTACTACTCATCGCGGAACGTTCTGGCGCTCGCCTGACCGGGCGTTTGTCCAAGAAGGCGCAGACGACAGTAAGTCAACGCGTCGGCGATGTACCGTCGCACGGTTCGATCCGTCTTGCCCATGGAGGCCGCGATCTCCAGAGTAGACAGATCTTCAATGCGATTCATGACAACAGCCTGACGGTAGTGCCGCGGCAGCTCACCGAGGCTTTCCCAAAATCGACCTGCCTGCTCGGCTGCGACTACCTCTTGCTCAACGCAGTCGGCATGTTCATCGTCGATAAAGAAATTGAGCACATCCGCGCGACGTTGAGTGCCACGTGATCGGATACGATCAATCGCCAGGTTGGCGGCGATTTTGAAGAGATAGGCCCGTAGAAAACTAATCGTGTTCGGGCGTTCCAGCTCCAATAGCCTGACGTAGGCCTCTTGGGCAACGTCCTTTGCCTCCTGATGGTGCCCCAGGCGCGCCTCGAGAAAACAGATTAGTAAGTGATTGTGTTCGCGGAAGAGTTGCTCGATTGCAGCACTTCTACTATCACTAGTAGCTATGGCGTCCAGCTGGTGCGCGCTGGGAGTCATTCTTTTGCTACTTGTGGCTCGGTCACAGTTCTGGCACTGCCCGCTGCACCGCCCCCCAGTTAGCTTAGACGTTCGAACATCGCAATGCGGACATCCCTTGCAATGATTATTTGATGGCCCGGATGTCGTAAGCCTGATGCCGTACTGCGACGGCGGTCAGCAGGCGATGCGCTGCAGCCGTGTCGCCGCGAAGACGGCGTGGGTGTCGGCGACCGGATTTCTCCGGTCTAACAGGCTGATTTAATTGGCTGGGGGACTAGGATTCGAACCTAGGTTAGCGGAGTCAGAGTCCGCGGTCCTACCACTAGACGATCCCCCAGCAGCGCGCCCCGGCGCACCGCACCGGCGAAGCATCGCCGGTGGGCTGCCGCGCCAGCGCAATATGCACTAGCGCTTGGAGTACTGCGGCCCGCGACGTGCCTTGCGACGGCCGACCTTCTTGCGCTCCACTTCGCGCGCATCGCGCGTGACGAAGCCGGCCTGCCGCAGGGGCTTGCGCAGCGTCTCATCATAGCGGATCAGTGCGCGGGCGATGCCGTGTCGGATCGCACCGGCCTGCCCGGTGATGCCCCCGCCGTCCACGTGGGCCTGGATGTCGAACTTGTCGGCCAGCTGCACCGTCTCGAGTGGCTGGCGCACGATCATGCGACCGGTCTCGCGCCCGAAGAATTCCTCGATCGGCCGGTCATTGATGGTGATGCGGCCGGTACCCGGCTGCAGATAGACACGCGCCGTGGAAGTCTTGCGCCGTCCGGTGCCGTAATTCGCATTCTCTGGCATATCGATCCTGCTGGCGAAATTCAGTGTCAGTCGCGGTTGATCAGATCTGCAGCGGCTTGGGCTGCTGCGCGGTGTGCGGGTGCTTCTCGCCGGCGAACACGTGCAACTTGCGCAGCATGCTGCGCCCCAGCGTGGTCTTGGGCAACATGCCCTTGACCGCGAATTCCAGTGCCCGCTCCGGGTGCTCCTGCAGCAGCTTGCCGAGCGCGATCGACTTCAGATTACCGAGGCGGCCGGTGTGGTGATGGTAGAACTTGTCGTCCAGCTTGTTGCCGGTCACCGCAATCTTCTCGGCGTGCAGCACCACGATATGGTCGCCCATATCGACGTGCGGACTGTAGTCGGCCTTGTGCTTGCCTTTCAGGCGCAGCGCGATCTGTGAAGCCAGCCGCCCGAGCGTCTTGCCGCTGGCGTCCACGACGTACCAGTCGGCTCGCACGGTCGCGGGCTTTACGAATTGGGTGTACATGATCTAGAGGTCTCCAGCCCGCGCTGCGGGCCGCCTTGCCGAAGGGCGCGGAAGTTTACTGAAGGGCCCGCGGCTTTGCAAAAGCCCCGGGGCCCCGGGAGCCCGCGCATGCCGGCCCGCGCCGGTAAAGGCCTGTGTCACCGGGCCGGCGCTACCCTCTCATATATACTGCCCGCATGCGCCGACGTGGTCTGCTCGATTCGCTGCTAGGTATCGCCGACGAGGGCCTGCGCACCCTGTTTGCGCCCTCGCAGAGCAGCCGACCGCTGCCCCTGCCGCCTGATCCGCCGATGAGCGAGCCGGAAAAACGCCATATTGCGGGGCTGATCCGCGTCGATCACGCCGGTGAAGTGGCCGCACAGGGCCTCTACCGGGGCCAGGCCCTGCTGTCGCGCCAGGATGCAACGCGTGAGCTGCTGCGTCGGGCGGCCCGCGAGGAAGGCGATCATCTGGCCTGGTGCGAACGGCGGCTGTCGGAGCTCGGAGCGCGACCGAGCTATCTGAACCCGCTGTGGTATGCCGGCTCGCTGGCCATCGGCGCCCTGGCCGGCGCGCTGGGGGACGAGCTCAGCCTGGGATTTGTCAGCGAGACCGAGCGGCAGGTCGAGGGCCACCTTGCCGGGCACCTGGAGCGGCTGCCGGTCGCCGATCTGCGCAGCCGCCAGATCCTGCAGCAGATGAAGTCCGATGAGCTCGCTCACGGCCAGGCGGCGAGCACCCAGGGGGGCTCGGAACTGCCCCCCCCCCTGCCCTGGCTGATGCGCTCGGTCGCCCGCGTCATGACGAGCACTTCTTACTGGATTTGAGCCTGAAAATGCCCCGCGGCGGCGCGCACCCCACCGGGGCGAACGTGACGCAGCCCGCAGTCCCGCCGCGCCGTCTGTTGCAGCCGAGACGCTTTATGTATAAATAGCGCCCCAAGTCCAGAATATGGATAACGACAGGGCACGTTCAACATGGAAGAGAATGTCAGACCGCTGAGCGACATTCCGGCGATCAATCGATTTCTCAGTTACTGCCGCATCCGCACGGTACCTTCGAAGACTGTATTGATCCACGCCGGAGACCTGCCCGACGTGCTCTATTACGTGATCAACGGCTCCGTCGAGGTCATGATCGAGGACGAGGAAGGCAACGAGATGGTCCTCGCCTACCTCAACAAGGGGCAATTCTTCGGGGAAATGGGGTTGTTTTACGAGCAACCCACGCGCAGTGCCTGGGTTCGCACCCGCACCGCCTGCGAACTGGCGGAGATGACCTATCCGCGCTTCCGTCAGGTGGCCACCGAGAGCCCGGGGCTCATTTTCGAGCTGGCGACCCAGCTCGCCACGCGGCTGGACCGCACCAACCGCAAGCTCGGCGACCTGGCCTTCGTCGATGTCACCGGTCGCGTCGCTCACGCAATCAACAACCTGTGTGAAGAGCCCGATGCCATGACCCATCCAGAGGGCATGCAGATCAAGGTCTCGCGCCAGGAGCTTTCGCGCCTGGTCGGCTGCTCGCGCGAGATGGCCGGCCGAGTGCTGAAGGTGCTCGAAGAGCAGGGTCTGCTGCGTGCCACGGGCAAGACCATCGTCGTCTTCAATGCCCGCCCGAAGATGAAAACACGTCCGGTGATCGTGCCGGCGCGCAGCGGCGGCATCGGTTCCGGGGTGGCCGGCATGGCCGCGCGGCCCAGCGAGCGCCCCAAGGCCGTGCTCGCGGACGACGACGACTGATCGGCAGCTGTCAGCCTCCGGCAGGCTGCCCGTCAACCGGCCTGCTCAGCCTGAGCCTGACGCTCGCGCGCGCGTCGCCGCCTCTGCTCGCGCGATCTCGATGCGCATGGCACGAATCGTTGCCGCATAGTCGGCGCTGCCGAAGATGGCCGAGCCCGCCACCAGCGTATCGGCCCCCGCTTCCACGACCTGCGCAATATTGTCCACCTTGACCCCGCCATCGACCTCGATGCGCGCATCGCGGCCGCTGGCACGGATGCGCTCGTGTACCTCGCGGATCTTGCCGAGCACCGAGGGGATGAATTGCTGGCCTCCAAAGCCGGGATTGACCGACATCAGCAGCACCAGATCGAGCTTATCGAGCGTGTAATCGAGCCAGTCGAGCGGCGTGGCCGGATTGAGCACCAAGCCGGGACGGCAACCGTGTTCGCGGATCAGGTGGATGGTGCGGTCGACATGCTCGCTGGCCTCGGGGTGAAAGCTGATATAGGTAGCCCCGGCTGCAGCAAAGTCCGGCACGATGCGGTCCACCGGGCGCACCATCAGATGCACGTCGATCGGCGCACGGATCCCATAATGCCGCAGCGCCTGACAGACCACGGGGCCGACTGTGAGGTTCGGCACGTAGTGGTTGTCCATTACGTCGAAGTGGATCAGGTCCGCGCCGGCGTCGAGCACGGCCCGCGCCTCCTCGCCCAGGCGCGCAAAATCTGCCGACAGGATCGAGGGCGCAATCCAGTGGCGCGCGGACGGCAACGACTCGGCGGCACGGTAGGGGGCGTTGCTCATACTGCGCGAGTCTAGCGTATGCGCAGAGTCGATCTGCTACCGCATGCCGCGCCGCAGTCGCAGCAGTTCGTAGGCAGCCTGAATTTCCTGCGCCTCCTCCTTGGCACGCTCGAGCATGGAGTCCGGCAAGCCGTTGGCCTTGAGCTTGTCGGGATGATGCCGGCTCATCTGCCGACGATAGCACTTGACCACTTCCTCATCCGACATCGAGGGCTCAGCCGCCAGCACGCGGTAGGCCTGTGCCACGCGCTGCTCCTCCGAGACTCCGGCCGCCCCGCCACGCAGGCCCGCAAACGGGTCCGCGCCAGCCCCGGCGCGACCATACCCCGAGGCGCCCATACGAAAGCGCAGCACGCTCTCCATGCGATCGAAGTCACTCGCGCCGACGCCGAGCGTCGAGGCCACCCGCTGCAGCCGCGCCCGCAGCAGCGGCGGCAGGCCATTGCCCCCGAGCGCCGCCTGCAGCTGGATCTGCACGAAGAAATAGGCCAGCTCCGGATATGCCGCGATCGCCCCGCGCAGCCGGCGCAGGTCCTGCGCCAGGTCGTAGGCGGGCTGCTTGCCCTCGCCGAAGTAACCGATCGCGGCCTGTACCTGGCCTTGCTGCAGGTGCAAGGCGTGCATGATGGCGCGCGCCGAAGCGATCTCCTGCTCCGAGACACGGCCGTCGGCCTTGGCGATGTGGCCCATGACGCGAAAAGTGGTCGGGAAGAACAGCTGGTTGACCAGCAGAGGATCTGGCCCGGCGCCGAAAAAGCCGCCCCCCGCAAAGCCGGACCGTGCTGCCCCCGAATCGAACTGATGGCCAACGATCACGCCGATCGCGGCGCCGGGCACGTTCCCGACGAGGAAGCCGAGCGCGCCCCCGATGACCTTGCCTTTCCAGTTCAGCACTGCTTGACCCCGCCGCGGCGCAGACGGCAAGATGCGCGCCCCTTGCCGTCGCGTCACGTGCGCCCGGCACAGTATGGTAGCAAGCCTTGGCCCAGACACCCGCGGTGGCGGATAACCCGCTGTTTGAGTCCGCCCTGCCGGGCCTCACGCCCCTGCACCGCGGAAAAGTCCGCGACCTCTATGCCATTGACGAAGAGCAGATGCTCATCGTCACGACCGACCGCTTTTCGGCCTTCGACGTCGTACTGCCCGATCCCATTCCCGGTCGCGCACGCGTACTGCAGGCGATCTCACTGTTCTGGTTCGATCGCATGGCCTCGCTGGTTCCCAACCATCTGACCCATCGCCCTCTCTCCGCGGTGATTCACGATCCAGCGCAATGCGCCGCGCTCGAGGGCCGCGCCTTGATCGTGAGACGCCTCAAGGCGCTGCCCATCGAGGCCGTAGTGCGCGGCTATCTGGCTGGCTCCGGTTGGCGCGACTACCAGCGCAGCGGCGCGGTGTGCGGCATTGCCCTGCCGGCGGGCCTGCGACAGGCGCAGGCGCTACCGGAGCCCCTTTTCACGCCGGCCACCAAGGCGGCGCTGGGCAGTCACGATGAGAACATCAGCTTTGCGGCCGTATCCGAGCTTATCGGGCCTGCGCTCGCCGCCCAGGTGCGCGACACGGCGCTCGCGATCTATCGCAGTGCGTGCGCGTATGCGCTCGAACGGGGCATCATCATCGCCGATACCAAGTTCGAGTTCGGCCTGGACCGCGCTGGTCGCCTGGTGTTGATGGATGAGGTGCTGACTCCCGATTCGTCGCGCTTTTGGCCCGCAGAGACCTGGCACGTAGGCAGCTCGCCGCCCTCCTTCGACAAGCAGTACGTGCGCGACTACCTCGAAACCCTGGACTGGGACAAGCGGCCACCGGGGCCGCATCTGCCTGCCAATGTCATCGAGGCGACGAGTGCCAAGTACCACGAAGCGCTGCGTCGGCTGGCAGGGCCGCGTACACCGTAACGCGCCGCCGGTGCAATGCCGCGCAGCTCACTGCCCCGCGATCGTCATGTCCGAGAGCAGCACCGAGCCGGTCTGAATCGCACCCTTCACGTCCAGATCGCTGCCCACGGCGACGATTCCACTGAGCATGTCGCGCAGATTGCCGGCGATGGTGAGCTCGTGTACCGGGTAGGCGATGCTGCCGCCCTCGACCCAGAAACCGCTGGCACCGCGCGAGTAATCCCCGGTGATGCCATTGACGCCCTGGCCCATGAGCTCCGTGACAAACAGGCCGGTACCCATGCGCGCCAACAGTTCCTCGAAGCTGCCGGACTGCCCCGAGCTCACCAGCAAGTTATGAATCCCGCCGGCGTTGCCCGTGGTGTGCAGGCCGAGCTTGCGCGCCGAATAAGTGCCGAGCACATAGCCCTGCAGCACACCGGCACGCACCAGCTCGCGATCGCGGGTCGCCACGCCCTCGCCATCGAACGGGCTGCTCGCCAGCCCTTGGCGGATGTGCGGCCGCTCGACGATGTCGATGAACTGCGGAAAGACACTTTGACCGGCTGCATCCAGCAGAAACGAGGCACGCCGATACTGGCTCGGTCCGCGGATCGCGCCGATGAAGTGGCCGAACAGGCCACGCGCCAGCTCGGCAGAGAACAGCACCGGGGCTCGGCGCGTGGCCAGGCGCCGTGCGTCGAGCCGCGCGAGCGCGCGCTCGGCCGCGCGCCTTCCGACGGCCTGGGCAGGCTCGAGAGAGGCAGGATTGCGCGCCATCGTGTACCAGTAGTCGCGCTGCATGTCCGAGCCATTCTGCGCGACCAGCGCGCAGCTGAGCGAGTGGCTGGTACTCGCCAGGCCCGCCAGAAAGCCGAGGCTGTTGCCAAACACGCGCACGCCGCTATGCGTGGTGACGGTTGCACCTTCGCTGTTCTTCAGCCGCGCATCCACAGCCAGCCCCGCTGCCTCGCACTCGCGCGCCAGCGTCACGGCCTGGTCGGGCTCGAGTTCCCAGGGGTGGTGCAGATCGAGCTCGGGTATCTCGCGCGCAAGATCGGCAGGATCGGGTAGCCCTGCGCAGGGATCTTCGGTGGTGTGGCGAGCGATGGCCGCCGCCTTCAATACAGTTTCGCGCACGGCCGTGGGCGACAGATCCGCGGTGCTCGCCGAGCCCTTGGCCTTGCCGAAGTACAGGGTGACGGACAAACCCCGGTCACGGTGATATTCGAGCGTATCGATCTCGCCGAGACGCACCGTGGCCGTCAGACCGCGCTGCAGACTTGCATCGGCGTCTGCCTGGCTCGCCCCAGCGCTCTCGGCCTCGGCCAGTGCTCCGGCAACCACCTGTTTGAGCTCGCTGATGCGCGAGGCATCGACCTGCTGCGCCATGCGCTTCCCTATGCCATGATCAGATCATCGATTGTAGCAGTGCGGGCCGCCTTGCCCGGATCACACCGCCGATGGCCGACGAACCGCCGATAGCTGACGATGATGCCGACGCATTAACGGATGAGTGGCGTCCCAGTCGCAGCAAGCGCAAGCGCGAGGCCCTGGCGCTGCAGCGGCTGGGTGTAGCGCTCACGCGCCTGACCACGACGCAATTGGCGAAGGTCACCTTACCCGAGGAGCTGCTCGAGGCGGTGCTCGAGGCGCGGCGGCTGCGCAGCCGCGCGGCGCTGGCGCGTCAGCAACAATATATCGGCCGCATCATGCGCCAGGTCGATGCGGCGCCGATCGAACGGGCTCTGCAGGCACTGAATGCTAAACTGACCGGATGAAGGTTCTGGTCGGCATCATCATGGGATCCACGTCGGACTGGGAAACCATGGCCGCGGCGGCCGACGCTCTCACGCAGCTCGCAGTGGGCTTCGAAACACGCGTAATCTCCGCGCACCGCACGCCCGATCTGCTGTTCGAATACGCCTCTGGCGCGGCTGCACGTGGCTTGGAAGTGCTCATCGCCGGCGCCGGGGGCGCCGCGCACCTGCCCGGCATGACGGCCGCCAAGACGCTGCTGCCGGTGTTGGGTGTGCCGGTGGCCACGCGCGCTCTGGGCGGCCTCGATTCGCTGCTGTCCATCGTGCAGATGCCCGCGGGCGTGCCCGTGGCGACCTTTGCGGTGGGCGCGGCCGGCGCGACCAACGCAGCGCTGTTTGCCGCCGCACTGCTCGCTCCCCGGCACGGCGAGATAGCCCGGGCCCTGGCCGCCCACCGCAGCGCGCAGACCGCAGCAGTGCTGGCCCGTCCGGATCCGCGCGCCCCGGCCTGAGCGGCGCCACGTCTGCACGGCCATCGCATCGCTCGCCCCATGACCATTGGCATCGTCGGAGGCGGTCAGCTCGGCCGCATGCTGGCGCTGGCCGGCTATCCGCTCGGACTCGATTTCCTGTTTCTCGATCGCAGCGCGGACGCGCCCGCGGCGCACCTCGCGCCGGTGCTGGCGGGCGACATGGAAGACCCCGCCCTGCTCGGCGAGCTGGCCCGGCGCAGCGAGGTCGTCAGTTTTGATTGGGAGAACGTCTCCGTAAAGGCGCTCGCGGCCGCGGCGGGCAGAACGCGCATCGCCCCGCCGCTGCGCGCGCTGGCTGCCGCTCAGGATCGGCTGAGCGAGAAACGCACCTTCGAGCGCCTGGGTATCGCCACCACGCGCTTCGCAGCCGTCGACAGCCGCGCCGCCCTGGAGCGTGCCGTGCGACGCATCGGGCTGCCCGGGATGCTCAAGACACGCCGCATGGGCTACGACGGCAAGGGTCAGTTTGTACTGCGTGCGGCACAGGACATCGATGTCGCCTGGCAGCGGCTCGGGACCTCGCCGCTGCTCTACGAGGAATTCGTGCCGTTCGACTATGAGGTATCGGTGATCGGCGCACGTGCGCGCGACGGCAGCATTGTCATCTATCCGCTGAATCGCAACTATCACAGCGAGGGGATCCTGCGCCTGACCATCGCGCCCTGGGGCACACCGCGCCTGACGCGCGCGGCAGCGATGAGCCTGAAGCGTCTGCTCGAGGCCTTTGGCTACGTGGGTGTGCTGACCATCGAGTTCTTCGTGCGCCGCGGCCGCCTGCTGGCCAACGAGATGGCTCCGCGTGTACATAACTCGGGACACTGGACCATCGAGGGAGCGGTGACCAGTCAGTTCGAAAACCACCTGCGTGCCATCGCGGGACTGCCGCTCGGGCAGACCGCCGCGCGCGGCCATGCCGCCATGATCAACCTCATCGGTGAGATGCCGGGTGCGCGTTCATGGCTCGCCGAGCCCGGCTTGCACTGGCACGACTATGGCAAAGACGCACGTCTCGGCCGCAAAGTAGGCCATTGTACGGTGGTGGAAGCCAGCGCCAGCCGACGCGACCGCAGGGCGCGATCCCTGCTGGCTCGACTGTATCCGCACCTGCGCCCCCGGCCGTAGCAGTACACTGCACCGATCGGCCCCTCCCGCGGAGTGCCCTCCGATGCCTACCTTTGATGCCGCCAAGCCCTCGGCGCGCAATGCCTACGACGCCGATGTGCCTCCCAACCTGCTCAATCTCATGTTGCGCAGCTGGGCTCCTGACAACCGTAAGCCGCCGCGCGTCATCGCCAACGCCGCCGCCTTCGCCGAGCGTCGCCGCCGCTTGTCGCAGCGCTTTCCGGATGAGTTACTGGTAATACCCAGCGGACATCGCAAGGTGCGCGCCAATGACACCTACTACCCCTTCCGCCCCGGCACGGATTTTTTCTATCTGACGGGAGTGCTGGAGCCCGACTGTGTGCTCGTGCTGCTGCGGCGCGCCAAGGGCCATGAGCCGCTGCTGTTCGTCGAGCCCAACCCCGGCAAGACGGACGCGACCTTTTTTACCGACCGCAACAAGGGAGAGTTGTGGGAGGGCCACCGCCCCGGGGTGCCGGAGAGCGAGGCGCGCTATGCCATGCCGTGCCGCGCCCTGCCCACGCTCGCCTCGGTGCTTCACGAGGCGGGCGCCGTGACGGACACCCCCGTGCGCATCGTGCGCGGCCTCTCTGCCTCCACCGAGACTCTGCTGGGCGCGGGAGCCAGTGACCAGCCCCGGCGCGATGCGGAAATGGCGGCCTACCTGTCCGAGATGCGTCTCATCAAGGATGCTGGGGAGGTGCGCGCGCTGCAGAACGCAGTCGCAGCGACCCGACGCGGCTTCGAGGACGTCATTGCGCGCCTCAGAGAGGCCAAGAGCGAGCGCGAGCTGGAGGGGGTGTTCTGGACACGCGCGCGCATGGAGGGCAACGACGTCGGCTATACCTCGATCGTCGCCTCGGGCGCGCATGCCTGCACGCTGCACTGGAAGCAGAACGACGGCGCGATCCGCCAGGGCGACCTGCTGCTGCTGGATGCGGGCATAGAGGGCCGTTCGCTCTACACGGCTGACGTTACCCGCACATTGCCGATTTCCGGGAAATTCAGCCCCGAGCAGCGCGCCGTGTATGGCATCGTGCTCGATGCCCAGCGCGCGGCGCTGCGGCTGGTCAGGCCGGGAAACGACTTCATGGCACCGAATAAGGCCGCCATGGCGGTAATCGCTCGTGGCCTGGCGAAATTGGGCATCCTGACGGTTTCCGCCGAAGAAGCTCTGCGCGACGAGAACCAGTTCTACCGGCGCTACTCACTGCACAATGTGAGCCACATGCTCGGCTTGGACGTGCATGACTGTGCGCAGGCCCGCGCGGAAAACTATAAGTACGGCAAGCTCGAGCCCGGCATGGTGCTCACTGTCGAACCGGGCCTTTATTTTCAGACCGATGATCTGACCGTACCGCGCCGCTACCGTGGCATCGGCGTACGTATCGAGGACGACGTGCTCGTCACAGCCAAGGGTCACCGGGTGTTGTCGGCGAGCCTGCCCAGCGAGGTTGACGAGGTGGAAGCCTGGATGCGCCGCATCTGGAAGGGCCGACGGCGCTGATCAGCGCACGCGGCGAGGAACCGACGCCGTCGCTCCCGGCCGGCGATCAGGGTATTTCGAACTCCGGTAGTACCGGCAAAATCATCGTGCGCGACAATTCGTCCTCTTCGTCCTTTTCGTCGACCGGTTCGAGCGAGGGCTTGCGCAGGCAGCGTACGACCTGCTCGGCCTCCAGCGGGGCACTGAACACATTGCCCTGCGCGAACTCACAGCCCACCTGCTCCAGTGCCTTGAGGGCCGAGGTGGTCTCGACAATCTCCCCGATCATGCGCAATCCCAGGGTCGAGGCCATCTGTGCCATGGCCTGCAGCAGCGAACCACTGCCCTGCTCGGCGCTTCCACGGCTGTCCATCGGACCATCGATCTTGATGTAGTCGAACGGGAAGAGCTGCAAATGACTCAGCGAGGAATAGCCCGTCCCGAAGTCGTCCAGCATCAGCTCGATCCCCATGCCGTGCAGTCGATCGAGCACGTGGCGGGCCGCGCCGACATTATTGATCAGGCCGTTCTCGGTCAGCTCGAACTTCAGCGACGCCGGCGCAGTGCTGGTGTCGTGCAGCACTTTGCGCACGTAATCGGTGAGCCCCGGATCGAGCAATACCGCGGGAGATAGGTTGATGCTCATATAGAAGTCGCACTCCGGCGGCACGCGCAGCCGCCATTCCCCCCCCAGCTGGCAGGCGCGCCGAATGATCCAACGCGTGATCGGAACGATCAGTCCCGCCTCCTCGGCAAAGCTCAGGAAACGGCCCGGTCCCAGCAGACCTTCCACCGGATGCATCCAGCGCAGCAGCACCTCGACGCCCACCACATTGTGGGCACGCAGGTCCACTATGGGCTGGAACATCAGCTTGAACTCCTGGCGCTCCAGTGCCGAATGCAGATCCGCCTCCAGACTCACCTCCTGCATCAGCTGCGCCTGCATGGCGCTGCTGTAGATGACCAGGCTCGAGCCACCTTGGGCTTTCGCACGCGATAGGGCCAGATCCGCCTCGCGCAGGACCTCCTCGGCGCGCTGCAGTCCGGACTCCACGAAAGTCGCGCCCATATTGATCGCGGCGGCAACGCGATTGCGGCGCAGCTCGATCGGATTCTGCAATGTTTGCTGCAACTCGTTGGCGATCTGAAAGATCACATCCGAGCTCGGCGTGTCGGGCAGGAGCAGCGCCAGCTCGTCTTCGTTCCAGCGGGCGAGGATATGCTCGCGTCCGCTCAGAGCCTCACCGAACAGGCGCGTGATCTGCACCATGAGCTCATCGCCCGCCGTGTGGCCGACCGTGTCGGTGATGACTTTGTAGCGGTCCAGTGAGATCAGCAGCAGTGTCAGGGACCGGCCCGTCTGGGTGCGTAGCGAGCGCAGAGCGCGATCGAGCTGCGAGATCAGGTAGTGACGGTTGGGCAGACCGGTGACGGTGTCGTGCTGGTGGGCATGCTCGAAATTGTGCTGCAGGCGTTGACGCAGCTCAACTTCTTCGGCGAGGCGGTGCTGCGATTTTTGCAGACGTCGGCGCGACACTGCCAGCGCCGAGCGCAGCTGCGACATGTGCTGTGCCGTATCGCGCACTCCGAGCGCCACCAGCCAGGTCACCAGAATCACCAGGCTGACGTCGACGATCAGGTCGTTTGCCGGATACCAGCCGGCACGCGGCGCCATCGCCAGCCGCCAGTCACCGATATCCGCGCGCACGGGATCGGACATCGTGGCCACGGCGCTGCCCGTCACCTGCACCTCGCGGTGAGTGTCGGCATCCACCTGCGACAGCTCGAAGTCAAAGCCAGTGTGTGTGGCCTGCACCAGCCCAGCCGCGGAAAGCAGCTCATCGAGGTCGCGATATTCAACCGCCCAACCGGCCGGCACGGCTGCAGCGCCGGACGCTGCCGCGGGCAGCGGCGCGCGCACCGCCACGACCCATCCGCTGTCGATGCGCAGTGGTCCGAGTACCTGCACCCCGCCGACGCCAGCCGCTGCGGGCGGTGCACCCGCGGCAGTGCTGTGCCACTCCGCGGCAAGGTCGCCGGCCGCAGCCCGGTCGATCGGCAAGGCGCCGACCACACTGCCATCCGGCAGCATCCAGAAGCTGCCGCGTGTCGAGCCCAGCTGCGGCAGAGCCGCCGGCAGCGCCGTGTCGGCGGGCAGCGCCGTGGCGAGCTGCGCGCGCTGCGTGGCTTTCACCTGCAACTCCTGCAGCTGCGCCCGCAAGGACTGCGCGGCACGCGTCGCAATTGCGTCGGTCGCGGTTCGGGCCTGCTGCGCATGCAGCCGCATACTGAGCACGATGAGTCGCGCACCGCCCAGCGCAACCAGCAGCGTGCATATCGAGACGGTCAACCACGAGCCCATCCGCCGCTGCCATGCGTGGCGCACGGCGCTGCGCAGTCCCTGTCGTGGTGCCGGCAAGGCGATGCTCATCGCAGGTGCACCAGGCAGTTGAGTGTCACGGTCAAGTGACGAATTCCGGCGAGATTCAGGTCGTCTCCCAGCAGCGTGAGGTCCACGCGGGACAGCGACTTGGTCACACCTACGAATGGCTCGGACAGATGTTTGGCCGCAGGAGAAAGCACTCCGGGAATATTCACGACCGCCGGTGTCACACGTCCGAAGCTCGCGCCGCCGAGCAGGGCGAACCCCGGGCCGTAGATGTCAACGCGCGCCATCTCGTACTGGGTGTCGAGATTGCCGCCGTAGGATCGCGCGTAGGCGACCGTCGTCAGCACGTGGCGCCCCCAGGCTTTCGCCAGCGTCGCCTTGGGCAGACTGCCGTGAGTGGTGTCGACGTCGAACTGCCGCTCCTCGGCATCCACCGATACACCGTACGGCAGACTCAGGCCGAGACCTCCGGCCTCGATATCGTAATGGAATGCCTGCGAGTTGTTGACACCCGCCTGCGAATTGCCGATGCCCTCGTGCACGTCGCCGTGGACGATCCAGCGGGTGTTCGCGGTCAAAGCGTTGCCGTACGAGCCGTTCAATGAAACGAAGGTCCAATCCGCGCCCGCCAGGCGCTGGTACTCCGAGGCGACCCCCAGCAGCGAATTGGGGCCCGGCTGGTGCAGGTACGTCACACTGCCGCCGCCACCGCCGCTGGTGCCCGTCAGCGTGGCGCCGTCCGCACTGATGATCAGCCGGTCGTCGGGCTGCCAGGTGGCCGCCGGTGCGGCTGCCGGTGCCGGTGGCGGTGAGGAGGTAGTCGCGTTCGAACCCGCGCTCTGAGCCGAGCAATCGACTGACCAGCCCAAGCTTGCCAGCAGCAACGCAGTCAGCCACGAGGTCCAGCGCAACTTCATCCGGGCAACCCCAGCGCACTAGGCGCAACCGTCTCAGCCCTGACCCCCGCAGGCAGCAGCGGGGCGAAAGCGACCACATACACTGCTTCGGCCTCGCCAGGCAGCGCCACCGCTGTGCACGTGGCGAGGTACGCCCCGCGTGCCAGCGCCACATGCAGGCGACGCCTGCCCGTCAGTCCCGGCTCCCACCAGCGCGACGGGGCTGCGCCCGAGCTGCCGTTGCCACGCGAGAGCACGCGGCTAGCCTCGCAGCCGACCGAAACCTCGGGGAGCAGTGCGCGCGCTGTGCGATTGCCCACGACCACCCGCCCACTGGCATTGATCACCAGTACCGCATGCTCCTCGGCATCCAGCGCGGCCGCCGCTAAAAACGTATCGCTGATGTCCTCTATCAGCAGCAGCGCCAGCCGTCTGCCCTCGAAGGGAAGGTGCCGCACGTGGATTCGTCCCATTCGCAGCTCCGCACCCGCATGTAGCATCACCGAACAGGCCGCGCCCCCCTCGGCGCCCAACTGCTCCTGCAATCGTTCCGGGTAGCCGAGCTTGAGCACATCGAACAGTGGCTGGCCGACAAGGGCTTCGTCGTCCCGCCAGAACGGCGCGAGCGTCTTGCTCGACAGTATGATTTGGCGCGTGTCCAATTCCACCAGCAGCGCCGGCAGCGGTAGTTGCTGCACGAGTCGCGCCCACATCTCCTGCGCCCGTGTCGCGTCGCCGCGCGCGACCCGCAGATGCTCGAGCAGCTTGTCGAACGCATTGCCCAGCGACTCGGCGGCCGCTCCGCAGGCCAGAATCAACACCGCGAACACCTCGAGCAGCACCACGTCGTACTTCACCGGCGCATAGAAGCCGGGAAACACGCCACCCCCGGAGGCATTCGACAGCGCCTGCCCGAGCAGACCGCTCAACCAGCGATCGACGCCGTTCACCCCACCCGCATACCAGCGCAGTTCCGGCGCCTGAACGATTGCCACCCCCAGCACCACGAGCACCGCCAGCAGCGCACTGGTATAGGGATGCCAGCGCGACAGAGCACTCGCGCCGATCACCGGCAGCACGAAGGAAACCAGGAATACCGGATTCTGCAGCGCTCCGCAGCGCTGCCAGAGAAACCCGAGCGCGATGATGCCGCCGGCATGCAGCAGCGTGGCCAGCCGGCGGCGGGTCGCCGGACTCGCGCCCTCCATGTTGCCGACCAGTGCCAGCGCAGCATAGATCACGCCGAGCCCCAGCAGCGCCCAGGTCGCCGCCGCGAAATCGATCTGGAAGGCGCTGACGAACCAGGGCAACGCGGTGGCCAGCAGCGCGGCAAACAGCGTCAGCAGCCAGGTGTCCTCCAGCAGCTTGCCGCGAGAGTCCCCCCAGTCCGCCGGCGGCGACAGTCCTGCCGATGTAAGCGTTGCGTCCATGGGTACTCAGTGCGGCGCCGTTTGTGCAGCCGCGGTACCAGCCACCGGACTCGACGCTTTGGTGGTCTGGAAGGAGTTGCGCTCGAGCAGCGGCTGAGCGCGAACCAAGGTACCGCCCGGTGAGGTGAAATCCTGCACGTGCAGCGGCAGCGCGCGCGCCTCCAGTACCTGGTTGCGCCGCAGGATCGGCGACTCTCCGATCACGTCGATGCCGTTGTACTTCAGATCGATGAGCGAGTTATCGAGCGCCGAATTGGGCTGCTGCCGATCCCCCAGCACGAAGGCCATTCCATAGGCGCAGCTTTGGATGCGGTTCGAGCGCACCAGCGTATCGGCCGAGCCGCGGACCAGAATCGCGTAACCGGCCAGATGATCGAGCTCGTTGCCATCGATCACCGCCCCGCGCGCGTTCTCCACGAGGATGCCCGCGGCCGCGCCGGTAGTGATCCGATTGTTGCGCACCACGGTGCCAGCGCCGATCACGTGTACGGCCGCGTCGCGCACGGCGGTGAAATCGTTGTTCTCCACGAGAGCCGGCACGTTGCCAACCACCACATCGGTGGCGTCGGCGTTGAACTGGTTGTCGTGCACGCTGATCGGATCGGCAGCGGGCTGCGCCTGGCTCGCGACCAACCACAGACCCGCCGTGGTGTTGGCGCTGAACTCGTTCTTGACGATCTGCGAATCGCGACTGCTGCTGGTGAAGCGGATGCCGACGTGATTGGACTCGAAGCGGTCGTTTTCCAATGCCAACTCGTTGGCATTGGCAGCCACTTCCACGCCCACGTCGCAGGCGCTGATCGTCGAGGCCGTCAGACGGAACAGAGATGCCCGCACCAGGATCGCAGTGCCGGCGCATTGATGTATCGACACTCCATCGAGCGATACGTGCTCGCTGTCTATGTCGAACACCGCGCTTCCGGGCGCGATTGCCCTCGCATCGATCTGCACCCCTCCAGGCGGGGCCTGCACCTGCGTGCCGTGCGGGTTGACGATCGGTGGCAGTGCGCTCTGCAGCGCGATGCTGGCGACGCGAATCACGACGTTTGCCGCCGCCGGTGCCGCATCGGCCACGAACAGCGCCTCGCGCAGTGTGCCGGGACCTCGATCGGCGCTCGAGGTGACCGCGACGGTGAATGCCGATGGCGCGAGCGCAGATTGCGTGTGATGTCCGGCGTACCAGCGGCCGAGCAGCGCGAAACCAGCCACGATCAACAACACGACGATGCTCAGCACGGAACGGGTTCGAGCTGCCATGTCAGTTCTCCCCGGCGTGCCCGAGCACGAACAGCGCATGCCACGAGGCATCGACCGCTCGCCGTCCGCACATCATGTCGATCGGCAATGATGCGATGCTGGCGGCGGCCAGTGCGCCCAGCGCCGCCGGCCGTGGCAGGCGTTTCAGGTGCGGCAGGAGCCAGGTCTTGAACGGCGCCGGATCGACGCCGTGGACCGAGCGCACCTGCAGCCCGGCTGCCGAGAATAATTGCAGATATTCCTCGCGCGAACGCGCCATGAAGATCGCCGAGTCGCAACGGCGCGTGCGTCGCAGGGGCGCCGCCTCGAGCACCAGGGCGCGGCCGCCGGGCGCCAGTCGCCGCGCGATGGCGCTCACCGCCGCCTGCAGTCGCGTGGGGTCGAGTACATGCTGCAGCACCGTTACGACCAGCACGCGGTCGAAAAGCCCGTGCTCCGCCAGCGCCGCGTGTGTCTTGACATCCCCCAGGTCGCCGACCAGATAGCGACACTGCGCCGCGAGACCGGCGGCCTCGGTTCGCTGTCTTGCCACCTCGAGCATGGTGGGACTCAGATCCAGGCCAGTGACCTGCGCACCCCGCGCCGCGAGCAGCCGGCTCCAGCGGCCGACGCCACAGCCCAGGTCCAGCACGCGCGTGCCCGCAGGCACGCGCAGCCACGGGCCGAGTGCGAGGCGCTGCGTAAGTTGAATCATGTGGTTGTAGAAGCGCGGCATTCCGTAGGAGCATACCGCCGCCAACCCTTGCCCCTCGCCCGCGAAGCGCTGCGCGCGACTTTCCCAGTACGCCGCCGGCGCCTGCTGCAATGTCAGCCCCGGCGCGTTCATGCCACTTTATCCGGTTGGCGCCGCAGCAGCATGGCCGTACGACTGCTCGCCTCGCGCAGCGCATCGAAGCTGTCGCCTGGCTCGTAGTGGTCGCGGTACACACGGCGTCCCCAGAGCCGCGCGGTCACCCAGTTGATGAACCCCAGGCTCATCGGTATCACGTGGATGAGTGTGTAGAGCAGGTACAGCGGCACGATCGGCGCGACGTAGGCCCGCTCGTCCCGTGGCACGATCGTGAACAGGGCGATGATACAGAGCGTGAGATAGCAGCCCGCAGCGGTCGCGAAGTACAACGGATTGATCACCGAGCTCTGCGGCAGCAACCCGGCCGCAAACAGGTGATCGAATCCACTCACCAGGCTCACCAGCAACAGCGCGGTCGCGAGCATCTTGACCGCATGCAAACCCAGGGTGAGCACACCCATATAGAAAATATAGTGATACAGCGCAAACGGTGCCCGGCGCCTGATCCGACGGATCTCCGCGAAGCGCTCGGTGTACACCTTGAGCAAGCCGTAGTACCAGCCTACCCGCTGCGAGAACCATCGCCGCCAGGAACCGGGTCCTTCGGTGCTGATGACCAGCCGGCCGTCATAGTAGACGCGCTCGCCGGCGCTCAGCAGGATCAACGCATTCTCCAGGTCCTCGGCGTACACCGATAGCGAATGGTCTTGCAGCGCCAGATCCAGGGCCGAACGGCGATACAGCGAGACACCCGAGGTGATGCTGAAGTCCGACAGACTGCGCCGCCCGATGCGGAAGCCCAGCGCGTACTCGAACGCCTGGAAGCGGGTGAGAAATCCGTCCGGTTCGATCATCAGCCGCGGACACACAGCGGCAGCACCCGACTGCTGGAAGTCGCCGACATAGCGGTCCAGGTCGACACTGCTGCCCTCGCCCCGCACGCGGATACGGCAGTCCGGGTCTATGACCATCACGGTCTCGATATGCGACGGCAGCTGCTCGAGCAGCCGGCGCAGTGCCGCGGGCTTGCGACGGTTGATGGTTTCCTCGAAGCAACGCCAGCCAGCCTGCCGCAAACGCACCACGGTATCGTCCGTCGACCCATCGCTGAGCAGCCAGACCCGGTCCCGATAGCGCGACAGCGCTTCCATGAAGTCATCGAGCTGCGAGTGGCTGTCGAGATTGTGGATCGAGGCGACGATCGCGTAGGGCCGCGTCGGCACCAACCGGCGGGTGGCTGCCGCCGAAGCGGCTGTCAGATCGATCGATAACTCAACGGTGCTCGCGCCGGTATGGCGACGGCGCGCATACAGCCGCAGCAGCAGGTCGGCCGCGTCGGTGTAGACGACGAAGTTGGCGAGGACCGCGATCAGCACCGAGAAGTTGCGACCCTGATCGCCCGCCGCAGCCAGCGCGATCCAGCCGGCGAGCAACGCGCAGGCCAGCAGCGGAGTGAACAGCGGCGATGCGGCGCGGGTCTTCATGCGAGGACCGCCGCGGCCCGCGCTTGCTCGAGCCGCTCGCGCGGCAGCCATGCGGTCAGCTGCGCTTGCAGCTCTCCGGCGTCGGCAATCGGATATCCGGACTCGGCCATGACGGGCAGTGCGCTCTGCAGCCAGATCAAAGAGCGCACGCGCGACGGAACGTGCGGCGCGATATGTCGTAGCTGCGCGAGTCGCGCTTCGAACAGCGTCTCGATGCGCGTGATCGCCGTGCGCGCAATCGGATCGATGGGCAGGATCTTGGAGGCCTGCTCGAATTCGATCTCGGTCCCGGCGACCCGGTGGCGCTCAAACTGCGTATGCGGCAGCAACGCTGCGTCCCGGGCCAGCGCGGCGCCCGAAAACGGGATGATGTACGGATACATGCCGATCTCGCACCCTGCGCGCAACCATCGGTGCGCCTCGCGCAGTGTCGTGGCCAGATCCTCCAGCTTACCGTGTGGGGAAGTCAGGATCAGATCGAGAAAGGGAGTGATGCCGAGCTGCCGCGCGGCAGTGAGCATTGGCTCGATGTATTCGTGGATGTGTCCCTTGTTGAACTCGCGCAGCACCTGAGGCGAAAAATTCTCTACGCCGAATCCGAGCACGCGGAATCCGGCACGACGCAACGCCGACAAGCGCTCCGTGGTCATCGCATCGATGCGATTGGTGCTGATGAACTGCAGTTGCGCCGGGATGAGCCCGCGATGCTTCGCGTCGACGATGGCATCGCACAGCGGCAGTACTCGTTTGTCCTTCGTGAAGACGAAGATGTCGTCCTGGAAAATGATGGTCCTGACGGTAGGATGAGCGGCGACGATGCGCTCGATCATGCGCAGGCACTCATCCGGCTCGAGGCGCGCTACGGCAGCGATGCTCCCCTGAGCCTCGTGCAGGAAATTGGTGGACGAGCAGAAGCTGCAGGCCATCGGACAGTAGTTCAGCGTGATCAGGCGCACCGAGCGGATCTCGGCAAGGCTGGCCTCGCGCGCCGCCTTGCTGGGCAGCGCACCGACCCCGTAGGCCTGCTCCAGCCGCTCCCAATAGGCGCGATAGGGCATGCGCTCGTAGGGCGTCAGAAAAATCGCTTCGCGCAGCTCCGCCTGCGACAGCGCCCGCTGCGTGAGTCGGTGAATGCCACCGTCAGGCCTTCGCTCGGCGAAGCCGGCAATGCCGCTGACTGGAGCGCCGATGCGCAAGCGATCCGTCAGTTCCAGCAGCGGCCGCTCACCCTCGCCGAGCACCACGCGATCGAAGGGACCGAGCTCGAACATCCGTTCGGGACGGAAGGTCGCTTCCATGCCGCCGGCGATGAGCAGCGCGTCTGGTGCGAACCGCCGCGCCAGATGGGCGAGCTCCAGATCGAAGCGTAGTGTCATGCCGGTGGTGGAGATCCCGATCACATCCCAGCGCCGTCGCGACAGCTCGCGTTCCAATGCGCGCCGTGGCGTGCCCGCACAGCAATTGGGGTCGAATACTTCCGTATACACGCCGGCGGCTTGGAGCACGCCGGCCAGACGCCAGACCCCCAGCGGTGGAGCGAGAAAGGTGTATTCCCCGCAGTGCGGATCGTAGGGTCCGACCAGCAGCACGGCCGGAGCATGGGCTTGGGCGAGAGTATCCAAGTAGTTTACGGCGGCGCTTTGCGATGCCTGCGTTTTCCTGACCGTGAAGCTGGTTATCCCAGCCGGCGAAGCTTTGTCGCCGGAGACTGATGAGCGCGACGCTCGCGATGATTATGGCTTGGACGATGCGCAGGCGCCAGTTATAGACGACGCGCACAGTTGAAATGGACGGCTCAGGCTAGGCTTGGCGGCTTGGTCCGCGGCCACCCCAATAACACGACGAATTAAGTTAAACAATCAGCCTGTTGCGCGCCGCGCTGCAACCAAATTCTCAAGCACCATTAGTGTCTCTTCGGCGCATCGCCGCCAGGTAGTTCCTTTCATACGCTCTCGTCCTGCGATCGCCAGGCGTGCTCGCAACGATTCGTCCTCGATCAGGCGCGAAAGTCCCCCGGCAATGTCCTCGACCGACTCTGGATTGACCAGCAGCGCGGCGTCCGCGGCGACCTCCTTGGTGCCGTAGCAATCGGCCGTGAGCACCGGACACCCCGCGGCCATCGCCTCTGCCACCGGCAAGCCGAAGGATTCGAACAGCGACGGCAGCAACAGGCCCTGCGACAGCTGGTACAGCGTCGGCAGCAGCGCCGGCTCTACCCAACCGAGCCAACGGACCCAGTTTCCCAGACCAAGCTGCTCCGGCACCCTCAGCTCGTGCTCCGACAGGAAGCGATTCTCGCCACCGGCGATCACCAGCGATACGCCCCGTTGCGGTCCGACTTGCGCGTATGCCTGCACGAGTCGCGTGAAGTTCTTTGGCGGGTAGATCGCCCCGGAATACACCACGAACCGTTCTGGCAATTGATAGCGCTCGCGCAGCGAGCGTCCGGCAGCCGCATCGAGAGGCTGACGGAAGGCGTCATCGACGCCGGAATAGATGGTATGGACCTTGCCTGCGGGCACGTGAAGATATTCGAGCACGTGCTTTCGAGTGACCTCGGACACAGCAATGATAGCATCGGCCTTGCGCGCGTAGCGCGGCACCAGGTACTTGTGGCTCAACCGGTCGATGCGGCGCGATGCCCAGGGCATCACGTACCAGTCGAGCCCATGACATACCCAGCAACTGGGGCATGCGACACCGAGCGGTATGGAGTACTTCGGGTTGTACAGCACATCGATGCCGCACCGTCTCACCAGTTTGGGAACTTCCAGTTGATCCCAAAGCACGACGTGTGAGCTGCCAGAGGCGACCTCCGTGACGCGCGCATCGTGGGCGTACGTGCCGACCAGCGATGGATTTCTGTACAAGAATACGAACTCGTGCCCACTGTCCAGATCCAGCAGTGCACGCAGCAATTGATGCGTATAGACGCGTACACCCCCGCCGTGCTGGTCGTAATGCCGCAACATGATGCCGATCTTCATTGGGATTGCGAGGCGGTCGTTCAGGCCGCCGCATCCAGCCGGGCCAGCGGCGTGATCCGAAGATCCTCGCGCGGCTGCCGCAAGATCAACATGCGATACCAGATCTCGGAATTGATCAGCAACCAGAGACGGTTACCATGATCGGAACGGCCGGCAAAGTGCTCGCTGAGCAGCCGTTCGATGCTGCTCGCCTCGAAGATTCCCGCGCGCACCAGCTCGGCGTCGCGAAGATATCGGTCGCACAGCACACGGTACTCCTGGCGCAACAGGTATGGCAGCGCCGAGGAGAACCCCTGCTTGGGCCGCTCGAGTACCTGCGGCGGCAGATAGCGCTCGGCGAGCTTGCGCTGGATGATGCGCAGCTGACGCCCTCGGATCTTTACAGTCCAGGGCAGGCTGGCGGCGAATTCCGCGAGTCGATGATCCATGAAGGGACTGCGCGCCTCCAGGCCATGCGCCATCGACATCCTATCGGTGATCATCACGGGATGATCAGGCAGCCGCACCTTGCTGTCGGTATACAGCATGCGGTCGGCGGTGTCCGCATCGAGCGAATCAAATGGATCGCGCAGCGCGCGCGTGGCATCGCTGCCCTCGAGCTGCTCACGGGCGCGTGCACTCAGCAGCTGGGCGCGGCGCTCTTCGTCGAAGTAGAAATACGACAGGCTCGCTGCGTAGCGCGCGCCGCCGTCCAGGAATGACAAGCGCTGCAACCAGCGTAGCTGATGTCCGACACTCTTGTACCAACCGGATTCGGGCACCATCTGTACGCAGGGACCCACCACATAGCGGCGTACGGAGGCGGGGATGCGGCTGTACAGACCGGCGTACAAGTTGCCGTAGTAGCGGTCGTAACCGCCGAACAGCTCATCGCCGCCATCACCGCCGATGACGACCTTGACGTGGCGGCTTGCCAGCTCCGAAACCTGGTAGGCGCACAACGACAACGGATCGGACGGCTCGTCCAGGTGCCAGACGAGGTCCGGAAGCAGGCTGAGCAAACTCGGCTGGATGGTCTGCTCGTGATGTTCCGTGTGAAACTGCTGCGCCACCAGCCGTGCGAACGGCGCTTCGTCGAAACGGCGATACGCCAGCCCGAGCGTGAAGGTCGGCAGATCACGCCTTCCGAGACGCTTGCAGAGCATCGCGACCAGCAGACTCGAATCGAGTCCGCCGCTCAGAAAGGCACCCACCTTTACATCGCTGACCAGATGCAAACGCAGAGCCTCGTCGATGCGTTCCTCGAGCGCGTCGACCAGCTGCTCTTCAGTACCCTGGATCTTCGGCGTGAATCTCAAATCCCAGTAAGCGCTGACGACGGGCGCCGCGCCGTGCTCGAGCACCAGCTTGTGCCCGGGCGGCAGCTTGTGGACGCCGCGGAACATCGTCAGCGGAGGAGCAATCAGGCGCAGCGCCAGATATTGCTCCAGCGCCTGCAGATCCAGCTCGCGCAACGCCGGCTCGTATGCCAGCAGTGACTTGATCTCGGAAGCGAACGCGAAGCAACCGGCGACATCGGTGTAGAAGAACGGCTTCTGACCCAGATGATCCCGTGCGGCCAGCAGCCGCCGTCGTTTCACATCCCACAGCGCGAACGAGAACATGCCGCGCAGATGCTCCAGCAGTCGATCGCCGTACTGCTCGTAGAGCCCGATGATGACCTCGCAGTCGCTATGGGTCAGGAAGCGGTGCCCGCGCGCCTCCAGTTGCGAGCGCAGCTCCGCGTAGTTGTAGATCTCTCCGTTGCACACCAGCCAGAGGGTGCCGGCGGCATTGCACAGCGGCTGGCGCCCTCCCTCCAGATCGATGATCGAGAGGCGACGGTGTCCCAGCACCGCGCCACCGATGTCCTTGCAGCCCTCACCGTCCGGACCGCGATGCCTCAAAACGTCCAGCATGGGCCTGATACGCGCGCGGACCTCGGAGTCCGGGTGGAGAATGCCGGCAATTCCGCACATGGCTCAGCGTGCGCCCAGCGAGGCGGGGCGACGCTGAGGTCGCCGCGCGTGCTGGTCTATCGCGTCCTCGAAGAGTGCTTCGTACTGCTGCGCACAGCGATCGATCAGATAGGCCTCGACTCGCTCGCGATTGGATTGCGCCATCCGTTGGCGCAGCTGCGCATCGCCGTGCAGCTGGTGCAGGGCCCGCGTGAAGGATTCCAGATCGTTCAGCGCCACGAGCATCCCGGTTTCGCCGCTGCGCAGGAAATCGGTCTGCCCGCCACGATCGTAGCAAATGACCGGCAAACCGCAGGCCATTGCCTCCAGAAATACCAGGCCGAAGCCTTCATGCTGGCTCGTCGACACAAAGATGTCAGCGGCCGCCAGCGCCTGGAACTTGCGTTGCTCATCGGCCTGACCCATCCAATGCACGCGTTGCTGCAGTCCCAGAGCGTCCGCCTGGGCGCGTAGCGCCTCGCCCTGCGGACCTTCCCCTATCACCAGCAGATGCACATCGGGCCGCTCGCACCCAGCAAGCATCTTCAACAACTGCTCCACGGCCTTGCGCGCCACGAGCCGCCCGACCGTCACCAGCACAAAGGCATCCTGCGGCAACCCGAAGGATGCGCGCGGCATGGGCTCCGATCTCGGTGGCCGTTCGATACCCAGCGGAATGAGCTCGACGCGACGCTGCACGCCGTAAATGGATTGCACCCGCGAAAGCGTGTCGCGCGATTGACCGACGACTCGATCCGCCCGCCGCAGCAGCGCACGTATCGGCGCCCGTAGCCACCAGTGCAAATGCGGCGAGCTGCGTTTACTCGGGTCGTACAGATCCCCGCCGTGCACGGTGAGCACATTGGGCACATCGAGCCTCGCCGCGAGCCAGCCTCCAAGAGGCCCGCTCGGCACGACGAAATGCGTGTTGACCACGTCGAAGCTGGCGCGACGCAGGCGCCAGCCACGTACCGCGCCCATCGGCAGGTACGCGAGCATCGAGAGATTGTTCGCCACGGCACGCTGGCGCCGCGCGAACACCGGCACGCGCAATACGCGCACATCCTGTTCGACCGACTCGCGTGGCAGAGCGCCGCTGCCGGAGGTGAGCACCGTCACGGAATGCCGGCGCGCGAGTTCGCGCGCCAGAGCGGCCATCACGACGCCACCTCCGCCGCCGAGCGGGGGATACTCGTAGTTGCAAAAGAGAATGTCCATGAAGACTAAAGGGCTCAGTGGCTGCTCGCGGTCGGATCGGCTGCGACCGGCTTGTCACAGGGCCATACAGAGGCCGATACTGTCGCCATACAATACACGTGGGACGCCAGGAGCGCGATATGTCCCCAGCCAGCAATTCTGCCGCCGCCGAGGTCGCGTCGCTTCGCCACGATCCGGGGCATCGCAAGCTCGCGGCACGGCTCGAGCCCTTTGATTCCTATTGGCAAGCCCCCACGGATGTCGAAAGCGGCTACCGCAGCTTCAGTGCCTATTACCGGGCAAACTACCTGCCGCACCTGCCGTCGGAGCGCGAGGCGCGCATTCTGGTCATAAGCTGTGGACCGGGATATTTGGTCAACCTGCTCCATCAGCTTGGATACCATAATGTGATCGGTATCGACTCGGATGGCGCCAAGGTGCAGTACGCGCAGCGGCGAGGGCTGCCGTGTCACGCGGCGGAGGCCTTTCCCTATCTGGGGGCGCACCAGGATGGTGGTTTCGACGTCATCGTCCCGGAGCAGGAACTCAATCATCTGACGCTGGACGAGACCGTGGATTTTCTGCGCCTCTGCCGCGGCGCGTTGCGCCCTGGCGGTCGTGTAATCGTTTATGCGATGAACGGCGCCAATCCACTCGTCGGCTCGGAGAACCTGGCCCACAACATCGATCATTTCTACAACGTCACCGAGCACAGTCTCGGGCAGCTGCTCGAGCTCGGCGGTTTCCATCAGATCAAGCCCTTCGCGCTGCGCCTGTACGTCTTTTGGAAGAATCCGCTCAACTATGTCGGTCTCATAGCCACCGGCCTGATGGAATTCGCTCAGCGCATCGTGTTCGTTCTGTATGGCAAGAAAGTGCGCATTCTGTCCAAGAAGATCGCGGCGCTCGGCGTGCGCCCTGCCTGAGACAGACGCGGCCGCTTCCCTCAGCCGCCTAGATAGCCGTGCTGCCGGTACCAGGCAGCAGTTTCCGCGGCACCTTCGGTGAATGGCACGCGCGGTGCGAAGCCCAGCAGCTTCTGCGCACGAAGCGTGTCGAAGACGAACGATTTTCGAAAGAAATCCAGCCGGCGACGATGCAGTGGCGGCGATATCCCGAGGGGCTTGAGCGTCACTTCCATACCGACCGCCAGGGCCAGGAACGGCCATAGTGGCGCTCGCACCCGTGGCGCGCGCCCGCCTACCGCGCGCGCGACCTGCGCCACCATCTGCCGAGTCGTGAGCACCTCCTGTCCAACTGCAAGAATGGTCTGCCCGACCGCGCCCGGGTGCTCCGCGGCGAGCAGCAGCAGCTGCACGAGATCCGCCACATGGATCAGCTGGTGGCGATTGTCGCCGCTGCCGATGATGATGAAGCGGCCGCGCTCGAGGGCCCGAAACAGCTTGAGCAGACGGAAGTCGCCAGGCCCATAGGTCTCCGAGATGCGTACGATGCAGTTCGGCAGGGCGTCGAATGAGCGTACGACGCCCTCGGCCTCGAGTTTGGTGCGGCCGTAGATGTTGGCGGGGCGGGCTGGGGAGTCCTCGTCGACCGGCTGCGCACCGACAGCGCCATACACGCCGATCGTGCTGCCGTACACAAAACGCGTCACTCCCGCGGCAGCGCTCGCCTGCAGTAGCGTGCGCGTGGCATCGACATTGACGGCGCGAAAATAGGCATCGGGCACGTTTGATTCGTGCTGCGCGGCCGCCAGATGCACCACGACGTTGCAGCCACGCGTGACCGTCGCAGCATACTGGGGGTCCTGCAGCGATCCTTCAGCGACTTCGACGCCGCTCGCCTTCAATTCCTGCGCGCGCGCCTTCTCTGCGGTTCCGTTGACCTGCCCTGCCACGACCGCCTGGATCCCGCGCCCTCGAGCCTGCAGCGCCAGTCGCGAGCCGATGAAGCCGGTACCGCCTGTGATCAGCAGCTTCATAGGGAGGCCACCGCGCCGCTGCTCACCGATCGGTCATCGATGCATGCGGCGTGATGACGTCGCAGACAGGCCTCCGTCGCCTGCAGCTCGCGATCGCGGCGCTGGACGGACCATCCGAGGAGCTTTTGCATGCGGTCTGCCGCCTGCTCGAGCGCAGCACGACCGGGGTGCGATCCCGAGCCGAGATCGGTTCTGCGCAGTACCACGTCCTCCAGCGTCAAGGCCATTTCGGCGTGCACCGCGTGCGCCACCTCGGCGATCAGCGTGTCGCTGCCCGCCAATGTGCCCTGTTGTTGCGGATCTGCTGCGAGCTTCAGGATCTCGCGGTACGCCGTTCCATGGTTATGCATTAGAGCCTCGATCGTCCGCGCGGACAGCGTCGGCGGCCGCACCGCCAGTGCGCTCGCCAGCAACGCCGCGAAATTTTCGATATCTCCTCCGGCCAGGCGAACCTGATCGGTGCGCGCCCGAGCGGGTGCGCTACCGACCCATTGCTGCATCAACAGATCCAGCGCGTGGGCAGCATCGCCACGAGCAGTCGTGAAGCGTATGCCGATCAATGTCAGCAGTCCGTTTACGCCATGGACGCGCCGATGGTCGATGAAGCGCGATTCCTTGCCGAAGCTCAGCTCATTGAGCGTCGCCTCGCCACTGCCAAAGGGCACCAGACCGCAGCATGTATAGCAGACCTCTTCGCGCCGCAGTTGCAAGGCGGGTTGCGACTGATTCATCTCGTCGATCCAGGCCTCGAGTTCCGCTTCCTCGATCTGCGCGGTATCGGGACGCTCGGTGAAGGGGCGGTGCCAGACGCCAATGAGCGTGTAGTCACGCCAGGGCACCGCGAACAGATGACGTGCGGAACGGTTCACGAGGCTATCGCGGTCGCGGCTATGCCCGGGAACCGCCAGGGCATAGGGCGAGCGCGGCCGACGATCGATGATGAAGTATGCGTCACGCGAGAAGTGACCGCGCTTATGGTGCCCGAATCGATCCGGGTCCTGCAGCAGGTATTCGGCCCAGGGGCCCGCGGCATTGAGCGTCAAACGGGCCCGCACCTCGAATCGCTCGCCGCTCAGGCTATCGAGCGCCTCGACGCCTCGCACCGTATTGCCGCTCCAGAGCAGGCGTTGCGCCTGGACGTAATTTGCCGCCACTGCGCCCTTGCTGGCCGCGGAAGTCACGAAGGCCAGCACGAGGCGCGCCGGATTGTACATCTGGCCGTCCTCGAATACCGCGGCGCCGGTGAGGCTCGCATGTCGCTGCTCCGGAAAGAGCTGCAGCAGCTCCGAGCGGCTCAAAAAGCGCGTGCCGGCTATCCTGCGCTCCGTGTCGGCGATCCCAGCGTTCCGGCCGAGCGTCAACGCGTCGTACACATACATTCCCGCACCGAGCAGCGCCTTGCCCTGCCGCCCCCTGCCAAAGGTCGGCACGATGATCGGCAGTGGCTTCACCAGATGCGGAGCAATGCGCAGCAGCGCGCTGCGCTCACGGCACGATGCCCGCAACCTGCGCAAGTCCGCATGCTGCAGATAGCGGATGCCGCCGTGAACCATCTTGAAGCACTCGGCGGATGCGCCACCGCCGAAATCCGCCTGTTCCAGCAGCGCAACCCGCAATCCCCGCAGCGTCGCATCCCACGCCGCGGCAGCGCCGAAGGCTCCTCCCCCGAGAATAAGCACGTCGAACTCGCCATCCGCCAGTGCCCGCAGATCGCGCTTCATCGGATTTGCCACCAACGGTGTCTGACGGACAACGCGCCCTTGACGAGATTGAACGCATCATAGGCGCCCACGTCGGAAAATACCGCCCAGAAAGAGGCACCATCCGCGCTGATCCACTTCGACGGAATGTGCAGTCCCAGAAAGTCGCCGTCATCGCGCGCCGAGATGCCATCCCAATCGTCGTAGTACCCTACGGTATTCCACGGACCCCACGGATGGGCGGCCTCGAACAATCCAATTTGTCCTGCCGAGCCGGTCGCGGCATTGCCCTGCGGGTGGTGACCGATCGTCAACAGGTAGCGATCGAGACGGGCGTCATACACGACGAACTGCGTCAGAACACCGCGCGGGTCGAAGAATACCGGACTCGCGTCCGCCTCCCGTGATGACCAGATGGTGGAATAAATCAGCCGATGCGCACGCTGCCAGTATTGCAGGTCACTGTCGCGCGGCGCACGCGCGGCGAGCCGGTCTTCCCGGATCCGCTTGAGATAGAAGCGATCCGCTTCTCCGGCGCGTTGGTAATAGATATATACGTAGCCGTGACCGTCGCGGTTGTCGCGACCGAAGTCGAGGAACGACCCGGTCGAGAATGCCGCGGAAGTCGAGACAATCGACCAGGATCTCGCCCCGTCGTCCGAGCGCAATAGCGCCTTGAGCGGTCCGGCCTCGCCATGATGCGCCGGATCCGCCGAATTGGCGGAGGTCCAGAATCCGCCGATCGCAAACAGCGACCCTGCGACAGCGATCAGGCTGTCCACTTTGCCACCGAAATCGGCCTGCACCTGCGCGTACGGCAATTGTCCCCACACATTTTTGCCTTGGAAGCCCGTGCCGTCTGCACCGGGCGTGCCATGGACTCTGGCGAACCCCAGGCTCACGCGACCGATACGGTCATCATTGCCGTCGAATCCTCCGCCGTCTCCCCAGGCGCAATACAAATCGTCATCCATGGCCCACGTGCAGGGCCACAGGTCGCTGCCTATAGCGCGCCGCCGTGCGCTGCCAGTGGGAAACAGCCAGCTTACCGCGGCGATCGTGCGGCCGCTCGGATACGGCGCGGCCGGCTGCGCCGCATGCCGGGCGGGAACCGAGGCGCACGCACATAAAGCCAGCGGCGCCGCCACGAACCAAATACCAGTGCGAATCATTCCATCAACTTTACCGCCGGGCGCGCGGCATGGCACTATTATCGGGTGGGTGATTGCTGAGCTTTTCGCGCATGTGGGCAGCAGCAGCCGCACTCGAAACGCTACATAATCCTCACGCTCAGCGCAGCTCCGAATCGATGAAGCTCATTCCACGTTCCTTGCTCAAATATCTCAGTAAGGCCGCGCGGCCCTGGCTGGGCACTCAAGGTCTGCTGCTGACTGCCAAGCTCTACAACCGCTCCGCGCTGGTCTGGAATCCGCAAGCCGAAACCGTACTGGTGCTTGCGCCTCACATGGACGATGAAGTCATCGGCTGCGGCGGAACACTGGCACGGCAGATTGCCGCGGGCGCTACCGTAACCGTCGTCTTCCTGACCGACGGCAACGGCCCCGGAGTGATGCCGCCAGACGTAGACGCAGGGGCCGCCCAGACGACATCAATAGGCCAGCTGCGCAGACGCGAAGCCGTCGCGGCGCTCGCTGAGCTCGACATCCACGATATCCTCTATTTGGATGCCGCGGACGGTGAGGTCGCCCGGACACCTGGCCTGGATGTTCGACTGCGCGAGCACCTGCTGCGGATCCGGCCGGATGTCGTTTATCTGCCGTTCTTTCTCGAAGAGCATCCGGACCACCGCGCCGCCAGCTACCTGCTGCGCGACGCAGTGCAGGGAACGGGGCTCAAGTTCCGCTGCGTCGGCTACGAGGTGTGGACACCGCTTTTCCCGAATTGCTTCGTCGACATCGATTCCACGGTCGAGATCAAGAAGAAGGCCATCGGGCGCTATCGCACCCAGGTCGCCGACACCGACTATATTCACTCCGCCCTCGGGCTAAATGCATATCGCTCCAGTGCCCTGCTCAGCCACTGCCGTTTCGTCGAAGCATTCTGTGCGCTCCCCGTCCACGACTATCTCGAATTGCTGGGCGCTTATGGACGATCGGCCATCACCTCCGAATGAGTGGCAGACGATTGCGATCGAGACACGGGCTCGCCCATGATGACGGGCAGCAGTTGAGCAACCAGGAGCTTCGAGCCCGCCAGCGTCAGATGATCGTTGTCCCAGGCAATCGGCACGGCCGCGCGCGCGTCGGCGGATAGCAGGCAGCCATTCGCATTGCAGAGATTACCCAGCGGCGAGACGAACAGCGCGCCGCTGCCCGCCACTTGAGAGCGAACCGCACGGTCGGCGCTGAATGCGGCCGGATCCAGAAATTCAGCGCTACGACCGGGCAGGACATGCTGGGTGCGCCAGATGTCGAAAATGACCCTAGGCTCGTTGATGCGCCAGCTCGGCAGACTACCCATGACGACGATCCGCTTCACTCCGATCCGCTGCAGAGCTGCGATCGTACTACGCAGTGCCCCGGCCTGATCGGCTACGGGCTCCGCGCCGTTCGCATAGAGGGCCCAGTGCGCCTCGAGCACGACGATTTGCGGCCGAAGCCTGCCCAGAGCGGCAAGCACGTCGTCATTGAACTGCCGGCAGCGCGGACGCCCCGGAGGCGACACGCCCAGCAGCGGCGGGCAGGCGCTCGCCGTCAGCTGTGCGATGCGAAAGCCTCGCGGCGCACTGCTGGCGCGCAATCCCGGATAGAGTGAAGCGGCGTGTGAATCGCCCCAGAGGGCCACCAGCGGGTCACCTCCAACGGGCGGATCGACACATTGCGAGACCATGTCCTCGTAAGTCTGCGTCGCTGCCATGAAGCAACGCCCTCCTCGATAGGCGACGTCCTCGTAATAGCTTCGCTGCGCGTCGTAATTGTCCGCGGCGAGGCCACGCAACGCGGTAGGCACGCGGAAGGCGGCGCCGTCAGAACTGTAGACCACGATACCGAGCACCAGACAAGCGAACATGCTCGCGACCAGCGCCCGCGGCATCGTTCCCCGGCGGCTGCTGAAGCGGATGGGATGCTCTATGAGGCGATAGGTGAGCCACGCGAGCAGGAACGCGCTTCCGATCGCCTCCAACCGCCACAGACGTGGTGTCTGCTGCCCCAGGTTCGCGATGTTTGCAAACGAGAGCAGCACCCAATGCCACAAATAGAGCGGGTAGCTGATCAGCCCGATGAATACCATCGGCTTGCTGGACAGCACCCATCGGTTCACCCACGCAGACGGCGCGGCAATGAGCAGTACGGTCCCTGCGACGGGCAGCAGCACCCACCAGCCAGGGAAGGGCTGGGATGATTTCTCCAGCAGCAACGCCATGGTGACCAGCAATAGCCCGATAAATGCCAGCAGCTGCACCTGCGCAGCCGTCAAGGCCGTGGGCGAGCGTGCACGGGCGGCGCTCCAGTACGCCAGAGCCGCGCCGGCCAGCAGCTCCCAGTAGCGGCCGAACGGCAGGTAGAAAGCGGCGCTGGGGGCCAAAGAAGTAAGCACCACATTGAGCAGAAAGCTGGCCGCGATGCCGATGCCCAGCACCCAGGGCAGAATCCGCGCGCGCCGGAAGGCGAGCACGATCAGTATCGGCCACGTTATATAGAACTGCTCCTCGACGCCGAGCGACCAGAGGTGCAGCAGCGGCTTGGCGCTGGCCTGCGTGTCAAAGTATCCGGCTTCCCGCCAGAACAGCAGATTGGCACCAAAGCCAGCGCCTGCCGCGGTCTGTCTGCCGAGCTCGCGGTATTCGTCCGGTGCGAGCGCAAACCATCCGTATACGAGCGCGGCAGCGAGCACGACGAGCAGCGCGGGGAAAATGCGCCGGAATCGACGTATATAAAACCGCTGATAACTGAATTTCGAGCGCTGCAGCTCCGCGTAGATCAGCCCGGAAATCAGATAGCCGGAAATAACGAAGAATACGTCGACGCCAACGAAGCCACCCGGCACCCAGCGCGGAAAGGCATGGAAGCCAATGACGCTGAGGATCGCGATGGCGCGCAGCCCGTCGATATCCGGCCGATAGGCGTGCCCGCCGCTCGGCGGCGATGCATCGATTAGTGTGCTGTGGGGTCCCATCGGGGCATTGGCACGACGCGCGGGGTCAGTCGGCCCGGTGCCGCAGGGCCGCCCAGGCCTGCCGCAACTCCTCGCGGTCGATCACACGCGTGAGCAGCAGGACCGATGAATAGATTATGAGGAACGCTACCAGCAACAGGCAGCTTCGCAGGCCTCCGCCCCGGTATATCCAGCAGGGTAGCAGAAGCACGCCAGCCACGATAATCGCCCGCAGACCGGGGCCCAGCGAATGGGCTACGAACCTCGGGTACTGGATGCCTACGGCCACGGCGCAGCAGATGCAGGAGATTAACGTGGCAGCGGCGCAGCCCAAGGCCCCAAAACGGGGAATCAATGGCAAGGACGCGACGATGAATGTCACGACGGCTATACATAAGGAGGTCAGATAGCGAATGGGCTGCGCGTAGGCCATGGCCAGCGCCAGTCCCAATTGCACGATCGCCATCGGGAAGGCGCCACACAGCAGTAACGCCACGCTCCCGTAGATTCCCCGGTACTGCGGCCCGATGAGCCAGGGCACCAGGGTGTCGCCCAGCAGCAGCCACGCCGCCGCACCCGCGGCGCACAACATCAGATTGTAAGTAACAATCCTCCTCGACCAATCGACGACCTTGCCATCCTTGCCGTCCAGACGCAGACGCGTAAAAACGGGCGCCAGCGCGGTGATCAGGAACGAAGTGAAGCCGATGGCGGTCAGGAAAATTTGGTTCGACAGGTCGAACAGCGCGATCTGGCGGAAGTCTCCCTGCAAGAGCCCGATCAGCGAGTTTCCCAGCCGTTGCCAGACGTTGGTAATTCCCCAGGATAGGTAGAACAGCGCGCCATACCTTAACAGCGGCGCGACGTAGCGCCATTGCGGCGCCAGCCACCGCGCGCTCAGCCAGCGGCGCGTAAAACCTACGTAGAGGCCGGCCAGCAGGGTCTCGACGATCACGGCCGAATAGAGCGCGCCCAGCAGGCCAAACCATGAATAGCCGACAATCACGGTGACAAGGCTGATGGCCCGTCGCAGGGGATCCCGTGCTGAACATAACGAGACGTTGTTGAGCCCGAACATCAATCCATAGGCTGCGGCGCTGACATCGCTGATGACGATCACAATGAGCAGCGGCACCAGCATCTGCCGCGGCACGGATAATGGTCTCAGGAAAAAAAGCACCATCGCCGCCAGAGCGACGACTGCCACATCAAGCGTAAGCTTGAAGCCGAGCATTCGGGAGTAATACGTAATTATGCCTTCGTGGCTGCCTTCCGCCTGCAGCTCCGGGATGCGCCGGGCTGATATTTCTGTAATTCCGAGGTCCAGAAACGAAGCCGTGAGTCCCACGACCGAGACGAACAGGGCGTAGCGGCCGTAGATCTCCGGCCCGAGCATCCGCGGCACCAGAAACGCGAACAGCGCCATGAACGGGTACTGCGCAATACGCAGC